>MEMX01000087.1:75427-78584 GCA_001768075.1 Anaeromyxobacter sp. RBG_16_69_14 | reverse complement strand
CTGCGCGATCTCCTGGCGGCTGTCGTAGGAGAGCGCCAGCGTGAGCGTCATGCCGCGGCTCTGGGCGGAGTCGCGGCTGAGCCGCTCGAGGCGATCGCGCACGAAGTCGGGGAGCCTGTCCAGATCGCCGATGGCGCCGAGCCGGATCGCGTTCTCCATGATCTCGGCTCGCTCCGAATCGAGGAACTCGGCGAGCAATTGCATGAGCGCCGCCACCTCGTCGGGTGGGCGCGCCCAGTTCTGCGCGCTGAACGCGTAGAGGGTGAGCGCCTCGAGGCCGACCCGGCGCGCCTCGCGCGTGACCGCCCGCACGGACTCGGAGCCCTCCCGGTGACCGGCGATGCGCGGCAGGCCGCGCGCCTCGGCCCAGCGCCCGTTCCCGTCCATGATGATTGCGACGTGGCGCGGCAGCGCGCGAGAGCGCACCTTCTCCCGCAGGCTCTCGATGAGAGTCCTCTCCATCATCACGCGGCGGCTCATAGCACGGCGGAGGGGCCGAGGCGAGCAGTCGGCGGCCTCCCCCCAAGGCCCCGGTTGCCGCTCCCGGACCAGGCTCGTATGCTCGTTGTGTGCCTCCCCGAAATCTTGGCCCCTACGAGGTTCTCTCGGTCATCGGGCGCGGAGGCATCGGGACGGTCTACCGCGCCCGCCACCGCGAGAGCGGGAACGCGGTAGCGGTGAAGCTCCTCGGCCCCCCGCCTGCCTGCGATCCGGCTGCCGCGCGACGGCTCGCCCGCGAGTTCGAGGCGCTGCGCGGCCTGCACCATCCGAACGTCGTCCGCGTACACGAGGCCGGGGTGCACGAGGGCTACTCGTTCCTGGCCATGGAGCTGGTCGAGGGCCTGGATCTGCGCAGCTATCTCTCGCCCATGCTCGACGACGCCCCCGGGGGCGGCGACGCGCCCTGCACCGGCGCACACCCGCTCCCCTCGACGGGGGGCTGCGGTTGCGATCCCGGCGCGTGGTCGGACGAGCCGGAGTCGCAGAGCCTGCTCACGCCCGCGGAAGGGGACCCCGTGGCTGGCGCCGACGCCATCCGCGCCTTTGCGGCACTGATGGACGAACCAGATACTGGTCCAGGCCCCGAGCCGTCGTGCCACGAGCCGGCGGAGGGCGGACGCATCGGCCCCGTCCTCGCGGAGGCAGCGCCGCTCTCGCCCGCGCTCCTCGAGCGCCTCAACCGGCGCGGGCGACTGGCCAGGCTGCACGACGCCGTCCTCCAGGTCTGCGAGGGCCTCGCGTACGTGCACGCGCGCGGGCTCGTGCACCGCGACCTCAAGCCGTCCAACATCATGGTGGACGATCGGCGGTGGGTGCGCCTCATGGATTTCGGCCTGGTGAAGCTCGCCAGCGACGCCGCGAGCCTCACGCAGCACGGCAAGGTGGTCGGCACCTATCGCTACATGGCGCCTGAACAAGCGCGCGGCGAGCCCGTCGACCACCGCGCGGACCTCTACAGCCTCGGCGTCATCCTGTTCGAGCTCCTGTGCGGAAGACCACCCTTCATGGCGCGCCTCGCCCCCGAGCTGTGGAACGAGATCATCGCCCTCCCCCCGCCGGCGGTGCTGGCGATGAACCCTGGAGCCCCGACCCGCCTCGCGCTCCTCGCCAACCGGCTCCTGGCGAAGGATCCGCGCGAGCGATTCCAGACGGCGGAGGAAATCGCCGCCGAGCTGCGGCGTTGACCGCACAGTGTGCGCGATCCTCGAAGGCTAGCAGGCGCGGCGCCAGCGAGGAGGCAGCTCCTGCACCGGCGCGGGCGGATTGCGCAGGAGCATGCGCGCCCGGTACGCATGCAACAACTCGAGGAGCAGGCATCCGACCCCGACCACCACCAAGGCCAAGCTCCACGGGATGGCAGTCGAAACGTAAAGGGCCGTGCCCACGACGAGGGCGACGAGGCTCGCGATGTGGGGATCCCAGCGGCGTCCCCGCGGCGGGAGGATCTGGACGATGCCGTCGCGGCGGCGCCTGACAACGACCTTGCTCATGTCGGTCGCCCAATTGCACGCCGCGCGCCAGGACCGGAAGCAGGGCGCTGAAGCGACACGTGCCGCAGGCGCCGAAAGAGGCGCTTGCATGGAAGCTCCTCATCTGGGAACGGCCTGGCGCCTCCGACCCGCTGCGCGGCACAGTTCACGTCTCGTTCCATGGACGACATTTCCCTGCATCCTCCGACAAGCTCCCCGACCGCACGGTTTGCGCGATCGCCAGTGGTCCTGGCGTCGATCGGCGTGTAACGTGGCGCGTGACGTAGCGCGAAGGCCTCGCTCACGACGGCCTCCCGCACGACACGTCCCGGTGGCCCGCAGCCGGGTCGCCCCCCCAATTGAACTCGAGGGGAGCATGATTTCTAGGATGGTCGCTCTGGCTTCGCTGCTCCTCGTGGTGGCATCGTGCGCAGGGGTGGCAGAACAGCACAGTGAGTCGGCCAACCCATCCGCCGGCAGCGGACAAAGAGCACGGGGCGCGGAACCCGAGGATCCCGACGCGATGCTGATCTGCGTGATGGAGCGTCCGACCGGCAGCAATATAGCAGAGCGGGTCTGCAGGAGGGCCACGGAAGGCGAGAAGCGGAGGATGCGGACGCAAGACTCGCTGACGCTCCCGAGAGCATCGCCGGTTCCCCGTGCTCCGGGAAGCAACCACTAGTGTAGTTTCCCGGGAAAGACTCCCCGTTCAGGACAAAGACCCCTTGTCTCATCTCCCGAGCGAAGCGCTCTCCTACGAGACGGTGGTGGCCGAGTACTTCCTCGGCCTCCGCGGTACGGGCCTCATGCTCTCCCCGCTCGACCTGGAGCAGGTGCACGGGTGGGAGCGCCGCGGCCTCCCGGTGGCCGTGGTCTGCCGCGGCCTCCGCCGGGGGATCGAGGATGCGCTGCGCGATCGCCCCCCGTCCTCGCCGGCACCCAGCGCGTTGCGGGCCTACCGCTTTGCGGTCGAGGACGAATGGCGCGCCTACCGGAGCGGCCGCGTCGGCGACACCTCCGCCCCCCCTGACGAGGCGAGCGTTGCAGCGCGGAGGCTCCACGCGGCCCGGGCACTCATCGGGAGCGCCGGCGCCGCGGCGCACGACGCCCTCCGCGAGGCGTACCGGTCCGCCTGGCGCGCGCTCGCCGACCTCGGAGCCGCCCCCACCCTCGCCGAGGTCGACGCG
>MEMX01000087.1:70155-75314 GCA_001768075.1 Anaeromyxobacter sp. RBG_16_69_14 | reverse complement strand
CCCCCCTGGATGCGCCGCGCCGCCCACCGCGCCGCGCTGAGGGCCCACCTCCTCGACGCGGCCCGCGAGTCCGGTCTCCTCTGCCTCCGCGGATCGGTGTAGACTCCGGCACCCCATGGCCGAGCCGTCGCACAGTGCAGGCTGCCGCGAATGCAGCGGTACGGGGTACGTGGTCGAGCAGGTTCTCGGGCACACCGCCCGTGCGCGGCGCTGCGCCTGCTACGCGGCATGCCCGAGCTGCGGCGGGAGCGGGTACCTGCTCGTCTCGAGCGTCCCGAGCCCGGTGGCGCAGGTATGCCCCTGCCGCCACCTCGACGAGCGCATCAGCCTCTTCAACAGGGTCGGGATCCCGGCGGCGATCGCGCTCGCCTCGTTCGACAGCTTCCGCTCGTGGTCCCCCGACCACGCCGCGTCGAAGGCGGCGGCGGAGGACTTCGCGCACAAGTTCCGCTCGGACCAGCCGACAAAGGGCTTCCTGCTCTACGGCCGCCCCGGCGCCGGCAAGACCCACCTCCTGAGCGCAGCGCTGCGCTACCTGTCGCTCGAGAAGCGCGTGCCGTGCCGGTACGTCGAGTTCATGCTGCTGCTCTCGGACATCCGGGCCGGCTTCGACTCCAACCGCGGCCACATGGAGGTGCTGCGGCCCCTCATCCAGGTGCCGGTGCTCGCCATCGACGAGCTCGGAAAGGAGCGCGGCACCGACTGGGAACGGTCGATGCTGGACGAGCTCATCAGCCGGCGCTTCAATTCCGGCCTCACCACGCTCTTCGCGACGAACTACTTCGTCGAGGATCGCGCCGTGCCGGAGACACCCGGCCGCGTCGTGCGTACGCGCTCTGCGGAGTTCCAGCGCGACGCCGAGAGCATGACACTGGCGCAGCGCGTGGGCGACCGGGTCTATTCGCGCCTCAACGAGATGTGCGTCTTCGTGAAACTCGACCCCGGCCACGACCTACGAAAGGATCGCACCGGCAGCGGCAGCGCCGGGTTCTGGAAGGGGTAGCCCGGGGTCAGATTCAGCTCGCGATCGCCGCGAGCAGGAGCACGACGCCGAATATTTTTAGTGTTGAGGTGAAGCGCGCGCGCCGGCGCCTGCTCAACGTCTCCCTCGCCTCTGCGTGCATGGCGCGCAGCGCCTCGGCGTGCATGGCGGTCATCACGGAGGCACCGGCCCACCTCGTAGCAGGAATGCGGGCGGTCATTTTCCCATCCATGCCCTCGCTGGATTGCACGGCATGGGCCGCTCCAGGGCCGGGACAAATAGCGAGGTACTCCGCGCATCTGCGTGGAGCCGGCGGGGTACGTGTCCAGCCGGACACGCCCCGACCACGCCCGGGAGAGGATCAGCCGCTATCCGGGTTTTACAGACCGCCGTGATGTTGACAGGTCGCCACCGGCCGCTATGTTCCGCCACCGTACGCCACCCGGAGTCGCCGGCGCTCCCTCCCAACGTTCCCTCGAAGCCTCCGTAGGCACTCGGGAATTGCCTGGCGAAGCCGGCTGTTCGGGGCCCAGTCGAAAGCGGAGGTCTGCACCATGATCGAGGTCTCGCATCTCACCAAGCGCTACCGCGACCGGGTGGCCGTGGACGACCTCTCATTCACCGTGCAGAAGGGCGAGGTGATCGGCTTTCTGGGCCCCAACGGCGCCGGCAAATCGACCACCATGCGCGTCCTGACCGGGTTCATCCCAGCCACCAGCGGCACGGCCAAGGTGGCCGGCTTCGACGTGTTCGAGGAGCCGCTCGAGGTGAAGCGCCGCGTCGGCTACCTGCCCGAGTACCCGCCGGTCTACGCCGACATGACCCCGCGCGCGTACCTCGCCTTCTGCGCAGGTCTGAAGAAGCTCCCGCGGCCCGGGGTGAAGGCCGAGATCGATCGGGTGGCGCAGCTCGCCCGCATCGAGGACGTGCTCGATCGCGTGACCGGCAACCTGTCGAAGGGATTCCGGCAGCGCGTCGGTCTGGCGCAGGCGCTGCTCGGCGACCCCGAGGTACTCATCCTCGACGAGCCGACGGTGGGCCTCGACCCGCTCCAGATCCGGGAGGTGCGCGAGCTGGTGAAGACCCTCGCCGGGAAGCACACGCTCATCCTCTCCACGCACATCCTCTCGGAGGTGGCGATGACCTGCCAGAAGGTGCTCGTCATCCACGAGGGGAAGCTGGTCGACTTCGACACGCTCGACGGCCTCATCGCGAAGCACCTGCCGGGCCGTCGGGTCACGCTCGACGACATCGCCTTCCTCGAGGAGATCTACTCCAAGCTGGTGCTGCCGGGCGGGCTGCAGGCCGCTTCACCGGTGGCGCCGACCTCTGCGGCCTCGGCCGCCACGGGTGGGAGGTAGACGCCATGCGCGGAGCGCTCGCCATCGCGAAGAAGGAGCTGAACGTCTACTTCACGACGCCCATCGCCTACGTGGCGTTCATGGTGATGGCGTTCTTCGCCGCCCAGTTCTTCACCGGGTCGGTAGAAGCCTACCGCAACTTCGTCACGCGCATGTCGCCCTACGAAGGCCAGCAGATGCTGGAGCAGTTGAACCTCACCGACGTCGTCGTCTCGCGCCTGTTCGCGTCCGTCGGTGTCTTCATCGTCATCTCGGCGCCGTTCCTCTCCATGCGCCTCGTGGCCGAGGAGAAGCGCGCGCGCACCTTCGAGCTGCTCATGACCTCGCCGGTGCGTCCCTTCGAGATCGTCGCCGGCAAGTACCTCGCGGCGCTGGTCGTGATGGCGGTCTCGATCGCCATCGTGGCCGCGTTTCCGGTCATCCTGTCGCTCTTCGCCAGGGGGGCGAAGGGCGGTTCGGCCGTGGAGTGGCAGACCGTCGGCACCGGGCTCCTGGGGCTCTTCCTGCTCGGCGCCATGTGCATGGCGGTGGGCCTCTTCGTCTCGTCGCTCACGGAGTCGGTCATCGTGGCGGCGCTGGTATCGCTCATCGTGTTGCTCGCGCTCTGGGTGGTGACGATCTTCGCCGTGGCCGGGGAAGGACCGCTCCGCGACCTCGCCAGGGGGATGAGCTCCTCCGAGCACCTGATGGCTTTCTTGCAAGGGCGCATCGAGCTCAAGGACGTCGTCTACTATCTGTCCTTCGTGGCGCTCGGGCTGTGGCTCACCGACCGCGCCATCGAGGGCCACCGATGGGCCTGATGCCGCGACCCAGGCATAGTGCCTACTGCGAGCGCCGATCCTCTCGCTGCGGCGGACGGCCTCGTCGGTGCGCTGCTCGACGTAGCTCTGCTACGCCTGCGCTGCTCCCTCCTCGGGCGCCCGCCTCGCTTCGGTCTCGGCGCTCTCGTCACGTCACCATGCCCGGGTCGCCGCACTAGGAGCATCTGCCATGCGTTCGCACATCGCCGCCCGCGTCGTCGGCGTCCTCGGCCTCGTCCTCCTGCTCTCGACCGTCGTCACCCTCTTCTTCGGGAATGCGCAGTTCGTGCTGGGCAAACTCGTCCTCGGACTGGGCGGCATCGCCGCCGGCTTCGCCCTCGGCGAGCAGGGTGGCCTGAAGCGCTTCTTCACTGGCCGTGCGCTGCACTTCGGCGGGCTGACCGCGCTCTCGGTGCTGGCCCTGGTGGTGGTGCTCGGGATCGCCAACTGGGCCGCCACCAAGCGCCCGAAGAGCTGGGACCTCACCAAGGACCGGATCTTCACCCTGCAGGACGACACCGTCCGCACGCTCAGGAACTTGAAGGGCGACGTGAAGGCGATCGCGGTCTACCGCATGGACGAGGAGGGCTACGCGCAGGCAGAGGGGTTGCTCAAGCGGTACGCGGCGCTGTCGCCCCACTTCGGCTACGAGATGGTGGACCCCTACAAGAGCCCGGAGAAGGCGAAGACGTACGGGATCGTATCAGGGGGCCCGCGCATCCTCCTGGCGGCGGGCGAGCAGAAGGCGCCGGCCTCCGCCCCCGACGAGCAGGGACTCACGAACGCGCTCGTGAAGGTCACACGCGCCGCCTCTCGAAAGGTGTATTTCACGACTGGCCACGGCGAGCCCGAGCCCGCCGGGCAGGGCGAGCGGGACTACGGCCGTCTCACCAAGGCGCTCGACAGCGAAGGCTACGAGGTCTCCACCCTCTCGCTGCTCGAGAAGAAGGACGTCCCCGACGACGCGTCGGTGGTGATGGTCGCCGGCGCGCGCACCGGGTTCCTCAAGGGGGAGGTCGAAGCGCTCGAGCGCTACGCCGCCAAAGGCGGGCACCTGGGCGTCTTCCTCGAGCCCGAGGCCGAGGCGGGGCTGGACGCCTTCCTCAAGGCCTACGGCATCCAGGCCGACGACGATGTGGTGGTCGATCCCTCGCCGGCGGCGCAGCTCCTCGGCTCACCGGTGTCGCCCATCGCGCTGCCCTCCGGAGCGCACGCCATCACCCGAGAGCTCACCGACACCGCGCTCGTCTTCCCGACGGCGCGCTCGCTGGTGGCGCTCACCGGCGCGGCGGTGACCCCGACTCCGCTCGCCCTCACCGGATCCGAGGCCTGGGGCGAGACCGACGTGAAGGGCGTGTTCGAGCGCGGCGTGGCTCGCCGCGACCAGGGCGAGAAGGTGGCCCCTCTCCCGCTCGCCATGGCGGCCGAGAAGCCGGTCACCGGCGACGGCAAGAGCTCCGAGCATGCGCGGCTGGTGGTGACAGGCGACGGAGATTTTTTCTCCAACAAGTACCTGCAGCTCGGCGGGAACCGCGACTTCGCCATGAACGCCCTGGGCTGGTTGGCCGAGCAGGAGGACCGGATCACCATCCGTCCCAGGAGCCGCGAGGCCTCGCTGGTCATGCTGACCGAGGCGCAGGCGACCGCGCTCAAGTTCCTCTCGGTGGACGTTCTGCCGGTGGGCCTGCTCGGACTCGGCCTGGCGGTCTGGATGGTGCGCAGGTCGCGCTGATGGCACTACCCGGTTGACGATCCCTAAAGAAACGGGGCAGTGCAAGCGATCGCTGCCACCAGGAGGAAGGAACCCATGAAGGCACGCGCCCGCACGCTCGCCTCGACCGCGCTCTTCCTGGCGGTGGCCGGGGGCGCGCTCGCCCTCGCCTGGTTCGGGATCGCGAAGAAGGACGAGGCCGCGCAGGCGAAGAAGACGGCCGAGGAGAAGCTGTACGCGTTCGCGCCCGCGAAGGTGATGGCGATCACGGTCGAGGCCAAGGGGGAGACGACGCGGCTCGCTCG
>MEMX01000087.1:55310-70088 GCA_001768075.1 Anaeromyxobacter sp. RBG_16_69_14 | reverse complement strand
CGCCGCCGACGCGCTCGTGGACAAGGTGGCCGAGCTGCGCCGCAAGGCGGCCATCGCCCCCGCTCCCGACGCGGCCTCGCTCACGCACTACGGCCTGTCGCAGCCGCGCGCCAGGGTGGTCCTCACGCTCGACGACGGGAAGGTGGAGACGCTGGCGCTCGGGGACGAGAGCTCCTTCGACGGCAGCGTCTTCGTGCGCACGACCAGCGGCGCCGTGGAGCTGGTCACCGGCGATGCGAAGTGGTCCCTCGAGCGCACCACCTTCGACCTGCGCGAGAAGCGACTGTTGCCCTTCGACGACGAGGAGCTGCGGCGGGTGGAGGTGACGGCGCCCAGGCTCTCCTACGCCCTAGTCCGCGACGGGAAGACCTGGCGGCTCGACGCGCCCGCCAAGGAGCGCGCCGACGACGCCACCGCAGCGCGCGTGCTCGGCGCCATCCGTGGATTACGCGCCACGGCATTCCTGGGCTCGCCTCAGGGCGACCGCGCCCATGGCCTCGAGAAGCCGCGATGGAAGGTGAGGCTCGTGGCTGCGAGCGGCGCGCCCCGCACGCTCCTTCTCGGCGAGGCCCCGCGACCTCCGTCGCGGCCACCGTCATCACCTGCGTCGCCGCCCCGGGATCAGACCGGGACCTCGAGCCTGTACGCGAAGATCGAGGGCGCCCGCGAGGTGGCGGTCCTGCCCGACGGCGCAGCCAAGGACCTGGACGTCGATCTCTTCGCGCTCCGCGACAAGACCGTGATGCACTTCGACCGCGAGAAGGTCGCCGCGGCGAAATTCACCGTGGGCAGCTCGTCCTTCGAAGGCAAGGTCGACGCCAAGCAGGAGGAGGGGGGCCGCCGCCTGGCGAGCCTGCTCTGGACGCTCTCCTCGCTCAAGGCCAAGGCCTTCGCCGACGAGAGCGGCCGGACGCTCGCCGAGCACGGCCTCGACCACCCTGCCTACCAGGTCGCGCTGCTCGATCAAGGCGGAAAGGAGCTGGATCGCCTGCTCGTCTCGGCCGATCGGGGAGGCAAGACCTTCGCCCGCGCCCTCTCCTCTCCACGCATCGTGGAGATCGACCCTGCTGCCCTGGCCTCGCTCCCGAAGTCGGCGGACGAGCTTCAGGAGAAGCCCCCGCTGAAGGCGGAGGCCGCGCCGGGAATCAGGTAGTCCTGGGTGCACTGGCGCGTCTACATGGATGTCAGCAACGGCTAGCCCTGCTTTGGCTCCGACGGCGGCCGCGCGGTGGGGTCGGTGACGGACAGGCCCTCGAAGAGACGGAAGTCCTGCGGGTTGCAGGTGACGAGCTCGGCGACACCGTTCTGCAAGAGGGTCGCCGCGAGCAGCGTATCGGCGATGCGCTTGCGCCCGAGCGAGTGCCGGTCGAGCAGGGCGAGGGCCTCGCGGATCACGTCCTCATTCACCGGCAGGCACTCCACGTTCTCCCGGCCGAGGTACGAGCGCGCGACCGTCACCGCCTCGCTCATGGTCACCGGCGAGACGAAGCGGCGAGGATCGGTGATGACGTGCACGAACTCGTGCAGCACCATGGGGGTCACACAGAACGTCACGTCCGTCTTGCGCAGCTCGGTCTGGAGGAATGCGCGGACGCGCTCGTGCTCCGCGAAGCCGGGCAGGTGGGCGTAGACGAGGACGTTGGTGTCCAGGGCGCGCTTCACCGACGCTCCTCGTCGTCGGGGGCGTCGAATGCCTCGTCGTACAGCTCCTCGCGGGACGGGAGGGGCGCGAGTGGCGCGTGGCCGGTGAGCACCACGATCTCCTCGAGCCTGCCGCGCCCTTCGAGCCTCTCAGCCCGGTAGGCGGCCATCGCTTCACGGATGAGCGAAGCGATGGGCCTCTCCTGGGACTGCGCAGCCTTGCGGAATGCATCGTAGTCCTGCTCCGATACCGATAACGATATGGACTTCATATGGATGAGGATATCGAAGTGCCGGCGCACTCGCAACCCCGCCTGCCGGAACGGAGGCGTGGAGATACGCCGCGGTCATCTCGATGGCGTGGCACGGGACGGTCCGCAGGTACAGGGCGTTCAGGTGGCAGACGCCCGGGTCGTACCGGCGTCCCGCGAGGCACTTGACCTGCCCGATCCCCACTGCCGAGCGAGAACTTGCCGGTGGGGGGTTTGGGGGGAGCGGCGGTCGCTCCCCCCAAACTGAGGGCGAAGCGCAGCGAGCCCGGGGATCGCACTGACTCGCCTCGGAACCGTCGGGCGAGCACGAACGACGCTGCCTAGGCGAGTCAGTGACGCGTGCGCGCTCCCAGGTACCCGAGCTTCTCACCGCCGCCGAGCCGGTAGCTCTGGCGCAGCTCGCGCAGCAGGCCCTCCACGTCGGCGCCTTCCACGTAGCGGCTCTCCAGCCAGCCCGCGTACCCACCCCCGAGGTGGTTGGCGACGCGGTAGCGCTCGAGCTCCGCGCCGTCGAGGTGGGAGTGATACCGGACGCGTTCGAAGAGCCGGCGGCGCAGCGCCGGCGAGAGGCGGCGGAGGCCGCGGCGCCACAGGTGGAGGACGAGCAGCGCAAACTTGTCCACCTCCGCCTGCACCTCCAGTTCGAGGAGCGAGACCGGCCTGCCGGCCGCGGCGCGCGTGGCGAGGTAGACGAAGTGTGAGACGCCTTCCGCCGCGCAGGCGAGGTGGGGCAAAGAGGAAGGCGCGGTGAGGAGCGGACGCGGATCGTGCGGGTCGGCGGAATCCGCGGCGCTCACGACGTCGTCGTCGAGGAATAGCCCCAGCTCGAGCTCGCCCTCGGACTCCCGCACGAGGAGCGCCTCCGGCGCCAGCGGCTCACCGGCCGCGTTGCGCGCCCCCTCCCGATCGACGAGGAAGTCGATCACCCGCGGCGCTCGCACGCCGTAGATGGCCTCGATCTCCTCCTGGAAGAAGGAGATCGTCACTGCTTGAACGGGCCGGAGCGCGGCCGGCCCGGGCCGCCGAAGAGCGCCACGCCGCGCTCGCGCAGCCTCTGGGCGACGCGCTCCGAGCCGGTGAGCAGGAAGCGCTCGTAGAGTCGCAGCAGGCCACGGTTTGACCCGAGGTCCGCGAGCTCGGCGATCTCGGCGAAGAGGTCCACGAACTGGGGAAACCGCTCCGCCAGCTCGGCGAACAGCTCCTGCGCGCCCGAGGGGCCGCGCGGCTCCTCGGAGAGGGCGTCATAGGCGCGCTCGCCCATGGCGATGTAGTAGTCGATGTCCACCAGGGACCGGGCGAGCGAATCGCCGAAGAAGCCCGACACGAAGAGGGAGGTGTCACCGAGCCGCTTGAGGTTGCGCCAGCGCGCCTCGCGGTCGCCCTCGAGAGCGCGCTTGAGGATGAGGGCGAGCGGCTCTGCCTGAGCCTCTCCGCCCTCCACCCGGGCGAGGAGTCGCTCCTCCTGGAGATGCTGGGCGAGCAAGTTCACGAGGTAGAACTCGGTCGCCTCCTGTATCTGAAGGCGCCTGTGAGAGAGCGCGTCGGACACGAGCTCCCGAAAGAATTCCTGCGCGCTCTTCCCGACGACGATCCTGTCGCTCACCGTACTCGCCTCCCGCGATGGCGGGGTTGCGGGGCCCTGGTCGCCTGGCCGCCCCCTATTGGGGACCAGGCTGCCCCTTATATTCAAGGTAACACCCGCCATCGATCGCAGGCAACCCCACGAAATAAATAGACATTATTGGCAGTCGAAGCTGGCAAGCGCCAGCCGCCATCAACTGCTAAACGACAGCCGGAATCCTCAGTCCTGACAGACCCTAACGGGTTGGCTGCTTCCCTTGACAGCCACTCGTCCGTGGTTAAGCTACGCCGGGTCGGCTGGCAGTCACCCAACGGGACTGCTAACGACCTTTCCCCTTCCCAAGGGCCGTGAGCCCGACCGCGGGTAACCGCAGTAGCAAGGAGGACCATATGAAGATCCGTCCGCTGCAGGACCGCCTCATCGTCAAGCGGATCGCGGAGGAGGAGAAGACCAAGGGTGGCATCATCATCCCCGACACGGCGAAGGAGAAGCCGATCGAGGGAAAGGTGCTCGCCGTCGGCAACGGCAAGGTGCTCGAGGACGGCAAGGTCCGCCCGCTCGACATCAAGGCCGGCGATCGCGTCCTCTTCTCCAAGTACGCTGGCACCGAGATCAAGATCGAGGGCGAGGAGCACCTCATCATGCGCGAGGAGGACATCCTCGGCGTCATCGAGGAGAAGTAGGGCCGGCTCGTCGCTTCCGTGCGATCACCACTGACGTAGGGTGCGGGCTCGTTCCGCGCCGTGCGATCACCAGAAACGCAGGGCGGGGTTCGTCCCTCGCCGTGCGCCAGATTCCGAGGAGAATACATGGCTGCTAAGGAAATCATGTTCGACCAGCGCGCTCGCGAGGCCATCCTCAAGGGCGTGAACACCCTCGCCGACGCGGTCAAGGTCACGCTCGGTCCGAAGGGGCGCAACGTCGTCATCGAGAAGACGTTCGGTTCGCCGACCATCACCAAGGACGGCGTGACGGTGGCGAAGGAGATCGAGCTCGAGAACAAGTTCGAGAACATGGGCGCGCAGATGGTGAAGGAGGTCGCTTCCAAGACCTCCGACGTCGCCGGCGACGGCACCACCACCGCGACCGTGCTCGCCCAGGCGCTCTACCGGGACGGTTCCAAGCTCGTCGCGGCCGGCCACAACCCGATGGAGCTCAAGCGCGGCATCGACAAGGCCGTCGAGTCCGTCGTCGCCCACCTGAAGACCCTCTCCAAGCCGACCAAGGATCACAAGGAGATCGCCCAGGTCGGCATCATCTCCGCCAACGGCGACACCACCATCGGCAACATCATCGCCGAGGCGATGGACAAGGTCGGCAAGGAAGGCGTCATCACCGTCGAGGAGGCGAAGGGCCTCGAGACCACGCTCGAGGTGGTCGAGGGCATGCAGTTCGACCGCGGCTATCTCTCGCCCTACATGGTCACGGATCCGGAGCGGATGGAGGCCGTCCTCGAGGACGCCTACATCCTCATCCACGAGAAGAAGATCTCGAACATGAAGGATCTGCTCCCGCTGCTCGAGCAGGTAGCGCGCGGAGGCAAGCCGCTGCTCATCGTGGCCGAGGAGGTCGAGGGTGAGGCGCTGGCGACTCTCGTCGTCAACAAGCTGCGCGGCACGCTGCACGTCTGCGCGGTCAAGGCGCCCGGCTTCGGCGACCGCCGCAAGGCCATGCTCGAGGACATCGCCATCCTCACCGGCGGTAAGCTCATCGCCGAGGAGCTCGGCCTCAAGCTCGAGCAGGTGACGCTGAAGGACCTCGGCCGCGGGAAGCGCATCACGGTGGATAAGGACAACACCACCATCGTGGACGGCGCCGGCAAGAAGGCCGACATCGAGGCGCGCGTGAAGACGATCCGCGCCCAGATCGAGGAGACCACCAGCGACTACGACAAGGAGAAGCTCCAGGAGCGACTCGCGAAGATCGTGGGCGGCGTGGCGGTCATCAACGTCGGCGCGGCCACCGAGACGGAGATGAAGGAGAAGAAGGCCCGCGTCGAGGACGCGCTCCACGCGACCCGCGCGGCCGTCGAGGAGGGCATCGTCCCTGGTGGCGGCATTGCCTACCTGCGCTGCCTGAAGAACCTCGACAAGCTGCAGGTGAACCCGGACGAGAAGATCGGCGTGGACCTCGTGCGCCGCGCGCTCGAGGAGCCCATCCGCCAGATCGTCGAGAACGGCGGCTGGGAGGGCTCGATCATCGTGAACAAGGTGAAGGAGTCGAAGGAGACCAACTACGGCTTCAACGCGCAGACGGGTGACTACGAGGACCTCGTGAAGGCCGGCGTCATCGACCCGACCAAGGTCTCCCGCACGGCGCTCCAGAACGCCGCGTCGGTCGCCTCGCTGATGCTGACCACCATGGCGCTCATCGCCGAGAAGCCCAAGGAGGACACGGGCGGCGGACCTGGCATGGGCGGCGGGATGGGTGGCGGGATGGGCGGAATGGGCGGCATGGGCATGTAGCCCGCTGCACCGCACACAACCCGAGGGTCGTTTTCCCGCCGCAGCGCGGGATCCCCTCCCCTCTCGAGGCCGCCTCAGGGCGGCCTCTTTCTTTGGCGCCCACGCCGATCACCTCGAAACACCTGCAGGTGGATCACACTCAGCCCCTGAACGGGAAGAGCGTCCCCGCGGCGCGCGCGAAGGCGCCCAGGACGTCCGCAGGAAAGAGCAGCACGGGCGCGGCGAATGCGAGCCCCACGGTCAGCGCCCAGGCGCGCGGGCGTGCCACGCGCATCCGCGTCTCCATGAAGATGGACGTGCCGATGAGCGCGAGGGTGAGCGTCGCGCTCACGATCAACGCCGCTGCGAGGGGGAAACCGTAGGCGCGCAGCGAAGCCGCCACGGCAGTGAGTCCCCCCGCGTTGAGGAGATCGCGCCCGTTGCCGGCCCACCAGGCCCGGTTCTCCTCGCGCCGCAGCCACAGCCCGAGCTCCTGGACGAGGACGAGCAGCGCGACCGCGGCGAGGTAGAACGTGCCCGCCACCGCGCGCGCCAGCGCGCTCCGCGCCTCGAGGCTCCACATGATTCCGTCCATTCCGGCGCGCATGGTAGCCGCGCGCTTCGCGGGGCGCGACACCCGGTCTGGAGCGTCGAGAAGGTCCCGGCAGGGCACCTCCTGCAACTCGCGATGGGCCTGGCCCCCGCATCCGTGCATGTTGCAGGATGCCCATGCAGCCGACGACGCAAGGCCCCTCGATGCCCGAAGACCTCACCTCGGCCACGCCCCTGCGCGTGCTGGTCATCGACGACGAGAAGAACATCCGGACCACGCTCGCGCTCTGCATCGAGGGGCTCGGCTGCAAGGTGGAGCAGGCCGCGAACCCACAGGCCGCGCTCGAGGCCCTCCGCCTCGAGCCCTTCGACCTCGCCTTCTGCGACCTCCGGCTCGGCCATGACAGCGGTCTCGACCTGCTCCCCCGCCTGCTCGCCGAGCGGCCCGGACTGGAGGTCGTCGTCATCACCGCCTACGCCACGGTGGACACCGCCGTGGAGGCGATGCGCCGCGGGGCGAAGGACTACCTGCCCAAGCCCTTCACGCCCGCGCAGATCCGGCACCTCGTCAGCCGGGCGATCGGGCGTCGCGCCCTGGAGCGGCGGGTGTCCGATCTCGAGACGCGCCTCGAGGAGGCCGCCCCGGAGGCGAACGTCGAGACCGCCTCCCCGCGCATGCAGTCGGTCCTGGAGGTTATCGAACGAGCCGCCGGGCACGACGTCGCGGTGCTCCTGCGCGGGGAAAACGGCACCGGGAAGGGCGTCCTGGCGCGCCTGATCCACTCCCACAGCCCCCGCCGCGACCGCCCGTTCGTGCTCGTCAACTGCCCGACGCTCTCGGAGGAACTCCTCGCGAGCGAGCTCTTCGGCCACGCGCGGGGCGCGTTCACAGGCGCGGTGAAGGACCAGGAGGGCCGCGTCGAGGCGGCCGAGGGCGGGACGGTCTTCCTGGACGAGATCGGAGAGATCTCGCCTGGCCTGCAGGCGAAGCTGCTCCGGTTCCTCCAGGAGAAGCGGTTCGAGCGCGTGGGCGAGACGCGCACGCGCACCGCCGACGTGCGCATCGTGGCGGCGACGAACCGCGACCTCGAACTAGAAGTGAAGGTAGGCCAGTTCCGCGAGGACCTCCTCTACCGCCTCAACGTGGTGGAGGTCACCGCGCCACCCCTGCGCGATCGCGCCGAGGACGTCCTGCCGTTGGCGCGCCGCTTCGTCGCCTTCTTCGCGCGCCAGGGGCGCCGCCAGCCGCCGGAGCTGTCCGCAGAGGCCGAGCGGGTACTCCTCGCCTATCGGTGGCCCGGCAACGTGCGCGAGCTGCGCAACGCCATCGAGCGCGCGCTCATCCTTGCGCCAGGCCAGGTGCTCGAGCCGGAGAGCTTCCCCGAGCGCATCGCCGCGCATCCCACCACGATCGTCCTGGGCGGCGACTTCACCGCCGAGGAAATCGAGCGCGAGCACGTCCTGCGCGTCCTCGCCCGCGCCGCCACCCTCGAGGACGCAGCGCGCATCCTCGGCATCGACGCCTCCACGCTCTGGCGCAAGCGCAAGAAGTGGGGGCGGTGAGCGAGTTCGCTCATGCCGCCGCAGGCTGCTCCTGGTCGACCGGCAGCGTGAACCAGAAGGTGCTCCCTTTCCCCGGCTCGCTCTCCACACCCATCGCGCCACCGTGCGCCTGCACGATCTCGCGCGCGATGTAGAGGCCCAGCCCCACTCCGCCCGAGCGCGCGCCCGGCACGCGGTAGAACTTGTCGAAGATGCGGTCGTGGTGCTCGCGCGCGATCCCCTCTCCCGTGTCGCGCACCTCGAAGCGGACTGCGCCTCCTGCGGGCATCACCCGCGCCTCGACCCGTCCGCCCGGCGCAGTGTGGCGCATGGCGTTGGCGAGCAGGTTCGTGAGCACGAGCTGGATGCGTTCGGGGTCGGCGTGGACGTCCGGCGTCTCCTCGGGGGTGACGGCGAGCTCGATGCCTTCCGCCTCGGCCCCAGCGCGCAGCCCGCCAGCCGCCCCCTCCAGGAGCGCGCCCACGTCGAGCCGCTCCACCCGGAGCGCCATCCGGCCGGACTGGATGCGCGAGAGGTCGAGCAGGTCGTCCACGATCCCCTGCAACCGCTCGCAGTCCTGTCGCGAGGCCGCCATGAGGTCGGCCTGCTTCTCGGTGAGGGGGCCCACCACCTCCTCGGCGCACAAGTGGATCGCCATCCTGAGCGATGTGAGCGGAGTCCGGAACTCGTGCGCGACGGTGGCGACGAGGTCGTTCTTGAGCTCGTCGAAGCGCATGAGCCGCGTGACGTCCTGCAGCACGATGGTCGCCCCCACGATGCTGCCCTGCTCGGAGTAGACCGGGGTGGCACGTGGGAGCAGATGGCGATCGCCTTCGGGCGACGCGACGCGGACGGCCTCCTCGAACCCGCGTGGTGCGTAGGCGCCCTTCCCCGAGAGGACGTGCTGGCGCACCCGCTCCACCACCGCGCGCAGGCCAGGTTCGAGTGCCGACATCGGGGGCACGGCACCGCCCGCGCCGATGCGCAGCATGGCCTCCGCAGCCCCATTCAGGTTGATGACGCCGCCCGCCGGATCGAGCACCAGCACCGGATCGGGCAGGCTGTCGATGGCGGCCTGCGACGCCTGCTGCGCCTGCAACAGCTCGCCCAGCGAGCTCGTCCGGTACTGGCCGAGCCGGTCGGCCATGGTGTTGAACTCCTGCGCCAAAGCGTAGATCTCGTCCTTGCCGCCCACCCGCGCCCGGGCCGCGAGGTCGCCCTCGCCGATGCGTCGCACGGTCTGCGAGAGAATGCCGAGGGGTCTCAGGAGCCGCGCGGTGAGCGCGAGCGAGGAGATGAGACCGAGGGCCAGCGCTCCGATCGTCACCACCACCACGAAGGAGCTGTTGCGCTCCGCCGCGCGGCGCGCCCGCTCGCTCTTGCGCGCCATCGCGTCCTGGTTCAACGCCAGGATCTCACCCGCGGCCGCCTGTACCCCTTGGTAGACGGGCTCGAGCACCTCGAAGTAGAGCCCGAGCCGCTCAGGCAACGGCGCCGCACCGAGCCTCGCGAAGGCCGCCTGGTACTCGGTGAAGCGCTGACGCAGGAGCCGAGTCGCCGCGTCCTCCCCCGACTCGGTGATGTTCTGCTCCTGCACCACCAGCTCGGCCTCGAGAGCGCGCCGGTCGTCCGCGCCGGCCGGAGCGCTGGCAGGCCGGCCCGTGGCGAGCGCCAAGGCCTCGCCCTCTAGCCGCTCGAGGGACCGCAGCATGCGCTCCAGGGCGAGCACGCTCCGGTAGTTGTCCTTGAGGATGAGCTCGGGGCTGTGGCCGAGCGAGGAGATGGTCGTGACCGAGACCACCCCGAACAGGGCCAGCACCAGGGCAAGCGGGGCCTGGGCCAGGAGGAGCTTCGCGCGCAGGGTCACGGCCGCGCCTCCTCCCCCTCGAACGAGACGACGTGCAGGTCGAGCCCGGCGCTGGTGTCCACCAGCCGCTGCAGCACCGACCTCCCCAGGAGCCGCCGCCACCAGGGCAGCTCGGTCCGGCCCACGATGAGATCGCTCACGCGGTGCGAGCGGGCGAAGTCGAGCAGCGCCGCGGCCGGATCGTCGGACTTGAGGCGGACCACCTCGGCGCCCAGCTCGCGCGCCTTCTCGATGTTGTCGAGCAGGTTGCGCTGTGCCTCGGAGCCGATGCGCTCCGGCGCCTCCTGCGGCGTCTCGACGTAGGCCACGAACCAGTCCGTGTTGAGCCTGCCCGCCATGCGCGAGCCGCGGCGGAGCAGGGCCAGCGCGTGGGGCGGGTTCGACGAGAGGGCCACCATGACGCGCCCGCGCGTGCTGCCGGGCGTCTCCCCCAGGCGCGCCGCCTGGGCAGCCGACCGGTCCAGGCTCTCGGCCACCTCGCGCAGGGACAGCTCGCGGAGGGTGGCCAGGTTCTGGTCGCGGAAGAAGTGCGTGAGCGCCCAGGGGATCTTCTCGCTGGGATAGATCTTGCCCGTCTTGAGCCGCTCGAGGAGGTCCTCCACGGCGAGGTCGAGGTTCACGACCTGGTCCGCCTGCTCCAGGAACGAGTCGGGCACGGTCTCGCGCACCGTCACGTGGGTGTTGCGCTGGATGAGGTCGTTGAGGGACTCGAGGTGCTGGATATTGAGCGCGCCGATGACGTTCACCCCGGCGGCGAGCAGGTCGAGGACGTCCTGGTAGCGCTTGCGGTTCTTCGAGCCCGGGACGTTGGTGTGCGGGATCTCGTCCACGATGGCCACGGCGGGGCGGCGCGCCAGCACCGCCGCGAGGTCCATCTCCTCGACCACCACCCCGCGGTACTCCACTTCCTTGCGCGGCACCACCTCGAGGTCGCGGATAAGGGCCCGCGTCTCGGCCCGCCCGTGCGTTTCGATGAGGGCGCCCACCACGTCGACGCCCCGCCGCTTCAACGCGTGCGCCTCCTCCAGCATGCGCCAGGTCTTGCCCACGCCGGCGGCGAACCCGACGTACAGCTTGAGCCGCCCGCGCTTGGCACGTTCGACGAGCTCGAGGAAGTCCTGCGCACTCGGGCGCCTGGTCGTTCTCGCGTCCTCAGCCAAAGATCTTCGCAAGGTCCTGTTGCGCGCTGCGGCAGTCCGCGTTCTGCGAGAACAGCTCCCCGAGCTCGGCCGCGTACTTGCGGACGACTTCCGGCCGAGACCCCGTCTTCAGCACTTCCATGCGGGCGCGAACGACGAGCATCCGCGCCGCGAGGAACGAAAGCTGGTGCTGGGTCTTCCCGGTCAGGAGGTCGCTCCATGCCGGGTGAGCGGCAGCCGGAACTTGCATGACGCCTCGCGATATCGTGGTCGATCGCCGAGTATACTCGTGTCCCAGCAATCCTGGTGCCTAGGCGGGGCGCCGGCCCGGTCGAGCCAGGCACGCCTCGAGCAAGCAGTGAGCCCGCCAGAGGAGGGGGAAGGGTTCGGACCAAGGGGGCTTTGCGGTATGGAGCGCCCGCCCGTCCTGGTTCGATGGCATCGATGCAGCACCAGATGGACTCTGTTGGGGTGCGGCAACGACGCATGACCGCCATCAAGGACCGTTGCGGTGCCCCCTTGGTAGCATCAATATCGAAGATCCACCAATCGGGGAGGGGACTGTGCTGCGGTCGGCCTCCTTGCGGCTCCTGGCGCTGGCGGCATCGGATGCGGATCCGAACCCCATGACCAATGAGACTTCGACTCTCAATTTGACCCTCAGAGAGGGCATCAGGATCGCGTTCACGTCGCCGGGAAGTGGAGCGCGCATCATCGGCGTCATCACCAGGGTCGACGCGACGGCCGTGTGCGTCAAGGTGCGGGACGACGAGTACGAGAAGTTGTTCTACATCCCGCTGGCGAAGATCACGGGGAACTGGAGCACGTGACGGCCCGCCCTTCACGGTCTCGAAGGTCGTCGCGCTTCAGCGCCTGCTTCGGCGGTGCTCAGTGCACGGTAAACGAGAATGCAGTCGATACGGGAGAAGGCCGCCATGGTCGCTAACCACCATCCCACCGAGCTGTTGAAGCTGATCGATCCGGATCGCGTCGTCGAGCACTACCGCAATCTCTTCTGCGATCACTACGACGGTTGCCTCGACGAGGCCGTGAACAAGCGCTGGACGAGCTGGACATGCGCTCGCTGCGTGCTCTTCGCGGTCAGGCCAAAAGTGAAGACAGTCGAACGCTGCGGCGCTGCCGCATAGCCTCGCAGACGGATCTAGCACTGTGAGGTTTGATAATGCCTGCCGCCGGCCTCGTTCGCCTGGCTGGCGACGAGGGTAGCCGGCGGCAAGGTGAGACCGACCGTCTCCCTCTGCCAGGCAGCAGGACTAGTGCGTGGCGAGAGCTGCTGGGGCGTCCTCCGCCGGCGAGGGCAGCTCGGCCGGTTGCTCGACGCTCGCGCCCTTCGCGAGCACGCTGAGGGAGAGCCCGAGCAGCGTCGAGATCAGCTCGTTCGAGCCCGACAGCTTGAGCTTGCGGTAGATCCTCTTTCGGCGGGCGCGGATGGTCTCGGGCGAGATGTTGGCGGCTGCCGCCGAGTCCTTGCACGCGAAGCCCTGCGCCATGCGCAGGACCTCACTGCGCTCCGCAGGCGTGAGCTTCCTGCCGTCCATGTACTTCGCCGCGAACGGTACGAGGATCTCGATGTCGATGTGAGGCATGATGTGTCCCCTTCCGGTGACCGGGTGTTGCCGCCCTGCTAGGGTAATAACGGCTCGCCTGGCCGGTACCCCCCTCGTGACTTTTTTCTCAGGCGGACCTTACCGCCCAGATGGGTCTACCATGCCTCGGCGGCTCGCCTGGCGCTGGCACATGGAGATCGTGTCGAGCAGCACGTCTATGCTGAACGGCTTGGGAAGGCATGCCGCCACGTCGCCCAGCGCAGCCGCGTTCTGTGCCGCGACAGCCGAGATGACGACCACGGGGATGTCAGCGAGCGTGCGGTCCCGCTTCTGGGCCTCTCTGAACCTGAAGCCGTCCATGACCGGCATCATCAGATCGAGCAGGATCACGTCCGGCCGGTTCGTCTGAATCAGATCCAGAGCGTCCTTGCCGTTCTTGGCAGTGCTGACACGGTTACCCGCGGAAAGCAGCACTTGCTCCAGTGCCTCCCGGATATCCGCGTCATCGTCGACCACGAGGATTCTGTTTCGCCTGCTCGTCACTGAACTGGCACCCTATCCCACACTGCAACCGCCACACTTGGCCCACGTCAATGACACCCCATGCGCGATGTTCGCAGCCGGTTTTGCGATTGACCCCGACGGGCGCGGCATTCCGACGCACTCGCTGAATGCCGAGTCGTACGCGGGACGCCAGGCTGGCGCTCACGCTCGCCCAAGCGCCGATGCGGCTCGGCGTCCGGCCAGGCTCGCTGGCCACGCGTTGCGGTGCTCGCGGTGGCCGGAGCCAGGCTAGAACTCCCACCCCGGGTCATGAATACCTGCGTTCCCAGGCCCACAAGTACCCGACCTTCTGCGCGCCCGACCTGGCATGCCGTGTGCTCGAGCAGTTGCCGTGCTGATCGCCACCGTGGGCCTTCAGGTCCGATCATCCGATTCCCTGATTCGGACGACGCACATGGGCAATCCTGGCGGCGCTGGTCGGCGGAGCATCGAAGGTGAATCCGTACCACCGCGTCACACAGTGCAGGCGCCGCAAATGCCGCCCTGGCGCGTCAATCGAGGGCAAGCATGCCGTCACTCCCGCCCCATCGCGACCGGTGACAGGTGCGCGGCGGCCCCCTAAGCTCTCCATCCCGACCGCTCTCCAAGAAAGCAGACGCGACCAAGAACCCATGACACGCCACTCGCCTCGTCCCCTTCCGTTACCTGGCGCGTACGCGGGTGACAGTCCGTGCGTCCGGTGCGGCGGGGCGTTGCCCGAGGGCGTGCGCTCCGGCCTCGCCGCCTATTTCTGTGCCGAGTGTTGGCAGCTGGTCGAGGGGCGCGCAAGCGGCCTCGATCCCGCTTTCCAGGCGCAACGCGCCTTCGGCCGCGTCGAAGACGACTAGGCACGGGCGGCGAGGCTCGCCAAGTTTCGCCGGGCGCGCGAGGTGTCGATCGGGGCGAAGTGCGGGATCGCCGATCCGTCCGGCGGCACAGCTGGCTACCAGCGTCGGCTTCCGGGCCCTTTCCGGATAGCGGCCCCGGTCTCGTCTCCATCGCTTGGGGGAGGCAGGCGCAGCCCGCGCGGGCGGGGAACTTCTTCGCCGCCCAGGAGTTCCATGGTGCGGTGCTGCCTCGAAGCCCGCTATCATTCCCGGGGCCCAGGGATCGGCCTTCCGCCGCCGACTTGCTGGGCTTCGCCTTGGGAGTCTTATGCACGCTCAGTTCAAGGACGGCTCGCTCCTGCTCAGGTTCGGAAGGCGGTTCGGCATTTCAGAGACAGAGCGGCTGTCCGAGACCATTCTGTCCTTTGCGCCGCTGACCCAGCTCACGCTGGACTTCACCAAGGTCCGCGAGTTCCACGACTCAGCGTGCAGCCTGCTGGCTGCGATATTGGGGGCGAACCGTGCCCTCAAGGTCGTGCTTCGTGGCCTGACTCTTCACCAGTCCGCGCTGCTGAGGTGTTTCGGCGTAGAAGAGCCGGGGTTCGCGGCGGGTACGTAGCAGTACTCGTTTGGAAGAGGCAAGACCGGATCCAGGGGGCTGAGGCGCCCTCAGAACCAGTTGAATTCAGGGCAGAAATGCCGGAGCCGCCCTGTAAGCCGAGTTCTGTCCCGTGGCTCCGCAGAGGCACGGTGGCGAACATTCCTCTCGTGCGCGTGTTGCCACGCGCCTCCAGCGAGCTT
>MEMX01000087.1:36755-55297 GCA_001768075.1 Anaeromyxobacter sp. RBG_16_69_14 | reverse complement strand
GACCGAGCCGGTCTTGCCGTCCTCGCCTTGCGGTGGGGACGATCGCCTCCCTATTCGCTCTTGCACCGGGTGGGGTTTGCCGTGCCGCGCCGGTTACCCGGCGCGCGGTGCGCTCTTACCGCACCGTTTCACCCTTGCCACGCACGCCTTTCGACGCCGTTCGGCGGTCTGATCTCTGTGGCACTTTCCTGCGGGTCGCCCCGACCGGTCGTTGACCGGCACCCTGCTCTGTGGTGCTCGGACTTTCCTCGGCGGCTCCAGCCCTACAAGCCGACGCGTTCGCCCGAGCGGCTCCGGCGAAGGATGGTGTAACAGAAAGCAATGCGGTCCGCAAAGCCCCCTAGGCTACAGCCGCTCGTCGATGGCGCGGTTCGACATCTCGTCCGCTGCCTTGTTCTCCTCGCGCGGGATGTGCGCGACGTGCACCTCCGGAAACGCCTTGAGCAGCGTCTGCGCCTCGTCGTACAGCAACTTCAGATGCTCTGCCTTCACCGCGTATTCGCCGGCGAGCTGCTTCACGAGGAGCTCCGAGTCGGAGAAGACGTCGAGTTCCTTGATCCCCATGGCCTTGGCCCGCTTCAGGCCCAAGATCAGGCCCGTGTACTCGGCCACGTTGTTGGTGCTCTCGCCGAGGAATTTGCCGATCTTGGCCATGATGTGCCCGGCCGGGCTCACGATGACGGCGCCCGCACCGGCCGGACCAGGGTTCCCGCGGGCCGCACCGTCGGAGAAGAGGCGTACCCGGGGCGGCCCCTCGGCGACCTTGGCCGCGACTTCAGCCCGCTCGCGTTCGGCCGCGGTGGCGCGCTGGCGCTTCTTCTGCTCCCGCTCCGCCTTCGACTCGTTCATGGCGGCGTCGAGATCCTCCGCCGACGTCCGCGCCGCGCGCTCGACCTCGCTTTGCTTGCGGACCTTGAGCCCACCCGCCTTGCCTCTGGGACCAGCAGCCTCCTGGCCCGCCTTGTCCGCCTCTTCCACGCGATCCGCAGCGGCGTTGATGAGCTTGCCGAGGGCGTCGCGGTCATGGCCAGCGTAGCGTTTCAGCGTCCGGGGTAGCTCCTCGTTCGCCGCGATGAAGCGCAGCAGGTCGGAGAGGACGGACACGGCTAACCGGTCGCGGCAGGCGGGTTCACCGCCTCGGCCGAGTAGATGATGCGGTTGCAGTTGGGGCAGCTCTCGACCGAGTCGGCTCGCCGGAGCACGAGGCTGAGCTGGGGCGGGATGTTGCGGTTGCAGCCGCGGCAGGTGTTGCCCACCACCGGGCATACCGCTATGCCGGCTCGCCGGCGCTTGATGTTCTCGTACCGGCCGAGCAGCGCCGGATCGACCTTCCTGGCCGCCTCGCCGCGCCGGACATCGAGCTCCCGCAGCCGGGTGGCGAAGTCCGCCTCGCGCCGCGACAGCGCGTCGAGCTCCTCCTTGGCCGCCATCTCCTTCTCGGACAGCGCATCCGCGCTGGCGTCGAGCACCCTTCGCATCTCGATGGCGGCGCTGGCCAGCTGCCTCAGCTGCTCGGACTGCGAGTCGTTGGTCTTCCTGGCGATGTCGATCTCGCGCGAGAGCGCGGCGTACTCGCGGGGCGTCTTGATGTCGCCGAGCCGCGACTCCCACTTCTTCACCTTGTCCCGCTCCATGCCGAGCAGGGACTCGATCTGGCGGCGTTCGCGCTCGTTGTCCTCGATCCGGGACTTCTCGGCCTCGTACGCCTTCTTGGCGACCGCGAGCACCGCGTCGATCTCCGCGCGTCGAACCGGGATGCCCTCGGCCTCCCCGCGCACCCCCGTGACGTCGAGGTCGATCTGCTGCAGCTCCTCCAGCGCCTTCAGCTTCTCACGCAACGACAAGGTGCTTCCTCCGTGGGCGCGCGTCCGCACCCGCTTACGCCCGCCCCGTCGGGATGGGCCCACCAGGATTCGAACCTGGATCCGATCGGTTATGAGCCGACAGCTTTGCCGTTAAGCTATGGGCCCGCGTCCTCACCACGGGGCGTACCGCCCCGACCTGCCGGCAGCGCCGATGCAGGCACCACCGCGCCTACGCTGCAGAGAATACCTCACTCTGCAGGCAGATCCTTCGATTCTCGTGGGCAGTCCGGCGCGTGACTCGACGCCTCTCACCGCGCAGTCTGCCGCCGCGCGCCGTTCCCCCACCTCCGAGAATCGTCGAGCCGCGCGAAGATCTCGTCTGGGGGACCCCGGGGAGAGCCGGCGCTCCCCCGCCTCGGGGACCGGAGGTCCGGACATCCTCGGCGCGGCGGGGGTGGCGTGGTTCCTGCGGGGTCGTGTCGCCGAGGATGGGCATCCGCAATCTGGTTGCGACGCTGCCGCGCCGCCCACTAGCTCTCCACGAAGCTCTTGAGACGTTTCGACCGGCTGGGATGCCGGAGCTTCCGGAGCGCCTTCGCCTCGATCTGGCGGATGCGCTCGCGGGTCACCTCGAAGTCCTGGCCAACTTCCTCTAGCGTGTGGTCGGACTTCTCGCCGATGCCGAATCGCATGCGGAGCACCTTCTCCTCGCGCGGCGTCAGCGTGGCGAGCACCTTCCGCGTCTGTTCGGCCAGGTTCATGTTGATGACCGCGTCGGACGGGCTCACGATCGCCTTGTCCTCGATGAAGTCGCCGAGGTGGCTGTCCTCCTCCTCGCCGATGGGCGTCTCGAGGGAAATGGGCTCCTTCGCGATCTTGAGGACCTTGCGCACCTTGTCGAGGGGAAGCTCCATCTTCTCCGCGATCTCCTCCGGGGTCGGCTCGCGGCCGAGCTCCTGCACCAGGTAGCGGCTCGTGCGGATGAGCTTGTTGATGGTCTCGATCATGTGGACCGGGATGCGGATGGTCCGCGCCTGGTCGGCGATGGCGCGCGTGATCGCCTGACGAATCCACCAGGTGGCATAGGTCGAGAACTTGTAGCCGCGCTTGTACTCGAACTTGTCGACGGCCTTCATGAGGCCGATGTTCCCCTCCTGGATGAGGTCGAGGAACTGCAAGCCGCGGTTGGTGTACTTCTTCGCGATGGAGACGACGAGGCGCAGGTTCGCCTCGACCAGCTCGGTCTTGGCGTGCTCCGACTTCCGCTCGCCCTCCGCGATGGCCCGGTAGGTGCGGCGGAGGTCCTCCACCGGCAGGAGCGCCTCCTCCTGCACCCGCATGATCTTGCGGATGGCGGTGCGCACTACTCGATCGACGTCCTCCAGCTCCTCGGCGGAGAGGTGCAGCTTCTTTGCGAGCTTCTTCTTCTCGCCCTCGTCGGCGCGGGCGTCGCGGAGCAGGCGCTTCAGCTCCTTGACCGGCACATCGACGCGCCGCTCGCAATCGACGAGTTCGTGCTCCGCTTCCTCCACGCGCTTGATGAGGCCCTTCAGCTTCGAGACGATCCGGTCGATCTGCTTCTTGTTGAGCTGGATGGCCTCGAGATGCTCCACCATCTGCATCTCGACGGCCTTGATGTCGGCCTTCAGCTCCTTGCGCTTCACGTCGGACAACTTCTTCGAGGCCAGCGTCTCCTTGACCTTCGCGACGTCGCGCTCGAGCTTGCGAATCCGGTCGATGTGCTTCAGCACGTGCTCGACCTTCTTCTCCTCCTCGCGCGGGAGCTTCGGGGCGGGGGCCTCGCCGGCTTCGACCGGTCCCTCCGGCACGGCCTCGGCCACCTCGACCTCGGTCTCTTCGGCCTCCTCCGGCTCCTCGCCCGACGTCTCGTCGCCCGCGTCCTTCACGATCTCGCGGACGCGGATCTTGCCCTTCCGCAGTCGCTCGCCCAGGTCGAGGATCTCCTTGATGGCGATGGAGGACGCGAGCACGGAGGCGAGGATTTCCTTCTCACCCTCTTCGATGCGCTTCGCGATCTCGACCTCACCCTCGCGGGTGAGCAGGGAGACCGACCCCATCTTGCGGAGGTACATGCGCACCGGGTCGTTGGACTTCCCGTACCCAGCGTCCTCCTCCTCCTTCTCCTCCGGCTCCTCCTCCTTGGCCACCTCGGGCTCGGGCGGCGGCTTGTCGGGGAGCTTCATCTTCTTCGCGTCGTCGACCACCTCGATGTCGTGGTCGCCGAACATCGACATGACGTCGTCGATCTGCTCCGACGAGACGATGTCGGCCGGCAGCGCGTCGTTCACCTCGTCGTAGGTGAGGAAGCCCTTGTCGCGGCCGCGCTCCATGAGCGCCTTCACCTCGGTGCGCTCGGCGATGTCCCCCTCGCCGATGCCGTCGTCGTCCTCGTCCTCGTCCTCGTCCGTCTTCGCCTTGACCGCGTCGGCCTCCTCGGACTCGGCCTCGCCGTCCTTGCCGTCCTTGCCGTCCTTGCCGTCCTTGCGATCCTCGGCGTCCGCGCGCTGGCCCTTCCTGGCGCGCCTCTCCTCGGCCTTCTCGCCGCCGCTGGCCCTCGCCTTGGCGTGCTTCACCTCCGGGTCCTTGGCCTCGACGTGGAGCGGTCGCTTCTGCTTCTTCTCGGACTTCTCCCGCGGCGCCTCGGCGTGGTGCCTGGTCGGCGCGGGGTGTTTTTCGTGTTTTTCGTGCTTCTCGTTCTTCTCGTGTTTCTCGTGTTTCTTCTCGGGCACCTTCGCCTCGCGCGCCGCCCGCGTGCCCTTCGCCCCCTTGACGGAGACGGCGCGCTCCCTCTCGGAGCGGTCGTGCCGGGCCTTGGCCGGTCGCACCTTCTTGTGCGTCTTCTTGGCGGCGTGGGACTTCGACGTCGTCATGGGCAGGTGCTCCCTGGGCTCCGAGGCCCGGTCTCCTTGCTTAACTTCTCGACGGTGACCGAGCCCGCCGAACTTACTGAGAATCCTTTGCAGCGTGCCTTTCATCCGGGCCTCCGTCCATCGCGCCGCTTTTCCAGATCGGCGCGGCGACGAGTTGCCACGAGCATGGCCCTGCAGAGGTCGTCGGGAATCGGCCGTCCGGCGAGGACGACCTCGGCATTCAGGCGGTCGATCTCCTGGCCGAGCTGTTCGATCTTCGCTTCGACCATCGCCTTCCTGAACTCGCGTTCCGCGGCTTCGGGTTCGGGCCGCGCTTCCGCGAGCAGCTTCTTGACGCGACTCAGCGCCCCGGCAGGCAGCAGAGGCTCCAGGTGCTCGATCACCTGGTCGCCCTCCAGCGTGCCGTTCGCCAGGTGCCGGGCGACCGGTTCCAGCGGAAGGCCCGTGTAGAGGTCGAGGAAGTGCTCCTCCAGCGCGACCTCGACCAGCACCGGGAACGAGGCGAGTAGCCCGAGCGCGTCCAGCGCCTTGCTTCCATGGGTGACTCGCATCTGGGTCTTTACCGGAGCCGCGCGCGGTCCGGGGTTCGCGACCATGCGCCTGGCGGTCCCAAGCTCATCCGAGAGCGCGGCGAGGTTCAGGTCGATCCGCTTGGCGACGCGCTCCTCGAAGACCGACTTCGACATCCCATCCGGAACGGCGCCGAGCAGCGGCCTGAGCTGGTCGAAGGCCTTCACCCGTTGCTCGAACGAGCTGTCCTTGGGCGACGGGCCACAGTGGTCCGCGATGGCGCGGTCGATGAGGTAGTCCGTGAGCGCGACGGCCGACGAGATCAGCTCTTCCACCGCGGCTGTCCCCTGCGTCCGCGCAAACTCGTCGGGATCGGTCTTGCCGGCATCGCGCGGGAGCAGCGCGACCTTCCCCATGATGCCGGAGGGGAGCAGCGCCGTCGCGGCCTTGGTGGCCGCCGCCACTCCCGCCGCGTCGCCGTCGAACAGAAGGGTGAGCGTGCGACAGTCGATCCGCCGCAAGAGCTCCACGTGCTCGGGCGTGAGCGCGGTCCCGCACACCGCGACGGCGTTCTTGACGCCCACCTGGTGGAGCCCGATCACGTCGAAGTATCCTTCGACCATGACCGCCGATCGCGCGCGCCGGATGTGCTCGCGCGCGAGGTCGAGGCCGTAGAGGACGCGGCTCTTCTTGTAGAGGATCGACTCGGAGCTGTTGATGTACTTGGCGAGCTTCTCGGGCGCTCCCGGCAGCACACGCCCGCCGAAGCCGATGACCCCGCCGTCCATTCCTGCGATGGGGAACATGAGCCGGCCGCGGAAACGGTCGTACGGGCGGCCGTCGTCGCGGCGCGCAACGAGACCCGCCTTCTCCAGCGCAGCGGTGGAGATGCTCTTCTTCGCGAGTCGCTCGGTCAGGTCGTCCCACTCGTTCGAGGCGACCCCGAGCTGGAACAGCTTCGCCGTCTCGTCGCTGAAGCGGCGCGACGCCAGATACGACCGCCCTTCCTCGCCGAACCGGCTCGCCAGACGAGCGGCGAAGTAGCGGGCCGCGGCGTCGCAGGCCGCGAGGACCTCGGTCCGTTCCTCCCGCCGCCGACGCTGCTCGGCCGAGTCTTCCTCGCGCTCGGGGATGGCTACCCCGACCTCCAAGGCCAGCGCTCGCACGATCTCGGGAAACTCCTTGCCCTGCAGCTTCTGCAGGAACGTGAAAACGTCACCGTACTCCCCGCAGCCATAGCACTTGAAGTGCTTGTCCTCCGGGTAGACGTGAAAGCTCGGGGTCCGCTCCCCGTGGAAGACACAGCAACCGCTCCACGTCCGGCCCGATCTCTTGAGCTCCATGTGGCGGCCGATCACCGCCACGATGTCGATGCGTCCCCGGATCTCGTCGATGATCGCTTCCGGGATCAACGGGCTCCTCGCGCTATCACAGCGGCGGGGGACAAGCCCCCGCCCTACCTCTACCTCGCGGGGGGGACTAGCCCCCACACTACCTCCGTCTGCGCAGCCGTCTGCGCAGCGAAGACGAGCCCCGCCCTACCCGCCGAGCTTCGACTTCACGAGCTCGCTCACAGCCTTCCCCTCCGCCTTGCCCTGCACCTCGGGGAGGAGCGCCTTCATCACCTTTCCCATATCCTTCGGACCCTGGGCGCCGACGCGCGCAATGACACCGTCGACGATCCTCGCGAGTTCCTCGGGCGAGAGCTGGGCCGGCTGATACAGCTGGAGGATGGCGATCTCCGCCTCCTCCTTCGATGCTAGATCCTCGCGGTGGCCGCCCCGGTACTGCTCCACCGAGTCGCGGTGGCGCTTGATCTCGGAGTGGATGACCGACTGAACCCCCGCGTCGTCGAGGCTCTTCATCAGCTCGATCTCGCGGTACTTGATGGCGCTCTTCAACATTCGAACCACGCTCAGCTTGAGCTGGTCCTTGTCCTTCATCGCGGCCTTGAGGTCCGCGTCGAGCTGCTCCTTGAGCGCCATGTCATCTCAGCGGGGGCTGCACCCCGCCCGCAAGCCACCAGCACGCGCAGTCAACAGCTGCGTCCGGTTCGTCCCACCCTCTAGAAGCCCTTCCGCATCTTCTTCAGCGCACGCTTCTTGGCGGCAAGGGCCTTCTTCTTGCGCTTCACACTGGGCTTCTCGTAGTGCTCGCGCTTGCGAATCTCCGAGAGGATGCCCGCCTTTTCGCACTGCTTCTTGAAGCGCTTCATGGCGTTCTCGAACGACTCGCCGTCCTTGACTCGCACACCCGTCATTCGTCGTTCCCCGGGAAGGATGATTCTCAAAAGGCAACAAGCCGGACGGCGACCCGCCCGGCCTGTTCAGTAGTTGAAAGGCGGCTTGTAGAGAAAAACCGTTTCGTTGTCAAGGGGTTTTGCTCGCCCCAGCTCCTCCGCCTCTCTGAGCTGCAATCGCGTGGGCGTGGCGCCGCTCCAGGATGGCGTAGACCGAAGAAGGGGTCACGTCGGCCGAGGCGAGGAGCACGAACAGGTGGTAAAGGAGGTCCGCCGCCTCGTGGGCGAGGTGGTCCTGCGAGTCCTTTCCGCCCATGAGCGCCTGGTGGGCCTCGTTGACTTCGTAGGCTTCCTCCGCGATCTTCCTGCGTATTTTGGGTGGGTCGGCGAGGAGCTTGCGGGTGTAGCTCTCCCCTCCCGACTCGGCGGCCTTGCGCGACTCGATGACGGCCCACAGTTGGGCTAGAAAGCGCTCGTCTGCCATGGTCAACCCTCCGGACCTCACCGCGCGTGCCACCATCGCCGTCCGTGCAAGCTATTCACGCATGCCCGGTCGATGTCACGGCCTCACCTCGATGCCGCGCTCGCGTAAGTATGCCTTTGCCTGCTGAACCGTGTACTGCCCATCGTGGAAGATGCTGGCAGCCAGCGCCGCGTCGGCATGGCGGAGCCCCTCGGCCAGGTGCTCGAGCGTGCCGACGCCGCCCGAGGCGATGACCGGGATGGACACCGCCGAGCACACCTTCTCGAGCAGCTCGAGGTCGTAACCCGCGCGCGTGCCGTCCCTGTCCATGCTGGTGAGGAGGAGCTCACCCGCCCCGCGCCGCGCCACCTCCGCGGCCCAGGCCACGCCCTCGAGGCCGGTCGGCCGGGTGCCCCCCGCCACGTAGACCTCCCATTCCAGCGGGGAGGTACCCGGGCGGCGCTTCACGTCGATGGCGATCACGAGCGCCTGCGCGCCGGCGACGGCGGAGAGGCGATCCACCAGATGGGGATCCTTCACCGCGGCCGAGTTGACGCTCACCTTGTCGGCCCCGGCGCGCAGGAGCGCGATCATCTCCGCCTCGCTCCGCACGCCGCCACCGACCGTGAGCGGAGCGAAGACACAGGCAGCGGTACGCTCGACGAGCGAGATGAGGGTCCCGCGGTTCTCCTGCGTCGCCGCGATGTCGAGGTAGGTCACCTCGTCCGCACCCTGCGCGTCGTAACGCGAGGCCGCCTCCACCGGATCGCCCGCGTCGCGCAGGTTCTCGAAGTGGATGCCCTTCACCACGCGCCCGTTCTTCACGTCGAGGCAGGGGATGATGCGCTTCGCCGGCATGAGACGCCCCTTCTGCTATTCTCCGCATTTCCTCGTCGAGCCCAAGCCCGTGCCCGAGCCCGGATCGGCGATGCGCTCCTTCGTCAGGAGGATCGCTTCCGCCAGATCGATCCTCTTCTCGTACACGGCCTTGCCCACGATGACGCCGAAGACTCCGGCGGCCCTGCAAGCGCGCACGTCGTCGAGCGAGGCAACCCCGCCCGAGGCAACCACGTCCACGCCGGCCTCGCGCGCCAGCCTGGCCGCGCCCTCGGCGTCCACGCCGGTGAACATGCCGTCCCGCGCGACGTCGGTGTACTCCACGAGACGGACGCCGGCCACCTTCACCCGCCTCGCCACCTCGACCACCGGCAACCCCGTCCCTTGCTCCCACCCGGAGACAGCCACCTCTCCGCCCTTGGCGTCGATGCCGCAGACGATCCGTTCCGGGTACCGCGAGCAGGCCTCGCGCACGAGGTCGAGGCGTTCCACGGCGGCGGTGCCGAGCACGGCAAAGGCGGCGCCGAGCCCGAACACGCGCTCCACGTCGGAGAGGACGCGCAACCCGCCCCCCACCTCGATGGGCACGCCCTGCGCCGCGATGGCGCGGATCGCGTCGAGGTTAGCCGGCCGCCCGGCGCGCGCGCCGTCGAGGTCCACCACGTGGATTCGCTCGGCGCCAGCGTCGCGGAAACGCGCGGCCACCTCGGCCGGATTGGCGGAGTAGACGGTCTGCGTGGCGAAGTCGCCCTTCTTCAGGCGGACGACCTTGCCGTCCATGAGGTCGATTGCGGGGATGACGAGCATGCTCCCTTTCACTCGCCTCCCTCTCACTGGAAGGGGACGGGGTCGGGGTGAGGGGTCAAATTCTGACGAACGCCTCCAGAAAAGCGAGCCCGACCTTCTGGCTCTTCTCCGGGTGGAACTGCACCGCAAAGACGTTCCCGTCGGCGAGCGCGGCGCAGTAGGGCCGCCCGTGCTCGGCGAGGAGCGCCACCCCCCGAGCGTCGGCGGGCGCCGCGAACGAGTGCGCGAAGTAGACGTACTGCCCGTCGAGCGGGCCGAAGAGCGGGTGACAGCCCGGCGCGGCCCGAACCTGGCTCCAGCCGATGTGCGGCAGCTTCACCGTGTCGGGCAGCTTCGCGATCGTGCCGGGGATGAGCCCGAGCCCCTTCGCGCCCCCGTGCTCCTCTCCCTCCTCGAAGAGCATCTGCAGGCCGACGCAGATACCGAGCACCCGTGCGCCGCGGCCGATGGCCCCGACGAGCGCCTCCGCGCATCCCGAGGCGAGCATCGCGTCGGTGCACGCCTTCATCGAGCCCTGCCCCGGCACCACGATCCGCTCGGCGCGGCTCACCACACCCGGATCGTGCGTGACCTGCACCTCGGCGCCCACGGCGCGAAGGGCGTTCTCGACCGAGCGCAAGTTCCCGGCGCCGTAGTCGACGAGGGCGATCATCGGATGCGCTCCGTGCAGCCCGAGCTCACAGGACCCCCTTGGTGGAGGGCAACCCGGTCCCCTCCAAGGCAGTTGCGGCGCGCAGCGCACGCGCCGAGGCTTTGAAGATGGCCTCCACGATGTGGTGCAGGTTGCGCCCGTAGCGGACGTTCACGTGCAAGCAGAGGGCGGCGTGGTTCACCAGGGCCTGGAAGAAGTCGCGCGTGAGATCGACGTCGTAGGTGCCGATGAACTTCTTGCCCGAGGGTAGATCGGCGTTCCAGGTGAGGTGCGGGCGTCCGGAGAGATCCACCACGGCCTCGACGAGCGCCTCGTCGAGCGGCACGATGGCGTGGCCGTAGCGGGCGAGGCCCGTCTTGTCCGAGAGCGCCTGACGGAGCGCCTCGCCGAGCGAGATCCCGACGTCCTCCACCGTGTGGTGCGCATCGACCTCCAGATCCCCCCTGGCCTTCACCTCGAGCGCCATCCCGCCGTGCTTTCCGAGCTGCTCCAGCATGTGGTCGAAGAAGGGCACGCCGGTCGAGATGACGGCGGGCCCGGGAGCGAGGCGCAGCGAGAGCGCCACGTCGGTCTCGCGGGTCTTCCGGGCCACTCTCCCGGCTCGAGGCTTCACTGAAGGGCGGCGCGCAGGGCTCGCAGACACGTCTCGTTCTCCTCCGGGGTCCCGGCGGTGATGCGGAGGCACCGCTCGAGTGGCCCCGGGCGGGATAGGTTGCGCACGAGCACGCCGCGCTCCAGCAGGCGGTCGAACACCCGCTTCGCGTCACCCGGCGTGCGCACGAGGACGAAGTTGGCGTCGCTGGGGAAGACCGTCAGGCCCGGGATCTGGCGCAACCCCGTTTCCAGATCTCGCCGGCGATCGGCCACGCGCCGGATGCGCGCGTCGAGCCGCTCCGGGTGCGCCAGCGCGGCGCAGGCGAGCGCCATGGTGACCGCGCTCACGTTGTAGGGCAACCGCACCTTGTCGACCTCGGCCAGGAGTTCGCTCGGCGCGACCAGCGCGCCCAGGCGCATGCCCGCGAGGCCGATCTTGGAGAGCGAGCGCATCACGACCAGGCCGGGCACCTTGCCCACCAGCGGGACCATGGTGGCGCCGCCGAAGTCGGCATAGGCCTCGTCGGCCACCAGCACCGCGTCCATCTGGCGCGCCAGCCGCTCCATCGTCCCCACGTCGAAGCGGTTGCCGGTGGGGTTGTTGGGCGACGCGAAGAAGGCGAGCACCGGACGCTCGCGCCGGATGGTCTCGGCGAGCCGGAGCTCGTCGAGCTGGAAGCTCCCGTCGAGCGGCACCGGCAGCGGCCTCGCGCCGTGCGCGAGCGCGATGGCCTCGAACTCACCGAAGGTGGGCGTCGGGTAGAGCACCGCGGCAGGCGCGCCGTCCCTCCCGCCACCGAAGGCAGTCATGAGGATGGCGATGATCTCGTCGGAGCCGTTGCCGACCAGGACCTCGTCCGGCTCCACGTTCCACCGGCGCGCCAGCGCCTCGCGCAGCGGCCGGCCGCTCACCTCGGGGTAGCGCTGGAAAGTGAGCTTCGCGATCTCGTCCTGGAACGCCTCCAGATCCTCGCGCTCGAACGGATAGGGCGACTCGTTCGCGTCGAGGCGGACGAGGTCGGCCGGGGCGGACGCGTAGTCGAAGGGCCTGTAGACTGAGAGCCCCCACACCGACTCGCGCAAGTGATCCTTCCAGCTCATCGGCGGGCCTTCCGACCGAGGCCCCGGCGCGCGGCCCGGGAATGCTTCGGCTTGGCGCGCTTTGCGCCGCCAGGCGCGACCGGCGGAGGACGCCCCTCCTTGGCCACGCCGCGCTCCGGCGCGACGGAACCGGTGAGCCGGATCCTCACCGCGCGCGCATGCGCCTCGAAGCCCTCGGCGGCCGCGAGCGCCTCGACGGCCGGGGCCACCGCCGCCAGCGCTGACTTCGAGAGATCGAGCACGCTCATGCGGCGGCGGAAGGTGGCGACGGAGAGCGGGGACGCGAAGCGCGCGGTGCCCGCCGTCGGCAGCACGTGGCTCGGCCCCGCGACGTAGTCGCCCACGGCTTCGGGGGTGTGCGTCCCCACGAAGATGGCGCCGGCGCTGGAGATCCGCTTCACCCACCTCGCGGCGTCGGGGAGGAGCAGCGCGAGGTGCTCGGGCGCGAACTCGTCGGCGAGACGGACCGCTTCCGCCACGTCCTTGGTGACGACGAGAGCGCCGCGCTCCTCGATCGAGCGCGCGGCGATCTCGCGCCGCGGAAGGTCGGCGAGCTGACGCAGGACCTCCACCTCCACCGCCTGGGCCACCCGGGCGGACGGCGTGATGAGGACCGGCACCGCGCGCACGTCGTGCTCGGCCTGGGCGAGCAGGTCGGCCGCCGCCTCGGCCGGGTCGGCCCTGGGCCCTGCGACCACCACCACCTCGGTCGGCCCGGCGATCATGTCGATGTCCACCTGGCCGAAGACGATGCGCTTCGCCGCGGCGACATAGGCGTTGCCCGGCCCGCAGATCTTGTCCACGGCCGGCACCGTGGCCGTCCCGTAGGCGAGGGCGCCCACCGCCTGCGCACCGCCGATCTTGAAGAGCCGCGCGACCCCTGCCACGTGGCAGGCGCCGAGCGTCCAGAGATCCATTTCGCCCGTGCCGCGGATAGCGGGGGAGCAAGCGACGATCTCGGCCACGCCGGCGACCCTGGCCGGGATGGCCGTCATGAGGACGGTCGAGGGATACCGCGCCGTGCCGCCAGGGGCGTAGAGGCCGACGCGCTTCAGGGGACGAGTGACCTGGCCGAGCCACGCGCCGGAGCGGTCGCGGAAGGGTGGCACCTCGGCGTCGTGCTCGCGGCGGTGGAAGGCGGCGATGCGATCGGCCGCGAGCTTGAGAGCCCTGCGGGCGGCGACGGGCAGCTTTGCGAACGCTGCCCGGAAGTCGGCCCCGTCGAGCACCAGCGCCGCGACGCCGGCCGGTCTCCAGCCGTCGAGGCGCTCGGTCAGCTCGAGAAGCGCGGCGTCACCCCGAGCGCGCACCTCGGCGACGATACGGGAGGCGGCCTCGCGGACGGGCCCCTCGTCCTCCTCCGAGCCGCGGCCGCACAGCTTTGCCCACGCCTCCGCGAAGCCAGGATCGGTGGTATTCAGGGTCTTCAAGGGTATCAGGCTCCGTGGAAGCTCATGTTTATAGCCAGAAACGCCTGGCGAGGCGAGAGCGCTTTCCTCGCTCCGCGACCGCACGCGCGCCATCCAACAGGGGCAGCGGCCTGCTATCGTCCACGGCATGCAACCTCGAACGGACCTCTGGTTCCAGAACCTCATGGACGAGCGCGATGGCGCCGCGCTCTACGAGGGGCTCGCCAAGGTGGAGCGTGACCCCGAGCGCGCCCGTGCCTACCGCGAGCTCGCCTCGGCGGAGCGACGCCACGCCGAGATCTGGGCCCGCAAGCTCGAGAAGGCAGGCGCGGCGCTCCCGCCCGAGCGGCCGTCCTCGCGCATCCGCGTCCTCATCTGGCTGGCGCGCCGCCTCGGCACCGCCGCGGTCCTGCCGCTCGTCCTCGAGAACGAAGGCAACGACGCCGAGAAATACTTGCAGCAAGGGAGCGAGGCGGAGGCGCCCGCGCTCGCGGACGAGGAGCGCGCGCACCACACCGTCCTGGCCGGCATGGGGCGCGGTCAGCCGCAGGGCGCCCGCGCCCTCATCGCGCAGCGCGAGCGCTGGCACCGCGGCGGCCGGGGCGGCGCCATCCGCGCCGCCGTCTTCGGCATGAACGACGGCCTCGTCTCCAACCTGTCGCTCGTGCTGGGAGTGGCAGGCGCGGTGCAGGACCCCCGCACCATCCTCGTCACTGGCTTCGCCGGCCTGATCGCGGGTGCGTCGTCCATGGCGGCCGGCGAGTACACCTCCGTCGCGAGTCAGCGAGACATCCTCGCCAGACAGGTGGCGATGGAGCGCCGCGAGGTGGAGGAGGCTCCCGAGGAGGAAGCAGCAGAGCTCGCCCTCATCTTCAAGCAGAAGGGGCTCTCCACCGAGCAGGCGAGCCGCACCGCCACCGAGATCCTGAAGAACCCGGAGCAGGCGCTCGACACGCTGGTCCGCGAGGAGCTCGGCCTCGATCCGGACGACCTCGGCTCGCCCGTCGAGGCCGCCGTCTCCTCGTTCGTCATGTTCGCCTTGGGAGCGCTGGTGCCGGTGCTGCCCTTCCTCTTTCTGCGCGGCGCCTCGGCGGCGCTCCTCTCGTCAGGGCTCGCCGGGCTCGTCCTGTGCGGCGTGGGCGCGCTCGTGGGCTTCCTCTCGGGCACGAGCCCAGTGCGCTCGGCGGCCCGCATGGTGGGGCTCGCGGCGGTGGCGGCGGCCATCACCTACGGGGTGGGGAGGCTCTTCGGAGCGGCGGTGAGCTGACTCCGGGCCCGCCCTACTCGTCGCCCTCTTCGCCGGCGGGTGGCACCGCGTCGCCCTCGAGGTCATCGCCGTGCAGGAGCGCCTCGGGCGCCGCGACCTTCCTCCGCTGACGGCGCCGCGCGTAGTAGCGGCTGATGGAGGGCAAGCTGAAGCGGTTCATCGTCACGGAGTGCGTGATGACGGCGTTCAGCCGATCGATGTCGTCGAACCAGGCCGGGAGGTGCACCGGCCCGGCACAGATGCCCTCCTCGACGAGGTCGCGCACCAGCTCGGCCTCGTCCACGCTCATCTTGCCGGCGAGGAACGCGCGCACCACGTCGAGGTCGCGGCCCTCCAGCGCCGCGCGCAGGAAGTTGAAGGTTCGGCAGTAGCCCCGCTGGTAGGCAGCGTCCTTGGTGAAGGGAGCCCCTCCCTCGACCACGCCGCCGCGGAAGACGCGCTCGCACATCTGCGCCGCCTTCCGGGGCTGGAAGCGTGAGAGCAGGTAGCGGTACACCTCGAGGTAGTCGGCGCCCCGCGCCGCCATGTCCACGGCGATGGTGCGCTCGCCCAGCTCGATGTAACGCTCGTCGGTGATGTGTCCGGTGAGGAACTCCGAGACGATCCCGGCGCCCTCCTGCGACTCGGCGTGGCGCGGGAACCCGACGCCCAGCACGGTGAGGACCGGCTGGGCGAAGCCGTTCATCGACGTGAGGACGTGCCAGAGGCCCTCGTGATGCGCCAGTGCGCATACTTGACGTCGTGTGAACATGGCTCCCTTCTTCAACGTGACGCGCGTCGCGCCCGCCGCCGCGTTGGCGGTGAGGCGCGAGCGCACGATGACCCTCACCTTGCCGCCGAGGTAGGGCGCGCACAGCTCGTGTATCTGGCGCACCGCTTCCTCGGCCGCGATCGTCGCGTCCTCGTCGCGGGCGCGCGGCCGGGCCGCCCAGAGCCGCGCGATGGCCAGGTTGTCGGCGGGGTTGTCCGGAAAGCGATCGCGCGGATCGCCGAAGACCAGGCGCGACACCTCGTAGAAGCGCCGCGTGCCTCGGGCGGCCAGCATGCGCGTGACGAGGACGAACTCGTCGCATTTCTCCCGCAGGAGCGCCTCCACCGGGTTCTTGCCCCGGATCTGCCGCTTGAGGTCGCGCAGCTCCTTCACCTTGTCGGCGGGGTCGAAACCGAGCGGCAGGTACTCGGGGCGCGGCAGCTCCTTCGCGCCGTGCCGGAAGAAGCGCTCGTGGACGGCCGCATCCCAGTTGATGGCCTTCAGGATCCTGATGGGACGCTGCGCCGCCAGGATGGCATCCGAGAGTCGGCGGAGCTGATCGGTGCGGCCGGTGCCTGACACGGGCCCACGCTAGCACGGGCGCTGCCCTGCAGCCGCGGCGCGGACCATGCGGCCGGGCCGCGGACGCGGTGAACGCGGAGCTGCCTCTGGATCGAGCGCGCTCGACGGAGGCACGGCCCTTGCTCTCCCTGCAGCGAAAAGGAGCCTCTCCATGGAACGTATCGGTACCCTCCTCGTCGCGCCGTCCACCGAACGCAAGGCCGAGCCGGGCCGCTTCGGCGCGGCGCTCAAGACCGCCGCCGGTGAGGTCGCGACCGGCATCGCAGGGTCGGTTGCCTTGGCCGCCCCCTTCCTGCCCGGGGGCGCCGTCCTCGCAGGCGCGCTGCGAACGGCGACGCGGCCCGCCCTCGGCCCCGGCGTGGGCGGCGGGGCGGCAGGGGGAGGAGACATCGTCGAGGCCACCCGGGCGCTGCAGCAGGAGGCGCAGAGCTCGAACCTCCAGTACCTGCAGCTGCAGGAGGCGATGCAGAAGGAGAGCCGCGAGTTCACCTCGCTCTCGAACGTCATGAAGGTGAAGCACGACAGCGCCAAGGCAGCGATCAACAACATCCACTGAGCGAGCTCTCCATGCCCATCGCCCCGGTCGGCGCACCAGTACCGCCCGCCGCCTCCGCGGTCGCCGCGGCGACGCCGAAGACGAGCTTCGGCGCCGCACTCCGGGCAAAGGCGCCCGCGCCACCTCCCCCGGCGAAGCCGCCGGGCCCCGCGCACGCGACGCTCGAGGCGCTCGAGAGCGCGCGCCTGCGCCTGGACACCGTGCTGGCCGCGGCCCGGCGCGGCCGGACCTTCACCGCCTCGGAGCTGCTCGCCTTGCAAGCGGACGCCTATCGGTACTCGCAGACACTCGAGGTCGCGTCGAAGGTGGTCGAGCAAGGGGCCCAGTCCGTCAAGCAGGCGGTGAACACGCAGGTTTGACCAGTCAGGAGATTTGCGCTCGCCATGCCGTGTCGATCGCCCCCGATCCCCTCGCCAGGCGGGGGACGAGCCCCCGCCCTACATCGCTCGGCGGGGACGAGACCGTCGACCGCGCCGACTCCGACGGTGGCGCTCCTCGCCTCTCTCGCCCTCCTGGCCCTCACCGCCTGCAGCCAGGAGGAGATCGTCCACGGCCTCGAGGAATCGCAGGCGAACCAGGTGCTGGTCGCGCTCGACGAGGACGGCATGCGCGCCGAGAAGCGGCGCGAGGAAGGCAGCGAGGCCACCTGGCGCGTCGAGGTGGCCAGCTCCGAAGCACCTCGCGCCCAGCGGCTCCTCGCGGAGCGGGAGCTACCGCGGCCACGCCCGCCTGGCTTTGGAGAGATCTTCGGCAAGGGCAGCATCGTCCCGACCCCTGCCGAGGAGCGGGCGCTCTATCTGCATGCGCTCTCCGGCGAGCTCGCCCGCAGCGTGGAGGCGATCGACGGCGTCGTCGAGGCGCGCGTACACCTCGCGCTACCTCCCGCGGACTCGCTCCGGCCCGAGCCGGTGACCACGCCGCGCGCCGCGGTGCTGGTGAAGGTGCGGCCAGGGGCGCGCTCTCGCCTGGAACCGCTCGCGCCCGGCATCCAGTCCCTCGTCGCGGGGGCGGTGGCCGGGCTCGACGCCACCGCCGTCTCGGTGGTCGTCGCGGAGGCCGCCCCGGCGGCGCGCACTCCGGACGGCGGCGCGCCAGCCAGACGGCGCAGCGTGCTGCTCACGCTCGCGGGAGTGGCCGCGTCCCTCGCGCTCGCCCTGCCTTCGCTCGCACTCGCGAGCAGTCACCTCGATCTACGGCGCTTCCTGGGTCGCTTCGTCCGGCGCGCCCCGTGAGCCCCGCCCTTCGCCGCCTCACGGCGCTCGCCGCCACCTTCGCTCCCGACCGGGCCGAGCGCCTTCTCGGATTCGTGTCGAGGTCGATGTCGAAAGACGCTGCGGCAATGGCCGCGGCGCTCGCGCGCAGGCCGCGCCAGGAACGCCTCGACGCCCTTGCCGCCGCGCTCGCCCCGGCCATGCCCGCAGCCTCAGCCGACCGACTCGAGCCGCAACACCCCCTGTTGCGCCGTCTCGCGCGCGAGACCCTCGCCCTGCGCGTCCGCGCCACGGACCACGGTCCACGCCGAAGGCCGGCCGCGCGGAGCGCACCGGGATAGCCCCGCGGAATCCCGACCAGATCCCGGCCGCCCAACCTGGCGCGATCCATGAAACCGCAGGCTCCGATCATGGCGCTGCCCTTCGTCCTTCCCGTCCTCTCACGCGGCTTCGCCGCCCTGACGCCCGGTGCGCGAGAGGCCGGACGGCGCGCGGCCGAATCGGCGTCGAGCGCGCTCTCCGAGCTGCTCGGCACCAAGGTCGAGATCGCTGGGCGGCCCCTGCCCGCGTCGGCGGTGCGCGAGCTCGGTACGGCGCGCGTCGCCTTCTCCCTGGAGGCGCTGCCGGCGGCCGGCGCACTGGAGGTTGACGTTCGGCTCCTCGCACGTACCGTGGAGCGACTCGCCGGCGGCTCTCCGCACACGCCGGCAGCGCTCACCCCCAGCGAGGTCGAGCGGAGCGTGTTCGACCTCATCGCCCTGGTGGCGATCGACGCCGCGCGCTCGCCCCGGCTGGACGCGCTCGTGCCCCGCCTGACCACCGCAGGAGAGGTCGCCTCCGACGCGCTCGCCGTCGCCCTCGAGCTCA
>MEMX01000087.1:32092-36715 GCA_001768075.1 Anaeromyxobacter sp. RBG_16_69_14 | reverse complement strand
GGCCGCCTGCTCGTTCCCGCAGCCGCGGTCGGCGCGCTGGGCGGCGCGGTCGAGCTCCACGGCGCGCTCGCAGCGCTGAGCGTCGCCGCTTCGCTCCGCAGGGGCACGAGCTCGCTCACGGAGGAGGAGCTTGCAGCGCTCGCGCCCGGCGACGTGCTCCTCCTCGACGAGGGCGTCCCGCAGGCCGAGGTGGTTCTCCCGGGCGGGCTGGCGCTGCGCGGCCGCGCCGAGGAATCCAGCTTCCACGTCGAGGAGATCAGCATGACCGAGACCCAGGCCTCGTATCCCATCACACTTTCAGTTGAGGTCGCCCGCGTGAGCGTCACGCTGGGTGATCTGGCGCGGCTGGAGCCCGACGCGGTGCTGCCACTTGGCGTCGCCATGGAGGGCGCCGTCGTGCTGCGCGCCGGCGAGCGCGCCATCGCACGCGGGCAGCTCGTCGAGATCGACGGCGCCCTCGGCGTCAGGCTGGCGCAGATCGGGGAGCGGCCTTGAAAGGGTCGCCCAAGATACCGGTCCCGTCGCCGCGGCGAGCGAGCCTCGTCGCATCGCTTCGTTGCGTCCTCCCTCACATGGCCGCTGGCGATGCTCGGTCGTCGCATCCCGCGCTCCTCGCGTCTCGCTCGCTCCGACCCGCGGCGCTGCTCATCGCCGGTACCGCGCTCGTCGTCCTCGCCGTCGCGGCGGGGGGCGACCTCGCCGGCCGCGCCCTGTGCGCCATGGCCGTGGTGGCGCTCCTCGGGCTCGCTGCCGTCGCGCTGCGCCGCGGCCGCGGCGCCTCGGGTGGCCAGAGCGTGCTGTCCGTGCTCGAACGCCACCCCATGGCCAAGGACTCGGGCGTGGCAGTCCTCGTCACGCAGGGGCGCCGGCTCGTCGTCGGCTACGGCCCGGCCGGCGTCACGCTGCTCGCGGAGCTCGGCCCGCCCGAGGAGCGCCTCCCGTGATCGCGCTCGCCGCCGCGGTCCCCTCCCTCGCCCTCGCAGAGCGCCCGGCGGAGCTGCTGGTGCTCCTGGGCGGGATCGCCCTCGTCCCCATCGGTCTCGTCATGCTGACCTCGTTCCTCAAGATGGTGGTCGTGCTGTCGGTGACGCGGTCGGCTCTCGGCGCGCCACAGATTCCACCGTCGAGCGCCGTCACGGGGCTGGCACTGCTCCTCACGCTCCTGGTCATGTCGCCCGTCGGCGAGGAGTCCTGGAAGCTCGCACGCGCCGTGCCTGCGGGCGGCCTCGAGAGGACGCTCGAGGCGGCGAGCGCCGCCGCAGGGCCGCTGCGCGCCTTCCTCGGACGCTTCGCCCGGACCGACGATCGGTTGACCTTCCTGGACCTGGCGAGACGGGCCCGCCCCCCCGCCACGCGCGCCGAGGTGAAGGACTCCGACTTCGCCGTACTCGCCCCGGCCTTCGTCGTCTCGGAGCTGCGGCGCGCCTTCACCATCGGATTCCTGGTCTTCCTGCCCTTCCTGGTGGTGGACCTCCTCGTCGCGAACGTGCTGCTCGCGCTCGGGCTGACCCAGCTGTCGCCGACGAGCGTGGCCCTTCCCTTCAAGCTCCTCCTCTTCGTCGCGGTGGACGGCTTCAGGCTCATCGCCCGCGGACTGGTCCTCGGGTACGTCGCGTGAACGCTGGTTCCGCAGGCCGGCTGAAGTATCCCCTCATTCTCCGTCATCGAGCCCGAGCCCGTGCCCGTGCCCGAGCCCGCGCAGCCGCAATGGTTCGGACAGTTCGCCCAACGAAGGGGACGCACTCCATGGAATCGACGCTCCTCGCCCTGGGCCGTGAAGCCGTGATCCTCGTCCTCGTCGCCTCCGCTCCTCCACTCCTCGCCGCGCTCGCGGTGGGCCTCGTCACCGGAGTCCTCCAGGCTGCCACGCAGGTGCAGGAGCCGAGCCTTGGGGTGGTGCCACGGCTCGCCGCCGTCTTCGTCGCGCTGGGGCTCGCCGGACCGTGGATCGGCGCTCGCGTCGTGCGCTTCGCAGCCGCCTGCATCGACCTCATCCCGAGGGCGGCGCCATGAGCCAGCTCGCACCGTGGCTCGAGCCGCTCGCGCCGCGCGCGGCGGCCGCCGCGCTCCACGGGCTGCGCCTCCTGCCAGCGGCCCTGCTCTGCCCTTTCATGGGTGGACCCCTCGTCCCCTCCCTCGTCCGGCTCGCGCTCGCATTCGGCCTGGGCGCCTGCGCGTGGTCGGGGGCCGGCGGCGCGCCGTTCGAAGGCGGGGAGGCGGATCTGCTCGGCGCCGCCGCGCGCGAGCTCGCACTCGGGACGGCCCTCGGGCTACTGGCCGCGGTTCCCTTCGAGGCTGCCCGTGCCGGCGGCCGCCTGGTGGACACCCTCCGCGGCGCGACCCTGGCCGAGCTGCACGTGGCTCCGCTCCGACAGCGCGAGTCGGCGACCGGCGATCTCCTGGTCCAGTGGCTGGTCGTCCTCGCGGCGAACGCCGGCGGCAGCCGCCTCGTCGTGTCGGCCCTCCTCGAGACCTTCCGAGCGGTGCCGCTGGGCGGCGTGGTAGCCCCGTCCATGCTCCTCGACACTGGCCTGCGCGGGGCGGCCGAGCTCCTCGCCTGCGCCCTCGCCCTGGGCGCGCCGGCCGCGGCGGGTGTGCTGGCCGCGGATCTCGCGGTCTCGCTCGCTTCGCGCGCTGCGCCGCGACTGTCCATCGCGCCCACGGCGCAGCCGGCCCGGGCCGCGCTCGGGCTCCTGGCGGTGGCCGTGCCCGCCGCGGCGCTCGCGGGGCGCCTGACGAGCGCCGTCGCGCTCTCCGCCGGGCTCCTTCGAAGTATCGCCTCGGGAAGGCCACCGTGAGCGGAAACCGGACCGAACAGCCAACGCCGCGGCGCGTGCGCGAGGCGCGCCGCCGGGGAGAGATCGCCGTCTCGCGCGAGCTCTCCGGCGCAGCTTCGCTCCTGGCTGGCCTGGCCGCGCTCGCCGCCACCGCTCCGTCGACGGGTCGCACGCTTGCGGCCGGCGTGCGCGCGGGTCTCGCCGAGGCAGTCGGCCCCGGCGCCGAGCCCTGGCCCGCCCTCGTTCACGCCCTCGCCCTCCTCGCCCTCGCCGCGCTCCCGGCCTGCGGGGCCGCGGCTCTCGGTGCGGCGGTCGCTGGGTCGCTCCAGGCGCGGGGCCTCTTCTCGCTCGACGCGGTTCGCTTTCGCCTCGATCGCCTTCACCTCGGCAAGGGGCTCGCCCGGCTCGCGTCGGCGGAGCGCCTCGTCGCGACCGCGCTCGGACTGCTCAAGGCCGCCGCCGTCCTGCTCGTCGCGTGGAACGTCGTCGCCGATGCCGCGCCAGCCGTCGCCGCCGCGCCCCGGCTCGATCCCCCTGCCGTGCTGCGCCTCACCTCGGCGCTCGCACTGCGGGTCGCCCTCTCGCTGGCGGCCCTCCTCTCCGCGTTCGGCGGCCTCGACCTCGCGCTCGCCCGGCGCCGGCATCGCAAGGGCCTCATGATGACGCGGGAGGAGGTGGTGCGCGAGCGCCGCGAGGACGAGGGCGACCCGCGACTCAAGGCCGAGCGCCGCCGCCTGCACCGAGCGCTCGCCACGGCGGTACCGGTCCACCGCGCCACCTGCCTGGTGGTGAACCCCACCCACATCGCGGTGGCCCTGCACCACGCGAAGCACGACGAGAACGCCCCGGTGGTGGTGGCCAAGGGCGTGGGCGAGGCCGCCGCACGGCTGCGCGGGGAGGCGCGCAGGGCGGGCGTCCCCGTCGTCCACGACGTCGCCCTGGCGAGGGCGCTCTTCCGGCTCGCCGAGGTGGGCGACGAGATCCCCGAGGAGCTCTACGAGGCGGCCGCGGCGGTCCTCGTCCACGTTCACGCCCTGGCGGCGGAGGCAGCGCCGTGAGCGCTCTCGATCCCCTGCTGCCTCGCCTCAAGGGCTCGTCCGATCTCGCGCTCGCCGTGCTCGCCCTCGGAGTGGTGAGCCTCCTGGTGGCGCCGATTCCACCCTGGCTCCTCGACCTCTGCATCGCCGCGAACCTGGCGCTCGCCGCGACCGTGCTGGTGGTGGCGCTCTTTGCCCGTGATGCGCTCCGCTTCGCGAGCTTTCCCACCCTGCTCCTCTTCACGACGCTCTTCCGGCTCGCGATCGAGGTGAGCTCCACCCGGCTCGTCCTCGCGCGCGGCGAGGCCGGACAGGTGATCCAGGCTTTCGGTCAGGTGGTGGTGGCCGGGAACTACGTGGTGGGCGCGGTCGTCTTCGCCATCCTCACCCTGGTGCAGCTGCTCGTCGTGTCCAAGGGCGCCGAGCGCGTGGCCGAGGTGGCGGCCCGCTTCACCCTCGACGCGCTGCCAGGCAAGCAGATGTCGATCGACGCCGACCTGCGCACCGGCGCCATCGACCAGGCCGAGGCACGGCGCCGCCGGCGCGCGCTCGAGCGAGAGGGCCAGCTCTACGGCGCCATGGACGGAGCGCTGAAGTTCGTGAAGGGCGACGCGGTGGCGGGCGTCGCGATCGTCCTGGTCAACGTGGTTGGTGGGCTCACGGCCGGCCTCCTGCGGGGTTTGCCGCTCGAGGTGGCAGCGCGGCGCTTCGCCCTCCTGGCCATCGGCGACGGGCTGGTGGCACAGATACCGGCGCTCCTCATCTCGGTGGCGGCGGGCGTCGTCGTGACGCGCGTCGCCGCCGAGGAG
>MEMX01000087.1:31196-32008 GCA_001768075.1 Anaeromyxobacter sp. RBG_16_69_14 | reverse complement strand
TCGCGCTGGCGATGCTGCCGGGCCTGCCGGCGGCGCCTTTCCTCGCGCTGGCCGCGAGTGCCGCCGCGTGCGCGTACCTCCTCGCCCGCCGCGCCCGCGGCCGCACCGCCCATGGTCCGCCAGAGATGCGCCCCACCACCTGCGCACCGGGGGCCGCGCCGTGCGCGGTGGCCCCGCAGGGTCCGCTCGCGCTCGAGCTCGCTCCAGACCTGGCCCAGCTGGGCAACGCCGGTCCCTCGTTCGCGGACGTACTCCTTCCTGCCCTCCGAGACGAGCTGTCTCACCACATGGGTATCCCCATCCCGGAGATCGCCGTCAGGACCGCGCAGCTCCCGGCCGGCGCCTGGTGCCTCCTCCTCGACGAGGTGCCTGCCGCGGGGGGTTGCGCCCCCGCCTCCGAGGCGCTTGCGCTCATCTCGCCGGCCGAGCTCGACGCCGTCGGCATCGACGCAGTCGCCGAGACCGAGCCGCTCAGCGGCGTGAGAGCAGCGCGCATCTCGGCCGCGGACGCCGGGCGCGCCAGGGCGCTCGCTCCCGTGCGTGGCCCGCTCGAGCGCGTCGGCGCCGGAGTGGCGGCCGCGCTTCGCGCACACGCCCACCTGCTCGTGGGGGTGCAGGAGGTCCAGGCGCTCCTCGACGCGCTCGAGGCATCGCATCCGGCGCTCGTCCGCGAGGCGGCGCGACAGATCCCGGCGCACGTCCTCGCGGAGGTGCTGCGCCAGCTCCTCGAGGAGGGCATCTCCGTCCGGCCGCTGCGCAATATTCTCGAGGCGCTGCTCGAGGCGGGAGGCGCCGCGCGCGGGCCAAGCTCG
>MEMX01000087.1:24230-31182 GCA_001768075.1 Anaeromyxobacter sp. RBG_16_69_14 | reverse complement strand
CCGCCGGGCGCTCAGGCGCCACATCGCCCACGACCACGCCGGGGCGGGCGCGCTCGACGCGCTCATCCTCGATCCCGTCGCCGAGGCGATGCTGCGCGACGCGCTTTCGGGGAGCGGCGCCGCTGTCGATCCGCGCGACGCGCACGCGCTGCTCGACGACATCGAGCGCGCGCTGGCTCTCCGCGAAACTGTCCGCCCCCCGGTACTCCTCACGAGCGCCGAGGTCCGTCGCGCGCTGCGCAAGCTGGTGGCGCCGCGATTTCCGCGGCTGGCGGTGCTCTCGTACGAGGAGCTACCGGCGAACCTGTCGGTGCATCCGGTGGGGAAGGTGGCGCTCGCGGCGGCTTGAGCACGCACGCTCGGGGCTGAGACCCCTTGCCGAAGGCCTTCCGGGCGTGCGACGGAGGGGCGAGCACCTGCCTCTACCCGTCGGAGTTCGCCGGGGGACGAGCCCCCGCCCTACGTCAGACCGCGCCACCGGCTGCGACCGGCGGAGCGCCGCTGTCGTTGCCGCTCTCGTCGTCCGGCTTCCCATCGACCTCGTCCTCGGGCCGATTCACCCGATCCCGCAGCTCCTTGCCGGTGCGGAAGAGGATGCCCCGCTTGGGCTTCACGGGAATGACCTCGCCCGTCTTCGGATTGCGGCCCTGGTAGCCGTCGTAGTGCTTGACGTGAAAGGCGCCAACCCCGCGTATCTCGATGTTTTCCCCTTTGCAGAGGGCAGTCTTCATCGACTCGAAGATGGTCTCGACGCTGGACTCCGCCTGCTTCTGGGTCACGCCGCGCTTCACGACGAGGATGTTGATGATGTCCGACTTGAGCATTCGGCGCTCCGGCACGATCGAGGGGGCCCTACCCTGAAAGCCGTCGTGGCTCGGAGAAGCCTAGCCCAATCATCCGAAATCAGCAAGGGATCCAATGGCATGGGCGGGATGAGCTCCGAGCTCCGCCAGTTAGCTCGGCTGGCCGGCTGCTTCCTCGAGCGCCACCGCTTGCCGCGGGGCGACCAAAGCGCACAAGTCGGCGTAGGTACGGGAGGAAAGGGCCTCGGCGGCTGCGCATTCTGCCACGGCCAGGATCCCGGAGACGAGCGCTTCCGCGGAGTCTCCTGAGAGCGGCGGTGCCTCTCCCGAGCTGGCGCGCCGCACGTCGGCGAGCGTGATCTCCTCGAGCGGTCTCGCGGGCACGAGGCCGCCGCCAGTCACCTCGAGAACGAGCCGCTTCGCCCTCAGGGTCCCGAGGATTTCGCGCACGGGCTCCCCGAACGTCTCGATGTGGAGCGCCACGTCGCCCGGATCGGGAGGCGCCAGACGGTCTCGGTACGCGAGCGCCACCACGAGCATGGCCCGCGCAGCCAGGAGCTCGCGCCCGAGCAGCGTTCCCTGCCCCTCGGGTGGGTGGCCTCTCAGGAGGACGCGCGCGTGCTGCGCCACGAACGAGACGCGCGCACCAAAGAGCACCAGAGTCCACGAGACGTAGAGCCAGATGAGGAAGATGGGGATGGTAGCCACCGAGCCGTAGATGGCGTGGTAACGGAAGAAGCGCGCCACCGCGACCGCGTAGAGCGTCTTCGCCAGTTCCCAGGCGATGCCCGCCACGAGCCCGCCCGTGGCTGCTGCGCACAGCCGGACGCGCGTCGCCGGCACGAAGAAATACAGCGCCCCGAACAGCGTGCAGGAGAGGAGCGTCGCCGCAAGGCGCGCGAGCAACTGGCCCGCCGTCGCACCCGGGATGAAGGCCCAGACGGCATGGCCGAGCGCGAGCGAGCCGGCGAGCAGGAAGGGCCCGAGCGTGAGGCCCGCCCAGTAGATGAGCACGCGCTGCGCCAGCGGCCGCGGCCGGCGCACCTTCCAGATCTCGTTCACGGCGCGCTCGACGTGACCGAACAGGCTCACCGCCGAGAAGACGAGGAGCGCACCGCCCACCAGGCCAGCGCTGGTCGCGTGCGCGTTTCGCACGAAGCGATCGAGGTACGGCTCGACGGACGTGCGCGCTCCCACCGCCAGATTGTCGAGGAGGAACCCGTGGATGCCGCGCCAGAGCGCGTCCATGCCGGTGAAGGCCTGGACGACCGAGAAGACGACCACCAGCGCGGGCACGAGGGCGAAGAGCGAGATGTAGGTGAGCGCCATGGCGCGCAGGCGCAGGCCCTCCCCGCGCAGCGCGCCGAGGAGCGTCCGCGCGCTCGCCCAGGCGAGGCGCCGCACGTCGAGGGGAATAGCCAAGGCTGCCCGCCGCCTAGCGCCCCTTGCCGGCTGGCGACACCTCGCCCGCCCCGGACGGAGCGGGTGGCGTCACGGCCGCGCCAGCGCCCTCGGTGTGCTGCGGTTGCTGCTGCCGCGACCCCCGCTGGCCGCCGCGGCCGCGGCGGTCGTCCCGGTCCTTCTCGCCTCGCTCCTTCTCTCCGCGGTCTCTGTCGCCTCGCTCCTTGTCGCCCCGGTCCTTCTCGGCGCGGTCCTGGCGTCCGTAGATGTCGAACTGCTCCTGGTGGTAGCCCGACTGAGGCTTCACCTGGATCGTCTTGTTGAAGCGATCCATGAGGTAGCGCAGCTCCTCGCGCTCCTCGCCCTGCAGGATGCGCGCAACCTCGGAGTTGCAGTTCACCACCAGCACCGGCTCGGGGAACGAGGGGGCGTCGCGCCGGATCTCGCGGAAGATCTCGTAGGCGACGGTCACCTTCGACCTCACGTGACCCTTGCCCTCGCAGTAGCCGCACGACTCGTTCATCATGCGCGTGACCGACTCTCGCACGCGCTTGCGCGTCATCTCGACCAGGCCGAGCTCCGAGATCTTGAGGACGTTGGTCTTGGCCTTGTCCCGTCCCAGCGCCTCCTGCAAGGCCTTGAAGACCTTGTCGCGGTTCTGGGGTTTGTCCATGTCGATGAAGTCGATGATGATGATGCCACCGATGTTGCGCAGCCGTAGCTGGTAGACGATCTCCTTCGCCGCCTCGATGTTGATCTTGGTGATCGTCTCCTCGAGGTTCTTCTTGCCGACGTAGCGGCCGGAGTTGACGTCCACGGCGGTGAGCGCCTCGGCCTGGTCGATGATGATGTAGCCGCCGCTCTTCAGCCACACCTTGCGCTGGCTGGCGCGCTTCAGCTCCTGCTCGATGCCGTAGGCGTCGAAGATGGGCTCCTGGCCCTGGTAGCACTCGATCTGGGATTCGAGATGCGGGGCCTGCTCCTTCACGAAGCGCAGGATGCGCTCATACTCGTCCCGATCGTCGATGACGAGCTTGTGCACGTCGGCGGTGAAGAGGTCGCGCGTCGCGCGCAGGATGAGGTCGAGGTCGGGGTGGAGGAGGGCGGGGGCGCCCACCTTGTCCTTCGTGCGGATGATCTCGTTCCACACCTGGATGAGGAAGCGGATGTCCGCCTCGAGCTTGGGCGCCTCGACGTTCTCCGCGACCGTGCGGACGATGAACCCGGTGGCCTCGGGGCGCATGCGGTCCACGATCTCGCGCAGGCGGCGGCGCTCGCCTTCCTTCTCGATCCGGCGAGAGATGCCGATGTGGTCCACCGTCGGCATGAAGACGAGGTGGCGCCCGGGCAGCGAGATGTGGCTGGTGATCCGGGCGCCCTTCGTGCCGATGGGATCCTTCGCCACCTGGACGATCACCTCCTGGCCCTCCTTGAGGAGATCCTGGATGTTCTTCGCTTCCTTGGGGCGACGCTCCTCGCGGCCGTTGCGGCGGTGGCCGTTGCGCTCGCGGTCGCGGTCGCCGCGGTTGCGGTTGCGTTCGTCGCGCCGACCCTTCTCTCGGCCGTCGCGTGCCTCGCGCGCCGCCTCGGCGGGCTTCACCTGGACCTGGCCCGAGACGGGCACCCCCTCGGCGGCCGGCGGGCCGACCTCGACCGCTGGCGCCGAAACCTGGGCGGAGGCTTCGGCGGACGCCTCTGCGGTCAGCTCGGGCGGACCGTCCGGCCCGACCGGGAGCACCACGGGCGCGAGCACCGGCTCGACCCCGACCCGATGGGTGAGGGGGATCGGCGTGAGCGCCGGCGGTTCCGCGTCGAGCTGCGGTCTGCCTTCCCGCGCCACCTCCAGCTTCCCCTGCTGACCTGGATCCTGTCCCTCGCCAGGGTGCAGGGCGTCACCTTGCTCCCCACCGACGCGAAGTCCCTGCAGGGCGGGGACCTGTTCCCCGACGTGCAGGGCGGCGACTTGCCTCTCGCCGACGTGAAGCTCGTGTAGAGCGGCGACTTGCCCCCTGCCGGGGTCAGCTCCCTGTAGATCGGGGGCTTGTCCCCCGCCGGTACCGTGGCCCCCCTCGATCACGGGTTGCACCGGTTCGTCGCTGGCCTCGGCTTCCGCGATTTCGGTGGCCCCCTCGGTACCTGGCTCGGTTTGCGACGCCTCGGGCGGCTCTGCACCGACCGCCTCGCCCTTCTCGGCGTCAGCCTGGGCGCGCGCCTCCTGCTCCTCCGCCTCCTGCTCGGTCGGCACCTCGTGCAGGACGTTGGCGTGTTCACCCTCGGTGAGCTCGAACTCCTCCGAGAAGTCCGGGTCTCCGTAGACGTCTCCCACGTAGAGGAAGGCCGCCTTCTCCAGGCCGATCTCGACGAAGGCCGCCTGCATGCCGGGGAGCACCCGGACCACGCGGCCCTTGTAGATGTTGCCGACGATGCCTTTCTCGCGCTTTCGCTCGAGGTAGAATTCGTGGATGTTGCCGCCCTCGACGAGCGCGACGCGGGTTTCAGCGCCAGCCGAGTTGATGACGAGGATGCTCGTACCTGCCATGTGGGACCTCGATGGCCCGGCCGCGCCGTGCGCGCGTGGGATGCGAGGCCCCGAAGGGCCATGATCGCGACGCTCCCGTCCCCGGCGGGGATGGGCTCGTCCAACCAATCATCGAGCTCGCGCTCAAGTCCGCATCTCCACGCCGGCTTCGAAACCGCCTCGGCGGCCCGGCTCGGGCGTTGAAAACTTCAGGCGTCCAGGTAGCGAGGGGCGCGCGGCGAGGCGCCGGCTGGCGGCTCCCACTTGGCCCTCTCGAGGCTGACGCCCTCCTTCAAGAGCTTCACTCCCCTGGGCGGCGATCCATCTCCGAAGACCGCGGCCAGCACCTCGGCTGGCCTGGCGCTTCCCGACGGGTCCGCCTTCAAGCTGAATGCGACCCGGCCTTCGCCTTCCACGGCGAGGTGAGTCACGATGGCCTTTAGGTCTATCTCCCTTGCCTTGCCCGGCGCAATCTTCTCGCCGCGCTTTCGGGAGCCACCCTTGGGGGGAGCGACCCGGTGCACCGTCGCCTGCGCGCCCTCCTGGAAGGCGCGGACGCGCGCCGAGAGCTCCTCTTGCGACCAGACCGCAGGAAATTCGGCGATGTAGTGCACGGCCCTGAGGGAGGCGCTGATCGAGGCAGCCCCGGCATCCAGCGCGCGAGCCTCCGTGAGCTCGAGCCCGGGAGGGAGCGCCCCGGCGAGCCTCTGGCCGACGGCCTCCGGGTCGTGCAACCCGACCAGCTCCAGATCCAGGTACTCGCAGCGGCTCTCCACCCCGACCGGCAAGGCCGGCCCGAACGAGACGCGCGGCTTCGGGTGATAGCCCTGCGAGTAGGCCATGGGCAGCCCCGCGCGCCGCAGTGAGCGCAGGAGGGCGTGCATGACCTCGAGGTGCGACAGCGCGACCAGGCGCCCCGACTTGGTATACCGGACGCGGACATGAGTCCGCATCGGCGTATCGGGCCGGCGCGCCGGGCGAGGCGGCTCGGGGACGTAGTCCTTGGACTCGTACACCCGGTTCTTCACCACCTCGTAGTCGCAGGCGCCGCAGACGGTGCACGGCGCGAGCACGCAGTCGACCACCTCCGCCAGGTTCCGTGCCGCGGCGAGCTGCTTCTGGAGATAGGGCTTCGTGACGCCGCAGTCCACGCGATCCCAGGGCAGCACCTCGTCGAGGCGCCGGCGGCGGTACGCGAAGAAGGCGAGGCCGACCCCGTGCACGCGCTCCATCTCCGCGAACGCCTCCGTCCACCGGCGCTCGTCGAACCACTCGGACCACCCGTCGAGGCGCTGCCCGGCCCGGTAGGCAGCGAGCACGGCCGTACCGAGGCGGCGATCGCCGAGCGCGAGCGCACCCTCGATCGACGCCTGCCTCGAGTCGTGCGGCTTGAAGCGGATGGCCCCGCTCCGTCCACCCAGCTCCGCGGTGACGATCTGCTGGCGCCGGCGCGTCTCGTCCGGCCCGATCATCGGCTCCCACTGGAAGGGCGTGAAGGGCTTCGGGACGAACGTGCTCGCGCCGAGGTTGATGGCCGCCGAGCCCTGCCCCTTCGGCAGCGCGCGGCGCGCCACCGACAGGCACTTCTTCGCCAGGCGGCCGATGGCGGCCACGTCTTCGTCGGTCTCCTCGGGCAGGCCGATCATGAAGTACAGCTTGAGGAGCGACCAGCCGTTCTGGAAGATCGACTCCACGGCGCGGAGCAAGTCCTCCTCGCGATTGCCCTTGTTGATGACGGCGCGCATGCGCTCCGTCGCCGCCTCGGGCGCGAGCGTGAAGCCGGTCTTCCGGATGCGGCCGATCTTCTTCGCCAGCTCGTCGCTCATCGTCTCGGTGCGGAGCGACGGGAGCGACATGGCGATGCGCTCGCCCTCCCAGCGCGCCAGGAAGTCGTCGAGGAGCGGGTTCAGGCACGCGTAGTCGCCGGAGCTGAGCGAGAGGAGCCCCACCTCCTCGTAGCCCGAGGCCGCCAGGCCGGTCTCGGCGATGCGCAGCACGCGCTTCGGGTCGCGCTGGCGAGTCGGCCGCGTGATCATGCCCACCTGGCAGAAACGGCAGCCACGAGTACAGCCGCGCTGCAGCTCGATGGGGAGCCGGTCGTGCACCGTTTGCATGAAAGGCACCAGCGGTCGCTCGTAGGCGCTGGTGGAGAGCGCGTCGAGGTCGGGCATCACCCGGCGCGTCACCTTCTCGTAGCCGGGCAGGAGCGGCTCGAGTGCCGCCAGGGCCC
>MEMX01000087.1:15228-24140 GCA_001768075.1 Anaeromyxobacter sp. RBG_16_69_14 | reverse complement strand
CGCCCGAGCCCTTCCACGCCACGACGACGTCGGCGATCTCATGGACGACGTCCTCGCCCTCGCCCACCGCGAAGGCGTCGAAGAAGTCCGCCATCGGCTCGGGGTTCATCGCGCACGGACCGCCACCGAGGACGATCGGATCGCGCTCGGCGCGATCCCGCGAGAGGAGCGCGATCCCGGAGAGGTCCAGGAGCGCCAGGGCGCTCGTGTAGCTGAGCTCGAACTGGAGCGTGATGCCGAGGACGTCGAAGTCGCGCACGCGCGCGCGCGACTCGAGCGTGAAGAGCGGGACGCCCCTCGCCTTCAGCAGGCCCTCCATGTCGGGCCAGGGCAAGAAGACGCGCTCGCAGGCGATGCCGTCGCGGTCGTTGAGCGCGTGGTAGAGCAACCGGAAGCCCAGGTTCGACATCCCGACCTCGTAGGTGTCGGGGAAGGCGAGCGCGAACTTGAGCCTGGCCGCGGCGAGGTCCTTCACGACCGCGCCGAGCTCGCAGCCCACGTAGCGCGACGGCTTCTGGGCCTGGAGGACGAGCTCGTCCAGCACGGACGGCAGGACAGACGGGGAGAGTTGGGGGAGGGAGCTGTCGCGTTCCATGTCGCGCCGGGCGACGGGTTCGAACCGCCTGTGACCCGTCGGGGAGGTTGGCCGAGCGTGACTGGTCGCCCGGAAAAGGGCGAACTCGTAGCACTTTCAGGGCCGGATGTCGAACTCGCCCAGGTCGCCCTGGGCCGCTTCCCACCTCACCTGCACGTCGTCCACCCGCGCGAGGAGCGGGCCGTGACGGCACCAGGCGACCAGCGCCTCGACCCTCGAACGCTCGCCTTCCGCCACCGCTTCGACGCGGCCGTCCCGGAGGTTTCTCACCCAGCCTCGCAGGCCACCGAGCCGGCTGGCCTCGTAGACCGTCTCGGCGCGGAACGCGACGCCCTGCACGCGGCCCGAGACGACGATATGCGCCCGTTCGTTCATCCTGGTTCCTTCCCGTCGCCCTACGACCTTCCCCCGCGCCCCCCATCTCGAGCGTCAGTTCATGTGGCATGCGCTATCAGACGCGCGCCCGTCCGTCCGCCCGTCAGGACCCCGGCTCCGCGAGCAGCCTGTCGAACTCCTCCTCGCCTACCACCTTCACCCCGAGCTCCTGCGCCTTCTTCAGCTTGGATCCGGCGTCCTCGCCTGCCACCACCAGGTCGGTCTTGCGGGACACCGACCCCGAGACCTTGCCACCGCGCCGTTCGATCTCCGCCTTGGCTTCGTCGCGCGAGCGCCGGGCGAGCGAGCCGGTGAGCACCAGGGTCTTGCCCGCGAAGAAGCCCCGTGCCGCGACCTCTTCGGGCGCTGCGGTCACGCCCGCGTCGAGGAGCCGCCGCACCACCCGCTGGTTCTGCGGCTCGGCGGTCCAGGCGCGGATCTCGCGTGCCGTCTCCTTGCCGACGTCGCGCACGCCGATGAGCTCCTCCTCGCTCGCGGCGAAGAACCGCTCCAGATCGCCAAAGTGGCGCGCAAGGGTGGCTGCCGTCGCCTCGCCCACCTGTGGAATGCCGAGCGCGAAGAGGAGGCGGCGCAGGGTCGCCTTCTTCGAGCGCTCGAGCGCCTCGACCATGTTCTGGGCGCTCTTCTCGGGCAGCTCCGGTTTCTGCCCCTTCGCGTCCACCTTGCGCGGCCGGCTGAACGCCTTCTGCCATTCCTCGAACGGCACCGCGTAGAGATCGGCGAACTCCTTCACCAGCCCGCGCTCGACGAGGAGCGCCGCCAGCTTGTCTCCGAGGCCGTCGATGTCCATCGCGCGCCGCTGCGCGAAATGCGTGAGGCGGCCGACGAGCTGCGCGGGGCAGGCCGAGCCGGTGCAGCGGTAGACCTTCTCCCCCTCCTCGCGCACCACGCGCGCACCGCACACGGGACAGGTCGCCGGGAAGACGAACGGCCGCTCCGCCCCGGTCCGCCGCTCGGGGAGGGGCTTCACCACCTCCGGGATCACCTCTCCCGCGCGGCGGATGAGGACCCAGTCCCCCTCGAGGATGTCCTTGCGCCGCATCTCGTCCTCGTTGTGGAGGGTGGCGCGGGAGATGAGCGCGCCCGAGATGCGGACCGGCTTCACCTCCACCACCGGCGTGAGGATGCCGGTGCGGCCCACCGAGGCCCAGATCTTCTCGACCCGGGTCGCTTCCTCCTGGGGCGGGTATTTGAAGGCGGCCGCCCAGCGCGGGAACTTCGACGCCGCCCCGAGCCGCCGGCGCCAGTCGAGGTCGTCCACCTTCACCACCACGCCGTCCGTGTCGTAAGGCAGCTCGAACCGCCGGTCCGCCATCCGATCGCGGTAGGCCTTCACCTCGCCCATGCCGAGGCAGAGCCGGTTCTCCGGGTTCGTCTCGAAGCCGAGGTCTCGTAGCTCCTGCAGCTTCTGCCAGTGCGACTTCCATCGGTCGCGGCCGGGGTCGCGGCCGGCGTCGCCGCCCGGGGCGAGCGCCTCGTAGGCGATGAACGAGAGCGGCCGGTTGGCGGTGATGCGCCAGTCGAGCTGTCGGAGCGATCCCGCCGCGGCGTTGCGCGGGTTCGCGAAGGGCTCGCCGCCCTGCCGGGCGATGACCTGGTTCATGGCCGCGAAGTGGTGCTTCTGGAGCAGCACCTCGCCGCGCACCTCGAGCCGGGGGGGCGGGCTCCCCGCGAGGCGCTCCGGCACGCCGCGGTTCGCGCCCAGGCGCCCGACGGTACGCAGGTTCACCGTCACGTCCTCGCCGTTCACACCGTCGCCGCGCGTCGAGCCCTGGACGAAGCGGCCCCGCTCGTAGACGAGCTCCACCGCCAGGCCGTCCAGCTTCGGCTCGACCACGTAGCGCACCGGCTCCTCGGGCGGGAGGCCGAGCATGCGGTGGACGCGGGCGTCGAGCTCGTCGAGCTCCCCGTCGGTCTGGACGTTACCGAGCGAGAGCATCGGCTCGCGGTGGACCACCCGCGCGAACTTCTCCGAGGGCGCACCCGACACGCGCTGGGTGGGCGAGTCGGGCGTCCGGAGCTCGGGGTGCGCCGCCTCGAGCTCCGAGAGCTCCGCCATGAGCCGGTCGTACTCGGCGTCGGATAGGACGGGCTGGTCGAGGACGTAGTAGGCGTGGTCGGCCGCGCGGATCTGGTCGCGCAGCGCTTCTATGCGGTCTCGGGCGAAGGCGATCGGCTCGGACATGCGGCCGAACGATGGCGCGGGTACGGCCGCACTGCAACCGCAAAGCTCCTAGTCAACCGTTAGAACGTGTTTGGGTCCTCGAACACCGCCGGATCAGCCCTGAACGAGTAACCAATCGCCATGTAGGTATTCGTCTTGATCACGTGCGCACCATCGCCATCGAGGTCGCCATCCGCAGAGACGGAGAGCGTCACGTTCGCGCCCCTCGGGTCCGGATCGTCGGCGACGAAGCTGTAGCTATAGTAGGCGTCGCCCTCGACGAAGAGGGGGAGCCGGTTCCAGCCTCTCGTCGCCCAAACGAACATGCGCTTCGTCATTCCGGAGGCACCGGGAGGATTGGCGTCCCCGATCCACGCGGTGCCCGAGTTAGGGGGTACGGCTTGCTGCTGGCTGACCACGTCATTGATGGCACGCGCCATCGATTCCATGATCGTACCTCGCTCGGCCGAGCGGGAGCGCAGCGTGAACTTCGCGTACTCGGGGATCGCCACCGAGGAGAGGAGACCCACGATGGCTACCGACACCATGAGCTCGATGAGCGTGAAGCCCCTGAGTGAACGGCGCGCGCTGCTCGTCATGGCTTCGACCCCCCGCCGGTAGGATCCGGCTCGATCGCCCACGTTCCGGAATCGAGATCTCGGACCACGTTGCCCTTCAGCTGCTCCTGATCCTTGAATCGCTCCAATGACACCGGATCGACCGTCTTCCCCGCCAGCGTCTTCAGCAGGCGCGTGGCACCTTGCTTTACCGAGTAAGTATTCGCCGGTGCGCCCGCTAGGGTTGCCGGCGGCCTCGGGGCCGGCGTCGTCGCCAGTCGCCAGCCGTGGTAGCCGGCGACGGCTGCAAAGATGAGCGCAAGTGCAATCCACGGACCCTTGCGCAAGAAGCCCAGACCCTCCGTCTCTCCCGCGTTCGCGTTGGAAAGTACGCGCGTCGTAGGTCCCTTGTTCGCTGCGAGCGCGGCAGGCTGTGCTTCCCCGACCTGCACGAGCCGGCTCAGCGCCCCAGCGACCCGCACGCCCCCGTCCACGATGGCGTGCCGCGTCGGATCCAGGGCGGGCATCACTCCCGGGGGCGCCGATGGCGCGAGCGCCTTCAGCTGCGCCAGGATGCCATCCACATCGGCCAGCAGCTGCTCGGCGACCGTCTGATCGACGGCGCAGCCTGCGGCGGGCGCCGAGGAGAGCGCGAGGTCGAGACGCAACCGCAGAGCCACAACGGATCGGAGGAACGCGCAGTCTATCGGTACCTCCGCTCCCGCGAATGCCGTCCGCTCGAGCGCGGATACGGCGGCGAGGACGCGCTCGGCGGCTGCAACCTGGCCCGCTTCGCCCGCGGCCCGCCCGGCCACGACCGAGAGGAGGAGCGCCTCGGCGGAGGCAGCCGACGGCACGGCACCGGGCCAGAGTACGGCGGCGATCTCCGAGGCTGCCTGGTTTGCCGCCGAAAGGGGTGCGCCGGACGGAGTCGGGACTGGATCGCGGAACGCCGGGGCCGCCGGACTCTTGCCCGGCTCCGACACCGTCTCGGAGGCGTCGCCGCGCACCGGCGCCGGGTTGGGCCGTGGGTCGGAATCCTGCCGTCCACGCGACCGCCCCATGACCCGATCGACCGCCCAGACCACGGGATCCACCCGCCCTTGCCAGCTCACGACCTCGTCGACGCCGGCGCGCCGGAGCGGCTCGGCGTCGGCGGACTGCGCAGGCGCGATCGCGGCGACGATGGAGAGCACGCCCCCTCCTCCGGGGAGGCCGCGCAAGCCCTTCACCGCCTCCAGCCACGAGCTCCCGGCGTACTCGAGCACGAGCAGGCCACCCTTGTCGCCGCAGGCGGCGAGCACCTCACCCGCATCGCGCACCACATGCGGCGCGGCACCGAAGCGCATCTTGAGGTGCGCCCCCATCGCGTCGACGAACCCCTTCGACCCGGCGACGACGGCGCTCTGCGGCTCGGACATCAATGACCTCCGGGACCGCCCGCGCGATCGCCTGATCGAGTCTAGCGCGCCCGGGCGCGCGAGCAGAGTCCGACAGTGAACCCTGTTCATGGCACGAGGTGTCGCCCCGACATGTGATCTCCGCGCCGCCGCGCGGCGCTGCCCCACCTCCAGCGCAGCACCCACGGGTCGGGCCAAGCCGTTGACATCCCGGAGGACGCGGCTTAGGAATGATCTTCCCTTCCTTCGCGAAACCCCTTTCGCACACACGCAAGCCGAGCCGGATCCGCGCCGCGCGTCCCCCGCGCGCCACCTCTCAGGACGAGATCATGCCTGCCGCCGCCCCCGCCGCTCCCGTCGCCTCGCCCAGCCTCACCGACCTCAAGCACATGAAGGTGGCCCAGCTCACCGAGGTCGCGAGCGAGCTCCACATCGAGGCGGCAGGCGCGATGAAGAAGCAGGACCTCATCTTCGCCATCCTGCAGGCGCAGTCGAAGGCCGCCGAGGAGAAGAAGGAGGAGATGGAGGTGGCGGGCGAGGGCACCCTGGAGGTGCTGCCCGACGGCTTCGGCTTCCTTCGCAGCCCGGACTTCAGCTACTTGCCCGGGCCGGACGACATCTACGTCTCGCCGTCTCAGATCCGGCGCTTCAACCTGCGCACCGGCGACACCGTGCGCGGGACCGTGCGTCAGCCCAAGGAGGGCGAGCGCTACTTCGCGCTGCTCAAGGTGGACTCGATCAACGGAGAGCCGCCGGAGGAGAACCAGTCGAAGGCCCTCTTCGACAACCTGACGCCGCTCTACCCCACCGAGCGGCTGCGGCTCGAGCACGACTCGAACGAGATGACGACGCGCGTCGTCGATCTCTTTTCGCCAATCGGGAAGGGCCAGCGGTGCCTCATCGTCTCGCCGCCCCGCGCCGGAAAGACGGTGCTCCTACAGAACATCGCCCACGCCATCACCGCCAACCACCCCGAGGTCACCCTCATCGTGCTGCTCATCGACGAGCGGCCCGAGGAGGTGACCGACATGGAACGAACGGTGAAAGGTGAGGTCGTCTCCTCCACCTTCGACGAGCCGGCCTCCCGGCACGTGCAGGTGGCCGAGATGGTGATCGAGAAGGCGCGCCGCCTGGCCGAGCACAAGAAGGACATCGTCATCCTCCTCGACTCGATCACCCGCCTGGCGCGCGCCTACAACTCGGTGGTGCCCCCATCGGGCAAGATCCTCTCGGGCGGCGTGGACTCGAACGCGCTCCACAAGCCGAAGCGGTTCTTCGGCGCGGCGCGCAACATCGAGGAGGGCGGCTCGCTCACCATCATCGGCACCGCGCTCGTGGACACCGGCAGCCGCATGGACGAAGTGATCTTCGAGGAGTTCAAGGGAACCGGGAACTCGGAGATCGTGCTCGACCGCAAGCTGATGGAGAAGCGCATCTTCCCCTGCATGGACCTCGGGAAGAGCGGCACGCGCAAGGAGGAGCTGCTCCTCCCGCCGAACTGGCTTTCCAAGATCTACATCCTGCGCCAGACCATCCTGAACGGCCTCGACAACGTGGAGGCCATGAAGTTCATGCTCGACAAGTTCCGACAGGTGAAGAACCACGACGAGTTCTTCAAAATGATGGTAGGTGGCGGAAAGTAGGGGGTTCGGGCGTGGGTGGAGGGAAGTAGGGCGGGGGCGTCTCCCCTGCCGCCGACCTTGACGTAAGCCCCCGGACCTACTAGATGGGCCGCCTCACGGCCCGGACCATGGCGAGCTGCCATGCAAGCGGCCGACGGAAGGACGGACATGCGCGAAGGCATCCACCCAGAGTACAAGGCGGCGAAGGTCGTGTGCGCCTGCGGGAACGTCATCGAGACCCGCTCCACCCACGGCGACTTCCACGTCGAGATCTGCTCCAACTGCCACCCGTTCTTCACCGGCAAGCAGAAGATCCTCGACACCGCCGGCCGCATCGAGCGCTTCAAGACCCGCTACGCCACCGCCCCCGCGAAGCAGGAGGCGAAGCCAGCCGCCCCGGCGCCCAAGGCGGAACCGAAGAAGCCCGACACCACGGAGAACCGCGCCGCGAAGCGCGCCAAGGCGAACGCCGGCAAGCCGAAGCCCAAGGCCGAGGCGAAGACCGAGGCTCCGCCCGAGGCTGCGACCGAGCCCGTCGCGCCCGAGGCAAAGAGCGAGACGCCGAGCGCCTAGCTCAGCTAGACCAGTCCTCAGTAGGGCGGGGGCTCGTCCCCGGCCGCCGAGGGCGCAGATCGACCGAGGGCCCGGAACCCGAGATGACGCCGGTGCGCTCGCCCCTTCTCGCGCTGCTCGCCACCATGGCGGTGCTCGGTGCCGTCCTGGCAGGCTGTCCGCAGGAGCGCCCCGGTGTCGAGAAGCAGAACCCGCCGCCGCGCGTGCCGCCCGCCGTGACGCTGGAGCCTCCTCCGACCACCGACGGCGGCGCGCCGGCCTCCGTGGACGGGAGCGTGCAGCCCTCGAGATGAGGGGGCAGCCCCAGTACCAGCCACCACCCTCGTTCCCCGACTCCGCGCTATAACCAGGCCGTGGAGCCGCTCATCCTCATCGCCGACGACGAGCGACCGAACCTCGACTCGCTTTCGCGCATCTTCGCGAAGGAGGGTTGGAATGCGGCGACCGCCGAATCCGGCGCCCAGGCGCTGGACGTGCTCCGCCGCGAGCGCGTCGCGGTGCTGGTCACGGACTTGATGATGCCGGGCATGAGCGGGGAGGCGCTCTTGCGCGCCGCGCGCACGGTCTCGCCGGAGACGGAGGTCGTGCTGGTCACGGCCTACGGTACGGTGGAGGCCGCCGTCTCGGCGATGAAGGAAGGCGCCTACGACTTCATCACCAAGCCGGTGAAGCGCCACGCCATCGTGAAGACCGTGCGCCAGGCGCTGGAGAAGGCGAAGCTCCTCGCCGAGAACCGCGCGCTCCGGGCCCAGCTGGCAGGGCTCGGCGTGGTGCCCGGCTCGCTCATTGGCAACGCACCGTCCTTCCGCACCGTGCTGGATGCCCTGAGCCAGGCCGCGCCCACCTCCGCCACCGTGCTCCTCAGCGGCGAGAGCGGCACGGGCAAGGAGCTCGCCGCGCGGATGCTGCACGAGCTCTCTCCGCGTTCGCGCGGAGCCTTCGTGCCCATCAACTGCGCCGCCATCCCCGAGACCATCCTCGAATCGGAGCTGTTCGGCTACGAGAAGGGAGCTTTCACCGGCGCCGCCGGGCGCAAGGAGGGCCGCTTCGAGCGCGCCCACGGCGGCACCCTCTTCCTCGACGAGGTGGGCGAGATGCCCCCCTCCGTGCAGGTGAAGCTCCTGCGCGTGCTGCAGGACGGCGTGGTGGAGCGCCTCGGCGGCACGCAGCCCCTCCAGGTGGACGTCCGGATCGTCGCGGCGACCAACAAGGACCTCGCGGCCGAGGTGCGCGCAGGCCGCTTCCGGGAGGACCTGTTCTACCGGCTCAACGTGATCGCCGTGCGGCTACCGCCGCTGCGCGAGCGGCGCGAGGACATCCCGCTGCTCGCGAGCGCGTTCCTGCGCAAGCTCGCCCAGAAGAACGGCAAGCCCCTCACCGGCTTCACCCCGGACGCGCTCGCCGCCCTCGAGGGCTACCGCTGGCCCGGGAACGTGCGCGAGCTGGAGCACGCGGTGGAAAGGGCCGTGGTGCTCTCCCGCGGCGAGCTCATCGACGAGGCCGACCTGCCCGAGGTGGTCAGGCGTGAGCAGGCCGCGAGCGGGGCCTCCGCGCCGCCGGGCGCGATCGTGATCGCGGTCGGCACGCCGATGGAGGAAGTGGAGC
>MEMX01000087.1:14428-15211 GCA_001768075.1 Anaeromyxobacter sp. RBG_16_69_14 | reverse complement strand
TCCGCGAGACGCTCCGCCACACCCGCGGTGACAAGACGCTCGCGGCACAGATCCTCGGCATCGCCGCCCGGACCATCTATCGCAAGCTCGAGCGCGACGATGCGGGGCGGCTGGTTGAGCCGGGAGCGGCGGGATCGGGTGAGGGCGGCTGACGAGCTGTCGAGCAATTCGACAATCGCGGCGCCAGGAAGGGCAGCCGGATTGGCGTGAAGTCCGCTCGCCAGCCCTGCCAAAATGGCGGCGGTTCCGCCGCAGAGCAGGCCCTCCTTGCCAATCTGGCAAGACGCGCCCGCGCACCCCAAGCGGGGGCTTCTTCACCGCGGATTTGCCGCGTGGTGCCGGTTGTTTACAGCGTCGCGCCTGCCCACCCCCCATGGCACGTCGGTTGCTCCTTCCGTAGGCCAGCGCCCAGACAGGCATGCTCGACCTCTTCTTCAAGAAATACGCGTGGACCGCCAACCTGGTCCTCATCTTCGCCGCGGCGTGGCTCTGCGCGCGGACCGTCAACACCGTGATCGGCGCCGCGATCAGGCCCCGGCCCATGGTGGACCTCACGACCCTGCCAGCGCCGGTGCGGCAGCAGGAGCCACCGCGGCTCGAGACCGACCGGCTCTACGCGCTCATCGGCCAGCAGGCGCCCGCGCCGGTCCATGACGAGGCTGCGGAGCAGGCGAGGACGCCGCAGAATTGCCGGAACCAGGGGGCGACCCCGGTGAAGAGCGGGCTGCGCGCGCAGCTCGTCGCCGCCATCGTCGCCGAGCAATCGCAGTCGTCGATCGCCTC
>MEMX01000087.1:14117-14403 GCA_001768075.1 Anaeromyxobacter sp. RBG_16_69_14 | reverse complement strand
GCGAGACGAGCATCTACGGCATCGGCGACCGCGTGTTGGGAGCCGACGTCGTCTCGATCGAGCGGCTGCGCTACGAGGAGGACGCCACCGGCGCCGTGTTCAAGGTCGTCGCCGTCGTCTGCAACAACGGAACGAAGGAATTCATCGACTTCGAGGGAGACGGATCCTCCGCCTCGCCCACGCCGCGCGCGGCGCCGGCGATGGCCCAGGCCGCTCCCACCGGCCCCGGCACCGACGGCGTGCAGAAGGTCGCCGACAACCGCTACGAGGTGAAGAAAAAATACAT
>MEMX01000087.1:3626-14073 GCA_001768075.1 Anaeromyxobacter sp. RBG_16_69_14 | reverse complement strand
GCATCGTCCCTTCGTTCAAGAACGGCGTGGCGAACGGGTTCAAGCTCTTCTCGATCCAGCCTGGATCGCTCTACACGGCCATCGGCGTCGAGAACGGCGACGTCATCCAGAGGATTAACGGTTACGAGATCAATTCGCCTGACAAGGCACTCGAGGTATACCAGAAGCTTCGCGAGTCATCGCACATCACCATCGAGATCGAGCGCAACGGCCAGACCATCCGCAAGGAGTACAACGTCACGGGGACTTGAAGCGTGGGCCCCGCGAGCTCCCGATCATGCGAAAGCTTCTACACCTCCTCGTCACCGTCCCCACGTTCGCGATCGCCCAGGCGCCTGCGCCGCCCTACCCTGGCGCGCCGGCGCCCACGCCTCCAGGCTCGCCAGCGCCCGCAGAGCCTCGCCGCGGGGGCCGGGAGATCCAGCCCGGCCAACCCGGCAGGCCAGCAGCCCAGCTCACGAAGCCGACCCGGCCTCCCCAGCCGACCGAAACCGCCACGCCAGGCCAGGCCGGCAGGCCGGCCCAGCCGGCGCGCGGCCCGGCCCCGGTCAAGGCAGCGTCCAACGGCGAAGCCGAGAGGGCTGGCGGCGACGGCAAGTGCACGCCGCTCCAGGGCCGCTTCCTGCTCGCCTTCAACAAGGCCGAGATCGTCGACGTGCTGGAGCAGGCGAGCCGGTGGACGTGCCGCAACTTCGCCTACACCGAGGACGTCGCACGCGGCAAGATCACGCTCCTCTCGAAGACGGCCGTCACCGCTGAAGAAGCGTACGCCGCCTTCCTCGCGGCGCTCACCTCGAACAACATCGCCATCTACCCCAGCGGCCGGTATTACAAGCTCGTCCGCATCGCAGACGCGAAGAAGACGCCCATCCCCACGTTCCTCGAGGGCGGCGCGGAGACGCCCGCGTTGGAGCAGCCGGTCACGAAGCTCTTCCGGCTCCACTACGCCGATCCCGATCAACTACGCGGGATCATGGGCAACTTCACCTCCCCCCAGGGCGCGGACATCCAGTCGATCCCACCCGACATCCTCATCATCACCGACATCGGACTGAACGTGCGCCGCATCGAGCAGCTCCTTTCGGCGCTCGACAAGCCGGGCTCGGGCGAGCTCATCCGCTTCATCCAGGTGCGCTATGCCTCGGCGAAGGACCTCTCCGAGAAGGTCAATCAGATCTTCCAGGCGAACCCCACCCAGCCGGGCAGGCCCGGCCGGCGCCCGGTCATCGGCGGGGTCGCCCCCGGCGTGCCAGGCGCACCCGCGACGACCGGCGGCGGAGACGACTTCTCCCTCTCGAAGGTGATGGCCGACGAGCGCACGAACAAGCTCGTCGTCATCGCCGACGACAAGAGCTTCCAGCGCGTCAAGGACCTGGTCGAGCAGCTCGATCTCCCCACCGCCGGAGAGGGGCAAATCCACGTCGTCTTCATGAAGAACGCGACGGCGGAGGACCTCGCCCAGACGTTGCAGGCGCTGGCGCAGGGCCAGAGCTCGACGCGTAAGCAAGGCGGCGGTGGCGCACCGCCCGGCTCCCCGCAGCAGTTTCAGCCTCAGCCCGCGGGCCAGGCGGCGGCCCCCGGCGCGACCACCGCCGCGCTCTTCGCGGGCGAGGTCAAGATCACCGCCGACAAGATCGCCAACGCACTCATCGTGCTCGCGAGCGGGTCCGACTTCGCCTCGATCCAGCGGCTGGTGGAGAAGCTCGATCGCCCCCGGCGGCAGGTGTTCGTGGAGGCGGTCATCCTCGAGGTCAACCTCAACGACGAGACGCAATTCGGCGTCGGGGCCCACACTGCGATCCCCTTCAAGACCTCCGACGGCACCGGCGCCATCCCGATCGGTTCGGAACCCGGGAGCCCGGGCCTGACCTCCCTCAACCCGCTGGGCCTCGTGAGCTTGGGCGGCTTCTTGACCGGGCTCGTGGGACCGACCTCTGCGCAGCTCTCCGACGTGCTGCCGGGGATCCCCAGCATCGGCGTGGTCGTCCAGGCGCTGCAGTCGAGCTCGGACGTGAACGTCATCTCGACGCCGCACATCCTGGCCACCGACAACGAAGACGCCGAGATCACGGTCGGCCAGAACGTGCCGTTCCAGGCGGGGTTCAGCACCACCCCGACGAACCTCTCCGGGCTTGCGGGACTCGGTGGGACGTCCTCGACCTCGACGAGCAACGTCAGCTCGCTCCTCTCGAGCATCTCGTCGGTCGCGCCCATCCAGCGCCAGAACGTGGAGCTGCGCCTCAAGATCAAGCCCCAGATCACCGAGGGTGACAACATCCGGCTACAAGTCGACGAGCAGAACGAGGAGATCTCCAGCAAGGACGCCGTGCTCGGCCCGACCACCAACAAGCGCACCCTGAAGACGAACATCTCGGTCAAGGACCAGAGCACGATCGTGATCGGCGGCCTGATCCAGGAGCGCAACATCCAGAGCGTGAAGAAGGTCCCGTTCTTCGGGGACATCCCGGTGCTGGGCTGGCTCTTCCGGAGCACCAACAACCAGAAGACGAAGCCGAACCTGCTCCTCTTCCTCACCCCCTACATCATCCGCGACCAGTCGGACTACATCCGCATCTACGAGCGCAAGCGCAAGGAGCAGCAGGATTTCCTCGAGCAGTTCTACGGCGAGAAGTCGAAGTACCAGGTCGCGATCGACTACCAGCGCAAGACGGGTCCTTACACGAAGATGCGCAAGGACGTGGAGACGGAGACACTCAAGCTCGACAACGGCGGACCCGGCGGGCCGGGCGAGGGCACGGTCTCGCCAGGCAGCTACGGCACGCCAGCCGGCTCCGATTCGGGTTTGGAGACTACACCGATCGCCCCGCCACGACCGGGTGCCGCCCCGCAGGGCTCCACGCCGGCACCCGCGTCACCCACGCCAGGGTTACCCACGGCGCCACCGCCGTGGACGCCCGGGACACCCAGGCGGCCCGCGCCCGGGTCTCCTGGATCGGCCGAGTCGCCGCACGTGATCACTCCCACACCGCGCGAGCGCCCACCGGGGCCAGCACCCTCGGGGGCGCCAGCGAGCGAGAAAGAACCGGACGAGGCCGAGGCCCCGGGGAACCCGTGAATGCATCGGCGTCGCTACGTGTTTTGTTAGGTTCACATGGCAGATCCGATCCCCTACGCCGATCCCCTCGACCTCGTGCGCGCACGCGCGCTGCCTCCGAGGGCCGGCGCACCGCCGAGCGCGGCCACAGCGCTGAGCGGCCGCCCGCTGGGCGAGATCCTCGTCACAACAGAGGTCCTGGCTCCGGATAAGCTCGAGGAGGCGCTCGCCGCCCAGCGTGGTGAGCTGGCTGGCACACGGCTGGGAGAGATCCTCATTCGCATGAAGGCGCTCTCCGAGGAGGACGTGCTGCGGGCGCTCGCCGCGCAGCTCGACCTCCCCTTCGTCGCCCACGTAGACGCCGAGGAGGCGTCGGAGGAGCTTGCGAAGAAGGTCCCCATCAACTTCGCCAAGACAGCCAAGGTGTTGCCCATCGGTCTGGGGGAGGACGGCGCCACGCGCGTGGCGGTGGCCGACCCCCTCGACACGGCCGCGCTCGACAACCTCGCCATCCTGCTCGGCACTCCCCTCCAGCCGTCCCTGGCGACGGGCCAGGCGGTGCTGGACGCGATCAACGCCCTGTACGACCGCGCGGCCGACGAGCACGACAAGATCATGGAGGGGCTCGAGACGGAGGACCTCGAGAGCGTGGCGCACGAGCTCGAGGAGCCGACCGACCTCCTCGAGGCCGACGACGAGGCGCCCATCATCCGCCTCGTGAACTCGCTCCTCTTCCGCGCCGTGAAGGAGCGCGCCAGCGACATACACATCAACCCGGAGGAGCGGGATCTCTCGGTGCGCTACCGGATCGACGGCGAGCTGCGCGAGGTGATCCGCCCACCCAAGCGCATCCAGGCCGCGCTCGGAAGCCGCATCAAGATCATGGGGGGCCTCAACATCGCCGAGAAGCGGCTCCCCCAGGACGGCCGCATCCGCATCAAGATCGCCGGGAAGGACGTCGACATCCGCCTCTCGACCGTCCCCACCTCCCACGGCGAGCGCATCGTGATGCGCCTCCTCGACAAGTCGAACGTGCTCCTGGAGCTGGAGTCCATCGGCTTCGAGCCGTGGCAGCTCAAGATCATGGACTCGCTCATCACGCGGTCCCACGGCATCGTGCTGGTCACCGGACCCACCGGCTCGGGCAAGACCACCACGCTCTACGCCGCGCTCTCCAAGATCAACTCACCCAACCTCAACATCCTCACCATCGAGGACCCGGTCGAGATCCAGCTCAAGGGCGTGGGCCAGGTGCAGGTGAACCCCAAGATCGACCTCACCTTCGCCAATGGCCTGCGCTCCTTCCTGCGCCAGGACCCCGACGTCATCCTGGTCGGCGAGATCCGCGACCGCGACACCGCGGACATCGCCATCCAGGCGTCGCTCACCGGACACCTCGTCTTCTCCACCCTCCACACCAACGACGCCGCCGGCGCCATGACCCGGCTCGCGGACATGGGGGTGCAGCCGTTCCTCGTAGCGTCGTCGCTCGTCGGCGTGCTCGCTCAGCGCCTGGTGCGCGTGCTCTGCAAGGAGTGCAAGAGCGCGTACTCGCCGACGAAGGAGGAGCTGGAACAGGCCGGCATCACGCCCACGGTCCTGGCGAAGGCAGGGAACCCGAGGGTCCTCTACCGGTCGCAGGGCTGTCCCGCCTGCCAGAACACCGGCTACCAGGGCCGGACCGGCATCTACGAGCTGATGCTCGTGGACGACGACATCCGGCAGCTCATCCTCAAGAACGTAGACTCGCAGACCATCAAGAAGGCGGCCGTGGACCGCGGCATGCTGACCTTGCTCGAGCACGGCGCCTTCAAGGTCGCGCGCGGGATCACCACGGCGGCAGAGGTCCTCAGCGTGACGGCGGAGGACCTTCATTGAAGCGGCCACGCGCACACGGCGGGGGACGAGCCCCCGCCCTACAGACGTAGCGAACCGCCATGCCGGTATTCGAATACAAGGCGCTGGACCAGCGCGGGAAGACCGTCGGGGGCCTCAAGGAGGCCGACTCGCCAAAGACCCTGCGGTCCACGCTGCGCCGCGACGGGATCTTCCTCACCGAGGTGCTCGGGCAGAAGGAGGCCGCGGCCGCAGCCAAACGCGATGTCTCGGTCAGGCGCTGGGTGGGCGGCCGCATCAGCGCCGACGACATCGCCATCACCACCCGGCAGCTGGCGGTGCTGGTGGGAGCAGGCGTGCCGCTGGTCGAGGCGCTGAGCGCGCTCGTGGACCAGGTCGATCACGAGCGCATGAAGCGCATCATCTCGGACGTGCGCCAGCACGTGAACGAGGGCAGCTCGCTGGCCGACGCCCTGGCGTCGCATGGCAAGGTGTTCTCGAGCCTGTTCGTGAACATGATCCGCGCCGGCGAGTCGTCGGGGGCGCTCGAGATCGTGCTGGTGCGGCTCTCCGACTTCACCGAGTCGCAGGCGCGCCTGCGCTCGAAGGTGATCGGCACCCTCACCTACCCGGCCGCCATGCTCTGCATCGGCACGGTCATCATGGGCATCCTCTTCGCGGTCGTGATCCCGAAGATCACCAAGATCTTCGAGGACACCAAGGTGACGCTGCCCTGGACCACCCGGGCCCTCATCGGCTTCTCCACCACCGTCCACGACTGGTGGTGGGCCTTCCTGCTCTTCTTCGCGGCGCTGGTGGTCCTGTTTCTCCGCTGGCGCCGGACGCCGGCCGGCCGGGCGGCGTGGGACAGCTGGGTGCTCACCGCTCCACTCTTCGGCAACCTCATCCGGCAGATCGCCATCGCGCGCTTCAGCCGGACGCTCGCCACGCTGCTCAAGAGCGGCGTGCCGCTCCTCAGCTCGCTCGACATCGTGAAGAACATCGTGGGCAACGTGCGGCTCGCGACCGTGGTGGACGAGTCGCGCGAGGCCATCAAGGAGGGCGAGAGCATCGCCGCGCCGCTGAAGCGCTCGGGCGAGTTCCCGCCGCTCGTCTACCACATGGTCGCCATCGGCGAGCGCTCCGGTCAGCTCGAGGAGATGCTCACCAACGTCGCGAACGCGTACGACGCGCAGGTCGAGACCAAGATCGGCGCCCTCACCTCGCTGCTCGAGCCGTTCATGATCGTGGCCATGGGCGTGGTGGTGGCCTTCATCGTCTTCTCCATCCTGATGCCCATTCTCCAGATCAACACCCTTGCAGGAGGTACCTGAGATGCACGCGCGCACGCACGCCACCGCTCGCCGACGCGGGGGGAGCCGGTGCTCTCCCCGTCTCGAGGAGCGCGGCATGACCCTCATCGAGATCATGGTCGTGATCACGATCCTCGGGCTCATCGCCGCGGCCGTGGCCGTGAACGTGGTCGGGCAGCTCACGGACGCCAAGATCAAGCAGGCCAGGACCGACCTGCACACGCTCGAGAATTGCCTCGACCTGTTCAAGGTCGATCAGGGGCGCTACCCGTCCACCGAGGAGGGGCTGCAGGCGGTGGTGACAGCCGGAAAGTGCAAGGCGCAGATCAAGGACCCCTGGAAGCACGACTACGTCTACCTCTATCCGGGCCAGGCCCACCCGGACTCGTTCGACATCAAGAGCTACGGCGGCGACGGTCAACCGGGCGGCGACGGCGAGAACACCGACATTGTCAATCAGTGAAATCCAGCGACTCACCCAGCGGTCGCCCCCGCAATCTAGCCAGCGGGCACGACGCGTTTCCGGTGGGGATACGGGGAGGAGCGGCTGGATCGGCACGAGAGGCAGCGAGAGGCGAGTCAGATGACGAAGCGCTGCGGCCGGCCCGGCGGATTCACGCTCATCGAGCTCCTGATCGTGATCGCGATCGTGGGGATCCTCTCGGCCGCCGCGCTGCCCGCCGTGAACGCGGTCACCGGCGCCAACGCACGCTCGGCGGCCGGCGAGCTCTCCGGCGCGGCCCGCTACCTCTTCGAGACCGCCGCGCTGCGCCACGAGACCTGCCGACTTGCGCTCGACCTCGACCACGGCGTCTGGTGGGCGGAGTGCACCAAGGACCGCGCCTTCGTCGCGCGCGAGCTGGCGAACGCGAGGGACCGCGAGGAGGACGACGCGGCGCTCGAGGAGCGCTTTCCCCAGGAGCGCGACGCCGAGAAGCGGAAGCTCCTCGCGCGCGCCAAGTTCGCCCAGTTCACCGACCGGCTGGCAAAGAAGCGTGCGCTGCCGGGCAGCGCCGCCTTCGCGGAGGTGTGGACCCAGCACCAGCGCGAGCCCTTCTCGGAGGGCATGACCTACGTCTACTTCTACCCGCACGGCCAGGCCGAGGCGGCCCACATCACCATCGCCGACGGGGACAACGTCTACTCGATCGTGACCAGGCCATTCACCGGCCGTGCGAAGGTGGTGACCGGCAAGCCCGAGGTACCGCGGACATGACCGCCGGCTTCAGGTTACTGGCTTCAGGCTACGGCGCGGCACGCCGGGGATCGGCGGTGGGGGACAGGCCCCCGCCCTACCGGACAGGACCAGGGCTCGCGAAGGGCTTCACCCTCCTCGAGGTCATGGTCGCGCTCGCGCTGCTCGCCGCGGCGTTGATGGCGATGGCCGACCTCTCCGGGAACGCGCTCCGGAACCACGCCTACGCGCGCGACCTCTCGGCGGCGACGCTGGTGGCGCGCGGCAAGATGGCCGAGCTCGAGCAGAAGTACGAGGACGAGGGCTTCAAGGACTTCGACCAGGACGAGGACGGAGACTTCGGGAGGGAAGGCCGGCCCGACATGCACTGGCACCTCGCGCTGGTGAGGCCGGACGCGGATCTCTCCGCCGATCAGCTGGTCGCGCAGCTCGCAGGCGCCGGGAACGATCCCGGGGATCTCATCGCCAAGCTGATGGGCGGCGGCGGCGGTGCCGCCGCGGGAGGCGGAACCTCCAACCCGCTCGCGGGCGCGCTCAGCGGCATGCTCCAGTCGCAGCTCACCGCACTCGGAGAGACGCTGAAGAAGTCGTTCCGCGAGATGCGCCTCACCGTCTCCTGGCGCGACGGTCGGACCAGCCACGACTTCACGGTCACGACGCACCTCTTGGTCCTGAACCCGCGCGCGCCCAATGGCGCGCGAGGCGACAACCCGGAGGTCCCGCCCAACCTCGCCGCGCTCCCCGGCTCCGGAGCGGCGAAGCTCCCCGGCTCCGGAGCGGCCAAGACCACCGGCTCCGGGGCAGCCAAGAGCGGGGGCGTCCAATGAGGGTCGCGCGTCTCGCCTCGCTGCCTGGGGGGACGCCCCCCGGCCCTGCATTTCCACCGGGACAGCGCGGAGTCACGCTCATCGAGATCATGATCGCGGTCGCGATCACCGCCGTCATGGGAGTCATGGCGATGGGCGCCTTCCAGCGCACTTACGCCGCCAAGGAGCTCACCGAGGCACAGGACGAGCGCTTCTCGTCGGCCCACGTGGCGCTGTCGCGGCTCGCGCGCGAACTGTCGCAGGCCTTCCTCTCCGATCACTACGACCGCAAGCGTTTCCGTGAACCGCCCACGACCTTCCGCGGCAAGGACGGCGGCGAACGCGACGAACTCCTCTTCGCGACGATGAGCCACGCGCGCCTCGTGCGAGACGCGAAGGAGTCCGACCAGGCGGTCGTCGAGTACACGGTCGAGCCCGACCCTGATCGGTCGGGCGAGAACGCGCTCTTCCGGCGCGAGAAGGCGCGCATCGACGACGGCGCCGAGCGGGGCGGGGCAAAGGACGTCGTGTGCGAGCACGTGCTCTCCTTCGACGTGCAGTACTGGGACTGGAAGCGCGAGGAGTGGACGCGCGAGTGGGTCACGAACAGCGTCGAGCGGCAGAGCATCCTGCCCACGCGCGTGAAGGTGCGCCTCGGCCTCAAGATGCCCGACGGCAAGGAACGGGCCTTCGAGACGCAGGCGCGCATCGCCATCATCCGCCCATTGAGCTTCTGACCATGCCAGACGATCCCAGATACGCGCGACAGCGCGGCGCCGCCCTCCTCGTCGCCATCTCCTCCATCGCCATCCTGACCGCGGTGTCGGTGGACCTCGCCTACAACACGCGCGTCTCACTGCAGATGGCCGCGAACGCGCGCGACGAGCTGCGCGCGACCTACCTCGCCAAGAGCGCCGTCTCGATGTCGCGGCTCGTGCTGTACTTCCAGCAGCACCTCGACCGGACCACGGGCGCCATCCCGGCCAACCTCATGGGTGCCCTCTCCGGCAAGGGGGGCCTCACCGACGCCGCCACCTCGCCGGCCACGGGCGCAAAGAAGCAGGGTGGAGCGGCCGGAGGCTCGGGCATCTCGCTCCGCCTCTGGGACCTCGTCCCCATCGACTCGTCGGCGGCCGCCCTCTTCCTCGGCGGCGGCATGGGCGGCGGGACCGCTGACGCCGCTCCCGTCCCGGTCGCGGCCCCGCCAGCCGCACCCGACGGCAGCGCGCCGCAGCAGGGAACGCGCCGCATCTTCGGCGACACGGAGGGCTCGTTCCACGCCGCGATCGAGGACGAGGACCGGAAGATCAACCTCCGCCAGTTCGACGCCATCGGCGCCTTCCCCGCCGCCCAGGGGATGCGCCTGGCGGAGCTGGTGAGGGATCCGAAGTGGGACTTCCTCTTCGACGAGGACGACGCAAACGGCTTTCGGGTCTCGCGCAAGGATCTCTTCGGCGCCATCAAGGACTGGCAAGACATGGACGAGACGAGCTCCAACTTCACCGGCGACGCGTTGAAGCCCTTCGAGCTCGGCTACGGCGACGAGAACTACCTGTACGACCGCGCCCCCGAGCGCTACAAGGCGAAGAACGCGTCGTTCGACTCGCTGGACGAGCTGTTCATGGTGGGCGGTGTCTCCGACGCCTTCATGGCCGCCTTCGGCGACAAGCTGACCGTCTACCCCGACCTCAACACGACCATCAACGTCAACACCGACGACCCGCTGCAGCTCATGGTGAACACCCTCGTGATGGCCGATCCGCCTGGCAAGCCGCAGCCGGCGATGCTCGACCCGGCCTTCGTCTCGAATCTGGTCACGGCGCTCAAGCTGGTGAGGCCGCTCCCCTTCATGTCCATCGGGCCACAGCAATTCGCGACGATGCTGCAGACGCTGGGGGTGAAAGTGCAGCCGATCTACGCCCGGGCCGCCGCCGATCCGGGGAAGAACCCGTTCGGCGACCGCTCCAGCACCTTCCACATCCACGCCGTCGGCGCGGCAGGCGACGTGCGGAAGACGATCGACGCGGTCGTCACGTTCGACCAGCGCGCCGAGGGGCTCGCCCAGGATCAGGGCCGGCTCCTCCACTGGCAGGAGGAGTAGACATGACCCAGCGCATCCTGGGGCTCGACATCGGCGCGACCAGCGTGAAGGCAGTGGTGGTGGAGAGCGCCTACCGTGGCTGGACCGTCGCGGCGGCCGCCCGCGCCTCCGTCGCGGCGCACGCCGAGGGTGCGCCGCCCC
>MEMX01000087.1:2927-3592 GCA_001768075.1 Anaeromyxobacter sp. RBG_16_69_14 | reverse complement strand
ATGGAAAACTGGCTCGCCTTCGACACCGCCATGGTCGCGCTCCCCGGCGCGTCCTCTTCGCACCTGGTCACGCTCCCCTTCGTCGATCCCCGCCGGATCGAGCAGACCATCGGGTTCGAGGTCGAGGGCCAGATCCCGTTCGACCTCGCCGATGTCGCCTGGGACTGGCAGCCGCTCCAGGTCCGAGATGGCAAGACCGAGCTCCTGGTCTCGGTGGTGAAGAAGGAGGAGCTGTCGGGCCTGCTCGCCGGGCTCGCCGACGCCGGCGTGGATCCGCGCGCAGTGCTCCCGCCAGGCCCGGTCTACGCCGCCCTCTTCGCCCCGGGCGTGCTGGCAGGCGAGGGCGACGAGGAGAGCGGGGCCGAGGTGTTGCTCGACATGGACGCGGGCCGCTCCAGCCTCTGCATCGTCGCTCGCGGAGCTTGCGAGGCGGCGCGCACGTTCCCGGTGGGCCCCACCACCGCCACCTCCCTGGGGCGGGAGGTCCGAGCCACGCTGCGGGCCTGGCGCGCGCGCTCGGAGCAAGCCCAGCGGCCGGTGCGCCGCCTCATCCTCGCCGGCGACACCGCGCTCCTGCCCGGACTCGCGCAGGTGCTCGCGCCGGAGGTCGAGGGTACCGTCGAGCCGCTCGAGCTGGCCGGACTGGCGGCAGAAGGGATCGCCGC
>MEMX01000087.1:2241-2841 GCA_001768075.1 Anaeromyxobacter sp. RBG_16_69_14 | reverse complement strand
GCGCCGCGTCTCAACCTTCGCCGCGGCGAGCTCGCCTACACGCGCGACTTCCAGCACCTGCGCGGAAAGGTGCTGCGCCTCGGCGCCTGGGCGGCGCTGGTGCTCCTTTTGGCCGCGGTCTCGTCCGGCGCGAAGGTGTTCGCGCTGTCGCGGCAGGAGCAGCTCCTCGACAAGGCGCTCTGCGACGCGACGCAGAGGCTCGTCGGGAAGTGCTACGACAACGACGAGCTCGCGGTGGCTGCGCTGAAGGGGAAGGGCACCGCGGCCGCCTCCATCCCCAAGAACTCGGCGGTCGACATCTTCACCGAGCTCTCGGTCCGCTCGCCACGAGACGTGGCCCTCAAGTACGACCGCATCGAGATCACGCGTGACAAGCTCCACCTGCAGGGCGTCACCGATGCAGCACAGAACGTGGACAAGATCGTGAGCGGGCTGCGCGCCTCGCGCTGCTTCGGCGACGCGCGCTCCGGCGGTGCGCGCAAGCGCTCCCTGGACGGCAAGTTCGAGTTCACGATCGACTCCGATCTCACCTGCGACACCGGCGAGAAGCCGGCCGGGAGGGGCTAGTGGATCGCTTGCGCAAGCTCCGCTCGGACCTGG
>MEMX01000087.1:0-2225 GCA_001768075.1 Anaeromyxobacter sp. RBG_16_69_14 | reverse complement strand
GCCGCGCGAGCGCGTGCTGGTCTCGGCGGGCGCCGCGGCGGTCGTGGTGTTCATCCTCTTCATCGGATTCGTGAAGACCCAGCGCGGGATCGCGGGCCGCGAGGCCAACGTGGACCGCAAGACCCAGGTGCTGGCACAGGTCGGACGGCTCGCCCAGGGATACCGCCAGACACAGGCGGAGTGGACTCAGCTCGAGGCCAAGCTGAAGGGCCCGCCGCTGCAGCTCATGAGCTTCGTCTCGCAGGCGGGACAGCGGCTCGGCATCGAGGTGACCGACCTGCGCCCGGGCACGCCGGGCACCGGCAGCCCGACCGACAAGGTGGTCGAGGACACGGTGGAGGTGAACCTGGCACGCCTGGATCTGCAGAAGCTGGCGGCGCTCCTGCAAGCCCTCGAGGGTGGGCCGGGAGTGGTGAAGGTCCGCCGCCTGGCCGTGCGAACGCGCAACGACGATCCGATGGCAGTGGACGCGACGATCCTGATCGCGACCTACCAGCTCAAGGGCTAAAGCCGGATGGACCTGAACTTCAACTTCAAGCTCGAACGGCGGCATCGCCTGGTGGGGTACAGCGCCTTCGCGTTCCTCGCCTTCGTGCTCGCGCTGCGCCTGACGATCCCCATCGAGGCGGTGAAGGAGCGGATCGTCATGGAGGCAGCCGCGCGGGGCTGGCAGGTTTCCATCGCCAGCGTTCGCTCGGCGGGCCTGGTGGGCGTCGGAATGACCAGCATCTCGCTGGAATCGCGCGACGGCCTGCGCATCCCCATCGAGAAGGTGGACGCGACGCTGCGACTCTGGCCGCTCCTGCTCGGTCGCCGCGGCTTCGACTTCGACGCAGCGCTCTTCGACGGCCGCGTGAAGGGCTTCGTCGAGGAGAGCAAGACGACGCGCCGGTTGGCGGCCACGGTGACAGGCGTGGACCTCTCGCGCGCGGCGCCGCTCCGCAAGGCGACCGGCCTCGTTCTCGCCGGCACGGTGAAGGGCGACCTGGACCTGACGCTCAACGAGAAGGAGCCCGCCATGAGCGCGGGAAACCTCGACCTCGCCGTGGAGCGGGCGGCAGTGAATGGCGGGGAGGTACCGGTGCCCGGTATGGGCGGCGCGCTGAGCCTGCCCAGGATTGCGCTCGGGCGCGTGACCGCGAAGGCCGTCGTGAAGGATGGCAGGCTCGCCTTCGAGCGGCTCGAGGCGAAGGGCGACGACGTGGAGGCGGCCGGTGAGGGCCTCTACCTCGTCCTCCAGCCGCGCCTCGCCTTCGCGCCCATCTTCGGAAAGGCGCGGCTCGTGATCCGCGACGGTTTCTGGAAGAAGAGCGGTACCTCAGGGTTCAAGGGCATCGTCAACATGGCGCTCGCGCAGGCGCGCGGCCGCGACGGCGGGTACGGGTTTCAGGTCTTCGGAACCCTCTCGCAACCGCAAGTTCGCATGTCCCCGTAGCTCCGGTCGAGCTCGTCATACACGCGCGAGGCGACGCGCAAGACCTAGCCCTCGCCGCTGGGGTCCCCCTCGGCCAGCTGCTTCACTGCCGACAGGTCTTCTGCGGGTTCGCGGACCTCGGCCAGATCCTGCCCGCGCGGCTCCGATGCGAGGAGGGGCTCACATCCCCCTTGCACCTCCTGGCCGCAGGTAAACTCGGTCGCAGCGACAGCGAGGCGCCGTTCGAGATCTGCGGCCGCGTCGGCCTTCCTGGCCAGCTCTTCGAGCAACTCCGCCTGTTCGTGATCGCGCTCGATCGCGAGCGCCTCGAGCTGGCTGCGAACAGCTCTCTCAGCCTCGGCCCGGGCTTCGATTTCCCTCGTGAGCCCGGCCACGATCCGCGCCCGATCCTCTATACGCGCCGCGAGGAGCGCGCGCACTCGCTCGGCCTCGACCGAGAGCGTCCGCACTTCCCCTTGCACCGTCTCCAGCGCTCCCCCCAGTGCCGCGGCCCGCTCGGCCAGAGCGGCCTCGTTCTTTCGTGCACCCGCGAGCGCCGATTCCAGCTGGCCGGCACGCCCCTTCGAGTCGTCCAGCTCGGTAGACAGCCCAGCCACGCGCGCCGCCGCCGCCTCGGCCGATGCCGCCTGTTCGGCCCTGGCACGTCCCAGCTCGGCGCGCTCGCCTTCGAGCTCGAATTCCAGAGCGTTGGCCCGTCCCTCCAGCTCCCCGATGCGTCGCTCGCTCTCACGGGATACACCTTCCAGCCCCGACCGCGCCTCCTCGAGCTCGTGCCGCAGGCGGTCCCCGA
>MEMX01000086.1:5406-6390 GCA_001768075.1 Anaeromyxobacter sp. RBG_16_69_14 | reverse complement strand
CGGCCTGGTTCATCCAGCATCCGGGCACTGCGCGGAGGACGTCACCATGCGCAACGTGCGCCTGTTCCGCCTGTTCCGGCCCGCCAGCGCGGCCGTCGCCCGCAAGCTCTCGCGGCCGCGCGGCTGGTTTGGGCGCACGGTGATTCCCGGCTGCTCAACCGCGGGAACCGCGACCTCATTCAAACCGTCACCCGCCACGGCTTCCACATCCACGAGGACCAGTAAGTGGTGGCGGCGGCGGCAGCGGAGCGGCGGGGTTTGGGAAGGCGCAGTTCGTGGAGCAGCACGGGCGGGTGACGGAGGGGGACAGGGCGCTCAGGGCCGTGGCGTGAGGCCCGCGTGGCGGGCCGGCGCGTCGCCGGCGACAAGGTCCTCGGCTCGAGCGCCGACGCGGGCTCCGGTCAGCGCGGCGCGTGCGCTGGCCAGCGCCGCCTCGACGCAGGCGCGCACGGCCGCGACGCGGGCCGTGCGCCGCTGATCGCGGTGGACGAGGACCCAGAGCTCGGAAGGCGGGATGTCCTCGTCGTCGTCGAGTCGCGCCAGGTCGGCGCGCCCATCGCCCACGAAGCGCGGCAAGATCGCGACGCCGGCGCCCGCTGCGGCGGCCGCGGCGAGCGCGGCGGTCGAGTTGGTGCGGAGGTGGACCGGCACGCCCGGGAACCGCCGTCGCAGCCAGGCCGTCTCGGCGCCGGCGACCGGATCGTCGTAGACGAGCAGGGGACTGTCGGCGCGCCGCGCCTGGCTGTCCGCTCGCCGCGCCGCATACAGCCCGTAGGCGACAGCGCCGACCCGCTTCCCGACGGTGGTCGGCTCGCTGGGGGCGACCAGACGCACGGCGACGTCGGCCTCGCCGCGCGCGAGCGACACCGCGCGCAGCTCGGTCACGAGCTGGACGTCCAGGTCAGGGTGGCGCGCGGCCACCTCGGCGAGCGGCGCCGCGAGCAGCAGGCTGCCGAGCGCGTCGGTGGCGCTGACCCGCACCAG
>MEMX01000086.1:4360-5374 GCA_001768075.1 Anaeromyxobacter sp. RBG_16_69_14 | reverse complement strand
CGCGCTCGATGGCGAGCGCGGTCGTCTCCATCTCGGCGGCGCGCTCGGCGATGGCCAGGGCGGTGGCGGTGAGCCGCACCCCGTCCGGCGAGCGCCGCACGAGCCGGGTCCCGAGGTGCTCCTCCAGCGCTGCGAGGCGACGGCCCGCGGTCGTCCGGTCCACCCCGAGCGCGCGCCCGGCGCCGGCGACGGTGCCCGCCCGTGAGAGCGCGAGGAGGAAGCGCAGGTCGTCCCAGGTCACCGCCGCATCCTCGCACGTTCGACGTGCGCGGGTGCACGTCGCGGGTGGGCGAAGTGCGCCGTAGCTTGGCTGGTGGAGGGGGTCTCGGAATGGCGACGACGACGACGGCGGCGAGCACGACAGGAGGGTTTGCGATGCTGGAGCGCGCGGGGGCGGAGGAGAGCGACGAGCGGTACCAGCGCGGTCTGCGGCGGCTGGCCGAGATCGACGGCGAGGCCGGCGAGCGGGTCGTCCGCGCGCTCGAAGGCATCGCGCCTGACCTGGCCCGCTACCTGGTGGAGTTCCCGTTCGGCGACGTCTACTCGCGGCCGGGCCTGGACCTGCGTAGCCGCGAGATCGCGACGGTGGCCGCGCTCACCGCGCTCGGCAACGCCCGCCCCCAGCTCGAGGTCCACCTGCACGCGGCGCTCAACGTGGGCTGCAGCCGCGGCGAGGTGGTAGAGGTGCTCATCCAGATGGCGGTCTACGCCGGCTTCCCTGCCGCGCTCAACGGGATCGACGCCGCCCGAAAGGTCTTCGCGGAGCGGGACGGCAGGGGCGTGAAGCGCTGAACCGGGCCGCGCGTCGTTCGCAGGCGCCCCGCCCGGAACCGGGATGCCGACGGGATTTGGCGTGATGGCGAGCGCCGCCGCATGGGCCTCGCACCCGGCGGCGAGGTCGCCTCGCTCGCCGCCTACCTCCAGAAGTACGCGGAGTCGTCGGGGCGATTCCGGCGCACGTTGCCACTCGGCTCCTGGTCCTGGACCCGAGAGGAGCTCGCTGCCGTCGCGTCG
>MEMX01000086.1:0-4280 GCA_001768075.1 Anaeromyxobacter sp. RBG_16_69_14 | reverse complement strand
GCCAGTGCGGCGGCGGGCCGGTAACGTCAGCAGGCCGGCGATGAGCCAAGGCCTGGCCAGCCTGGCCGGGGCGACCATGGCCGGCGGATGGGCCGATCAGTGGAGGCCCAGGAGATCCGCAACGCCGCGCACCACCTGGCCGCGTCCGTCATGTAGAAACAACCCGAACTGCGCGATGAGCGAGTAGGCCAGGGCGAACTGCGCCAGGGCGAAGCCAGCGATGGTGAACTGGCTCACGCTCACGATCCCGATCCCGAACTGCGAGAGCACGATCCCGCCGACCGCGAACTGCCCGATGGCGATGACGCCCTTCGCCACCACCGGGGTCCTGTTCCCCCGGTACTTGAACGAGACGTGCACGAGGGGCAGGCCGGCCACGGTCGCCTTCGACTTGTACTCGAACCCGTATCCGTCCCAGGCCGCACGCGCAGGGAACGGAGCGCCGCAGCCGGGGCAGGCCACGGCCTGCTCGGAGACCTCCCGCTGACACTCCCTGCACGTCCTCAGCGCCACGTTCCCCCTACTTGGATGGGCCTCGCCGGCGTGTTCCACCGCGCAAGGGCAGGCGGTTGTGGTCGTAGGTGTCCCTGTCTCCGAACATCTTCTTGAACTCGTCGACCGCTTCCTGGAACGCGCGAGCACCATCCTCGGGGATGAGGTGCTGGTTCTCTGATGTCACGATGTAGCCGGTCTTGTTGTAGGCGTAGATGAGTTCGTCCCGGATGCCGGCCGCCTTCATCGCCTCGTTCATCTCGCGTCGCACCATCTCTTCGTCGATCGGCTGGGGTGTATCGGCGTCCGGGTCGAACAGGATCGGGTCGCCGGGACCTGGCTCTCTGCCGAACTTCGCGACGAACGCCTTGCACTGCTCCTGGAACACATCGCTGAGTTCAGGACTCATCGGTGCAACACGAGATACCTCCCCCCGTTTCGTGACGTACTTGATGCCCTTCTGGGCGCAGCAGACCTTGTACTTGCCTGAACCGCAGGGGCAGGGGCTGTTCCTCGGGTATTCCTTCTCGCTCATCGTGCAGTCCTCTGCTCGCCCCCCGCAGGACCAGCCTTTCCTAGCCGGAGCTGCGCCGCGAGCTGCGTGAAGCGCGATTCGGTCCTGTCGTTCTTGACGGCGATGGCCAGCGCGCGCTTGGTTCCCACCAGGACCACGAGCTTCCGGGCTCGGGTCATGCCCGTGTAGAGCAGGTTGCGCTGCAGCATCACGTAGTGCTGCGTGTGGACGGGGAGCACCACGCACGGGTACTCGCTCCCCTGCGACTTGTGGATGGAGCAGGCGTAGGCGAGGACCAGCTCGTCGAGATCGGCCCGCTCGAAGGTGACGATCCTGCCGTCAAACTGGACCGCGACGGTGCGCTCAACCTCGTCGACGGCCTCGATCCGCCCGATGTCGCCGTTGAAGACCTCCAGGTCGTAGTTGTTGCGGATCTGCATGACCTTGTCGCCGACGCGGAAGAGGCGGCTCCCGTGGACGACGCTCGCTCCCTGGGGGTTGAGGAGCGCCTGCAGCTCGGCGTTGAGGCTCGCCGCGCCGAGGAGCCCCCTGTGCATCGGCGTCAGCACCTGCACGTCGTTCACCGGGTCGAAGCCGAACTTCTCGGGGATGCGCTCCTTCACGACGAGCTTCAGCGTCTCCAGCACCTCCTCCGGCTCCTTCTTCTCGATGAAGAAGAAATCGGCATCGGCGCCCGGCGGCGGGAGCCGGGGCATCTCGCCGTGGTTGACGCGGTGGGCGTTCACGACGATGAGACTCGCCTCGGCCTGCCGGAAGATGTGCTGGAGCCGGACCACGTCCACGGCCCCGGAGCGGATCACGTCCTGGAGGACGCTCCCTGGCCCCACCGAGGGGAGCTGGTCGACGTCGCCCACGAGGACAAGCTGGCACGGCGGGGGCACTGCCTTCATGAGGTTGTAGGCGAGGACCGTGTCGATCATCGACGCCTCGTCGACGATGATGAGGTCGGCTTCGAGCGGCCGCCCGCGATCGCGGAGGAAGCTCATCGTCTTCGGGTCGAACTCCAGGAGCCGGTGCAGGGTTTTCGCCTCTCGCCCGGTCGTCTCGGTCATGCGCTTGGCCGCACGACCCGTGGGTGCGCCGAGGAGGATGCGGCGCCCCTTCTTCTCCAGGATCTGGATGATGCCGTTCACGAGCGTCGTCTTGCCGGTGCCGGGTCCGCCGGTGATGACGAGGAACTTGCTCGTCACGGCGCTACGGATGGCCTCGCGCTGCTCGGGGGCGAGCGAGATCTTCTGACGCTCCTCGAACCAGGCGATCGCCTTCTCGATGTCGATGGTGATGGCGCGGGACGGGCTGCGCAGGAGCGTACGGCCAAGTTCCGCCGCACCGCTCTCGGCTCTGTGCAGCGACGATAGGTAGATGGCCGGGTCTTCCTGGGCCTGCCCCGCGTCGCCGAGGATGGGCGTCACGACAACCTGGCCCGCCTCGGCCAGTGCCCCCACCGCAGTCTCGATGATGCCCGCGTCGATCTCCAGGAGCGCCGCGGCCGCCTCGATGAGCTTCCGGCGGGGGTAGAAGACGTGGCCCTCGTTCGACAGCTCGCCGAGGACGTGGAGGACGCCTGCCTGGGCACGCTCCGGTGAGCTGGGTGAGATGCCGAGCTGGCCGGCGATCTTGTCCGCGGTCTTGAAGCCGATGCCGAAGATGTCGATGGCGAGGCGGTAGGGGTTCTCCTTCACGACCGCGATCGAGCGGTCCTGGTAGTGCTTGTAGATCTTGATGGCGAAGGTGCTGGAGACGCCGTGGGACTGGAGGAAGACCATCACGTCCTTGATCTGCTTCTGCTCCACCCAGGCCCCGGCGACCCGCTCGCTGCGGACCGGGCCGATGCCGTCGACCTCGCGGAGTCGCTCGGGTCCCTGCTCGATCACCTCCAGGGTCGAGAGGCCGAAGTGCGCGACGATCCGCTTGGCCATCACCTTGCCCAGGCCCCGTACCATCCCCGAGCCGAGGTACTTCTCGATGCCGACGAGGGTCGCTGGCTGCACGGTCACGTAGCCGTCGGCCTTGAACTGCTCGCCGTACTTCCGGTCCACGTTCCACTGGCCGCGCAGGCGCAGGTTCTCGCCCGGCTGGACACCGAGGAGGTTGCCGACGGCCGTGACGAGTTCTCTCTTGCCCGGGACCGCCAGCCTCACCACGCTCCAGGCATTCTCCTCGTTCACGTAGGTGACGCGCTCGAGGATGCCCTCCAGGGTGGTCGCGTGCGCGCCTGCATTCGGACCCCGCCCCGGTCCGTCCATCGTCTCGCGGCTTCCCACGCCCCCAGACTGCCATGGGACGGTGTCGGCCTGCGCCCTCAACTGGATGCAGGGCCACGTGCTGCCGGTCGGGGCCGGAGACGCTTCGTCATCCGCTTCACACTGGATACATCCGTCAGCGGTGACCCAAGATGTTGATGACATGGCCGTCGGGGTCCCTGACGAAGAACCGACACACGCCCCACGGTTCTTCGGTCAGTTCGTGCACGATCTCGGCTCCGGCGGCGCGGGCAGCTTGATAGCTCGCGGTGACGTCGTCAACCTCGATGGAGGCGACCGGGACGACGGGCGCCGTCGCATCGTGGGTCATGATGCTCAACTGCACTCCGGGCCGCTCAGGGTCGGCCAGCGTCACGATCCAGCCATGATCCATGACCACCTGCAGCCCGAGGACGTGCATGTAGAAGGCTTTGGCCTCCTCCAGCGACTTGCTCTTGAGGTTCGGGACTACTCGATTGACCGTCATGCGCCGAATCCTCCTCGCCTGGTTGGCACAGGCTCCCCGAGCCGTTCCCTGTAATCTCTCTCGGCCATCACTGCCAGGATGCGCTTCAGCAGCGTCAACTTGAGACCCGACGACGACCTCGTGACAGCGATCCTCGGCGCCGCCGCGATCCGCGACCCGTCCCGCGCTGCCGCATTCTTGGTACGCCTGCCGCGCATCCCGCTCTTGCGTGCCACGCTCAAGCGCTTCGTCCTGCCCGACGCCCAGGCCCGACAACTCCCACTCGTGTAATGCCCCGAGACCATCGCCCGCCTGTACGCAACCGTGCAGGTCAGACGGTGGCCATCACGCCATTGCGTGCACGCCATCCTTCCTGCATGCAGGGCGTGAGACGGCGGCCGCTCTTCTGACAAGGCGTCCCCCAGGCGAGCAGCGCGCGGACATCTTCCTCACGTCGTTCACTGGTGGGGAGCGGTCACAGCGAGTCCTCTCGTCCGTCCCTCGGGTACACTCCCAGCCCGACCCTGACCTCCGACAACGGACC
>MEMX01000085.1:60507-64066 GCA_001768075.1 Anaeromyxobacter sp. RBG_16_69_14 | reverse complement strand
TGCGGCGCCTCAAGCGGAGGGGAGAACTCTCCCCCCGCGCCCCCCATCTCGAGCGTCAGTTCATGTGGCATGCGCTATCAGGTGGTCCCCCCTCCTCGAACCGATGCGCCGGAGCCGGCCTCGGATCGCCCAGACTTGACGATGCTCTCATCGAGACCGAGGAACTGCAGCGCATTCGTGCAACACACGCGGCGGATCACGGCCTGCGAGAGGCCAGCCTTGGCCATGCGCCCCGCAGCACGCGGCAGGGACAGGAGATCACCCGCGCCGTCGCCCGCGCCCGAGCCGAGGACGAGGCCCCCCGGTCCGAGCGACCGCACCAGCTGGACGGCGTCGTCGATGGCGTCACCCTCGCCGGCCGATAGCGAGAGCCCGGCGGCGTAGCCGCAGGCGCGGATCATGCGGACCGTGCGGGCGTCGGCGCGCGTGACGAGCGCGAGCCGGGGCTCGATCTCGTGCTCACGCAACAGGGTGAGCACGCGGCGCGTGATGCGCTCCTTCCGGCGCCACGGCGTATGGACCAAAACCCGAAGGCGCAGCTCGCGGGCGAGCTCGAGCTGCCGGACGAAGACCGCCTCCTCGCGCGCCCCGCCCTCCTCGAGCCCGATGGCGCCCATCGCGAGGACGTGACGGCGACCCAGGAAGTCGGGCAGCTCTGCCAGCAGCGCTTCGAACCCGCGCCACGGGATACACCTGGGGTGGATGCCGACCGCCGCGAAGCCGGCGATGCCCGCGCGGCGCAGCCGCTGCGTGGCGCCTGGCGCGAGCGCGTCCCATGCGCGCCGCAGGGCCTCGCGCGTGGCGGGCGTCACGGCGTCGTCGGCTGGCGCGAGCGCACCCGCTACGCCGAAGAAGCGGAGATCGTCGAGATCGCCCTGGCGGAGGGGCAACGGGTGCAGCTCGGCGTCGAAGAAGTTCATCGGTGACGGTCATCCGTCTGCGCCGCGCGCCCTTTGGCGACGGCAGGCCCGAGAGAGGATAGCCAGGAGCCGCTGGGCGTGCCTTTCTCATGTCGAGAGCTCGCCGCTTGAGGCGCGGCGAGCCCGCCGCCGCGCGCCTCGAGCCCCAGATTGGGAGCTCGAGCTCGCCCTGCTTCGCTTCCGGCATGAGTCGTGCGACATGAGGTATCCCTCATTTCTCCGCTTCGAGCCCGAGCCCGAGCCCGGCCAGGAAATGAGGGGATGGGTCAGTCGTGCGACATGAGTCGTGCCATCTTGAATTCGGCGGTATTGCACACGTGACGTCGACCGCCTGGTCGAGTCCTGCACCGGGACGTATTTCGCGTGTTCCCGCCGACGGGCTCCGTCCGCGATCGTGATAGGGTGCCCGGAACCTTCACTAGGAGGCACCATGAGATCACTGTTCGTGATTGCGGCACTGGCGCTCTCGCCACCAGCCACCGCCGCTGGGAAGTTCGTGCTCGAGAGCGCCGACGTCAAGCCCGGCGGCCAGCTCACCGAGCAACAGGTTTTCAAGGGCTTCGGTTGCTCCGGGGCGAACGTCTCGCCTCAGCTGTCGTGGAAGAACGCGCCCGAGGGCGTGAAGAGCTTCGTCGTCACCGTCTACGATCCCGACGCTCCAACCGGCTCCGGCTGGTGGCACTGGGTCGTCTACGACATCCCGGCGGCCACGAAGGAGTTGCCCCAGGGCACAGGGAGCGGCAAGGCTCCGCTACCCGAAGGGGCCGTCCAGGCCCGCACCGACTTCGGCGCACCTGGGTTCGGCGGCGCCTGCCCGCCGGCAGGCGACAAGCCGCACCGGTACATCTTCACCGTGTACGCGCTCGGGATCGACAAGCTGGGTGTGGCGCCGGACGCCTCGCCGGCCATGATCGGCTTCATGACGCGCTCCAACTCGCTCGGGAGCGCGGCGTTGACCGCGCACTACGGCCGCAAGAAGTAGGACCCCAAGAATGCGCAGCGCCCGCACGAAGCGGAGCGACGCAAGGTGCAGACGACCGCTCTACTTCACATCCGCCCGGCCTTCGGATCGAGCGCGTCCCGGATCCCGTCGCCGAGCAGGTTGAAGGCGAGGACGGTGAGGAACACGGCGAGGCCCGGGAACGCCGCCACGTGGGGCGCGACGGCCAGCTCCGACCGCGCCTCGGAGAGCATCGCGCCCCACTCCGGCGTCGGCGGCTGCGCGCCCATGCCCAGGAAGGACAGGCTCGCCGCGGTGATGATCGACGTGCCGATCCGGAGCGTGAAGTACACCAGCACGACCGACACCGTCCCCGGCAAGACGTGCCGCAGGATGATGGTCCAGTCTCGCGCGCCGATGCTCCTCGCGGCCTCGACGTAGGTGAGCTGCGTGAGCGCGAGCGTGTTGCCGCGCACGAGCCGCGCGAAGGTCGGCACGCTGAAGACGGCGACGGCGACGATCACGTTCGCCATGCCCGGGCCGAGGACGGCGACGACACCGATCGCGAGCAGGATGCCGGGGAAGGCGAAGAGGACGTCGCAGATCCGCATGATCAGCCGGTCCCACGGCCCGCCGAAGTAGCCGGCCACGAGCCCGAGGAGCGAGCCAAGAAGCGCGCCCACGGTGACGGAGGAGAATCCGGCCGCGAGCGACAGACGCGCACCCACCAGGATGCGGCTGAAGATGTCGCGCCCCAGCGCGTCCACCCCGAACCAGTGTGCGGCCGAGGGGCGGGCGTTGAGCTGGTCGTAGTCGAAGAAGTTCTCCGGATCGTACGGGACGATCGCCGGAGCCAGCACGGCCACGGCCGCCAGGGCGACGACGAACCCGCCGGCGAGGAGCGCCACGCGTTGCCGGCGGAACCTGCGCCAGAACTCGCCCCAGGGCGTGCGGACGGTGCTCGCGCGCCGGGCGGCATCGGTGAGCGCCGGCGGCTCGAGAGCGTCACTCATAGCGGATGAGCGGGTTCAGCACGCCGTAGAGGACGTCCACGGCCAGGTTGATGAGGATGAACTCGAGCGAGAAGAGGAGCACCTCCGCCTGGATGACCGGGTAGTCGTGCATCTCCACGGCGTCCACGAGGAGGCGGCCCATCCCGGGCCAGTTGAAGACCTTCTCGACGACGATGGAGCCCCCGAGCAGGAAACCGAACTGGAGCCCCATCATCGTGACGATCGGGACGAGCGCGTTGCGCAGGCCGTGCTTCAGCACGACAGCCGCCTCGCCGAGCCCCTTCGCGCGCGCGGTGCGGATGTAGTCCTCGTGCAGGATGTCCGCGAACGACGCGCGGGTGAAGCGCGCCAGCACGGCCGCCACCCCGGCGCCGAGCGTGATAGACGGCAGGACGTAGTGCTTCCACGAGCCGGCGCCGATGGTGGGAAGCCAGCCGAGTTCCACCGAGAACACCTCGACGAGCAGCATCCCGAGCGCGAATGAGGGGATAGAGATGCCCGACACGGCGAGCGCCATGCCGGCCCGGTCCGGCGAGCGGTGGCGGAAGACCGCCGAGAGCACCCCGACGGCGAGGCCGAAGATGACGGACCACGCCATGCTCCAGACGGTGAGCCAAAACGTCGGCATGAAGCGCTCGGCGATCTCGTCCATCACGGGCCGCTTGGTCCGGATGGATCGGCCGAGG
>MEMX01000085.1:58233-60490 GCA_001768075.1 Anaeromyxobacter sp. RBG_16_69_14 | reverse complement strand
GGAGAAGTAGCTCACGAACTGCTCGGCCATCGGCCGGTCGAGCCCGAGATCCCGCCGCACGAGCTCCACCGTCTCGGGATCCGCCTCGGGGCCAGCCGCCAGACGCGCCGGGTCGCCCGGGAGCAGGTGCACGAAGAGGAAGACGAGGACGGCGACGACGAGCAGCGTGGGGACGAGCCCGAGGAGCCGCTTGACCGCGTACTTCAGCATCACCTCAGCTCGGCCTCCACGAAGTCGAAGGCGGCGTCGGGCAGCACGTGCACGCCGGAGAGCCTCTTGCTGCGCGCATAGAGGACCTTCTCCGTCACGAGGAACGCCCAGGGCGCGTCCTTCCAGATCCGCTCCTGGGCCTCGCGGTAGGCGGCAGCCTTCTCGTTCCGATCGGTGGTGGCGAGGGCGCGCTGGATGGCCGCGTCCACGTGCTCGTTCTTGTAGTACGCGACGTTGAAGAGGCGGGGCGGCCACGACTCGCTCGCGAGGAGCGGCCGCAGCGCCCAGTCTGCCTCGCCGGTGGACGACGACCAGCCCACGTAGTAGAGCCGCACCCCCGCGTCCTCCGGGCGCTGAACGCTCTCCACCCGCTCGACGCGCTGCCCCGCTTCGAGCGCCTGGACGCGCACCTTGATGCCCACCTGGGCGAGCTGTTGCTGGAGGAACTGGATGACCTTGTGCGCGGTCGTGTGGTTGTACGCGGACCACAGCTCGCTCTCGAAGCCCTTCTCGTATCCGGCCTCCTTGAGGAGCTCGCGCGCCTTCTTCGGATCGTACCTCCACGGGCCAAGCTTCACCGCGTACTCGACGCCGGGAGGCACGACGCCCTCCGACGGCACGGCGAAGCCGGCGAAGGCGACCTTCGCGAGCGCCTCCTTGTCGATGGCGTAGTTGATCGCTTGCCGGACCCGGACATCGTCGAAGGGCTTCTTGAGCAGGTTCATCGCCATGAAGCGGGCGATGATGCTCGGCCCGCTGATCACGTCGAGGCCGGGCGTTCCCTGGAGCACCGCCGCCTGCTCGTACGGCACCGGGAAGGCGAAGTGCGCCTCGCCGGTCTTGAGCACCGCGCTTCGCGTGTTGTTGTCCACCACGGGCCTGAACACGATCGCGTCCACGTGCGGCAGGCCGGGCCTCCAGTACCTCTCGTTCCTCGCCACCCTCACGTGGTCGGTCTGCCTCCACTCCACGAACGTGAACGGGCCCGTGCCTACCGGGTGGAACGCGATCTCCTTGTTCCCGTACTTCTTCAGCGCCGCCGGGCTGATGAACACCGCCGAGGGATGGGCCGTGACGTTCACGAAAGCCGAGAACGGCTTCTTCAGGGTGATCCGAACGGTTTGCGGAGCGACGGCGTCCGTCCGCGCCACGTTCGAGAAGAGGTTGAACCGCTTCAGCCGGTTGTCCGGGTTCGTGACGCGATCGAGGTTCGCCTTCACGGCGTCGGCGCCGAAGTCCGTGCCGTCGTGGAACTTGACGCCCTTCCTCAGCTTGAAGGTGTAGGTGAGCCCGTCCGAGCTCACCGTGTGGCTCTCGGCCAGGACCGGCACCACCTTCATGTCCTTGTCGAAGCCGTACAGGCCCTCGTAGAAGGCCTTGTGCACGGAAAGTGATATGGTGTCGTTCGCGTCGTACGGGTCCATGGTGGTGAAGGTCGAGGCGACCGCCATCACCACCTCCTTGCCGGTCGCTCGCCCCGGGGCCGGCAAGCCGGAGGAGGCGAGGACGACCGCGAGCATCGCGGGGCGCAGTCGGGGAGCGAGCTGCATCGGGCTTCTCCTCAGGCTTGGAAGTGCGGGGCCGGAGCGACACCCGGCGGCGCGACGAAGTGGTCGCGCGCGACCTCGACCAGCGGCGCGACCGTCGGCTGGTAGCCCACGGTGCGAACCGTATTCGGGATCTCTTCTGAGAGCAGCTCGCGCCGGCGGTGGCGGCGAGCGGGATCGGCCACGGGTACCGCGGCCATGAGCTTCCGTGTGTAGAGATGGCGGGGATCGTCGAATATGGCCGGGCTCGGCCCGATCTCGACGATCTGGCCGAGGTACATGACGGCGACGCGATGGCTCACGCGCCCGACGACCGCCATGTCGTGCGAGATGAAGAGGAACGACGTCCCGAGCTCCTCCTGGAGCGCCATGAGCAGGTCCAGGATCTGTGCACGGATCGTGGCGTCGAGCGAGGACACCGGCTCGTCGGCCACGATGACCTTCGGCCGGAGCGCGAGAGCACGCGCGATGCAGACGCGCTGGCGCTGCCCGCCCGAGAG
>MEMX01000085.1:57074-58220 GCA_001768075.1 Anaeromyxobacter sp. RBG_16_69_14 | reverse complement strand
GCGTGGTCCGGCTCGAGGCCGACCTGCCGGAGGAGCGAAGCGACGCGGTCCGCCGCCTCGACCCGCGACGCGACGCCGTGGACGATGAGTGGCTCGGCGACGGAGAAGCTCACGGTGAGGCGCGGGTCGAGGGAGGCGAATGGATCCTGGAACACCATCTGGATCTCGCGCCGGAGAGGCCGGACCTGGCGGCTGTCGAGCCCGAGGAGCTCGCGGCCGCCGAGGCGGACGCTTCCGCCTTGCACGTCGACGAGACGGAGGAGCGAGCGGGCGATAGTGGACTTGCCGCAGCCGGACTCGCCCACGAGCGCGAGCGTCTCGCCGGCGCGGAGGGCGAAGCTCACCTTCTCGACCGCGTGCACGCGGCGCGTGACGCGGCCGAAGAGCCCGGTCCGGAGATCGAAGCGCGTGGTGAGGTCGCGGACCTCGAGGACAGGAGGCAGCGCGGTCGAGGTCGGGGCTGTTGGCTGCCCCACGAGACGTGGCGCGGGGGCTTGTTTCCCGCCCGAGAGCGTCGGTGAGTGCCGGGTCGAGATCGAGGTCAGCGCGTCCGCCCCGAGCCGTGGGACGGAGGCAAGAAGGGCCTGCGTGTACGGGTGGGCGGGCGCTGCGAAGATCCGCTCCGAGGGACCCTCCTCCACCTTTTCGCCGTGCCTGAGCACGACCACCCGGTCCGCGACCTCCGCCACGACCGCCATGTCGTGGGTGACAAAGAGGACTCCCATCTCGAGCTCGTCCTGAAGCGCGCGGACGAGCGCGAGGATCTGGGCCTGGACCGTCACGTCGAGCGCGGTGGTCGGCTCGTCGGCGACGAGGAGCAGAGGCTTGCAGGAGAGCGCCATCGCGATCATGACGCGCTGGCGCATGCCGCCGGAGAGCTGGTGAGGGAGGCGATCGACGACGCGCCTCGAGTCCGGGATGCGAACGAGGTCGAGCATGCGTAACGTCTCGGCGCGCGCGCGGGTGAGGTCGAGCCCCTGGTGCAGGCGGATCGACTCGGCGATCTGCTCACCGGCAGTGAATACCGGGTTCAAGGACGTCATGGGCTCCTGGAAGATCATCGCGATCTCGGCGCCGCGGATGCTGCGCATCGTCGTCGCGCTCGCGCGCGCCAGGTCGAGGAAGGTCCCGTCGCGGCGCCGGAAC
>MEMX01000085.1:55688-57056 GCA_001768075.1 Anaeromyxobacter sp. RBG_16_69_14 | reverse complement strand
ATGCCTCCGCCCACGATCCGGCCGCCGCCGTGCTCGACGAGGCGCAGGATGGCGAGGGACGAGACCGACTTCCCCGAGCCGGACTCACCGACGAGCGCGACGGTCTCCCCCCGCTCGACCCGGAACGAGAGGCCGCAGACCGCGTCGACGACGCGTTCGGCCGAGGCGAAGCGGACGCTGAGCCCCTCGACCGAGAGCAGGGGGGCGGGAGATGGACTCGGCAGCAAGCGCGGCTCCTGTACCGGTCCGGTGCTTCGTCACCCTGTGCTAACACAGACGCCTGGCCGTTCATCGGAATCGCTGCCGTCCCAGGAGGGACGATGTCGCCCCTCAGCGCGGCGAATGCCGCAACCAAAGTGCGAACGGCAATCCTCGATGGCCGGCCCCTCGCGAGCCAGGCCACACCCCGCGCTGATAGCGCATGCCACATGAACTGACGCTCGAGATGGGCGGGCGCGGGGGGAGAGTTCTCCCCTCCGCTTGAGGCGCCGCAAGGCGCCGGACATCAGCTCGCAGCGGCGGCGGTGACCCTCGAGAATCACATCAACTGGTCGCCGCTGTGAAACTTCACCCCCGCGTCAGGGCGCGACCGTCACGCGGTAGACCGTCCGCATTCCCTGGCCGCTGTTGGCCTGAGCCGAGCACAGCGTGGCGCCCGGCTTCACGCCCCTGAAGACGAGCCCTTCTCCCGTGGCCTCGCCGACCGCGATCGAGGTGTCGTCGCAGATCGCCGTCCCGGCGGGGCAGAGGATCGTGCCCGTCTTGCAGATGGCAGCCGACTCACCGACCTTGACGACGAGCGGGTAGGACGCGCTCGAAGGAGGACCCCCATCCTCGGCCTGACCGGCGAGCGGGGCGAGGATGGCGAGCGACACGGCGACACAGCGCTGGACGATGCTCATGGCTCGCTCCCGCGGGTGGCAGCGCGCCCCTGCTCGACGGCTCTCGAGGCCAAGGGGCATCGCGCCGGCATGATACCGCGAGGGGCCAGCCGGGCCCAGGGGCACCTACGTCTCCTCCCGATCGACCGGCGTCAACCGCGTGAAGGGCGCGATTGCCGGTGCAAGACCTCCCGGTTCCGCGAGCAGAACTTGGATTTGCGTACGGTGCACGTCGCGGGGCCGAGCCGCGGAAGGGCTCGTCGGAGCGCCCCTGCCGGGCTTCGACGCTTTTCCGAACGACGATCCCGACGACGATCGCGTGGACCCGACCGCCGTCGAGCTGCCAGCCTCACGCCGCGGCTAGGGCCGCCTGCTGGGGCGAGCACGCGCCGGCGAGGACGCGCGCGAGCAGCTCGTCGGGAAGCCAGCGGCGGGCGGGCGGGGCGGGGCGGTAGCGGTCCACCAGCGCGCGCCAGCAGCGGGCGCA
>MEMX01000085.1:49530-55672 GCA_001768075.1 Anaeromyxobacter sp. RBG_16_69_14 | reverse complement strand
CGCGCGCGCGCCGACGGCGACCTCCTCGCTGGCGGGCTCCGTACGCTGCGGGTCGCATGCATTCACAGCAGACATGCCTCGAACAGGGGTGGATGCGCGCGTCCTCGGACATGTCCAGCCCTCCCACCTCGAATGACCTGTCAATAGGGGTGAGCAGCCGGGCCGAGCGGGGCATGTCCCTCGAGCAAGGGATGATCGCCGGGCGCCCTCCCCGCGGCACGACCACGGTTGCAGTGGAACGAGAAACCGGGCTCCCGCCGCCCCGCTGCGAGGCTGGCGGCTAGCTGAAGCCGGGGCCGGAAACCGCCGTCTCCTCTCCGTGAATCGGCCGAGGTCCTCCCTGCCTCTTGACCGGTTCCCCGGTCCCGCCTAGCGTCGTCGCACCTATGCCCGCCCCTCGCCACACTCCGATCGCCGCCATTGTCCTTGCCGCCGGCAAGGGCACCCGAATGAAGACCCGCCGCACCAAGGTGCTCCACGAGGTGTGTGGACGACCCCTCGCCTACTATCCGGTCAAGCGGGCGCTGGAGGCGGCGGCTGATCCGGTCGTGGTCGTCGTCGGGCACCAGTCGGAGGACGTCCAGGAAGCGCTGACCGCGCACCTCCCGGGCGCCCCGCTCCGCTTCGTGATCCAGAAGGAGCAGCTCGGGACCGCGCACGCCGTCCTCTCCGCGCGGGCTGCCCTGCGGGGGTTCGACGGGCCGGTGCTCATCCTCTCCGGAGACGCACCGCTCCTCACCACGGACACCCTGCGCGCCGTGATCGAGAAGCGCGGGCGCGCCGCACTCGCGTTCGCCACCATGATGCTCGAGAACCCGACCGGCTATGGCCGGGTCGTGCACGCGCCACACGGCGGCCCCGCGCTGGTGGTCGAGGAGAAGGACGCCACGCCGGAGGAGAGGTCCATCAAGGAGGTGAACGCCGGGCTCTACTGCGCCGACGCAGCCTTCCTCTGGAAGACGCTGGCCCGGGTGGGCGCCAAGAACGTCCAGCGCGAGTTCTATCTCACCGACCTCGTCGCGCTCGCGGCCGAGGGGCCGGGCGCCGTGGCAGCGCGCGTGGCACCGTTCGAGGCGGTGGGCGTGAACGACCAGGAGGAGCTCTCGCTGGCCGTGCGGGCGATGACCCGCCACATCAGCCAGGCCCTCATGCGGGTTGGCGTGACCATAGAGGATCCGGAGCGCTTCGACTGCGACGAGGGCGTCGAGGTCGGGCCGGACACCGTGATCGAGCCGTGCGTGCGACTCCGCGGGAAGACCCGCATCGGCACCGGCTGCCGCATCGGGCAGGGGTCGATCCTGAAAGACATGGAGGTCGCGGACGGGGTCGTCGTGAACCCCTACTGCGTCTTCGAGAGCTCCTCGATCGCGAGTGGCGCCGTCGTCGGGCCGTTCTCCCGGCTCCGGCCAGGCGCCGAGGTGGGAGAGGGCGTTCACCTGGGAAACTTCGTCGAGCTCAAGAAGACGCGGATGGGCAAGGGCTCGAAGGCGAACCACCTCGCCTATCTCGGCGACGCCACCATCGGCGCTGGCGTGAACGTCGGCTGCGGCACCATCACCTGCAACTACGACGGCGAGAAGAAGCACCCCACCGTCATCGGCGACGGCGCCTTCATCGGCTCCGACGCGATCCTGGTCGCGCCCATCACCATCGGCGGAGGCGCCTACGTCGCCGCCGGATCGACGCTGACCGACGACGTCCCGCCGGGCGCGCTCGCCCTCGGCCGTTCTCGGCAGGTGAACAAGGAGGGCTGGGCCGCGGCCCGCAAGACCGAGAAGACGGCGCGCGGCAAGCCACCGGATGGTCCCCGCCGCGGCGGACGCCGCGAGACGGCGTGATGGCGTCTCTCGGTCACTCGATCGCAGCAAACCGGCGACGAGCCCGCACCAGCCCGGGCGCTGGGTTGGACGCCTGCCCGCGCCCTGCCCGGTGCTCCCCCCAGACCCCCCACCGAAAGTGCTGCGAGAAGAGCGAAACGCGAGTCCGGGGCCAAGGGCCCATCCGCCCGGCCGGCACCTGCCTGGTCTGCCCTCCCGCGCCATGCTAGAAAGGCCCGCATGTGTGGAATCGTTGGCTACGTTGGCCCGCGCCCTTGCGTCGACATCATCCTGTCCGGGCTGAAGAGGCTCGAGTACCGCGGCTACGACTCGGCCGGAGTGGCCGTCGTCAACGGCACCGGTCTCGCGATAGCGCGCTCTAAGGGAAAGCTGAAGAACCTGGTCGCCGTGCTCGCCGAGAAGCCGATCGCGGGCTGCACGGGCATCGGCCACACGCGCTGGGCGACGCACGGCAAGCCCTCCGACGAGAACGCGCACCCGCACAGCTACGCTGGCGTCGCGGTCGTCCACAACGGCATCATCGAGAACCACCTCGAGCTCAAGGCCGCGCTCTGCGCCAAGGGCCACAAGTTCTCGAGCGAGACGGACACCGAGATCTTCGCCCACCTCATCGCGGGCGCGCTCGACGCCGGCGCACGGGATCTCGCCGCCGCGGTCCACGCGGCGCTCGACCAGGTGAGCGGGACGTACGCCATCGCCGTCGTCTCGGCCAAGCGGCCCGAGGAGATCGTGGCCGCCAAGAACGCGAGCCCCCTCGTGGTCGGGTTCGGGAAGGGCGAGAGCTTCCTCGCCTCCGACGTCCCCGCCATCCTCGAGCACACGCGCGACGTGGTCTACCTCGAGGAGGGCGAGCTGGCGTTGCTCACGCAGGCGGGCATCCGGATCGAGGGTCCGGACAGCCAGCCGCGCACGCGCGCGCCGCGGCGCATCGAGTGGAGCGCGGTAGCCGCGGAGAAGGAAGGCCACAAGCACTTCATGCACAAGGAGATCTTCGAGCAACCCCGGGCCGTGGCCGACACCATCCGCGGCCGCATCTCGCTCGAGCAGGGCGACGTGACACTGGACGGGATCGAGCTCGGCGAGGAGTACGCCCGCTCGCTGGAGCGGCTGGTGGTGGTCGCCTGCGGGACGAGCTGGCACGCCGGACTCTCCGGGCGCCTCATGATCGAGGCGCTGGCGCGGCTTCCGGTCGAGGTCGAGCTGGCGAGCGAGTTCCGCTACCGCGATCCCATCGTCGGCCCGAAGACGCTCTGCCTGGCCATCTCCCAGTCGGGTGAGACCGCCGACACGCTCGCGGCCGTGAAGGAGGCCAAGCGGCGGGGCGCGAGCTGCATCTCGATCTGCAACGTGGTCGGCGCAGCCATCCCGCGCGAGTGCGCGGAGCACGATAGTTCCCGGGCGGGAGCCGAGGGCGGGAGCCTCGCCAAGGGCACACTGTACACCCACGCCGGCCCCGAGATCGGCGTCGCCTCGACCAAGGCCTTCACCACCCAGCTGGCGGGTCTCTTCTTGCTCGCCGTGAGGCTGGGCCGGCTGCGCGGGACGCTCTCGACCGAGGCGGCGCGCGCGCACCTCGAGGCGCTGCGGCAGCTGCCGCTCCTCATGGATCAGGTGGTCCGCCAGGAGCCGTCGTTGATGCCGGTTGCGAGGCGCTGCGCGCAGGCGCGTGACGTGCTCTTCCTCGGCCGCGGTGGGCAGTTCCCGGTGGCGCTCGAGGGCGCGCTCAAGCTGAAGGAGATCTCGTACATCCACGCCGAGGGGTACGCCGCCGGCGAGATGAAGCACGGCCCCATCGCGCTCATCGACGAGGCGATGCCCATCATCGTGCTCGCGACGAAGGAGCCCGCCTACGAGAAGACGCTCGGGAACATGGAGGAGGTCCGCGCACGCGGCGGGCACGTGTTCGCGGTGGTGTCGGAGGGCGACACGCTCGCGGCGAGCCTGGCCGAGGTGGCGATCACCGTGCCGCAGGCGCCACCGCTGCTGGTGCCGCTCCTCTCCATCCTGCCGCTGCAGTTCCTCGCCTACCACGTGGCAGACCTCAAGGGCACCGACGTGGACCAGCCCCGCAACCTCGCGAAGAGCGTCACCGTGGAATAGGCTGGCGCGCGGCGCGCCCCCCACGCGCCGGCGCCCAGGAACCGGCGCTGGAACTTGGCGGGGGCGCAGGTCCCCGGTACCTCGGCGCGGTGGTTCCAAGGCGGGATGATGCCGGAGCCGGAGATGGCAGGGAAGCCGGCGCGCGAGGGCGGCGGGCTGTGGGCCGTGGATCGGCTGCTGCTCTTCACCCTGGCAGCGCTCGGGGCGGTCGCAGGGGCGTTTCACCCACACCCGTTGCCTCTCATCCTCGTCTTCGGGGCCCTCGCGCTGTTCATGTGGGCCGCGTCCAAGCTCGGACCGCGCTCGCGCGCGGGGGACGCGCTTCACGCCTTCGCGCCACTCGTCGTCATCATCGGCATCTTCGAGACGGTGGGGTTCGTGGTCGGCGCGACCAACCCTGCCCGATGGGACTCCTTCTTCGCCGCGCTCGACGCGCGCCTCTTCGGGTCGCTCGTGCCAGCCTGGCGCAACGCTCTCGGCCGCCCCGCCTGGCTCTCGGATGTCCTCTCGGCCTTCTACGTGAGCTACTACTTCGTCCCCACGGCCATGGCCGTGGCGCTCTACGTCAGCGACGGCCGTGACGACTTCGACCGCTTCGTCTTCGGGCTCCAGGTGACGCTCATCTCGTCCTACGTGGGCTACTTCCTCTTCCCTACGTCGGGGCCCAGGGTCCCCATCGAGAAGGCACAGGTCATGCTGGGCGGCGGCGCCGTGAGCGCGGGCGTGCGCCTCTTCCTGCACGCTTCCGAGCTGAACGCGCTCGATGCCTTTCCGAGCGGGCACACCGCCGTCTCGCTCGTGTTCCTGGCCTACGGCTGGCGCATGCTCCCGCGCTGGCGAGTCGCGCTCGCGACGGTCGTGGCAGGGATCGTCTTCTCCACCGTGTACCTCTCGCACCACTACGTCGTCGACCTCTTGGCGGGTGCGCTGGTCGCCGCTGCGTCACTCGCGGTGATGCCGTTCGTCCACCGCGCCTTCGGATTCGCGGCGGGCTCGTGGCTCCCGGCCAAGGGTTCCCTGCCCTCGTAGTCCTTACCTGGCTGGGGCGAGCCGGGAGTCGGGCCATTCGCGGGCAGCAATGGCATCATGTAGCCGTGAACCTCCGCCTCTTCGTTGCCCTCGAGCCTCCGGATCTGGTGCGGCACCGCCTCTCCACGCTGAAGGCCGAGCTGCAACGCGCTGCCGGCCGCGGGTCCGGCGACGTGAAATGGGTCGCCATCGACAACGTGCACCTCACGCTCCAGTTCCTGGGCGCCGTGCCCGAGGAGCGCGTCGATCCTGTGAAGGTCGCCGTGGCCACGGCGGCCGCGGAGGCGCGACCGCTCCACCTCGAGCTGCGCGGCGCAGGTGGCTTCCCCAGCGGGCGACGCGCCCGCGTCCTCTGGGCCGGCGTGGGCGGCGAAGTGGCGCAGCTGACGGCTCTGGTCGCCGCGCTCGGACGCCGCCTCGGCCCGCTCGGCTTCGCGGCGGAGGAGCGCCCCTTCAGCCCCCACATCACGCTCGGGCGCTCGCGCGACCCTCGCGGCGCGCCCGGCCTCGCTGCCGCGCTGGCGCTGGCCGCAGAGTCGCCCGGCGCTCCCTGGCGCGCGACCGAGGTGGTCCTCTTCCAGTCCTTCCTCTCGCCGAAGGGCCCGCGCTACGAGGCACTCGCGCGCGCGGCGCTGGGTACCCCGGGGTGAGCGTGAGCCCTCGACCGCGCCCCATCGAACGCGCGCGCCGTAGACCGCGCGCTATGCGGGCCGAGGAGGAAAGGCTCCGCGGGCACCAGGGAGATCACTACGCCGGCGGTTGGCTCTCCGCCGGCCGCGCCTCGAGCTCCGCGGGTGCGAGCATGACCTGCTCCACGTAGCACCAACCCCAGCTCTCACCGGGTTGTGCCGAACGCATGATCGGGTGCTTCGTGGAGTGAAAGTGTTTCGTCGCGTGCTTGTTCTTCGACGAGTCACAGCACCCGACGTGGCCACAGGCGAGGCACATCCTGAGGTGCACCCAGGGGTCGCCCGTCTTCAGGCACTCCTCGCAGCCATTGGTGCGCGCCGACACCGGCCGGATCTGATCGAGATGGGAGCACGTGTTCGTCGCCATGGTTTGACCTCCTCGCGTCTTGGTGTCGCGAGGCGAGGCGCTGCGCACGTCCCGGCAAGGGATGCCAGCGAGCGGGCAGCGCAGCGGGGGAGCGAACCCACCGCCGCTCCCCCATGCCC
>MEMX01000085.1:49116-49440 GCA_001768075.1 Anaeromyxobacter sp. RBG_16_69_14 | reverse complement strand
CGCCACCACGCGCGCGACGAGCGCGCGGAGAGCGCCAGCGTCGAAGGGCTTCTCCACCATGGGGTTGGGGATGCTGTCGGCAAACGCGCGGGCCGCCGGCGTGAAGATGCCACCGGTGAGGAAGACCATCCGGCCGGCCGCCTCCGGTGCGCTCCCGGCGAGCGCTGCGTGCAGGTCCATGCCGCTCATGTCCGGCATCATGAGGTCGCACAGGATGACGTCGAACCGCTCGCCGCCGGCTATCCGCGCCAGCGCCTCGCGCGCGGAGCAGACCGCGATCACCTCGTGTGCCGAGAGGACGCGCGCCAGCGTGGAGCCGATCAT
>MEMX01000085.1:43163-49098 GCA_001768075.1 Anaeromyxobacter sp. RBG_16_69_14 | reverse complement strand
CGCGCGCTGCCGCGCCGGGCCACTCCCGGCCGCGAGTGAAGCTGCCGTCCGCTGCGGCGGTGCGGAGGGAAGGGTGACGCGGAAGAGGCTTCCCTCTCCCGGCGCGCTCTCGACCTGGATGGCGCCCCTGAGGTCGGTGACGATGTGGCGACAGATATAGAGGCCGAGCCCGGTGCCGACCCCGACAGGCTTGGTGGTGAAGAAGGGCTCGAAGAGGCGCTGCTGCACCGCGGCTGGCATGCCTTGGCCCGAATCCCGGACCTCGGCTACCACACGGCCCTCCGTGTCCACCCGCGTCGTCACCCGGATCTCGTTCCTCTGCACGTCACCTTCCGGGATGGCTTGAACCGCGTTCAGGATCAGGTTCAGGAACACCTGCCCGAGCCGCGCCGCCTCTGCCTCGACCTGCGGCACGCTCCCGTACTGGCGGACGAGGCGCGCCCGGTGGCGGATCTCGTTCCACGCCATCCTGATCGACGACTCCATCACCCGCTCGACACTCACCGGGGCGCGAGCGCCATCGTCACCGCGCGAGAACGTCCTGAGGTCGCGCACGATGTCGCGCACGCGCTCGGCACCCTCTTGCGCCTCTACGATCGCCGCCCGCACGTCGGCGAGACCCATTGACGCGGCGGAGCCGCCTTCCTTGCCCGGGGCCCCCTGGGGGGCGAGACCCATCGACGCGGCGGAGCCGCCTTCCTTACCCGGGGCCCCCTGGGGGGCGAGACCCATCGACGCGGCGGAGCCGCCTTCCTTACCCGGGGCCCCCTGGGGGGCGAGACCCTCCCTGCGCTCCATGGCTGCTAGCCTGTCGACGGCGGAGTCCAGGCTCGTGAGAAGGAAGGCGAGCGGGTTGTTGATCTCGTGCGCCACGCCAGCGGCGAGCGTCCCGACCGACACCATCCGATCGGTGAGGAGCAGGCGCGCCTCCGATTGGCGCCCCTCGGCGCTGTCATGGCTCACCACGATGGCGTGAGTGATCTCGCCGCCCGCACGCACGGGGGTCACGGTCATCTCGTGCTGGCGGAGCCGGCCGTCCTTCAGCCGCGCGATGGCACGCCCGCTCCACACGCCCCCACTGCGCACCTGAGCGATGAGCTCACCGTGAAACGTGGCGACGTCCCCCGACGGAACGAGCAGGTCGAAGGGCTGCCCGACCAGTTCGTCGAAGTCGTACCCCGTGAGCGTGAGCATGGTGCGGTTCGCCCAGGCGATGCAGCGGTCCATGCCCATGACCAGGACGGGGGTGGCCGCCACGTCCAGCGCCGCAGATAGCAAGGCCGGCGTCGCCCGTGCGGGTAGGCCGTTCCCGGCCTCAGGGGCGCTGGCGCTCTCATGGTTCGCCGACGCATCCATTCGCCGCGCATGAAGCAGCATGCGTGCCACATCCTGCTCCAAGGAGAGGGGCGTTTCGGGGTAAGTCACCACATTCTGCGGTGACTTGCGCAGGACAGCCCAGGGTGATTACGGACCCTGGGTCATTGAAGCTGGGTCCGTCGAGATAGCGCCAAAGCCTTGACGCCGGCTCATATGTTCAGTATTCTTCTGTTCAGCTGTGCTCGGTAGCCAACTGGATCGTCGCGTCAGTTCACCTGCTCGCCGCACTGTCAGGGGCAGTTGCTACAGAGACCGGCAGCCGCGGAGTCGCGGAACCGCATCGCCAGAAATCGCATCTCAAAGGAGAGACCAGGATGCCCGTGGGACCGGAGAAGGAGAAAGCGATCGAGCTGGCCGTCTCGTCCATCGAGAAGGCGTTCGGAAAGGGCTCGATCATGCGCCTGGGCAACGAGGAGGCGCTGGTGAAGGACGTCCAGGCCGTCTCGACTGGCTCCATCTCGCTCGACATCGCGCTCGGCGTGGGCGGCCTCCCGCGCGGCCGTATCATCGAGATCTACGGACCTGAGTCGTCGGGCAAGACCACCCTCGCCCTGCATGCCATAGCCGAGGCGCAGAAGGCCGGCGGCATCTGTGCCTTCGTCGACGCCGAGCACGCGCTCGACGTCGGATACGCACGCAAGCTGGGCGTGCGCACGGATGATCTCCTCATCTCGCAACCCGACACGGGCGAGCAGGCGCTCGAGATCACGGAAACCCTGGTGCGCTCCGGTGCCGTCGATGTGCTCGTCATCGACTCGGTGGCGGCGCTCGTGCCGCGCGCCGAGCTCGAAGGCGAGATGGGTGACGCGCACATGGGGGTACAGGCGCGCCTCATGAGTCAGGCGCTGCGCAAGCTCACCGGCACCATCTCCAAATCCCAGACCATCGTCGTCTTCATCAACCAGATCCGCATGAAGATCGGCGTCATGTTCGGCAACCCCGAGACCACGACGGGCGGCAACGCGCTCAAGTTCTACGCCTCGCAGCGCCTGGACATCCGACGCATCGGCGCCATCAAGGACGGCGACCAGGTCATCGGCAACCGCACGCGGGTCAAGGTGGTGAAGAACAAGGTCGCCCCCCCTTTCAAGGAGGTCGAGTTCGACATCATGTACGGCCACGGCATCAGCCGCGAGGGCGACGTCCTCGACCTGGCCTCCAACGAGAACCTCGTCGAGAAGAGCGGCGCCTGGTTCAGCTTCGGCGGCGAGCGCATCGGCCAGGGCCGGGAGCAGGCGAAGGCGTTCCTCCGCGAGCACCCGGAGTCGTTGGCTCAGATCGAGGCGAAGATCTTCGAACGCTTCGGCGTGAGGGCACCCGTCTTGGCGTCGGTGGCCGAGGCAAGAGAACCCGAGGTGGAGAAGAAGCCCCGCGAGTCCCGGGTCAAGGCGGTTCGCTAGGGGGGGGCGGGGACAGCCTCCCTCCTACGGAGTAGTATCCTCTGCCGTGCCCGTCGACGTAGAGAAGAAGACCTGGCTCATCGCTCTCATCGACGCTGCGCTGCAAGACTACGATCCCGGGGCTGCGCTCCTACGTCTTCCGCCCGAGTTGCGCGGCGCCGATCCGGATGGCCCGGGGCTCGAGGCGCGGGCGCGAACGCTCCTCGTCCGGTCGCTGCGGCGCAAGCGTCTCGATCCCTCTCCCGAGCCGGGCGAAGACGCCTTCCTTGGCCCGGTGGAGGGTCACGTCGGGTTGGCCCTCGACATCGCGCTGGTGCACGGCGTCCCCTTCGACGTGGAGAGGCAATGTGCGGAGCTCGCGAGCTTCTTCGCTGCGCTCACCGGCGCCGTTGACCTCGCTCGCGCCGCCGATCCTGGTCGGTCCGGGGGTGGCGCTCCGGCGGCGGTAAAGAAGGCGCTCGTTCGCGCCGGCGCCGAGCTCAAGGCGCGCGGCCATCCTCCTGGCGATCCCAAGGGCGGGCTCCCGCTCGGCGCCGGCGTGCTCTGCATCCAGCGCAGGCATCTGGCCCGACTCGCCATCTCCTACCGTGTGCATGGGCACCTCGACGTCACCACCGTCCGCAAGCTCCTCGAACAGGCGAACGGCGACACCGCGCTGCTGGTCGAGGCGCTGACAGCGATCTCCGTCTCGCCCGGCCCTCTGAACGGGCGCCGCCGGCGAATCTTCCTCGCACAGGTGGCGCGCCTCGGGCTGGCGCGCGACCTCGCCCGGAAGACGCGCGCCGCCGTGAAGGCCCCGCGCTCCGCCGCGGAGCTCGCGCATGCGGCCCCGGTTCGCCTGCGCGCCTTCCTGCTCGAGCAGCTCCTCCTCTCCGAGCTCGCCAGCGCCCAGACCTCGGCCGCCCGCACCGAGGTGGTACAGTCCTTCGCGCAGGAGGCGCGGATCCCGCCCGAGCAGGTGGCCGCCCTGCAGGCCGACGCCGCTGAGCTCTACGCGGCCCAGCAGCAGTGGATCGACGAAGGCCCAGCCAGCGCTCCGGAAGAATGGGAGAGCCTCGCCGAGGAGTGGGAAGAGGTCGCGGACAAGATGATGGACAAGGTCGCGACCGCGGTGACGGACAACCTGGAGGCGATCGTCACCGAGATCAAGGAGACCGGCGTGCTGGGGGAGCTCCTCGCCAAGGCCGCGGCGGGCCGCGCGCTCACAGCCGAGGAGAAGGCCAAGGTGAAGACCCAGCTCATCGACCTCGCCAAGGCGGTTCCGGCGCTGGCCATCTTCGCAGCGCCGGGCGGGATGCTGCTTCTGCCGCTGCTCGCCAAGCTGCTCCCCTTCGACGTCCTGCCCTCCGCCTGGGGACGCAAGAAGAAGGGGGGCAAGCCCCATTCGCCGGCGCAAGTCTAGAGAGGAACGTCGGGGCAAGGTGATAGCGCATGCCACATGAACTGACGCTCGAGATGGGGGGCGCGGGGGGAGAGTTCTCCCCTCCGCTTGAGGCGCCGCAAGGCGCCGGACATAAGCTCACAGCGGCGGCGGTGCCGCTGGAGAATCACATCAACTGGTCGCCGCTGTGAGATGGGGTCGCCAACTCTCACCCCTGCCCTCTCCCTTCCAGCGAGAGAGGGAAGACTCCCGCGGCAGGCGACGTGCTCTCGGCGAGCGCCTCGCGACGATCCTTGACCTCTCGCTCGAGCACCTCGAGGGCTACTCCCAGCTCTGGCACGCGCGCCACGGCCCCCCGCAAGAGGACGATGGTCTCCTCCAGCTTCCCCACGTGACGCTCGTCGCGCTCCTTCATCGCCTCGATCGCATCGAGGAAACGCGCGTAGAAGCCCTGCAGCTCGTCGTGCTTGCGGAGCGCCCGGCGCGTCGGATAGCGCCCCTGCGCGAGCAGGTTCACGAAGTGGCCCATCACGTAGACGGGACCCGCCACGCGGTGGGTAAGGACGAACCCGAGCAGCCCGAGAGCCGTCACGGAGAGGGCCCCGATGCCCACGAGCGGCCACATCAGCTGCCGATCGGCGCGGTCCACGAGCGCTCGCTGCGCCGGGCCGCGAACCACCGTCTCGATCGCCTGCTGGTGCGCCTGGTAGGTCCACAACCCAAAGAGCGCGGACAGCACCACTCCCCACGCCATGAGCAGCAGGATGTACTTGATCTGGAAGGACCGATCGACGAGATAGGTGCGGCGGCGCCACTCGGCCATGTAACCTCCTCGCGGCCAGATTGTATCCCGGCACGGGGTCGTAGCCGCAACGGCGGGGCGCTGGGCCACAGGAGATGTGCAGCCCGTGAAGATCGCTTTCCTCGGCACACCGGAGTTCGCGGTCGATTCCCTCGACGCGGTGGCGCGCGCCGGCCACGATCTCGCATGCGTCGTCGCTCAGCCTGATCGCCCGGCGGGGCGCGGCCAGGCAGCGCGCGAGCCTCCCACGAAGAGCTGGGCGCGCGCGCACGGCGTCCCGGTGCTGCAGCCGGAGAAGGTTCGCGACGGCCGGCTCGCCGCCGACCTGACTGCGCGCGCCCCCGACCTCCTGCTGGTCGTCGCCTACGGCCGCATCCTGGGCGAGGACCTCCTGCACCTGGCGCCCTTCGGCGCGGTCAACGTGCACGCCTCCCTGTTGCCGCGCTGGCGCGGCGCGGCCCCCATCCAGTGGGCACTCGCGGAGGGCGATCGCGAGACTGGCGTCACCGTCATGCGAATGGACGCGGGGCTCGACACGGGCGACATCCTCCTGCAGCGCGTGCTCGCCGTGGCACCGGAGGAAACCTCGGAGACATTGCGCGCCCGACTCGCCGCGCTCGGCGCGGCCGCCATCGTGGAGGCGCTACCGCTCCTCGCCGCGGGCCGGCTCACCCCGGTGCGGCAGGATGACTCACGGATGACGTTCGCCCGGATCCTGTCGAAGGAGGACGGCCGTCTCGACTTCACGCTGCCTGCCGAGAAGCTCGCTGCGCGCGTGCGCGCCTTCACGCCGTGGCCGGGCGCCTTCACGTCGTTCGGAGGAAAGCTCCTCAAGGTACACGCAGCGCGGCCCACCGCCAGCGGGGATCTCGCGCCCGGCGAGGCCCGCGCCTTCCCCGACGGCGTCCTCGTCGGCTGCGGCGCCGGAAGCGCGCTCCTTCTCCGAACCGTGCAGCTGGAGGGGAAGCGCCGGCT
>MEMX01000085.1:41643-43125 GCA_001768075.1 Anaeromyxobacter sp. RBG_16_69_14 | reverse complement strand
ACGGTGCTCGGCCGATGAACGGGCGCGAGATCGCGTTCCAGGTCCTCCGTCGCGTCGAGGAGGGCGGCGCGTTCGCGTCGCGCGCACTCGACGGGGCCCTCGCCAGCGCCGGCGCGCTCGATGCGCGCGAAGCCGGTCTCGCCACCAAGCTCGTCTACGGCACGCTGCGGCGGGCGCTCTCGCTCGACGCGGCGCTGGCGCGGCACGCCAGCCGCCCGCTCTCCGACGTCGATCCCGCCGCCCGCGTCGCGTTGCGTCTCGGCGCCTACCAGATCCTGCACCTCGGCACCCCGCCCCACGCCGCGGTGAGCGAGGCGGTCGCCCTCGCCAAGGACGTCCAGCACGGCCGGGCAGCCGGGTTCGTGAACGCCGTGCTGCGTGCCCTGGCGCGCGATCCTCGCCCTGCGGAGGCGCCCCCGCTCGCCGACGACCCTGCCGGACACGTCGCCGTCACCGAAGCGCTGCCGCGCTGGCTGGCGGAGGAGTGGGTGTCCTGGCTCGGGCCCGTGGAGGCGCTGGCGCTGGCGGCCGCGATGAACGCGCCCGCGCCGCTCTGCCTGCGCTCGCCGCGGCGTGATGACCTCGCGGCCCGCCTCGCTGCGGCCGGAATCGACGCTTCGCCCGCGCCCCGCTCACCGGACGGCGTCCTGGTCCGGGGGGCATCGGTGTCCTCGGTGGCGCGCGCTGCGGGCGGGCTCGCCTTCCAGGTGCAGGACGAGGCGGCTCAGCTCGTCTCCCTGTACGCGGCCGGGTGCCTGCGCGGCCGCGACGTGCGCGTCCTCGACGCCTGCGCCGCGCCGGGCGGCAAGACCTTTCACCTCGCCGAGTTGCTCGGTCCCGGCAGCGAGGTGGTCGCGATCGAGCTCCATCCGCGCAAGGCGGAGGAGCTCCGCCGCGAGGCCGACCGGCGCTCCTTCGGCGCGCGCGTCCGCGTGCTGTGCGCCGACGCGTCAAGGTCCGTCCCCGGCCTCTCGCCCGCGAGCTTCGACGCGGTTCTGGTCGATGCGCCCTGCACCGGCCTGGGCACGCTACGCCGCCACCCGGAGCTGAAGCTGCGCCGGACCGCCGAAGAGCCGGCGCGCATGGCCGAAGCCCAGCGCGCGCTCCTCGCGGCCTGCGCCGTCTGGGCGAAGCCAGGGGCAAAGGTGACCTACTCGGTATGCTCGCTCACGCGGGACGAGGGGCCGGCCGTGACCGCCTGGGCGCTCGCGCACGGGCTCGCGCGCACGCGCGGCCCGGAGGGCTTCCCGCGCGACGTGCTCACGGAAGACGGAGACCTCCTCACGCTCCCGAGCCACCATGGATGCGACGGGTTCTATGCGGCGAGGTTCGTGGTTGCTCGACCCTGACCGCCTGATGGCGAGCGCGAACTCGTCCCCCGCCTCGAGTCACAGCGGCGACCAGTTGATGTGATTCTCCAGCGTCACCGCCGCCGCTGTGAGCTGATGTCCGGCGCCTTGCGGCGCCTCTAGCGGAGGGGAG
>MEMX01000085.1:22409-41533 GCA_001768075.1 Anaeromyxobacter sp. RBG_16_69_14 | reverse complement strand
CCGGCGCCTTGCGGCGCCTCTAGCGGAGGGGAGAACTCTCCCCCCGCGCCCCCCATCTCGAGCGTCAGTTCATGTGGCATGCGCTATCAGTAGACGCCCACCTCGCGGTACAGCGCCCGAAACTGGACGACTCCGGACCCCTCGTAGGCATTGAGCAGCTTGAGGAAGAGCAGGGCCGTCGTCAGAGCATCGTAGAACGCGTTGTGCGCCGGATAGCGCGGCAAGCCCATCTCAGCCGCGATCTCTTCGAGCTTGCCCTTGCCGGGCCCCCCCGCGAAGTGCCACATCGAGCGTCGCCACCAATCGTACAGGAGGAGCGTGTCCAGCGCCGGGTTCCGCAGCGTGGCACCCACGTGCTTCTGCAGGGCGGCGTTGAGGAACTGCAGATCGAGGCCGGTGTAGAAGCCCACCACGATGCTGTCGCCCAGAAACTCGAGCAGCGGGCCGAGGGCAGTCGAGAGGCTCGACCCGCGGTTCACCTCGTCGGTCGCGAGGCCGTGGATGAGGATGACGTCCTTCGGCGACACCGCCTCGGTGGTCGCGAAGACCTGGTAGAAGCCCTCGTTCAAGAGGACGCGATGGTTGCGGATCCGGACAGCGCCGATGGAGAGGATCTCGTCTCGCGCCGGATCGAGGCCCGTCATCTCGCAATCGATGGCGGTGAAGGTCATGGTGCGGAACGGCTGCCGCCACTCGACCGAGCCCAGCATCCGCTGGTGCTCCGCGCGGACGTCCCCCACGGGCCCCCTCGGCTTGCGCATCAGGAACCGCAGCAGGCTCGCGATCTTCGTGTCGCCCCCCATGCGCGCCCTCCTCTTACACCGTCCGCACGAACCTGCGACGCGTGATCTCCTGCACCCGCTCGACGAGCCTGAAGGTGTCCGCGAGGAACTTGTACTCCAGCGAGGAGATCTCCTTGACGCTGATGAGGTTGTCCACCGCGTCGGCGCCGTCGTTCAGAGCCGCGAACTGCTTGGCGAGCCTGAGCTGCATGAGGAAGCAGTAGGCGTGCTGGAGGTCGAGGCAGTTCCTCGCCTCGAGGACACTCCGGCCCGCGAGCTGCCGCAGCCGCTCGAGGGTGTTGGTGTGCTCCACGCCGTGCCAGAGGGCGTGCAGGCGCGCCAGATCGCTGATGCGGGAGATCGGCAGCTTGATGTCGAACACGTCCTCGCGCTTGCCCCGCGTCTCGACGGCCACGCGGCCAAAGAGCCCAACGGGAAGCCGCTGCCGCACCACCTCCTGCGCCACGAGGCGAAAGAAGAGGCCCGGCCGCGGCTCCAGCAGCTCCCGGACGTGGGCGCGCAGCTCCGCCGCGATCGAGAAGTCGCCGTAGATCTCCCGGAAGTCGAAGAAGATGTTGGAGTTCAGCACAGCCTTGGGGTCGGGGACCCTTACCCAGGCCGTGAAATAGTCCTTCCAGGCGGAGAGCGGCTGGCACCACTGCGGATTGCTCGCCATCACGTGCGCGTGGCAGTACGCGACGCCGACCTCCTTGAGCCAGGCGCACACGCGCTCGCCGAGCTGGGCGAAGTACCGGGCGGAGACCTCCTCCTTCCCGGCGACGGCCGCGTACACGATCGCGTTGTCCTGGTCGGTCACGAGCGTCTGCTCGCGGCGCCCTTCGCTTCCGAGCGTCAGGAACGTGAAGGGCACCGGGGGCTCGCCGAGCTCGTCGATCGCCATGTCGAGGAGGCGCCGCAGGGTCGTGTCGGAGACGGTGCTGACGAGCCAGGTCAGGCTCTCGATCCGGGAACCTCCGAGCATGAGCGTCCGCGCCAGGCGCGGCAGCCGGGACCGCCGCTCCGCCAGGTCCTTGAGGAGCCGCGTCTGCGCGAGGTCGCGCAGGTAATCCATGGGCGACCTGCCCTGGGCGATCAGCAGCTCCTGGTCGGTGAGCAGACCGATGATGGCCCCGCGGGAGTCCGCGACGGGCAGGGATGCGACGTTGGCGCGGACCATGACCTCCATGGCATCGGCGAGAGGCGTGCTCGCGGCGACGGGCGCGGCGGGAGGGGTCATGAGCTCCGAGACGGGGCGCCGGACGTCCACGCCGCCCGCGACCACCTCCTCGAGGAGGTGGCGCTCCGTGACGATGCCCTCGAGCCGGACGCCGTCCCCCACCAGGAGCGTCTGGATCCGCCGCGCCAGCATGCGCTGGGCGGCGTCGCGGATGCACTCCGCCGCGTCGCACCACGTGAGATCGCGCGCGCAGATCTCCCCCACCGTCAGGCCGAAGCGCAGGGTATCCGACTCGGGCGCGCCCCCCAGCCACTTCTGGCGCAGCGTGAGGCCGACCCGCTCCAGCATGCGCGGGCCGAGGCCGTCGACGAAGAAGTCGTGGAACTCTCGGTGCGCGGTGCACAGCTCCAGGAACAGCGGCTTCGGGAGCACGTAGAGGAAGGTGTCCTGGTGGGCGCGGACCGTGCCGAGCGCGATCCCGCCGTTGGTCAGGATGGCGGCGGCGCCGAAGGCCTGCCCGGCGCCCAGGAGGCGCGAGCCCGGCCCCTGGCTCCCTGGGTCACCCGTGACCTCGAGGGACCCCTTGAGCACGACGTAGAGGTCGTTCACCTCCGATTGGCCCTGGACGAAGAGCGTGGTGCCAACGGCGTGATACTCGATCGTCAAGGCGTCGGTCGCACGCTTGAGCTCGCCATCGGACAGGAAGTCGAAGGGGGTGACGGACCGGAGGAACTGGAACGCGGGGCTTCCGGTGACGAAGTGAAGCAGGCGTTCCAGCATCGGCGCGCAGGGCTCTCGGCCAGCCCAGGGCCCGTCCGGCCCTCCGGAAGGCTCGAGCGGCTGCCCAGGTTACCCCGCCGAACGAGCTCGCGCCACTAGGCCGCGATCCGTGGTCAGGTATCGTACGCCTTCGCGTAGAATCGGGGCCGCTATTCGGGAGCCTCGGTGACCCTCAAGCTCAAGATGCAGCTGGCCATCTCCGTCGCGGTGCTGGTCAGCTCCTTCGTCCTCGTTCAGCTCGCGATGTACGCTATTCGATCGCAGGCGGCCGTCGACGCGGCGCGCATCCGTGCGGAGAAGACGGCGCAGGTGAAGCAGGACCTCACGGACAAGGTCAACACGGTCTACGCCCTCATCGACGCGCAGTACCACGAGGCCGTCGACGAGCGCTATCTCGAGAAGAGGTACGGCCACAGGCTTCGCGCGATCCTGGACGTCGCCGGGGCTGCGCTCCGCGAGCACATCCGGCGCGCGGAACGCGGCGAGATCCCGCTCGAGCGCGCGAAGAGGGAGGCGATCGCGACCCTGCGCGCGATGCGCTTCGACGACGGCAAGGGCTACCTCTGGATCAACACGGTGGGACGTCCCTATCCGAAGATGGTCATGCACCCCGTCCTCCCCCAGCTGGAGGGAAAGGTGCTCGACTCGCCCGAGTTCACCTGGGCGAAGAACGACGGCCGCAACCTCTTCCAGGTCGCGGTGGACCTGACGAGTGGACGCGCCGACGGCTTCATCCGCTACACGTGGCCCGAGCCGGACGGCAAGGCCCTGGCGCCGCACATGCCGAAGGTCTCCCGGGTGCGGCGGTTCGAGGAGTGGGGCTGGATCGTCGGGACAGGGATCTACGTCGATGAGGCCGTTCGCGAGAAGCTCGCCGAGACCACCTCCAGCGTCCGCAGCATCCGGTACGGCTCCGAGTACTTCTGGATCAACACCTCGGACGCGCCCGTTCCGCGGATGGTGATGCACCCCATCCGGCCCGAGCTGGAGGATCAGCTGCTCGACCGGCCGGAGTTCGAGCTGGTGGTGAACGGCCGGCGGCAGAACCTCTTCACCGCCTTCCGCGACATCGCCCAGCAGCACGGCGAGGGGTTGGCCGAGTACGTCTGGCCGCGCCCCACCGCCAGCGGCACCCCCGGGCAGCCCGCCGCGAAGCTGTCCTTCGTGAAGCTCTACCGTCCGCTCAACTGGGTCATCGGCACCGGAAGGCACGTCGACGACATCGAGGCGTCCATCGCGCAGAAGACGTCGGAGGCGGAGGTGCAAGTCACCTCGCTCGTCCACCGCATCGCGATCTCCTCCCTCGTCATCATCGTCCTGGCCACCCTGGGGGTGAGCGTCTTCGCCGGCGCGCTCACGAGGCCGCTCGCGCAGCTCGTCGGCATGGCCCGCGACATCGCCGCGGACGAGAAGCACCTCTCGCGCCGCATCGGGCTGCGATCCAAGGACGAGATCGGGGAACTCGCGAGCGGCTTCGACCACATGGCCGGGCGGCTGGAACAGAGCTTCCGACACGTGCGGGAGCAGGAGGAGCGGCTGCGCAGCGTGCTCTCCACGATACCGCACAGCATCTACTGGAAGGACCGGCGCTCGGTCTTCCTGGGCTGCAACGATCCGTTCGCAAAGGACTTCGGGCTGCCTTCGGCGGAGTCGATCATCGGCAAGACGGACGCACAGCTGGGGCTGCCGCAGGCGGATCGACAGGCGTGCGCGGCGCGCGACGCCGACGTCCTCGCGAGCGGCCAGGCCCTCCTCGACCAGCGTGAGACGCTGCGGAACCCCTCCGGGAGCGAGGTCCACTACCTCGTGAGCCGGGTTCCGCTGCGCGACGCGGCGGGCGACCTCATCGGCGTGCTGGGCGTGCTCGTCGCCCTCCCCGAGCCGTAGCTGGGCGTACAGGCGTCCCCCGCCTTGGTTGCACCGGGGTTCGTTACGGGGCAGCGCCTCCAGGGCGAGTGACGGGTCCCGCCTTCTTCTTCCATCCGGACAAGACCTTGATGACACCGAGCAGCCCCACGCCTGCCAGGAAGAACCCCCTCAGCCGTGCCGGCTCCAATCCCTCCGTGATCAGCACCGGTTCGTCGGGGACCTTCTCTCCGTAATCCTTGGCCAGGGTCCGGAGCCGATCGCGGTTTCCGGTGCCCGTGAGCGTGCTCGTGAGCATACCGGTCACGTCGCGCCGGCCGGAGAAGAGTTCGCGTCGCTCCTCGACGAACCGGCTCCGTTCCAGCTCGCTGTCGAGCCCGAAGTGGTAGGTCTTCAAGGCCTCCACGATGGCCGGGTCGCGCGTCTCGACCAGCACCCGGTAGCTTCGCGCGCCCGGCGAGGACTTGAGCGGCACCAGGAAGGCCTCGACCTCGACGGTACCGGAGGTCGAGATGGCCTGGAGGAGATCCACGTAGCCCTCGACCGACAGCCACTCGCGGCCGGGAGCGCTCCGCTCCAGCTCGCTCACCGTGGTCCGGAGCGGTCGAGGATTGCGCAGCACCGTGCGCAGATCGATTCCGCCCAGGAACACGAGCAGGAGGCAGACGGCGAGCAGCGTGACCCGGAATCTGTGCATGTGTGGTGCCCAAATGGACGGGGCCGCCTGGCGGCGGCCCCTTGGATATGACGACCCTGATTCAGGGCGGGGGACGACCCCCCGCCCCACGAGGATCATCACAGGCGGCGAGCGCTGTCAGGCCGCCTCGACCGCGACCGGCACCGCCGCCTTGCGCGTCAGCAGGGAGACGACCACGAGCGAGAGGAAGCTCAGCGGGACGGAGACCAGCGCCGGGCTGTTGAAGGAGATGGGGGCGTTCGCCGGCAGCTTGCCGTAGAGCGCCCACATGTCGGGCGAGAGCAGGATGAGGCCCATCGCGGAGACCATGCCCACCACGATCGATGTAGCCACGCCCTGAGCGGTGGTCTTCTTCCAGAACAGGATCATCATGATGGCCGGCAGGTTCGCGGAGGCGGCCACCGCGAACGCCCATCCGACCAGGAAGGAGACGTTCATCCCTTCGAAGATGATGCCGAGATAGATGGCGATGCAGCCGACGACGATCGCAGCCACCTTGCCGGCCAGGACCTTGTTCCGGTCGGTCATCTTCATGCCGAGGAAGTTGTCCATGAGGTCGTGGGCCACCGCCCCGGAGGCCGCCACGATGAGGCCGGAGACCGTTCCGAGGACGGTCGCGAAGGCGAGCGACGAGATGATCGAGAACAGCACCACGCCGAAGGAGAGGGCGAGCAGCGGCGCCGACATGTTTTCGTCGTTCAGGTTGATGACGCCGTTCGTCATGGCGCCGAGTCCCATGAACAAGGTCAGGACGTAGAAGAAGCCGATGGCGGCGATGGCCACGATGGTCGACTTGCGCGCCGCCGCCTGGCTCGGGACCGTGTAGTAGCGGATGAGGATGTGGGGCAGCGCCGCCGTGCCGCAGAAGAGCGCCAGCATGAGGGACATGAAGTTGAACTTCTGCGTCCCGGTGGCGTTGTCGACCTTGAACTTGAGGCCCGGCCGCAGGATCTTCGCGCCGCTGGTGGGCTTCTGGAAGTACACCGTGGTGAGGCCGTCGCTCTCCTTCACGATGGTCTTGCCCCACAGCGTCACCGTAGAGTTCTTCACGCTCGAGAGGAAGCCGATGGGGCCGAGCGGCCCGGTCTGCGCCACTTCCTTGCCGTCGATCCTGAGCTCCTTGACGGCGCCGACGGGGAAGAACGCGCCCTGTTCCTTGGGGAGGCCGTTGTACAGCTTCGTGCCGTTCGGGAACTCCTTCGCGAACAGGGTCTCCGACAGGGCGTAGCCGCCCCCGGTCTCCTTGAGCTTCCAGACCGAGTCGACGCCGCCCTTGGTCAGCCGGACGAAGCCGGCCTTGCCAAGATCGCCCGTCTTCCAGTCGGCGGCCACCGCGTAGGTCGAATCGGAGAGCTGGAGCGAGCCGTCCGTGCCGGTCTGGGCGGCGAGGGTCTTGAACTCGTGGTACGCCTTCTTCCCGCCCTGGTCAGGGCTCGTCGACAGGCCGCGCCCGAGCACGCCCACCACCAGGACGGTGGAGAAGACGAGCAGCATCCCACCCTTCATGAACTGCACGTAGGTGGTGGAGGCCATGCCCGCGGTGGCGACGATGATGGTCACCACGATCCCGACGATGAGGACGCCCACGTAGTGGGGCATCCCCAGCAGCGGCTGCACGAGCACGCCCGCGCCCACCATCTGCGGGATGAGATAGAAAACCGAGACGAGCAGCGTGGAGATGGCGGCCGTCAGCTGGATGCCCTTCGAATTGAACTTGGAGTCGAGGGCGTCGGCGAAGGTGAACTTGCCGAGGCGCTTCATCGGCTCGGCCACGAGGAAGAGCGCGACCACCCAGCCGGCCAGATAGCCGATGGAATACAGGAAGCCGTCGTAGCCGGCGGTCGCGATCATGCCGCAGATGCCGAGGAACGAGGCCGCCGAGAGGTAGTCGCCGGCGAACGCGATGCCGTTCACGAACCAGTGGATCTGGCCGCCGGCGGCGTAGTAGTCGGCGGAGGAGGTGGTCCGGCGGGCCAGGAAGAACGAGAGGCCCAGCACGAACAGCACGAAGGTGATGAAGAGGCCGACTGCCAACGGCGATTGTGCGTAGATCATCGTTCCGGCCTGCCTAGTTGTTCAGCCGCTGTTCTGCCCGGGAGCAGAAGCGGTTGTAGATGATCGCCAGGACGAAGGCGAAGATGATCAAACCCATTCCGTAAGCCACGGCCAAGGTTTGGCCCATGAAGGCGGACTCCATGAGCGACGGTTGCAAGACGCTGATCCCGACGAAGACCACGTACGCCAGCGTGTAGAGCACGAACAAATACATGCCGAGCTTCGCCTTGTAGCCGGAAGCCTTGTCTTCGCCCAATTTGACTGCGGGTCCATGACCCATGAACGGCTCTCCCTTTTGTCAATCCCCTGCGATCGCGACGGAGGACTTCCGAGCTCCCCCCGCGTAACAATTCGCGCACCCTAACCCGAATGGTGGGGCGATGCAACGCGCCCAGTTCGCTTTTCATGCTATATGGCGCTCTCTGGTGCGCGATCCTCGGGCGCGGCCCCGCCGCCGGATCGCGCAACGGCATCACCTGTGCCGTCGAGCAGCGAGCGAGCGGCCGGGGGAACGAACTCACGCAACGTCGAACCGGACTCTGAAAATGGTCGTAGGCGTGGGAGGATCGAGCGCCGGTCAGTGGGTCGGCGTTGGATTATGATGAACCCATGCCCCTGCCCATCCGGATCGCCCCTTCCATCCTCTCGGCCGACTTCGGCCGCCTCGCCGAAGAGGTGCGGGCCGTGGAGGCCGCCGGTGCCGACGTCGTCCACGTGGACGTGATGGACGGGCGCTTCGTGCCTAACATCACCATCGGCCCGATGGTGGTCGAGGCGGTGCGCCGGGTGACCAAGCTCCCCATCGACGCGCACCTCATGATCGTGGAGCCGGAGCGGTACGTGGAAGCGTTCGCGAAGGCGGGCGCCGACCTCGTCTCGGTCCATGCCGAGGTGTCACCGCACCTCCATCGAACGCTGCAAGCCATCCGCGCCGCCGGCGCGAGGCCGGCCGTGGCGCTGAACCCTTCGACGCCGCTCTCCGCGGTGGAGTGGGTGCTCGGCGACTGCGAGATGGTGCTGCTCATGACGGTGAACCCCGGCTTCGGCGGGCAGCGCTATGTCGAGGCCTGCACGCAGAAGATCCGCCGCCTGCGCGAGATGGCCGACGCGCGCGGCCAGGCGCTGGAGATCGAGGTGGACGGCGGCATCAAGGCAGACACAGTGGGCGAGGCCGCAGGCGCAGGGGCGAACGTGTTCGTCGCCGGCACCGCCGTCTTCGGCGCGAAGGACTACGCCGCCGCCATCTCGACCCTCCGTCATCACGCGCGGGAGTCGCGGGGCGTCCTGGTCTGACGCTTCACCGCACCGTCTCGACCCGCACGCGCGCGACCCCGCGCTCGAGGATGCCGAGCTGCCGCGCCGCGGCAAGGGAGAGATCGATCACCCGACCCGGCGCGAACGGCCCTCGGTCGGTCACCCTCACGAGTACGCTGCGGCCGCTCTCGACGTCCGTGACGCGGAGCAGCGTGCCGAAGGCGCGGGTCCGGTGAGCGCAGGTCATGGCGCGCTGGTCGTAGCGCGCACCGCTCGCCGTGCGACGGCCGTGCAGCGAGCTCGCGTAGTAGCTGGCGATGCCAAGCTCCGTATCCTCGGGCGCGCGGCCGCGCTCTGTCCCTTCGGGCGCGCGCCCGCGCTGGGGCGGCGAGGGCCGCGGCCCGGGGTGCGCACAGGCAGCCGCCAGCCCGGCGGCAACCGCGCCCACAAGCACCAAGCGCGCGCGCCCCTTCAACCCACCCCCGGCCGAGCGCGTGGGAAGGCGCGCCGGATCTCGGGGTGGTGGGCGAGGATGCGCAGCGCCTGCTCGAGCAGCGCCTTCCCAGGCTCGACCTTGAACCAGGAGGACGCACCGCTCGGATGCGGGAGGCACACCACGTCCAGCTCCACACCGTGGAAATGCGCACGGAGCTCCCTTCCGACGACGGCCGCGATGGGTTCGTCGTGCCCCAGCACCTCGGCGATGGCGAGCCGCCCCACGGGGATGACCAGCTTTGGCCGCAGCGCCGCGATCTCCCGCTCGATGAAAGGCCGGGATGCCTGGATCTCCGCGGCCGAGGGGACGCGGTCTCCACCTCCGGAGGTCTTGCCGGGGAAGCAGCGCACCACCGCCGCCATGTAGACGCGGGCGCGGACCTCCTCCTCGGCCGCACCGAAGGCGCGCTCGAACCACGAGAAGAGGGTCTTGCCGGCCTTCCAGGCGAACGGTCGCCCGAGCTTCGCCTCGTGCGGCCCTGGCGCCTGGCCGAGCAGGAAGATGCTGCTCGCGATGGCGGGGCCGTGTACCGGCTCGCCCATGAAGCCGGGGAGCCGCAGCGCGCGAATGTCGGCGTGGACGCGCTCCAGCTCGGAGACCACGTCTGACTCCTGGTTCGACCTCTTCTTCAAGGCGCGCTTCCGCCCAACGAACACCGAAACGGCGAAAGAGCGAGTCTTCACGCGTCGCGCCAGGGCTCCTCCCGCACCGAGTAGATCCAGCCCTCGCTGCGCGGGACATTCGAGGGCACGCCCCGGAAGCCGGCCTCCTGCGCCGCGGCGGCCGCCATGGCAGAGAGGACCGCGTCGAGCACGAGTCCCTTCTCGTCCTCCACGACCTTCGCCGCGATCTCCATCTCGAACTCGAGACCGGAGGCGGTGCGCAAGGTGCGCAGGACCGCCGCGCGCGCCCCAGAGCGGTTCACGCTGTCGCGCGCGTCGTCGCGGTAGGCGCAGGTGCCGCACATCACGCGCGCCACGTGCTCTGGCCGCACCTCCGCCAGCGACGGCCGGCCGGCCTTCGGCGGCTCCCATGGCACGAACGCCACGTCGGCCAGGCGCGCCAGCACGAGGAGCCCGAAGAAAGTGTGCCGGTAGAGACGCGTGTGCGACGGGGGAAAGGGTGCCGCCCGATAGCAGTCGGTGAGGCGCAGCCGGTCCTTTCCGAGCTGGCCCTTGAAGCTCTCCGCCCCCTCCGTGAAGTCGCCACCCGACGGCAGGAAGCGATCCTCGAGCCCGCGTCCGAGGCTGTCCGGGCCACGCAGCGCCTGGCGGAGCAGCCCGAGCTGCCGGAGGGGCGTCTCCGAGATGCTGAACGGAAAGTCGAGACCGACCACGAGGCGCCCCTCCGCCCAGCGCGCCTCCTCGGCCAGCCAGCTCGGGAACTGCTCGCGCACGTCTCGGCGCCCCGGCGCGTCCTGGAACGGCCGCCAGACCTGCGCCAGCTTGGGCTTCCCCCGGGAACATTCGATCTTGGCAGCGACGATCTGGTTCCCGGCGCCCTCGATCCCGCTCCAGGACATGCCTATCACGATACCGCGCTGAGGGAGCGCCACCTTGGGCGGCGGCGACCGCCCCCACGGTGCCGAGCCACCGGCATTGCCCTCGCTCTCGCTCGACATCGTCGCTCGCGCCTCCATTCCCAACGGGACCCGGCGCGGACCGGGCGCACCGCGGCAGGACCTACGTCTGTCTCCGCAACAACGGGCAGCTTGCGGCGCCGGTGTGCGGATCACTGGGCGCGCTGACGAGGAGAGACCTTTTCCCTCCGGGTGTTCCGCGAAGTCAACGGCCATCCCACATGGAAGGCCCGCATGGGTCAGCATGGAGGATTCTCAGGGGCACCCGCGACTGGCATGGGTCCCGGGATGATCACGAGACGTCACGGAAGGGGCTATTTTCGCCCGCAAGGGTTCCCCGCGCCACGCATCATCCCTAGCTTGGAACACGTATGGGGCGCACGACCAAGGGGGAGGTGATGGTCATCGAGGATGACTTCGCCATCCGTGAGACGCTGCGCGAGCTACTCCAGGAAGCAGGCTACCCGGTCACCGGGGCGGCCAATGGCAAGGAGGCGCTGGCACAGCTCAGGGTCGGCCGTGTGCCTCGCCTCATCCTGCTCGACCTCATGATGCCGGTGATGGATGGGCTGGAGTTCCGCGCCGCCCAACAGCTCGACCCTGTCCTGGCGCCGATCCCGGTGATCGTCATCTCGGCCGGCCACGAGTCCGAGAAGTTCGGCGCGATGGCGGCAGACGGCTACCTGGCGAAGCCGTTCAAGCTGGACGCCCTGCTCGCCGCCGTGGACCGATATTGCTAGGCCTCGCGGCCGGCCAGTCAGCGCCGCTTCGCCGCCTGGGAGCGGAACGCGTCCCGCTCCCTGATCACCTCGTCGAAAAAGGGAGCTGAGACCACCTTCCCGCGCACGACCGTCCACGACTTCTCAGCGGCCGCGCGCCAGGGAGCGGGATCGACCTTCACGACGTCGAGTCCCTGTTTCTTCATGGCGACGACCGCGTCGTCATTGAGCTTTCGAACGTCGGCGTCCTGTCTCGCCCCCAGCTCGCGGGCGATGGCGAGGAGCTTCGGCCGCAGATCGGCCGGGATCCTCTCCCAGGCATCCTTGCGCATCAACGTGCCGCCGATCAGGTAGCCCCAGGGGAGATCGACCATGTGGTTCGCGCGCTCGAAGAGGCGCGCGGTGAGCATGTAGAGCGGCACGTTGGAGATGCAGTTGATCATTCCGGTCTGGAGCGACGGGACCACGTCGGTGGAGGAGATCACGACCGGCTGGAAGCCGGCCGCCTTGAACGCGTCGACGCTGGCAGGGTCGCCGTCCCAGGCGAACATCTTGGCGTCGCCCATCTCGGCCGGGGTGCGGTAGGCCTTCGTGCAGAAGATCCGGATGAAGCCCACCTGAGACCAGTGCAGCGGGACGTAGCCCTTTGCCCGGATCATCTTGTCCAGCTGCGGCTCCACCTTGGGGAACACGGCCGCGAACTCGGCCTCGCTGGTGATGACCCCGGGCGCCGAGAGCGCCTGCGGCTCCTTCACGACATCGTGCATGCCGACGTTGGTGATGGCGGCCGCCTGGAGCTGCCCCACGGCCATCTTGCGCACCATGTCCCCCTCGCTGCCCTGCGTGCCACCCGCGTAGATCCTGAGCTTCACGCGGCCGCCGGAGACCTCCGCCCACCTCTCTCCCATCTCCTTGATCAGCTCGTGCCAGGTCGAGCCGTTCGGCGCGAGCGTGCCCAGCTTGATGGTCACGTCCTGCGCGGAGGCCATGGGGGCGGCGAGCACGAACGCCGCAGCGAGCGCGAGCTTTCTCACTTCGTTCTCCTTTAGAGCGCGCCTTGCGCGCGGGATCTCGGGACCAGGCTCACCGTGAAGAACGGGCGAACACGAGTCAGGGTGTGATCAGACGAAGAGGTCGTCGACATGAGCGAGCAGGAGCTTCGCCCGCCGCTGCGCGAGCACGTTGGCGAGGCGGTGCGCCTTGTCGGACTCGACGTCCGCGGCGGCGACCTGGCGGAGCAGGCGCGTGAACTCCGCGCGGTCCTGCTTGGCCACACAGACCGCCTCCGCATAGGAGACGAGCGCGCCGAGCTTCTTGCCCCCGGAGAGCGCGAGGGCCCGCGTGAAGTGCTCCTTCGCGCGAGCGAGGCCCTCGGGACCGCCCTGCGCGACCTCCCAGGTGATGAAGAACTCGTGGATGGCGCCCTCGTCCCAGGCCTCGTCGATGGCGAGCGCGCGCTTCATGAGTGCCCCCGGGACCGGCAGCTCCGCGACGAGCGCCACGTCCTCCTTCGCCGCGGCGATGGCGAGCGCCCAGCTCGCCGCCGTCCAGTAGACGAGCGGGACGTCCTCCTTCTTCAACGCTGCGAGCGCAGGTTCCAGGTCGCGAACCCCGCGCAGCCTGTCGGCGAGCCCGCCGTGGCGCAGATCGAGCCCGCGCAGGCCGTAGTCACGGGCGCGCAGGAAGAGCCTCTTGGCCCGCGCACGGAAGGCTCGCACCGGCGCGCTCTTCCCGCCGAATTCCGCCTCGTCGGCGTCGGCCTGCACGAAGGCGTAGCCATACTGGGTAAAGCCGGACGCCAGGGACGTGAGCAGCCCCATGTGTCGGGGCTGATCGGCGAGGAGTCCCTCCATCGTCTTCAGGCCGAAGGGGACGGCGGCGCGGACGAGTTCAGGGTCGTCGTCTTGGGCGTAGACCGGGCCCGAGGAGCCGGACGAGAGCGCGTTCGCGACCAGTTTGCTCGCAGCGGCGCGTGGGGAGCAGCCGAGGGCGGAGGGCAGCGCGAGGGCCGCGAGGAGCAGGGGGCGGTTCACGCTTCCCGAGAAGTTCCTGAAAAAAGTCAGCGCTAGTGATAGACGCCCACTCGCGAAAGTCAACCGTGAAGCCCGACAGCAGCGAGACGCCCATTCTGGGCGAGCCCAGCCCGGGTGCACCTGCCGAGAGCGTCGTCTCGCGCATCGAGGGCGCCGCCGTGGGCATCTTGCTCCTCGCCATGGTGGCGCTGCCGGCTGGCGAGACACTGGCCCGCCGCTTCCTGGGCCAGGGCATCGCCGGATCGGGGGTCCTGGTCCAGCACCTCACGCTGTGGGTCGGTTTCCTGGGCGCGCTGCTCGCCTCTGGCGCCGAGCGGCACCTGGCGCTCTCCACCGCGGAGGTAATCCCGGAAGGCTGGCCTCGTCGATCCGCGAGCCTGCTCACGCGGATGATCTCCACCGCCGTCTGCGCCCTCCTCGCCTACGCCTCGATGAAGCTGGTCGCGGCCGAGCGCGGCTCCGACCGGACGCTGCCCTTCGGCATCCCGTTCTGGTGGAGCGAGCTCATCATGCCGATCGGCGCCGGGCTCATGGCGCTCCGCTCCGCCTGGAGGAGCGGCCGGGGGCGCCAGCCCTGGATTGACCGCGCGCTCGCGCTGGCGGCAGCCGGCGCGGCGCTCGCGCTCGGCGCGGTCTCGCCGTCACCCTGGGTGGTCCAGGGTCTGCTCGTCGCCCTGGTCGTCGGTTTCCTGGTGGGGACGCCCGTGTTCATCGTGATGGCGGGCATCGCGATGGCCCTCTTCTGGCGCGATGCCACACCCATCGCGGCGGTTCCCACCAACACCTTCAGCCTCGTGACGAGCGCGACCTTGCCGGCCATTCCGCTCCTCACCGTGGCCGGGTACGTGCTCGCCGAGGGCGGGGCTGCGCGGAGGCTCGTGCGCGCCTACAAGGGCATCTTCGGCTGGATGCCGGGTGGCGTCGCGGTGATGGCGGCCTTCGTGTGCGCCATCTTCACCACCTTCACCGGCGCCTCCGGAGTGACGATCCTCGCATTGGGCGGACTCATCCTGCCCACGCTCGTCGAGGAGGGATACCCGGAGGGCTTCTCGCTCGGCCTCGTCACCGCCGCCGGCTCGCTCGGCCTCCTGTTCCCTCCCTCGCTGCCCGTGATCCTGTACGGCGTCGTGGCGCAGGTGCCGATCGACCACCTGTTCATCGGGGGGCTCGTGCCGGGCCTGCTGATGGTGGTGCTGGTCGCCGCGTACGGGATCGCCGTCGGGGTGAAGGCGAAGGCGCCCCGGCAGGCCTTCCACCCGCGCGAGGCGGGAATGGCGCTGTGGGGGGCGAAGTGGGACCTCGGCCTGCCCGGGCTCGTCATCGTCGCCATCGCGAGCGGGTACGCCACCATCGTCGAGGCGTCGGCGCTCGGCGTCGCTTACGCGCTCCTGGTCGAGATGGGCATCTTTCGCGACCTGAGCTTGCGCGACCTGCCACGCGTCCTCGCTCACGCGGCGACCCTGGTGGGCGCGGTCGTCATCCTTCTCGGCGTCGCGCTGGGCCTGACCAACTGGCTCGTCGACGCCGAGATCCCGACGCAGCTCGTCGCCTGGATGACCGCACACGTCAAGAGCCCGGGGCTCTTCCTGCTCGCGCTCAACGTGGCCCTGCTCGTGCTCGGCAGCGTGCTCGAGATCTACTCCGCCATCATCGTGCTCGCGCCGCTGGTCGCGCCCCTCGGCGTCGCCTACGGCATAGAGCCCATCCACCTCGGGGTGGTGTTCCTGGCGAACCTCGAGCTGGGCTTCCTCTTTCCGCCGATGGGCCTCAACCTCTTCCTCGCCGCGTCGCGGTTCCAGAAGCCGCTGCCCTACCTCTACCGGCGCGCGCTGCCGTTCCTCGCGATCATGGCAGTCGGCGTGCTGCTCATCACCTACCTGCCGCCCATCACCACCGGTGTCGTGCGGATGGTCAAGGGTGGCCCGCCCGCCGCAGGCGCGGCGATTCCGTAGAGCCCTGTCCAGCTCCGCACCGCCTGCGACGCCCCCGCCGCTTCGGCTACGGGCCACGGGCTGCGGCTCGTGTGCGACCGTGGCCCTTAGCCTGTAGCCCTTTTCTAGAACTGGGCCTCTGGTCTATTCACGGCTTCGTGACCGACGCGCATCGCCTGCGATACCGGGTCTCGCGCAAACATCGGGCATCGCTCGCACGACCAGCTCGGCCAAGTCTGCCTGAGCGCCTCGTCAAGACAGTGATCGTAGTGGTCGCAGAACACGTTTCGGTGTCTTTCTACGTTCTCCGGCTGTACCAGGCCGGCGAGCACGGTGGGATTGGGCTGTGGCGATGCGCCCGTCTCCTCATTCGCTTGCCCGTGCAGCATCATCAGCATGGCGTGCCCTGACGTGTCGTTCATGCGGCCTCGATGGTGGTCAAGTTGAAGAGGATTCCAGCCTAGGATGAAAGACATTTCGGCAGTAGCCCGCAGTGAAGTGACCCTGCACCGAGGCTGTGAGAGCGTGTGCGCACACGGGTCCGTGTAGCGGATACCGACGTCCTGCACCCTACAGCCCGTTGCGTCCCTACCAGGCCGCCGTGAGACCGCCCTACGACGAGAGCCACACCTTGGATCGGCCGCTCCTCCGGGCGTCCTCGATGGTGACGTAAGCCATCGTCTGGTTCACCAGCTGATACGCCACCTCACCGAACGTGATGGGCCCCACGATCCCACCCGTGGTCCTGCCCTCCAGGCCCGAGTGGAGGTAGTTGAGGATGCAGTTGCAGGAGAAGACGATTCGTTCGTCCAGGCCCTTCGGGAGCGCCGAGAGGAACGCCTCGACGTAGCTGGAGATCGGTCGAGCATGCCGGTAGCGAACGCCGGCAAACACCGGCGCGAAGAACCTGACCTCCCCCTTGGCCTGGTCTACCGCCTGGAAGCTCACGTTGATGGCGGCCCCACGGTAGTCGGCGACGAGCGGCAGTCGCGTGTCGAGGCCGGTCTCCTGGACGAACCGGGCGAGGTTCTCCTTGCACCCGTCGATCTCGGCGTCGGTGCAGCTGAACCCGGTAGAGGGGAAGGTGATGGCGGACCCGTCTCCGGCCGTGAAGATGTTGAGGATGCCGACCTCGGCGACCTTCCCGCGCGGCAGCGACACGTGCATCACCACGGCACGCTGGTCCATCACCTCGCCGCTGGTGCCGTCGAACACACTGGGGGTCGCCGTCGCGAGATCGGAGAGGTGGACACCGGCGATCCAGCCGATGAGGGGACGACTCGCGAACTTCGGGGAGCTGGGCGCCTTCGTCGCGAAGGCGAGGTGGACCTTGCTCCCGGCGGGCGCGATCAGGACGCCAAACTCGTTGGCGGGGATATCGGAGTAGACCCGGTCGATGTCCTTCTCGCTGTAGCAGCGGACGCCGGCGCACTGCAGACCTTCCGGCAACTCGTTCACGAAGATGTGCTGGCGGTCCACGACTCCGCCGGCGTCGGCCATGAAGTACGGGATGGTGCCTGCGATCCACTTGCCCCGGGGGAGCTCCCGCAAGATCCTCTCGTCGCCAGCGAGCAATAGGCAGCTCCCTCCGCGGATCATCGCTTCCACGTCGCCGACGTTGTACAGGTGCCGGATCACGGTCGTGTCCGTCCTCGCTACCCCAGGTCATGCCGCACGCCGGAGCGTCTTGCGCCATATCGCCGGCCGCGCTCTTGCGCATCCCCCTTTCGATGCCGCCCAGCGGCGGGAGCACGGTGACATGTCGGGCCGGAACCGCGTCGCGATGCGCTCCGGAGCCGCGCGCGCTCGCTAGGTCACCGGAGTGGCCGACTCTCTGCCAGGCGCTGCGCGTGCCCAGGCCAGGCCGGATCGTGGCCATGGGGGCGCCAGCCTGCCTCCCAGACACCCCAGATGTGCGCTGGCTGCGCGGTAACTCGGATGCGCGCCCATGGACCCGCTTATAGTGAAAGCAGGCGTCGAACGGGCCCGCTCACACCGCACCCGACGCGGCACCGACGCGCCGACGACACTTGGGGACTTCATGCAGGCCTTGCTCCAGGACCGGATAGCGCGCTACGCGAGATGGGAAGGAGGTGTGGCCCGCCCTCACGAGACGATCTCGCGCTACGGCACGGCTGTGCTGCTCGCGATCGGCGCCATCGCCCTCACGCGCGCGCTGGCGATTCCGCTCGCGGGGGCCCACTTCTTCCTGCCCCTCGCCGCGGTCTGCTTGAGCGGCCTGCGCGGTGGCAGCGGCCCTGGCCTGCTTGCCACCGCGCTCTCCGTCGCCGGCTATCCGGTGCTCGCACACGAAGCGCCCTCGTTCTGGATCGCGGCCAGTTACCACCCGTACCGGATCGTGGCGTTCGCCTCCACGGCGCTCCTCGCCGCCACGGTGACGGGATCCATGCGCTCGGCGTATCGGAACCGCTCGCGGCTGCAGGCGCTCGTCCGCGAACAGCTCGACTTCCTCCTGGCCATCGCGGAGAACCTGTCGGAAGGGGTCTTCGCGCTCGACGCCGAGGGGCGCCTCACCTTCATGAACTCGAGCGGGGTGCGTATGCTCGGCTGGTCGCGGGAAGAGCTCCTGGGCAAGGCCGTCCACCCCGTCTTCCACGCCCGGCGTCCCGACGGCACTGCGGTGCCCTCCGAAGCCTGCCCGGTGCTCGCCCCTCTGCACACGGGGCGCCCCCATCGCGACGACGAGGCCCACCTGACGCGCAAGGACGGCTCCCTGATCCCCGTGAGCACCAGCTCTTTGCCCATCTGGAAGGACGGCCGGATCGCAGGCCTCGTCGTCTCGTTCCGCGACGAGAGCGACCAGCGGTTCCTCGCCGAGGCGAGCCGCCTGCTCGAGGACGCGAGCGATCCCGACGCCATGCTGACCAACATCGCCAGGCTGGCGGCGAGCAAGCTCGGCAACTGGTGCACGGTGGTGTTGCTCGATCCCGGCGAGCGGCCCCGAGTGGTGGCGGTCGAGACTTCCGACCCCGACAAGGCGGACCTGGCACGCGACCTCCTCGAGACCGCCAGGAACCTGGGCGGTCCTTCCGTCTCCAGCTACAAGCCGGATCGGTACCCCGTAGACCTCTCCGCCGAGCACGGGATGGGCAGAGCTCTTCGCACCGGCGAGCCGGAGCTCCTGCGCGAAGTCGGGAAACCCGCCGGGGAGACCACGGCTGCGAGCGCACGAGAAGAGCTCCTGGCCGGTGTCGGAGTCGAGTCGTTCATGGGCATCCCGATGCGCGCGCGAGGGAGGCTCCTGGGCGCGATCAGCTTCGCCGTCGCAGGCTCGGCCCACCGCTTCAGCGAGCACGACCTCGCCGTGGGCGAGGAGCTGGCCCGGCGCTGCGCCCTGGCCGTGGACAACGCCGAGCTCTACCGGTCTGCGCAGGAGGGGGAGCGGTCCCGGGAAGAGGCGCTCGCGGTCGTGTCGCACGATCTCAGGGGTCCGTTGACCAACATCCTCATGGCGTCGAAGACGCTCGGGCAGCTGGTGGAGAAGCTGGCCCCCGCAGGACCGCTGGCCGACGCGGCACGGAGCGGCAGCCGCGTGGTCGTTCGCTGCGCGACCCGCATGACCCGCCTCGTGGACGATCTGCAGGACTTTGCCAGCATCGAGGCGGGGCAGCTCTCCGTGGTTCGCGCACCGCATGTCCCTGACTCCATCGCGCGCGAGGCCATCGAGGCGTTCCAGCCGATGGCCGAGGGCAGCGGCGTCCTCCTCGCCGCAGACGTCGCGCCGGGGGCGCTCG
>MEMX01000085.1:5349-22398 GCA_001768075.1 Anaeromyxobacter sp. RBG_16_69_14 | reverse complement strand
GGTCGAGTGCGATCGGGACCGGATCATCCAGGTGCTGTCCAATCTGCTGTCCAACGCGATCCACGCGAGCCCGAAGGGCGGGACGGTCACGGTCTCGGTGGCCGAGGACGGAGGCCAGGCGGTGTTCTCCGTGGAGGACGCGGGACCCGGAATACCGCCCGACGAATTGCCGAGCATCTTCGACCGATACCGCCGGGGGCGCTCGGCCGCCTACAAGGGAGCTGGGCTCGGCCTGGCGATCGCGAGGAAGATCGTGGAATTGCACGGCGGCCGGATCTGGGCGGAAAGCACCCTCGGGCGCGGCAGCGCGTTTCGTTTCCGCCTACCCACCGTGAGGCGGGAGGCCCGATCCGACATCCTGGTCGTGGACGACGACACCGATCTCCGCTGCGCACTCAGGAACGCGCTCGAACCCGAGGGTTACCACGTCGCTCTGGCGGCCAATGGGCGCGAGGCCTGGGAATGGCTGCAATCCGCGCCTCTCCCGGCGCTCATCCTCCTCGACCTCATGATGCCAGTGATGGACGGCGTCGAACTCCTGGGCCTCGTGCGCAAGGACACCCGATTGCGATCGGTACCCGTCATCGTGGCCACCGCCTTCGGCTCGCTCGCCGAACCCGTCGCCGACAAGTCGCAAGGCTTCCTCGCCAAGCCGTTCGAGGTCGAACAGGTCCTGGAGCTGGCCTCTCACTACTGCCCGCCGAGGCAGGCGGCGGCAAACTGAGCGGTATGCGTCTCCCATTCGCAAGCGACGGCCCGACCACCCTCCCATCAGGAGACCGGCGCAGGGGACCGGCACCGCCTCGGACCAGTCTGCCCAGGGCCGGAATGAAGGGGTTCGCGCCATGATGAGCGCGTCCACACACCCTCAGTACACGGCGGCCGAAGAGCTCCACCAGGGCGGTTGCGCGACGCTGTACCGCGCGCTCCGCGGCGACGACAGGCACCCCGTCGTCCTCAAGGTGCTCGATCCGCACCGCTGCGGCCAGAAGGAGCTGGAGAGACTGCGGCACGAGTACGAGATCGGGGCATCGCTCGACCTCCGGACCGCCGTCAGACCGCTCGGCCTCGAGACCTATCAGGGCATGCCGGCGCTGGTGCTCGAGGACTTCGGGGGACGGCCTCTCGAGCACCTCCTCGGAGCGCCGATGCCGGTGGAGATGTTCCTCGAGCTCGCCGTTCGCATCGCTGGCGCCGTCTCCGACCTCCATCGGCAGGGCGTCGTCCACAAGGACTTGAAGCCCCAGAACATCCTCGTCCACCCCACCACCCTGGAGGTCAAGCTCGCCGACTTCGGCCTCGCCTCCCGCCTCCCTCGCGAGCAGCAGGCGGCCCGACCACCCCAGCTCATCGAAGGCTCGCTGCCCTACCTGTCGCCCGAGCAGACGGGGCGGATGAACCGCGCCGTGGACAGCCGGACCGATCTCTATTCGCTGGGCGTCACCTTCTTCCAGATGCTGACCGGGCGCCTCCCCTTCGAGGCCAACGATCCGCTCGAGTGGGTCTATTGCCACGTCGCCCGAGCTCCTCCGTCACCCTCGCAGCTCGTCTCGGAGGTGCCCGAAGTGATCGCGCGGATCGTCGTGAAGCTCCTCGCGAAGATGGTGGAGGACCGCTACCAGACCGCCCGCGGACTGCAGCACGACCTCGCGCGTTACCTCGAGCAGTGGCGCCAAGGCAGGCAGATCGAGGTGTTCACACTGGGTGAACGGGACACTCCGGATCGGCTCCGGATCCCGCAGACGCTCTTCGGCCGCGACGCGGAGAGCGCCGCGCTACTCGGCGTCTTCGAGCGCGTGGTGAGCACGGGGTTCCCCGAGGTGGTCCTGGTCTCGGGCTACTCCGGCATCGGAAAGTCGTCCCTGGTCAACGAGCTGCACAAGCCGGTCGTCCGCGAGCACGGCCTGTTCGTCACGGGCAAATTCGATCAGCTCAGGCGGGACATCCCCTATTCCACGATCGCCCAGGCCTTCCGGCAGCTGGTGCTCGACCTCCTCCTCGACGGCGAGGAGCGGGTCGCCGAATGGAGACAGCGTCTGCAGGCCGCCCTCGGGGTGAACGGGCAGCTCGTGCTGGACGTGATCCCGCGGCTCGAGCTCCTCATCGGCAAGCAGCCTCCGGTACCCGAGCTACCACTCAGCGAGGCGCAGAACCGCTTTCACATGGTCTTCCGCCAGTTCCTGGGTGTCTTCGCGCGCAAGGAGCACCCGCTCATCCTGTTCCTCGACGATCTGCAGTGGGCCGACTCGGCCAGCCTGAAGCTGCTCGCAGACGTCCTGACGCATCCGGATACGCGCTACCTGCTCACCGTCGGCGCGTACCGTGAGAACGAGGTCACGGCCGCTCACCCGCTGATGCTGATGCTGGCCGGGTTGCGCAAGGGCGCCGCAGTGCACGAGCTGGTCCTCGCCCCGCTGTCCCACGAGCACCTCGGCCAGCTCGTCGCCGGCGCGATGCTGCGTTCTCCGGAGCAGATCGAGCCTCTGACACTCCTCATCGGCGAGAAGACGGCCGGCAATCCGTTCTTCGCCATCCAGTTCTTGACCTCGCTTCACGACGAAGGGCTCATCCGGTTCGACCCGCAGGCCCTGGCGTGGCACTGCGACCTCTCCTCGGTGCACGCCAGGGCCTACACGGACAACGTCGTCGAGCTGATGGTGTCCAGGCTCCGGCGGCTGCCGGCGCAAGGGCAGGAGACGGTCAAGCTGGCCGCGTGCGCCGGGAATGTCATCGACGTCGCCGAGCTGGCCCTGCTGGGTGAGCGATCGCAGGAGGAGACCCGCCACGACCTGTGGGAGCTTGCCCGTGAAGGGCTGCTCGATCGTTCGGGCGACACCTATCAGTTCTCGCACGACCGCGTGCGGCAGGCCGCGTACGCGCTCATTCCCGAGGGCCAGCGCGGCGAAGCGCACCTCACGATCGGTCGATTGCTCCTGGCCAACACGCCCGCCGAACGGCTGGGCGAGCGGGTGTTCGAGCTCGTCAACCAGCTCAACCGCGGCGCGGGTCTGATCGAGGATCGCGCCGAGAGGACCGGGCTGGCCGAGCTGGACCTGTTCGCGGGACAGAAAGCCAAGGCCTCCACGGCCTATGGCCCCGCCGCGCAGTACCTCGCCGCCGGCATGGCGATGCTGCCGGCCGACGGCTGGCAAGCGCGATACGAGCTCGCGTACGCCCTGCACCTCGAGCGAGCGCGGTGCGAGTACCTCACCGGGAACTTCGCGGACGCCGAACGGTGCCTCGCGGAGGCGCTGCAGAACGCGAGGACCCGGGCCGACAAGGCGGCCTGCTTCCGGCTGCGCATCGAGGTGTACACGACCAGCGGCGAGGTCGAGAAGGTCGTCGGCAGCCTCCTCGAGTGCGTGGCGTTGTTCGGCATCGGCCTCGAGCCGCACCCGCCGCGCGATACGGTGGAGGAGCAATACGCGAAGGTGATGCGCTGCATCGGGAGGCGCAGCATCGAAGATCTCGTCGACCTGCCGCCGATGTCCGATCCGGACGTCCGGGCTCTCGTCGAGGCGCTCGTGGCCGCCGCCTTCGCGGTGTTCTTCTACGACACCGACATGCATTTCGCCGTCGTCAGCGAGGCGGTACGCCTCAGTGTCCAGCACGGCAATGCACCCTGCTCCGTGGCCGCTTACGGCATCTTCGGCATGATGATCGGCCAGCACCTCGGGAAGTTTCGAGATGGGTACCGGTTCGGCAAGCTCGGTCACGACCTCGTCGAGCGGGATGCCCTCGTGGCGTACAAGGCCAGGAGTTGCCTCATCTTCGGGTACTGCATCAGCTTCTGGACCCACCACGTGAGCACCGCCTTGCCGTACCTCGAGGAGGGGCTGCGCGCCGCCTCCGAGGCCGGGGACCTGAACCACGCCTGCTATTGCTGCTGCTGCATCATCTCGGTCCTCCTCGCCCAGGGCGAGTCGCTCGACGAGGTTGACCGCCAGTCGGCGCGGTTGCTCGGGTTCGCACGAAAGGCGAGGTACGGCGACGCGGAGGACACCATCCTGAGTCAGCGGCGGCTCATCCTCCGGCTCCGCGGAGCCGCCTCGGGAGTCACCTCGCCCCCGGAGCAGGCCGCGGATTCACCGTCCGACGACGAGGGGCTCGACACGCGCATCCTGGGCCGCATCCCGACGACGGTCTGCTGGTACCACGTCCGTCAGCTCCAGGAGCACTTCATCCTTGGAGCCCAGGGAGCCCAAGGGAATGACCACCGGTATGAGCAAGCGCTCTCCTCAGCCGCCCGGGCAAACGATCTCCTCTGGACCTCCGTCACCCTGTGGGAAGGTTGCGAGTACTCCTACTACCTCGCCCTCACGCTCGCGGCCTCGTACGCCGAGGCTTCGCCGCGGGACCGTGAGGATCGTCTACGCGCGCTCAAGGCCGAGGCCGAGCGACACCGCGCGTGGGCCGAGAGCTGCCCGGAGAACTTTCTCGACCGCTACGCCCTCGTGTCGGCCGAGGTGGCTCGCATCGAGGGCCGCCTGCTCGACGCCGAGCGCCTCCACGAGCAGGCCATCCAGGCGGCGCGCGACAACGGCTTCGTCCAGAACGAAGCCATCGCCTACGAGCGGGCCTCGGAGTTCTACCGGGCGCGAGGCTTCGACCTGACGGCGGACACCTATCTTCGAGAGGCCCGTACCTGTTACGCGCGCTGGGGGGCCGACCGCAAGGTCAGGCAGATCGACCAGCTTCACCCGCGTGTCGCCCTGCGGCCCGAGGACTCGCCCGGGATCCGACCGATCGCTCCGACCGTCTCCTTCGCGATGCGCACCGAACAGCTCGATCTGCTCTCGGTGGTGAAGGCGTCGCACACCATCTCGAGCGAGGTCCTGGTCGAGAACCTGGTCGTCACCCTGGTCCAGGTCGCCCTCGAGCAGGGGGGGGCTCGAAAAGGCTATCTCATCCTCGCGCGCGGAGGCACGCTCTCCATCGAGGCCGAGGCGACCCTGGAGGAGAACGGCGTGTCGGCGCGAATCCTACCGTCGCTGCCGGTGGAGTCCTCGCCGCTCCTCCCGACCTCGCTCGTCCACTACACGCGGCTCACCCGGGAGCCGGTCATCATCGACGACGCCGCCGCCGGAAGGGCAAAGTGGGCGTCCGACGCGTACCTCGGAGCGCATAGGCCGAGGTCGATCCTCTGCCTGCCCATCGCACGGCACGAGAGCCTGGTCGGCATCCTCTACCTCGAGAACGACCTCGTCACCGGCGCCTTCACGCCCGATCGGCTGACAGCCCTGACTCTCCTCGCGTCCCAGGCGGCCATCTCGATGGAGAACGCGCTCCTCCTCGCCGGGGAGCGCGTGGCACGGGCGGCCGCCGAGCAAGCGGAGCGTCGCTCGGCGCTCCTCGCGAAGGCGGGGGCGCTCTTCTCGGAGTCCCTCGACTACGAGCAAACGCTGGCGGCGCTCGGGCGACTCTGCGTGCAGTCGCTCGCCGACTGGTGCGTCCTCGACATCGTCGAGGATCGTGAGCTCCGCCGCGCGGCAGGCGCCTGCCGCGACCCGGCCAAGGAACCGCTGCTGGAGCGGCTGCGACAGCGGTACCCGGCGCGCTGGGACTCGCACCATCCGGCAGCGACCTGCCTGCGCACCGGCAAGCCCGTCTGGATTCCCGAGTGCACCGACGATTCCCTCCGGAGCAGGTGCGAGGACGACGGGCACGTCCAGCTCGTCCGCCAGCTCGGCACCCGCAGCTTCCAGGCAGTGCCACTGGTGGCCCACGGGCAGACCCTCGGGGCCCTCAGCATGGGCTCGGGCACAACGGGACGCTACGGGCACTCCGATCTCGACCTGGCGCAGGACGTGGCGCTCCGCGCCGCGATCGCCATCGACAACGCGCGGCTCCACCGCGAGACCCAGCGGGCCGTCCGCGTGCGGGACGAGTTCTTGATGGTGGCGTCCCACGAGCTGCGCACCCCCATGACCTCGCTCACGCTCTCCTTGCGGACCCTTCAGCGCGCGGAGCGATCGGCGAAGCCGGACCTTTCCGACCTGATGAGCCAGTCGGTGGAGCTGGCGGCACGCCAGGGGAAGCGGCTGAACCGCCTCATCGGCGATCTCCTGGACGTCTCGCGCATCGAGGCTGCCTGGCTTCCGCTCACCCTGTCGGAGGTCGAGCTCGGCTCCGTCGTGCGCGACGTCGCGGAGCGCTTCGAGGCCGAGGTGGCCGCCGCCTCCTGCCCGCTCACGATCCGGAGCGACGGCCCCGTCACGGGGCACTGGGATCCGTCGCGCATCGACCAGGTGGTGACGAACCTGCTCTCCAATGCCGTCAAGTTCGGGGCGGGCAAACCGATCGAGATCGTCGTCGGCGAGGAGGCGGGGAGAGCGCGGCTCGTGGTGCGCGACCACGGAATGGGCATCGACCCGGCCCATCAGGCCCGCATCTTCGAGCGCTTCGAGCGTGCCGTGCCCGTCCAGCACTACGGCGGGCTGGGGCTCGGCCTCCACATCAGCCGCCGCATCGTCGAGGCGCACGGCGGTAGCCTCCGGCTCGAGAGCCGGCCGGGTGCGGGCTCCGCGTTCACCGTCGAGCTCCCCTGTACCGGGCCTGGCGACGCCGGCCAGCCAGACCGGGCTGGCCTCAACGCGCAGTCACAGGTGCTGGCCCCGGCTCAGAGACCACGAACACCTTCGCCACGGTGAACGGGAGGTCGAACGTGGTCTCCTTGACCGCGTCGTTCGTCAGCGGCGTCCGCTCCTGCTGGTTCGACGCGACCACGAGGGTGGACACCCCGTCCGCGACGGGCGGCAAGAAGCCCAGCGAGGACGGGAAATCGAAGAGCTTCTCCAGGCCGAGGCCCGGCCCGCCGGCCACGACCTGCCTCGCGCCCGTCGTGAGGTCGATCCGGATGACGCGGAGCCTCAAGGGATCGGCCGCGTAGAGGTGACGATCGGACGGGTCGAAGGGATTGAAGGTGAAGTCGAGAAGCTCCTCCACCTGCACCTCCGGCGGGGTCGCCGCGACCAGGTGGATGTCGGTCGCGCGTTGATACGGCTGGCGGCCGTCCGAGAGGATCGCGAGGGGAAAGGCGTAGATCCCGCGCGCGCACGGCGACGCGTAGTAGACGGTGCCGTCGCGCACGGCCAGGGGCGACACCCCGGGCAGCGTCGCACCCGTGAACAGGAACGGATGGCCGTTCACCGTGACCTCGGGCATCTTCCCGCACATCGCCAGGGCCGGGATGGCGTCCGGAGGGTCGAAGCTCTTCGGGACGATGCCCGGCGTGATGGTACCGTCGGGCCGGACGACCCAGATGCTCCCGAGCACCGCGTCGGACACCAGGAGCCTGCCGTCCTCCAGTCGGACGAAGTCCTCGGAGAAGCCGATCGGGACGCCGGAGAAGCTCACGGTGCGAACGAGGCTCGCCGAGAAGGCCCCCTGGCTCGCCCGCCGCGGGCTGAAGCTGTACCTGTACTGGTAGATGAACGGCTCGGCGGGCTGGAAAGGCTTCTGTGGGAGCCGGCCTGCGTCGAGGACCTCCACCCGATCGTCGCCGAGCGCGTGCATGATGAACGGGACCGAGAATCCACCAGGGGGCGGCGGCAGCACTCCTATCTGTTCTCCGGTGGACCTCGACAGCACGACGACGCCTCCATGGAGCGGTTGGCCCACGAAGACGACGTCTCTCCCGCCGGCGACGCCCGCGATCGGTACGTCGAACTGCGCATAGCTCTCGGCGCGCCCGACTCCTCGCCCGACTCCTGGGTCTCGTGAAGCGGCGTTGCGTTCGACGCTGGCGGGGTGGGTCATCATGTCTGAGCTCCTCTCGATGACTGCCCTTATAGCGAAAAGCCATCTCAGCTCCGCCAAGCTGGCGCCCTGCCGCTCGCACCGGAGCCCGTTCTCCGGCTCCGGCGTGCGGCGGTTCGTCAAAGCGTGGCCGCGCTGCATCGGCGATGCCGGCGCGCTGCGTCGTGGCGCTCGGGCGGTGCCCGAGCGCTCGCTAGTTCCTGCTCGCCTTTCCTACCAACGAGCTCGCCCGTGAATGAACGTCTGGAATGAACGTTGACCAGGAACACAATGCTCGACTCCGAAGCTCCTGCCGCGGCCGGGGCGAGGCCAGGGAAGAACCGATTGACCCTGGACACGGACGGGCACGGGACCTATACACGAGCGCTCCGACTCGAAGTACGAGCGTAGACGGGAGCATTGGGGCGCGGGATGCCGGCTCCTCTGCAATCCGCCACGAGAGCGCCTCAGGACGCGAGGAAGGGATCATGACGGAGCACGCCACGCCCCAGGCCCTGATCGACAGCAGCATCCGCGAAGCGGCGGCTGCAGGGATCATGATGCAGACCGCCGATGATGCCGAGTATTCCGGTCGGCACGTCGAGATCGGCGGGGCGAGGCTCCTGAACTTCGGCAGCTGCAGCTATCTTGGACTCGAGCAGCGGCCGGAGCTGAAGGAAGGGGCGATACGCGCTATTCACCGCTATGGCACGCAGTTCTCCTATTCCCGTGCGTATCTACAGTCACCGCTCTACGAAAAGCTCGAGCACGCACTGGAGGTCATGACGGATGGGCATGCGCTCATTGCGCCCTCGACGACGCTCTCCCACATCGCCGCGCTGCCGGTTCTCGTCCAGCCCGGGGACGCCGTGCTGATCGACAGGTGCGCGCACGCGAGCGTGCACGGAGCGACAGCGCTGCTCGGATCCAAGCAGATCGTGCCCGTGCGCCACAACGACCTCGAGCAGCTCGACCAGGAGATCGCGCGCCTGGCGAGGACACACCGCCACCTGTGGTACCTCATCGACGGGTTGTACTCGATGACCGGAGAGCTCGCCCCGCTGACCCAGATCGCGGCCCTGCTCGAGAAGCACCCCGGGTTGCACCTCTACGTGGATGACGCCCACTCGACGTCGTGGGTCGGACGGAACGGCCGCGGCTGGGCGCTCGAACACCTCCCCGACCGGAGTCGGGTCGTGGTCGCGCTGTCCCTGAACAAGGCGTTCTCCGCGGCCGGCGCGGCGCTGGTGTTCCCGACGGCCGAGGTTCGCTCGAGGGTGCGACGGTGCGGCGGTCCCATGCTCTTCTCCGGACCCATCCAACCCCCGATGCTCGGCGCGGCGCTCGCCTCCGCGGAGCTGCATCTCCGCGGCGATTTTGCGAGCGTCCAGCAGAGCCTGATCGACCGGATCGAGCTCGTGCTGTCGCTCGCGCGCGACCTCGGCGTTCGGCTCGCCGCCGAGGACCGGAGCCCCATCTTCTTCGTTCGCTGCGGTCCGCTGGAGGCGATGTATCCCCTGGCGCACGCGCTGCGCGCGCAGGGCATGTACGCCTGCCCGAGCGGTTTCCCGGCGGTGCCCAAGGACCAATCCGGTATCCGGTTCACCGTGTCCCTGCACAACACGGGAGCGGACATCCGCCGCTTCATGGAGATCCTTTCGATCGAGATGAAGCGGCTGGGGCTGTGACGGTGCTGGTCGCTTGAACCTGACGAGCGTTCAGCTCTTCTTCTGGTAGTACTTCATGGCCTTGGGGAGGAGCTTCTTGATGTTGCTGATGCGGGTCTCGTCCGAGGGATGGGTACTCGCGAATTCGGGGGGAGACTTCCCCCCCTTCTGTTGCGACATCCGCTGCCAGAAGCTCACCGCCTCGCTCGGATCGTATCCGGCCATGGCCATGAAGACCAGCCCGAGCTCGTCCGCCTCGCTCTCCTGCAACCTGCTGAAGGGAAGCAGGGCGCCGTATTGCGCGCCGACGTTGAACGCCGTCATCCAGAGCGCCTTGGTCTGTTCCGGCTTCTTCTCCAGCGCGAGGGCGAGGCCCATACCGCCCATCTGGGCGAGCAGACCCTGGCTCATGCGCTCGTTGCCGTGTTCGGCGATCGCGTGCGCGACCTCGTGACCCATCACCACGGCAAGGCCGGCTTTGGTCTGCGTGATCGGGAGGATCCCCGTGTACACCACGATCTTGCCGCCGGGCATGCACCACGCGTTCACTTCCTTGCTCTCGACGAGGTTCACCTCCCACCGGTAGCCCTTGAGCTGGTCGGACAGGCCCTCCTGCGCGAAGTACCGCTCGACCGCCTGCCGGATGCTCGCTCCGACTTCCCTGACGAGCTGGGTCTGTTGCTGATCGGTGCTCGCGGTATTCGACTTGAGGAATTCGCCGTACTGCTTGTCGCTCATCGACAGCATCGTCGAACCGGGGATGAGGCTCAATTGCTTTCTCCCGGTGACCGGGACCGTGCCACACGAGAGGCCGGCAGGAGAGAGCAGCAGGAGCAGGCTCAGCGCGATGACATTTCGCTTCAAGGCGGAGTTCCTCCACGGGAGCGGGCGAGGGTCGCTCATGGCATGGAATATACCCCCCGGCAGGTCGGCCCGGGGGAAGTGATCCGACCGCTGATAGCGCATGCCACATGAACTGACGCTCGAGATGGGGGGCGCGGGGGGAGAGTTCTCCCCTCCGCTTGAGGCGCCGCAAGGCGCCGGACATCAGCTCACAGCGGTTGCGGTGACGCTGGAGAATCACATCAACTGGTCGCCACTGTGAGAGACGGCGAGTACCTCCCCCTCGCTCAGCGCGGCCGCCACTCGCGCAGCGCGAACACGGTGAACGTCACCGCCCACGCGCCCACCACGTCGATGGTGTAGTGCAACCGGGCGAGGAGCACGCTCGCCACCACGATGAGGTGTGCCGCCAGCGCGATCCAGCGCAGGCCCTGGCGCCGCCACAGGTAGAGTACCAGGAGGAAGGTCGTGGCGGTGTGCCCGGAGAAGAAGAGGTCCTTCGTCAGATAGGCCTGCGCGCTGCCGCGCGCGAAGACGCCCCAGGGTGAGACCAGCTCCAGCCACGCCTGAAGGGCATTCCGATCGCCCAGGCCCGGGCCTGCGCGCGCGGGGTCGGGCGGCCCGAGCCCGGTGAGCGCGATGGTGAGCCCGCGCGCGAGCGAGACGAGGCCGCCCGTCACCATGTAGCGCACCCAGCGGAGGGGCTCGGTGGCGAGGAATGCGAGCGCGAGCGGCAGGTAGAGCGCGAGCCAGAGGACGTAGTTGCTACGGGCGGCGCCCTCGAGATAGGGCAGCGCCTGCAACACCAGATCCGGGAGCGCCCCTGGCGCGGGGCGGCGCTCGGCCCACACCGCCGCCGCCGTCATGAGCGCGTAGCAGAGCGCGCGAAAGGCGAGGGCACCGAGAATGGCCAGAGCGAGCGAGCGGGGGAGCCACGGCTCTCGACCCCTCACCCCGACCCCGACATGGAGGTTCGTCGTCCTCCCCCTCTCCCTGGGAGGAAGAGGGCAGGGGCGAGGGTCGGCCAACCGCGTCAGCGCCCCCTCACCCTGACCGTCTGCCCCGACGGGGGAGAGGGGGTCCCCGCTCGTGCGACTCATGGGAACTGCCCCAGTCCGGCCAGGAGGTCGAGCCGCGCCTGCCGCACGGCGTCCTCCGCGACGACCGCAGAGAGGTCGGCGTCGCGCGACTGCTGCTGGGCGGTGCTGACGTCGAGGTCGTTGGTGGCGCCAGCGCGGTAGGACTCGACGGTGAGCTGCAGCACGGCCCGGCCCCGCTCGGCGGCCAGCCGCGCCGACGCGAGCGCCGCCTCCCGCCTGGCGACCTCTTCCAGCCCGAGGCGCACGTCCGAGCGCACCTGCCTGAGCGTGCCGTCGAGATACGCGCTGGCCTCGCGCGCGAGCGCATCGCGCTCCTGCCGCTGGGCACGCCGGAGGCCGCCCTCGTATATGGGCAGCGAAAGCACGAACTGGACCTGCCAGCCGGTCCGCGGCGTGAGGAGGGTCGGTGGGTTCTGGTAGAACACCTCCCCGGTCGCGGCCAGGGTGGGCAGCCAGTCGGCCCAGCTGTCGCGAGCCACGTGTGCCGCCGCGTCGAGCCGCACCTGGGCCGCGCGCACGTCGAGGCGCCTGGCCTCGGCCGCCGCCATGGTACCCGGGGCTCCCGCGAGCTCGAAGGCGGGCTCCTCGACCGCGTCGAGGGGACCCTGGGAGCCGGTGAGGACGCCGAGCGCCTCCTGCGCCCGCGTGAGCCCCAGCTCGCCGTTCCCGAGCTGCACCTCGCTCGTCGCGAGCTGTTGCTCGGACCGCAGCTCGTCGACCGCGTTGCCGATCCCACCGGAACGGCGCGCGTGCGCGAAGTCGAAGCGTACCTTCGCGATGTCGCGCGCCGAGCGGCTCACGTCCACCACTCGCTTCTGCGCCAGGATGGCGAGGTAAGCGCGCGCGGCGGAGAGCACGGTCTGACGACGCACGTCGGCCTCGCTGGCGCGCGCGACGCGCACCTGCTCCGAGGCGTGCGCCCAGCTCATCCAGCGCGAGGGCGCGATGAGCGGGAGCTGGAGGATCCCTGCCGCGGACTCCTGGTCCCTGGCGGCGACGACGCCCGATGCCGATCTGCGATCGCCGTCGAGGTGCGTGTAACTCGCCTGGCCCGAGAGGAGCGGCAGCGCGGCAGAGCGCACCTCGCCGAGGAGCGCCGCCGCGCGCCTGAGCTCTTCCGCCGCGATGATGGTCGAGGTCGCCTGCACCGACGCGCGACGCACGGCCTCCACGAACGTCACCCGCTCCGGCTGGCCGCGCGGCGCCGCGCTCGTGGCCGCGGCAGCCGGCGGCTGCAGCGGCGAGGGCGCCTGGGCGAGCGCCGGCCCCGTTGCGAGCGCCGCCGCCAGCCATGCGCCGAGTGAAGCCACGAACCGTGCTCCGCACGAGGCGGCGAAGGCACCTTGGCCGGGGTTCACGTCGCATCCTCCACCCGCTCCGGGTGCTGCGGTGAGAACCGCGCGAGGAGCGTGTAGAGCGCCGGGATGAGGAAGAGCGTGAAGAAGGTGGAGACGGTCAAGCCCCCGATGACGGCGCGGGCCAGCGGCAGGTTCGTCTCGCTGCCCTCGCCGATGCCGAGCGCCATCGGGACGAGGCCGACGATGGTGGCGATGGTCGTCATGAGGATGGGGCGGAGCCGCGTCTTGCCCGCCTGGATGGTGGCCTCGAGGAGCGGCTTGCCGCGGCCGCGCAGGACGCGGGCGAAGTCGACCAGCAGCACGCCGTTCGAGACCACGATCCCCACCATCATGATGATGCCCATGAAGCTGTTGACGGACAGCGTGGTCCTGGTCATCCAGAGCGCGAGGAAGACGCCGGACACGCCGAGCGGCACCGAGAGCATGATGACGAACGGGTCGACGAGCGATCGGAACTGGGAGGCCAGGATCATGTATACGAGCGCGATGGCCATGGGGAGGGCGAGGAACAGGATGCTGCCGAAGGCCTCCCGCTGCGCCTGCGTCTGTCCCCCGAGCTGCGCGGTGAAGCCGTCCGGGGGCGCGTTCTCGTCGATCACCTTCTGCACCGCGGCGCTGGCCGCGCCGAGATCCTTTCCGGGCGCCACGTTCGCGGTCACGTCGACGATGCGTTGTAGATATTTGCGGTTGACGACCACCGGACCCGAATCGCGGCGCACCTCTGCGATGTTGGCGAGGGACACCACCGGACCGGCCGGCGTCCGCACGAAGATCTCGGAGAGGTCGTCCACGTGCCGGCGAAACCGGTCGTCCAGCCTGACGTTGATGTAGTACTGGTTGCCGGTCCTGGCGTCGGTGAAGGGGATCGGCTGGAACTGGCTCGAGCCGACCAGCGACGTGAGCACGGTCTGGGCCACCTGCTCCTCGGTGACGCCGAGGATGCCGGCCTTCTCGCGATCCACCACCACGTCGAGCTCCGGATAGTTCTCCTCGCGCGAGATCTGGAGGTCGGTGAGGAGCGGCTTCCCGTCCTTGTCCGACAGGCCGCGCATGAGACTGTTGAGCCGTTTCGCGTACTCCCCGCCCGCGTCGAGGTCGTACCCGACGATCTCCACGTCGATGGGAGCGGTTGACCCGAAGTTGAGGATGCGCTTCACGATCCCGCCGATGAAGTAGTAGACCTGCGTGCCCGGCAGGGCGTCGCCCAGCGCCGCGCGCACCTTCTCGGCGGCCTCGACGTCGCTCAGGCCGCGCTGGCTGTGCGGGACGAGGTTCACCCCCAGGTTGCCCGAGTGCGGTCCGGTGTTGGCGGTGAAGAGGGCCGTGCGCCCGAGCGGGAGGCCGGTGTCGGAGAGGAGCGTGGTGAAGACGGGGCCCCCACCCTCCGCCTTCTCGCCCGCGAGCGCCTTCGAGACGCCTTGCTCGATGCGCTCCGTCACCTTCTCCGTCATCTCGACCCGGGTCCCGATGGGCGCCTTGTAGATCACCTGGAACTGGCTCTCGTCGGTGTCGGGGAAGAACTCGGTGCCGATGTGCCTGGCGAGGAAGAGCGACCCCAGGAAGGCGGCGAAGATGCCGGCGATGACCCAGAAGCGGTGGCGAAGCACCCAGCCCAGCGAGCGCGCGTACGCGTCGTCGAGCCGGTCGAGCTGGCGCGTGACGTACCCGGCGAAGCCGTGCGCCTCTCCATTTCCCTCGGCTTTCAGGTACTTGAGGCAGAGGAGCGGCGTCACCGTGCGAGAGACGAAGAAGCTCATGACGAGCGAGAACGCGATCGTGAGCGCGAGCGGCATGAACAGGTTCTTCGCCACGCCTTGGAGGAACACCACCGGGAAGAAGACCACGATGGTGGTGACGGTCGAGACGAAGATCGGCATCGCCACCTCCTGCGCCGCGTTGAGCACCGCGGAGCGGCGGTCCTGGCCCAGGGCGAGGTGCCGGTGGATGTTCTCGAGCTCCACGATCGAGTCGTCGACGAGGCGCCCGACGCCGAGCGCGAGCCCCCCCAGCGTGAAGACGTTGAGCGTCTGTCCCGTGAAGTAGAGCAAGACGAAGGTCGCCACGATGGAGAGCGGGATGGCGACCGCGATGATCCCGGTCGCCGAGAAGGAGACGAGGAAGACGAGGATGACGAGGATGGCCAGCATGCCGCCCTGCACCGCCTCGTGCTCGAGCGAGGAGATGGCGGCCCGGATGTAGGCGGACTGGTCGAAGGAGATGGCCAGGCTCACGTTGGCCGGGACGCCACGCAGGTTGGGCAAGGCCTTCCGGATCGCGTCCACCACCGCGACCGTGTTCGCGCCGGGCTGCTTGAGGACGCGGAAGTAGACCCCGCGCTGACCGTTGATGCGGACGACCTCGGTCTGGTCCTGGGCCCCGTCCTCGACCTCGGCCACGTCGGAGAGCCGCACCGGGGAGGACACCTCGCCGCCCCGCGCGGGCGCCGCCGGGCGGAGCACCAGGTCGCGCAGCGGCCGCGCCTCCCCGAACTGCGTGTTGGAGAAGACGTTGTAGTCGCGATCGCCCGACCGGAGATTGCCGGAGGGCAGGAGCAGGTTCGAGGTGCGGACCTTGCTCACGACGTCGAGGACGCCCAGCCCGCGTGCCCGGAGGGCGTCCCGCTTCACCTTCACCTCGATCTCCCGGATCTTGCCTCCGCCCACGTTCGCGCTGGCCACGCCCGCGATGCGCTCGAACTGGGGCTCGACGACGTTGTAGGCGAGGTCGTAGAGCTGCTTCTCGTCGAGCCCCTCCGCGCCCATCGCCACCTGCACCACCGGGATGTTGCTGACGTCCACCTTGATGACGAAGGGCTGCTGGATCCCGGGGGGCAGCGTGTTCAGGATCTGCGCCACGCGTTGCGAGACCTCGAACTGGGCGTTGTCGAGGTTCGTCCCGTACTGGAACCACACGGACACCGACGAGAACCCCTGCTTGGAGACGCTCTCGACGCGATCCACGCCTGGTGAGGCAGACACGGCGCGCTCGACCGGCACCGTGATCGACTTCTCGATGTCGATCGGCCCTGCGCCCGTGTAGAAGGTGGCGACGCGGACGACGGGGATGTCGATGGCGGGGAAGAGGTCCACCGAGAGTCGCCGGAGGGAGACCCACCCGAGCACGACGACCATGAGCGACATCATCAGGATGAAGACGGGGTTGCGGAGCGCGAGGCGGGTCAGCCACATGGCGCGAGATCCTCGCTAGCGGGCGGCCGGCGGGGCGGGCGCGGCAGGCGCCGTCGTGGTCACCGCGCCGGTGTAGGGCTCGACGTTCCTGTGCGCGCGGACGGCGGCGCCGTCGGAGAGGGCGTCCGTCCCGGCGGTCACCACCTCGTCGCCGCGCGCGAGGCCAGAGGTGACCTCGAGCCAGTCGCCGCCGTCGACGCCCACCTGGATCTCCGTGCGCTTCACCTTGTCGCCGCGCAAGACGTAGACGACGTTCACGCCGTTCGTCACCTGCACCGCGCCGGCGGGCACCACCACCGCCTCCTGGTGCACGTCCGTGACGATGGCAGCGCGCCCGTACATCCCGGAGCGAAGCTCACCCGGGTTCTTCACGTGCACCTCGGCGTCCAGCGTGCGCGTCAAGGGGTCGAAGGCCGGCGACACACGCACGACCTTGCCGCCGTAGCTCTTGCCGGGGAACGCGTCCAGCTCGACATGGGCGTCCTGCCCTACCCGGAGCGGGCCCACCTCACGCTCGTTCACCGGTATGAACACCCGCATGGCGTCGATGCGCTCGACCGTGACGATGGCGCCGGAGCCGGAGTTGGGCCCGACGAGCGCGCCCGGGTCGAGGCGGCGCTGCGAGACGACGCCCTCGAGCGGCGACTCGATGCGCGTCTCGCCGAGCCTCGTCGCCAGCCCGCCCACGCTCGCCTGCGCGGCAGCGAGGGTGGCCTCGGCGCCGGCGAGCGCGTTCGTCATCTGCTGCAAATCTTGTTGCGAGACGACCCCCGACGGCGCGAGTCGGTCGGCGCGCTCCTTGTTGGCGCGCGCCAGGACAAGCGCCGCCTGGGCCTGGGCGAACGAGCCGCGCGCGGCAGCGAGCTGGTCCGGCAGGTCGGAGGGACGGACCAGCGCGAGGAGCTGTCCCCTCTTCACCTTGTCGCCGCGATCGACCAGGACCGCGTCGAGGTAGCCGATCGTCTTCGCGCCGACGTCGGCCTGCGCCAGCGGACGGAGATCGACCGGGGCGCGGAGCTCGACCGGCACGTCGCGCACCTGCACGGCCGAGGCCGTGACCGCGGGCGGCGGCCGGGTGCGGGCTTGCGGCGCCCCGCCCCGGCAAGCGGCGAGGAGCGCGACGAGAAGGCAGGCGACGGACCAGCGGAGGGCTGTG
>MEMX01000085.1:4948-5319 GCA_001768075.1 Anaeromyxobacter sp. RBG_16_69_14 | reverse complement strand
ACTGGCTAGGGGATCAGCGCAAGCGACCAGCGCTGTCACCGCCCCAGGATGCGGACGAGCTTCGGGCGGACGCCCGCGGCGGCGAGGAGCGCGTCGAGGCGCGCCTGCGCATCCTCACCCCGGGCGCGCGCCTTCCTGGCCAGGATGAGCTCGTTCTTGAGTGAGTGCTCCCATCCGGCCAGCTCGGTGACGGTCACCTTGTAGCCGCGTGCCTCGAGCGCCAGCGCCCGGACCACGTTCGTGAGATGAGAGCCGAACTCGCGCCGGTGCCACGGGTGTGCGTAGAGCGCCGCCAGCTCTGGCGGCGCTCCGGCGACGCGCGAGAGCTGTTCTGCCACCTCCGCCTGGCAGCACGGCACGACCGCGACGTG
>MEMX01000085.1:4735-4850 GCA_001768075.1 Anaeromyxobacter sp. RBG_16_69_14 | reverse complement strand
CACCTCCGGGGCCACGAACTTCCGCAGCCCCAGCTCCAGACTCGGGAGGGAACTCGTCTCTCGGATCTCTTCCATGGGAGCTCCAGCGCGACGGCGGCGACCGGCAGTGGATGCC
>MEMX01000085.1:0-4551 GCA_001768075.1 Anaeromyxobacter sp. RBG_16_69_14 | reverse complement strand
GCGAGCGCCCGTGCGGTGTACTCCCGCTGTCGGAGGTCTCGCTGAGTGCGCTCAGCGCCTCATAGCGGAGACCAGTTGGTCTCCGCTGTCAGAAGTCCGACCGCAGGACAGCCCCGTTCGCGGCGTTCGTGACCAAGGCTGCGTAACGCCGGAGCCAGCTGGAGGCGATCGCCTTCCTCTTGGGCGCAGGTCGCCGCCGTCGCAGCTCGAGCTCTTCCTGCTCGACCTCGAGCGCCAGCTTGCACCCGTCGACGTCGATGGTGACGGCGTCGCCGTCGCGCACGAGGCCGATCTCCCCGCCCTCCGCCGCTTCCGGGGAGACGTGGCACACGCACGCACCACGCGTCGCGCCGGAGAATCGACCGTCGGTGATGAGCGCGACGCTCGAGCCGAGGTCCATGCCCATGAGGAGGCTCGTAGGCGAGAGCATCTCCTGCATCCCGGGCCCGCCCTTCGGGCCCTCGTAGCGGATGACGACCACGTGCCCGGCCTTCACCTGCCCCGCCATGATCCCGGCGATCGCCTCGTCCTGGGAGTCGAAGCAGATAGCGTGCCCCGTGAACTTCCGCATGCCCGCCTCGATGCCCGCGGTCTTCACGACCGCCCCCTCGCGGGCGAGGTTGCCGAAGAGGATGGCGAGCCCGCCCGACTGGGAGTACGCCTCCTCCAGCGGGTGGATGACCTTGGGATCGCGGATGCGGGCGCCCCCGATGCGGTCGCCCATGGTCTCCCCGGTGACGGTCAGGGCGCGGGTGCGGACCACGTCGCCGCGCCGCGCGACCTCGTGGAGCACCGCCGGGACGCCGCCCGCGGCATGGACGTCCTCCATGTGGACGGTCGAGAGCGACGGCGAGATCTTGGCCACGTGCGCGACGCGGCGCGCGACCTCCTCGATGCGCTTGAGGTCGAAGGCCACGCCGGCCTCGTGGGCGATGGCGAGCATGTGGAGGACCGTGTTGGTCGATCCTCCCATCGCCATGTCCACGACGAAGGCGTTGTGGATCGCGTCCTCGTTCAGAATTCTACGCATCGTGAAGCGCTCGTCGAGGGCGATCTCGACGACCCGGCGAGCTGCCCTGCGGACCAGCTCCTCGCGCTCCGGGGTGAGCGCGAGCGCGGTCCCGTTCCCGGGGAGCGCGATCCCCATGGCCTCGCACAGCACGTTCATCGAGTTGGCCGTGAACATGCCGGCGCACGAGCCCGCACCCGGGCAGGCGGCGCATTCGATCTCGGTGAGCCGCTCGTCCGACATCTGGCCGCGCGCGTGCTTGCCGACGGCCTCGAAGGCGGTGGCGAGGTCGATCGAGGTGCCGTCCTCGAGCCGGCCGGCGCGCATGGGGCCGCCCGACACGAACACGGTCGGCACGTCCACCCGCAGCGCTCCCATGATCATACCGGGGACGATCTTGTCGCAATTCGGGATGCACAGGAGCGCGTCGAGCTTGTGCGCGTTCATCATCGTCTCGACCGAATCGGCGATGAGCTCGCGGCTCGGCAGGCTGTACAGCATGCCGTCGTGGCCCATCGCGATCCCGTCGTCGACGCCGATCGTGTTGAACTCGAAGGGTACCCCGCCGGCTCTCCGGATCTCTTCCTTCGCGATCCGGCCGTACTCGTGGAGGTGGATGTGACCCGGGATGATGTCGATCTGGCTGTTGGCGATGCCGATGAACGGCTTCGCGAAGTCCTCGTCCCGCAGGCCCGTGGCCCGGAACAGGCTGCGGTGTGGAGCCCGCTCGGCGCCCTTCTTCACGATGTCGCTGCGCATGCGCCCTTGTGACTCTCCCGTCGCGGGGTGTCAATGGCCAGCTCGGGGACGCGGCGGTGTCGGTCGGGACGAGCTCGAGACGTGGGGCTTGACGCGCCACGTCGATCCTGATGGCATCGGACCAGCCCGGTTCAAGCGACAACCGCGGTGGCTCGCCGGGCCGGGATGGAATCGCATGCCACGAAGAACGGTTGCACGTCTGCTCTTCACCAGTCTTCTCGGACTCGCGTCATCGGTTGCCGCAGCCGACTCGATTCGATGCGACGGCGGCATCGTGTCGGTCGGCGATGCGAGGCTTGACCTCTTCGCCAAGTGCGGTCCTCCCAGCCTCCAGGAGGCGGAGCCGGTGGTCACCACCGGCACCAGCAATGGCAACCTCGGCCTGCTGATCGAGCGGTGGACGTACAACTTCGGGACCGAGAGGTTCGTCCAGATCGTGAGCCTGCAAGGAGGGAAGGTCATCGCCATCGAGCGGGGCAGCTACGGCTACGCCCTTCCGGAGCCGCCCAAGGACGCTCCGAGGAACGCGATCTCGATCCCACGAGCCCGCTGCGTGCCCGACGCATTTCGGATCGGAGACCGGACGTTTGACGTGCTCGCCAAGTGCGGCGAACCTGTTTCCAGGGACCTTCGTCAAGGGCATACGGTGACAGAGATCTGGACGTACGACTTTGGCCAGCGCAGCTTCGTTCGGTTCCTGGAGTTCGAGGTCGGAAAGCTCGCCCGGATCAACACCGGCAACTACGGTTACTCGAGGTGAGCATCCTCCGCAGCAGCCGTCGAGCAGCAACCAGCGCAGCAATCAGCGGTGATGCGCGGCCAGGTCCGGATGCTTCTCCACGAATTCGTCGAAGTCGCCGTTGAAGTCGAGGATGGGCTCCTCCTCACGGAGCGCCCAGATGCGCGTCGCCACCTCGCCGATGAGCTGCTGGTCGTGGGTGACGATGAACGCCGTGCCCTCGTAGCGGCCGAGCCCCTCGGAGAGCGACGCGATCGCCTGGAGGTCGAGGTGGTTCGTCGGCTCGTCGAGGACGAGCACGTTGTCCTTCGTGCGCATGAGGTTCGACAGGAGCAGGCGCACCGTCTCGCCGCCGGAGAGCGTCGCCGTCGGCTTCATGCGCTCCTCGCCCGAGAAGAGCATGCGCCCGAGCAGCCCCGAGATCTCCTCGTTCGAGAGCTTGTCCTCGAGCTCGCGCAGCCAGCCGAAGGCGGTGGTTCCGGGGCGGATGAGGCCGGCCTGGTCCTGCGGCAGGTAACCGGGCGACGCCTGGTGACCCCACTTCACGCCGCCCTGGTCGGGCGCCAGCTCGCCCACCAGCATCTTGACGAGGGTGCTCTTGCCCACGCCGTTCTTGCCGATGATGGCGACCTTCTCGCCCCGCGTGACCAGCGCGGAGAAGGGCCGGATGATCTCGCGCCGGCCGTAGTTCTTCGCGATGTCCTCGACGGTGAGGGTCTGCTTTCCGGAGGGCTTCGCCACCTCGAACTTGATGAAGGGCGCGGCGATGTTGGAGCGCTTCAGATCCTCGAGCTTGAGCTTCTCCATCGCCCGGATGCGGCTCTGCACCTGCGAGGCGCGCGTGCCGGCGTGGAAGCGCGCCACGAAGTCCTGGAGCTGGGCGACCTTCTTCCGCTTCTCCGCGTTCTCCGATTCGACGCGGGAGCGCACCTGGCCCTTCTGCCGGACCATGTCGTCGTAGGCGCCCGGGTACGTGATGATCGACTCGTAGTCGATGTCGGCGATGTGCGTGCAGATGGAGTTCAGGAAGTGCCGGTCGTGCGAGATGGTGATGAGCACGCCGTCGTACTCGTGCAGGAACCTCTCCAGCCAGCGAATGGAGTCGATGTCGAGGTGGTTCGTGGGCTCGTCGAGGAGCAGCGCCTGGGGGTTTCCGAAGAGCGCCTGCGCGAGGAGCACGCGGAGCTTGTACCCGCCGGCCAGGGCGCGCATGGGCTGCTCGTGCGCCTCCTGCGCGATGCCCAGGCCGTCGAGGAGCTCGGCCGCGGTGGCCTCGGCGGTATAGCCTTCCTCCTCGGCGATGATACCTTCCAGCTCGCCGAGGCGGTGGCCGTCCTCCTCGGAGATCTCGCGCTTGGCGAGCAGCCGATCCTTCTCCTGCATGGCTCCCCAGAGCACCCCGTTCCCCATGAGGACGACGTCGATGACGCGGTCGTCCTCGTAGCGGAACTGATCCTGGCTCAGCGTGCCGAGGCGCTTCGGACGCAGGACCGTCCCCACGTCGGGCTCGTCCTCGCCGGCGAGGATCTTCATGAAGGTCGTCTTTCCGGCGCCGTTCGGGCCGGTGAGGCCGTACCGCCTGCCCGGGGAAAAGGCGACGTTCACGTCCTCGAAGAGCCTCTTGGGCCCGAAGGCCTTGCTGACATTCTGAACCGAGATCATAGGGTGGGCCGCGCTCACGCCGAAGGACGGCCGCGTGGCAGGCGCGGTTTCTTAACCGAATTCTCGTCGCTTGGCGAGTAGGGAGAGAGAGGCCCGTGGAGCGGATCTTCGCAGCGTGCGCGCCAGGGCTGGAGCCGGTGCTGGCCAGCGAGCTCGTCGCCCTCGGGCTCGACGGGCGCACCGTGCCTGGTGGCGCGGAGGCGTCGGGCGACGACGCGCTCGCGCTCGCCTGCATCGGCTCGCGGGTCGCAGAAGCGGTGGTGCTGCGCCTCTTCGCCGGCCCCGAGCGCGACCTGGGAGCCGCCCTCGCGTCGGCGAGGCGCCGCTTCGGGCGGGGCGCCGATCTCGCCGTGCGGCGGGACAGCAGCCTCGCCACCGTCTC
>MEMX01000084.1:30240-43685 GCA_001768075.1 Anaeromyxobacter sp. RBG_16_69_14 | reverse complement strand
GCATCCTCGCCTCGACTCGTCGCCGCCTCGCGCGCCGCCGCGTCCGCGTCCGCGGCCCGGGCGATGCCGGCGAGCACCTGGAGCGCGTCGCGTCGCAGGGCGAGGGCCTCGCGCTCCGCCCGGATCGCCGCCAGGTCGAACCGTCGCACCTCGTCCTGGCGGCGCGCCACCGCGTCGCGCGAGCCTTCCAGTCGCGCCCCGGCTTCGGCCAGGCGCTCTGTGGCCCGCCTCACCGCTTCCGCTGCCCTCGCCGCGCTCTGCTCGGCCTCGGCCCGCGTTCCCGCGTGCCGCGCGGCCTCGCTGCTCGCGCTCCCGTGCCGGACGACGAGGTCCCTCCAGCGCGACCACTCGGCCGCCACGGGAGCTTCGGTGGCATGGTCGGCGAGCCAGCGCTCCGATGCCGCGATGTCCGCGTCGGTCGCGGCAGCCGAAGCCTCGAGCTGGCCCACTTGCGCCCGGGCCTCGACCTCGACGCGCCGAGCGGCGTCGGCTGCCGCGCGCGCCTCCTCGAAGGTATGGCCGACATGGCGCAGCTCCACATCGAGGCGGCGGGCTGCGTCGATGGCCGGCGCGAGCGCGGACGCTGCCTCGTCCTCGGCGGCCTTCGCCGCCAGCGCTGCTGCGAGAGAGACCTCTGCCGTCGCGCGCGCCGTCGTCGCAGCCGCCGCCTCGCGCTCCCGCGCGCCCGCCTCCGCTGCGGCGCGCGACGCCTCCTCCTCGGCGCGACGCGCGGCCTCGAGCTCCGCCCGCATCGACAGCGCCTGCTTCACCGCCTCGATCTCCGCGCGCAGCGGAGCGGCTGCGGCGACCTCGTCGGCCGCCCTGGACGCCTCCGCGGCCGCGTCGCGCTCGAGCGCCGCGAGCGCCTCGCGCCGCACGTACCACGCGACCGCGTCCTCGGCCGCGCGCGCGGACGAGCTCGCCGCGTCGTGGACGGTGGCCGCCGCCTCGCGGTCGCGCATGAGCTCGATGCGAACCTCCGCCTGGAGCGGCGCTTGCCTTTCGGCCTCGTCGAGCAGGCCCTGGAGCGCGCCCTGCTCCTCCTCGGCGCGCCGGTAGGCGAGCTCGCCGACGCGCGAGTAGATCCGGGCGCCCGTCACCTTCTCCAGGATCTCGGCCCGCGCCCTGCTGTCGGCGTGGAGGAACTCGGCGAATTCACCTTGCGGCAGGACCACCGCCTTCTGGAACTCGCCGAAGGTGAACCCCAGCCTTTCCAGGATCGCCGCTCGCGTCAGGCTCAGGCCGTCTGCGACGGTCTCCAGCGCCCCGCCGTCGGCACCGAGCCGCGAGAGGCGCATGGACGCGTCGCCCAGGGCGCCCGACCGCGTGGCCTTCACCCACCACCGCGCGCGCCAGGCGCCCCCGTCCTTCCCGACGAAGTCGATCTCGACGAAGCCGGTGCGGCAGCCGCGGGCGAGGAGGCTCCTGGGATCCCTCGCGCCGAGCCGGAGGTCGTCGTCCTCCCGGCCGATGCTGGGCCCACCCTTTCCCTCGACACGCGGCGTGTAGCCGTAGAGCGCGAGACAGATCGCGTCGAGGAGCGTGCTCTTGCCCGCGCCCGTCGGGCCGACGATGGCGAAGAGCCCGGCCCCGGAGAGCGGCGGCGACGTGAAGTCGATCTCGAACGGCTCATGTAGACTGGCGACGTGCTCGCCCCGGATGGCCAGGACCTTCACGGTGCCTCCTCTGCCTCGGCCTGGGCGACCAGCTCCCGGAACGCCTGCGCGAGGTCCGCGCCGGGTGGCTCGCCGTGCTTGCGCTTCCAGCAGCTGAGGAAGACGTCCTCGGGCGAGAGGTCGTCGAGCAGCTGTCCGCGCGCCGCCTCCGCGAGGGCGGTGCCCGAGCCGGTGTAGGTCACGGTGAAGCGCACGAGGCGCGCCGCCTTGCCCCGGAGCGCCTGGTCGAGATCCAGGCGAAGCGACGGCTCGGGGCGAGGGAGCGCCACCTGGACCTCGAGGAGCGGGAGCTCCTCATCCGGCAAACCGCCGCGCGCCGGGAGTGCCCGGAGGAGCGGGAGCACCTCGCCGAGCGGAAGTGGACCGGTCGCGGGCAGGCGAACGAGATCGCGGAAGCGCGGGATGCGCTGGGGGCGCGCGCTGCGGAGCGCACCTCCCGCGATCTCCACGATCACGACCTGGTGGGGATAGTCCACCTCGTCGAACGCGAGCGGCAGGACCGACCCAGCGTAGCGAATGCGTCCGCCCTCGAGCGACTGGGGCCTGTGGAGGTGGCCGAGCGCGGCATAGGTCACGGCCGGAGGGAAGACGTCGGCGGGGACTGCCCGGAGGTTGCCGCCGAACAGCGGCCGCTCGGAACGGGAGGACGCGAGCCCGTCGAGCAGGTAGAGGTGGCCCGTGGCCACGATGGCCTCGCCCTGCGACCGGCGCGCCTCCGCCGCGTGGATCACCTCGCGGTAGATGCGGCGGACTCCTTCCGAGGTCGCGTCGTCGCCCGCCTCGTCGGGGCGCATGTCTGCGGCGCGCAGGAACGGGACGGCGGCGATCCAGGCTGCGTCGCTCCCGTCGGCGCTCGCCACGTGCACGAGCGCCCGCTCCGCGCGGACGGCGTGGCCGTCGCGGGGGAGGGCGCCCACCACGTGGAGCCGGCCCAGGGCGCGCAGGAGCGGGTCGCTCGCCTCGAGCCGCGACGCCGAGTCGTGGTTGCCGCCGATGACGACGACCTGCAGCCGCGGGAGGCGGCTCCAGACCTGGGCCAGGAAACCGTAGAACAACGCGCTGGCCGCCGCGGGCGGATTCGACGCGTCGAACACGTCTCCCGTCACGAGCAGCGCGTCGGCTTGCTCCGCCTCGACGAGCTGCGCGAGCCAGGCGAGGAAGGCGCGGTGCTCGGGTTCGCGATCGACGCCGTGGAGCTGGTGGCCGAGGTGCCAGTCGGAGGTGTGGACGAGGCGGAGCGGCATCGTGGGAGCATGATGCGATGGGGGGCCGACATCGCGAGGGCGCGGGGAAGGATAGCGCCCGAGGCGCCCGGCTCACTGCGGCGACCAGTTGATGTGATTCTCCAACGTAACCGTCGCCGCCGGAATCTCCGGCCCTCGGGCCTGGCATCGAGCCCGACGAACACGGACGAGGCGCGGGGCATCAGCGTTCGCGAGGGCCCCGCCGCGTCGCCCAAGGACGTGAACATCGCAGCCCCGGACGCGAGCGGCGCCTGCGACCGCAGCTGATCTACATACGATTACACGAGGAAGCGCTTCGAGGAGGTCGCCCACGACGTCGATGCCGTGCTCGACACCATCGGGGGCGAGACGGAGCTGAGCCAGGCGGGGCACGTCCGCGGCAAGATCGTGCTCGAGGTGGCAGCCTGCATCGGCGCGAGAGCCATGGGGGGCGTGTCGCCATGCGTGTCGCGTCGCGGGCGCGCCAGCGCGCGGCGTCTCCGGAGGTTCGCTATACATCGATCGACCTGCGGCGTTCCGCGCCGCGCGGAGGATCCGATGCCCCACGAGCTCCCGTCTCTCTTCTCGCGGTTCAAGGCCGCGCACCCCGAGATCTGTCAGGCCTTCGAAGAGCTGGGCCGGCGCGTCCACGAGCGCGGTTCGCTCTCCGAACGCGAGCGCCGCCTGGTGAAGCTCGGGATCGCGGTCGGCGTGGGTACGGAGGGGGGCGTCCACTCGGCGGTACGTCACGCCCTCGCCGGCGGCTGCTCCCGGCAGGACATCGAGCATGCCGTGCGGCTGGCCATCACCACGATCGGGTGGCCGCGAGCGATGGCGGCGCTGAGCTGGGTGTCTGACGGGCGGGCCGACGCCGCGGGCGACGACGGCGACGTCTAGGGAGCCCAAGCGGCGGGGTCGGCACAGCCGGTACTGCTCCCGGAGGGAGACATGGCCGCGCCCCGCCCTGAAAAACGCGCGCCTGGCTGTTTCTCCGTCCCATAGGCGCCTGTTTGGGGTAGGTTTCGGCTGAAGGCCTCAGGCACCCGTCACCCCCCACCCTTTGCTGGCAAAGAAAGGAGAGGATTTCCCCATGCCTCGCGTCTCGCGCACGTTCAAGCTGTCGCCTCGCCAGCCTATCGAGCAAGTCCGCTGTTCGGCCTGTGGCCGGACTTGGGCAGTCTACGAGGGCAGGCTCCCCCGCATGTGGAGCATCCTCTCCAACGAGATCTTCTGCGATCGCCGCCCGTGTAACGCAGCACTCGCCCGGACGCGCGCTGCCCAGAGCACGCTCATGGAGCAGGCGTAACCGTCCCACGCCCGGGGGAATGTGAAATACAGCACAGCCCGTCTTCGTTCGGGCCGTGTGTACGTGAAACGACCTCCAAAATGGCGGAAAGGGAGGGATTCGAACCCTCGATACAGTTTCCCGTATACTGGTTTAGCAAACCAGCGCCTTCGGCCCCTCGGCCACCTTTCCTTGAACCTCTTTCGCTTCCACCTGGCGGAGGAGGAAGGATTCGAACCTTCGGAGGGCGTGAACCCTCAGCGGTTTTCAAGACCGCCGCCTTAAGCCACTCGGCCACTCCTCCGAACCGGAATCCTTGAGCCGCAACCAGAACTTCAAGACCCGCCCATATACGGCACGTCGGGCTCGGCGATCAAGCGAGTTCGAGACGCCGACGCTTTCTCGGCTGGCCACAGGCTACCTCTCGACGCCACGCGGAAACTCCTGCCGCGTGATGCGCTCCATCCCGCCCATGTACGGCCGCAGCACCTCGGGCACGAGGATGGACCCGTCGGCCTGCTGGTACTGCTCGAAGAGCGCGACGACCGTGCGCCCCACCGCCACGCCCGAGCCATTCAGGGTATGGGCGAGCCGGGGTTTCCCTTTCTCGTCGCGGTAGCGAATTCGGATGCGCCGCGCCTGGAACTCCTCGCAGTTGGAGACGGAGCTGATCTCGCGGAATACGCCCTGGCCGGGGCACCATACCTCGATGTCGTAGGTCTTCGCCGATGCGAAGCCCATGTCGCCGGCGCACAGGAGGACCACTCGGTGGTGAAGCCCGAGCCGGCGCAGGACCTCGCAAGCGTCGTCCAGCATCTTCTCGTGCTCCGCATCGCTCTCGTCCGGCTTCACGATCTTCACCAGCTCCACCTTGTTGAACTGGTGCTGGCGGATGAGGCCGCGCGTGTCCTTGCCGGCGGCGCCCGCCTCGGCGCGGAAGCAAGGGGTCCACGAACAGTAAGAGATGGGAAGCGCCGAGCGCTCCAGGACCTCGTCCCGATGGAGATTCGTGAGCGGGACCTCGGCCGTGGGGATGAGGTAGAGCGGGTGCTCGCCCGTAGTTCTGAAAAGGTCCTCCTCGAACTTCGGGAGCTGCCCGGTGCCGGTCATCGCCTCTCGCGTGACCAGGTAGGGTGGGAGGATCTCGGTGTACCCACGCGACGTGTGGACGTCGAGGAAGAAGCTCGCCAGAGCACGCTCGAGCCGCGCTGCCGCGCCCTTGTAGACGGTGAAGCGCGAGCCGGAGAGCTTCGCGGCCTGTTGCCACTCGAGGACGCCCAGCGCCTCGCCCAGCTCCCAGTGCGGCTTCGGCTGGAAGTCGAAGCGCGGCCGCACGCCGGAGTGCCCGATCTCCTTGTTGTCGGCCGAGTCCTTCCCGTCGGGTACACTCTGCTGTGGGGGGTTCGGGACGAGCATCAGCAGGCGCTCGATCTCGGCCTCCACCGCCTGCAGCAGCTCGTCCTTGGCCTTTACCTCATCGCCGAGCCGCCGCGCCTCGGTCCGTGCTTGCTCGCCCGCGGCCTTGTCGGTCCGCATGAGCTGGCCCACTCCGGCGTTGGCGGCCGACTGGTCCTTCTTCAGACCCTCGAGGAGGACGTTGAGCTCGCGGCGCCTGCCAGCGAGGTCCTTCACCGGCTTCAGGAGCAGCGCCACCTCGGCGCTGCGTCGAAGAAGCCGCCGCTCGAAGCTCTCGGGGTCCGAGGCCACGGCCTTCAGATCGAGCATTTGGTGTGATTCCTCGCCTTTCGCCCGTCGGAGCGGGCGCCCAGGGGATTATTCTTTAACATCCCACCGGGCAAGGGTTCTTGTTGTACGTGGCCGCGGGGAATCTCAGGGACGGACGACGTATTCGAGGCCTCATGGCGGACGCCAGAGATCGGGCTCGCGCGCGGTCGGGGCTGCGGCTCGTCACGGCCGCCGCGGCGAGCGAGCGCTCGGACGAGGCCTTGGTGCGTGCCTTCCTCGCCGGTGACGACGAGGCGTTCGGAGAGCTGGTGCGGCGCCACGAGCGGACGGTGCTCGCGCTCCTGAAGCGGTACACCGAGGGTTCCCCGGCAGGCTCCGATGCCGCGCGCGATCTTGCGCAGGTGGCCTTCGTCAGGGCTTTCCAGGCGGTGCGGCGGACGTCCTGGCTGCGCGCGATCGGCCCCGAATCCTTTCGCGCCTGGCTCTTCCGCGTCGCGGTGAACCTGGGAAGGAATCACGCGCGCGACACGCGGCGCTGGCGACGTGCGCCGGTCGAGGCGGCGGAGGCGGTGCCCGTGTGGGGGGTGGGGACGGCAGAGCTCGAGCACGCCGAGCGCGAGCGCGCAGTGCGCACGGCGGTGCTGAACCTGCCGCAGCGCCAGCGCGATGTGCTCACCCTCCGTATCGACGCAGAGCTGTCGTTCCGCGAGATCGCGGGGGTGCTCGGCATCACGGAGGGCAACGCCAGGGTTCACTTCCATCACGCCGCACGGCGTCTGCGTGACGCCGTCGCCAGGGTGGAGGGCCCATGAATCCCTGCGTCGAGCTGGACGGGCTCCTCGCCGAGCGCGCCTCGGGCGACCTCGCGCCGGAAGACCAGGCGCGCCTCGACGCACACCTCCCGAGCTGCGAGCGCTGCCGCGCCGAGCTAGCCAGCTACGAGGCCGCCCTTGACCTCATGCGGATGCCGAAGGGCTCCGCTTGCCGGGACGCCGGCGTCCCATCTCCCTTGCCCTGCGGAGTGGGGAGAGGGCCGGGGAGAGGGGCGCCCACCGAGCGTGGGCGGGAACACCTCGATCTCGCCCTTTCCACGCTCGCGGCCTGGAAGCGTCACCGGAGCCGCACCGCCAGACTCGCCCTCGGTGCCGGCGTCCTCTCGGTGGCTGCCGCCGCCGCGCTGGCGCTGGCGCCGGGCCTGTTCGAGAAGCGCGTTCCGCACGCTTTGGAGTCGGCCGCTCCAGCGGCAGCCGCGGAGCCCGACGTGGGCGAGTCTGTCGAGACGAGCGCGCTTGCCAGGAGACAGGACGACGAGGAGATCACCAGCGAGGACGTCGCGCTGGCTGCGCTCGACGCAGCAGAGCAGCCGTAGGGCCGGCCGACGGCTCGCAGAGGTCGGGGGGTCGTCCCCAAGGTCCATTGTGGAAGGTCGTCCCCTGCCGCTGCAGTACGGCGGAGGATTCTTCCGCCGATGGAGAAGCGCATTCAACGTAGGGCGGAGGCTCGTCCCCCGCAGAGCTGAAGAGGAGACCGACCATGAAGAAGCTCACCGTGATGCTGGCCCTGCTTCCCGCCGTGGTGCTGGCTGCTGCACCCCAGGGCTCCCCTGCCCGCGGTGCCGGGGCAGGACAGGGCGCAGGCCCCGACGATCCTGCGCACATGGAGCGGATGCAGAAGCGGATGCGCCTCGCCCGCACTCTCGGGCTCGCCGAGGCGCTCGACCTCGACGACGCCGGCGCGATTCGCGCGCGCGACGTGATGGCAAAGTTCGACGAGCGGCGCGCGCCGCTGCGCAAGCAGGTGGCCGACAACGTGCGCATCCTGCGCGACGCCGCGCGCGGCGACAAGGACGCCGGCGCAAAGGTCGATCAAGCAGTGCAGCGCCTGCGCGAGGCCCGCACCCAGCTGCAGGCTCTGAAATCGGAGATGTTCCAGCAGCTTTCGCAGGGCCTGTCGCCGCAGAAGAAGGCCAAGGCGGCCCTCTTTCTGGCGACGTTCCACTCGCACGCGGAGAGGATGATGATGCACGGCGGTCCCTGCGCCGGCCCGCGCGGCGGGCGAGGCATGGGCAAGAGCATGGGTGGCATGGGTATGGGCCGCGGGGAGATGCAGCCAGGCGACGGGCCGCAAGCCGGCCGCCAGGCCATGATGATGGGTGACGGTGGCGATGAGCCCGACACGGACGAGTGGTTCGCCGACGAGTAGCCAGCCGTCGAGTGCGAACGCGAAGCCTCACGACCGGCCCACCCGCGGCTCCTTTTCATGCGCCGCGCCCCGCGCGAGGCGCGGCGGGCCGCAGCGTGACAAAGATGACGCCCCACGGAGTGGCGGGTCGCGTTAAGTAAGCTATCGCGTTAAGTAAGCTGACATGGGACGGCGACCTAGGGGCGGGGGCGGCAGCGGGGAACCGAACGACGAGCTTGGGCTCCCCCGCGAGTACGAAGGTCCGGACATCCTCACGACCCTGCTGGAGCGCGCCGGCTCGCCCCATGGCACGCAGGAGGTGGCGGAGCGCTTTCGGAATGCGCAGGCCGTCCGCGAGGAGCGCAGCGACGTCATCCCGACGCTCTTCCCGGACGAGCCGCGCTTCGAATCGCCCGACGAGGCCCGCCGGCTCTACGGCAATCTCTTCGCCTTGTGGGACCGGATCGCCGCCGGACTCTCCATCGCCGACGACGCGCCCGCAGTGGCGCCCGAGGTGGCACCGACCCCGTCGACGCGACTCCCGAAGCGCGGTGCGGCGCGGGGCTCTCAGGTCCCTCCCGCGGTCATCGAGGCTGTCTGGAAGCACCTCGACGCGCTCGCCGAGCGCGACCGACGCCGCTTGCGCGATCGCTTCGAGAGCGCGCAGCCCGACCTCGTCGCCTGGCTCGACGCGGTACCGCTGCCCGAAGAGGGCGCGCTGGCCGCGCACGACCTCGCATTCGAGACGTGGGCCATGTTCGACGTGGCCTTCGGGGACCGCGTCGGGAAGGTGGAGTTCCACGAGCTGCGCGCGCTGGAGTCCGAGCCGCTGGCCCTGGAAGCGGCGCAACCGGCCCTGGCCGCCTATGCCGCCGAGGCGCTCGACCTCGTCGCCGAGGAGGACCCAGCTTTCGGAGCGGCGGAACGAGCGCAGGTGGAGCGCGTGGTGGCGACGGCGGCGGACGCTCTCGCGGACGCGCTCGCTCCGGAGGAAGACGCCTGATCTACTACTTCCGAGTTTCGTCGAGCGGCGCGACAACTTCGTCTGGGGGGTGCGGGGGGAGCCGGCGCTCCCCCCGCCCTGAGGACCGCAGGTCCGGAAGTCCTCAGCGCGGGGTGTAGCCTGGCTCGCGAGGGGCCGGCCATTGAGGATTGCCGTTCGCACCCTGGTTGCGGCACTCGCCGCGCTGAGAGCCCCTACTCGTCGGGCTCCACCGCGGGGCGCTCGACGGGGAGGGCCGCGAAGAACGTCGACAGTGCCGCGTTGAACGCTCCGGGTGACTCGAGGTTCGGCAGGTGGCCCGCGCCCGGAATGCGGACGATGCGAGCCCCCCTGATCGTCTGCGCCGTTCGCTGGGCCTGGGCGAAGGGGATGAGTTGGTCATCCTCGCCGTGGATCACGATGGTTGGGCAGGTGATGCGCGCCAGCGTCGGGACCGAGTCGGGCCGGAGCCCCATGCCCCGCTGCGCCGCCGCCACGCCCTCCGGTGTTCCGTCGCCGATGAGCTCCTTCACCTTCGCCATCACCGCTGGATCCGCGCTCGGCCGCAACAGCTTTGGCGCGAAGTCGCTCGCCACCCAGGGGAGCCCCTTCGAGAGGGCGTTCTGCGCAAAGGTCTCGCGCCCCGCCCTCTGCTCCACGGTGTCGGGAGTCGCCTTCGTGTCGCAGAGCGCCAGGCCGCTGAACAGGCCGGGCGACCGCCGGTAAAGCTCGAGGGCGAGGTAGCCGCCCATGGACAGTCCGGCCACCGCGGCGCGGCGGACGCCGAGCTGGCGTAGCAGCCCGATCATGTCCCCCGCCAGGAGCTCCATCGTCGCTGCGGGTGGCGCCGGGCGGCTCTGGCCGAGCCCGCGGTAGTCGGGCGCGATGACGCGGAAGCGCCCGGCGAGGGCGGTCAGCTGCGGCGCCCACATCCCGGAGTGGAGGGGAAAAGCGTGCAGGAGCAGCACGACGTCGTTGCCGCCGCCGGCCTCCCGGTAGTGAATGGACGCATCGCCGATGTGGACGGTTGGCATGCGCGGATAATCCGCTGCCTGGACGGACGGTTCTGCGCCCCTGGTGGGGCTCCCGAGAAGAGGCGGGAAGGGATGGACGAGGCGAAGCCATCGCCACCAGCAGAGAGACTTCGCCGTTCCGCGGAATCGGCGTTAGGTACTTGAGCCTCGCCGCGCGAGCGCACCCCAGCGCGGCAGGCCGGGCACTCGCCAGAGAACTGGCCTTTGGCTTCGAACGAGAGGGGTACCGGAGGTTCGTCACGATGTCCGCGAGCACGCTCATCATCCAAGCCGGGGGAGCCGGGGCGAGTGACCCCGTCGTCGTCGGCGCCGGCGAAGAGCCGCAGCCGGGAGGCGCCACGAACGGTATCGGCTACTTCGCTCGCTTCGGCGTCACCGAGGCCATGATCGGCGAGGCGCTGGGCGCGGCGCTCTCGCGCGGCGGCGATTACGCCGACGTCTTTTTCCAGCACCGCGTCTCGAACGACCTCGCGCTCGAGGACGGGGCGGTGAACCGCGCCTTCGCCTCCGTCGAACTCGGGGTAGGCGTGCGCGTCGTGAAGGGCGATCAGACTGGCTACGGCTATAGCGAGGACCTCTCGCTGGCAGCGCTCAGGACGTGCGCGCTGACCGCGGCCGCCATCGCCGACGGCCCCTCGCGCGGGGCGCCGCAGCGCTTCCACGTCGCCGGCCGCCTGCCGCAGCGCTACCCGCTCAGGGTTCGCTGGGAGGACATCAGGCCTGAGCAGAAGCTGCCCATCCTCGACGCCGTGAACGCGAGGGTCTTCGCCGCCGATCCTCGCGTGAAGAAGGTCAGCGTCCACTTCCGCGACGAGTCGGGAGCGGTGCTCCTCGCCGACAGCCAGGGCCGCATCGTCGAGGATCTGCAGCCGATGACGCTTCTCTACGTCTCGTGCCTGGCGGAGCAGAACGGCCTGCGCGAGCAGGGCGGCTACAACGTCGCCGGCCGGGCCGGCTTCGAGTTCTACGCGCCCGACCGGGTGGACCGCGTGGTGCGCGAGGCGGTGGCGCGGACCACGATCCTCTTCGAGGCAGCGCCGCCGCCGGCGGGCGAGATGCCGGTCGTGCTGGCGGCAGGCTCCTCGGGCATCCTCCTGCACGAGGCCATCGGCCACGGCATGGAGGCCGACTTCAACCGGAAGAACGTTTCCATCTACGCGGACAAGATCGGCAAGCCCATCGCCAGGCCGTTCGTGAACATCGTCGACGACGCCACCAACGAGAACGCGCGGGGTGCCATCAACGTGGACGACGAGGGCAACGAGGCGGGCCGCACGCAGCTGGTCGAGAACGGCGTCCTCGCCACCTACCTGCACGACTCGATCTCCGCCAGACACTACGGCGTGGCCCCCACCGGAAATGGTCGCCGTCAGGGTTACCAGTTCGCGCCCATGCCGCGCATGCGCTCCACCTACATGCTGCCCGGCCCGCACAAGAAGGACGAGATCATCGCCAGCGTGAAAAAGGGCATCTACTGCCAGAACTTCACGAACGGCCAGGTGAACATCGGCGCCGGCGACTTCACCTTCTACGTGAAGAACGGCTATCTCATCGAGGACGGCAAGCTCACGCGGCCCATCAAGGACGTGAACATCATCGGGAACGGGCCGAAGGCCCTGGAGATGGTGGACATGGTCTCGGACGACCTCCAGATCGACGAGGGCGGCTGGACCTGCGGTAAGGACGGACAGAGCGTGCCCGTGTCGCAAGGCTTGCCCACCGTGCGCGTCTCCTCCATGACCGTGGGCGGCCGCGGGAAGGGCTAACTCGAACCCGAATTCCGTAGCCCGTTGCCCGTAGCCCACAAGGACGCCATGGCCCCGAACGACAGCATGCTCGTCATAGCCCAGGACGCGATAGCCTTCGCCCGGAAGAAGGGCGCAAACGAGGCCGCCGCAGGCGCCTACCGCGTGCGCAATGTCGAGGTGCAGTGGCGAGACGGGAAGATCGAGAAGGTGAGCGAGGCGACCACGCGCGGGCTCGGGCTCGAGCTGTACGTCGAGGGCCGCTACTCCTCGGTCTCCACCTCCGACCTCCGGCTTGAGGCGGTGCAGCGCTTCGTCGAGGACGCCGTCGCGCTCACCCGCAAGCTGGCCGCCGACCCGCATCGGGCGCTGCCCGACCCCAGCCTCTACGAGGGGCAGGCCAAGGTGGACCTCGATCTCGAGGATCCGCGCTACGGCGAGGTGGACGCCCTGCGCCGGCGCAAGATCGCCGAGGACATGGAGGCAGCCGCGCGTAGCGTGAAGGGTGCCCAGGCCATCCTGTCGGTCACGACCGGCTTCGGCGACACGATGGCGGAGAGCTTTCGCGCGACCTCGAACGGGTTCGTCGGCGCGCGCCGCGTGACCGACTTCGGGATGAGCGCCCAGGTCTCGGTGAAGGATCCAGATGGCCGCAGGCCCGAGGACTGGGACGCGGCGAGCGCGCGCCACTTCGCCGCGCTTCCTTCGCCGGAGGAGGTGGGCCGGAACGCGGCCGCGCGCGCTCTCTCCCGCATCGGCTCCAGGAAAGGCGAATCGGCGCTCTTCGCGATGGCGGTCGAGAACCGCTCCGCGGGGCGCCTCCTCGGCTTCCTCATGGGCCCACTCGCGGCGTCGGCGCTCCAGCAGAAGCGCAGCTTCCTCGACGGCAAGATGGGGCAGCAGATCGCGAGCGCGAAGCTCGACCTCGCGGATGACCCGCTCGTGCCGCGCGGCCTCGGCTCGCGCCTCTTCGACTCGGAGGGGATCGCGGCCAGGCACTTCCCTGTGTTCGAGAAGGGCATGCTGCGTAGCTACTACGTCGACAACTACTACGGCAGGAAGCTCGGCATGCGGCCGACCACGCGCGGCATGTCGAACCTGGCGTGGAAGCTCGGCGACAGGGGCCCCGACGCGCTCCTCGCCGACATGAAGGAGGGCTTCCTCGTCACCGGCTTCCTGGGCGGGAACTCGAACGGAACCACCGGCGACTTCTCGCTCGGCGCGCAGGGCTTCCGCGTGCGCGGCGGGAAGGTCGCCGAGGTCATCGGCGAGATGAACGTGTCCGGCAACCACCTCGAGCTCTGGCAGCGGCTCGCGGCGGTGGGGAACGATCCCTATCCGTACTCCGCGTCGAAGACGCCCACGCTGGTCTTCGAGGGCGTGCAGTTCGCGGGGGTCTAAGCCTCGCTACTGCAGTTCGACCGACGAAGGCGCCGAGTAGGGATTCGCGAGCGCGCCCTGGTCGTCGTGCGTCATCTTGACCTCGCCCTGGAGCAGGACGCCCTTCTCGACCAGGATCGACGGCGTCTCGATGTTGCCGTGGACCTTCGCCGAGCGGTGCAGCTCGACAGCGGTCCTGGCCTTGATGTTCCCGTTCACCTGGCCGTGCACGACGACCGTGCCACAGGTGATC
>MEMX01000084.1:16560-30219 GCA_001768075.1 Anaeromyxobacter sp. RBG_16_69_14 | reverse complement strand
GGCGTGCTCGCCGACGACCAGCACGTCGTTCGTCACGATCGAGCCGGTGAACTTGGCGTCGATGCGGACCGTTCCCTTGAACGTCAGCTTGCCCTCGAACTCGGCGCCCGCTCCGAGCAGCAGGTCGGTCGCCGCACCGCCACCGCTCGTGGACGGAGGCGGGGGTGGCTCGGGGGGGGCTTCACGGGCCGTCGTCGTCACTGTGCCGCGAAGCTCCTCGCGCTCGGGTGCCGGCAGAGGTCCAGGAATCGGGAGACCCACTCCGCTCGTCGCCGCCCCTGGTTCCTGCTTGTTCCACAAGGCCATGGTGCCTCTCACGCATTTCGACTCGGCGCCGGACGGAAGGTCCGGACGAGCCCACTACCTACACTCCGGCGCGGTCCGACATTCCATCGCGCCCGGACGATCGATTCTGCCTCGTGTTTCAAGGGCGAATGGCGAGTCAGAGTCCTCGTGGACCCCGACGTCGGACTGTGGTTTCCTTGGGTCCGGGAGGAAGTCCAATGGCCAGGAAGCTCGTTGCGTTCGCGCTCGCCCTTGCGGCGACCGGTTGTGCCCACCGCAAGCCACTTGAAAACGTGGCGCTCAGGTGGAAGCCGACCGACGGCATCGCGGCCACCACGAACACGGTACCGCGAGCGCTGTCCAACCACCGCGTTCAGGTGATGCCATTCGAAGACGGTCGTGAATCAAAAGAGCTCATCGGCCGGAACGTCGAGAACGCGCGCACGCCACTCGACGTGACCTCGGATGGCGACGTAGGTGGCTTTTGCGCCGAACGGATGAGATACGTCCTGACGCAGGCGGGCGTCGACGTCGCGAAGGACCACGGCACTCTCGTCATCACAGGACAGGTGACGAAGTTCTTCGTCCGAGAGGAGAACGTGTACGAGGGGTCCGTCGCCCTTCGCGTCGTGCTGAAGAACAGGTCCGGTGGGACGCTGTGGAAGGGGACGGTGGCCGGGGCCGCCAAGCGCTGGGGCAAATCGTACAGCGAGGACAACTACTTCGAGGTCCTCTCGGACGCCTATCTGCGGGCTTTGCAGGAGCTGTTCCAGGACGAGGAATTCCGGGCCGCCGTGCGTGCTCATGCTTGAATAGAGGCGGCCTCGAGTCGCCCCGGGGTCCGGGAGCGTGATGCCGCCCGTTCACGAGCGAGGGACCTCCGGCGAACAGCTGACGTCGATGGTGCGCACATGCACGCGGGGTCCGGGCCCGATCCGAGGGATGACCTCGATGACCGCAGGGAACCGGCACGCCGCCGCTGGGCTGGGCAGTTGCGAAAGGCGATAGGTGACGCGAGCCGTCGAAGCCTCGGCGACGCCGGCCGCCGTGTAGGCGTATCGGTGTCCATGTAGGTCGCGCAGGAGCTCGACGAGGCGGATGCCGTCACCGGGCCGCGGGCCGCGGGCGAGCGTCTCCTCCCTCGTTTCGGCTCCACGGATCGACGCCGTGAGCACGGGCGAGGCGAACACGGGATCGAAGAGCGTGACGTCGTAGTCGTCAGCCGATCGTCGGACGCTGGCGAGCAGCTCGCGGGCGCCGTCCGGCCCGAGGCTGAGCTTTACCAGCTGCGTGACCTCGAACGCCTGGGGGAACCGGTAGCCGCTCCCCGCGTCGCCGCGTGGAATGGCCGCGCAGCCGGCCAGCGCTACGAGTGACGCGCAAAGCCAGGGCCGCCGCCTCCTCAAGGCGCGTCCTCGTCGCCGGGCGGGAGCCGGAAGACCAGCGCGAAGACGAGTGACACGCCGCAGCCGATGACCACCGTAGCCCCCAGTTCGTGCAACACGGGGTGGCGGGCGAGGACCAGCACGCCGAACGTGGCGAGCGTCGAGAGGCCAGTGAGGAGGATCTTCGAGAGCTCGACGTCGCCGTGGTCGTTCGAGACGGCCACCGTGGTGTAGTCGAGGGCGAGCGCTATCACGAGCGAGAACCCCATGATGTGGACGATGTGGATGGCCGAGCCCGTGGCGCGCGCCCAGGCCGCGAAGGCGAGAGCGGCCATGAACAGCGGTGCGAAGGCGTAGAGAGCGCGTGAGGCGCTTCGCTGCAGGATGACGAGGTAGATCGCCATCACGGCCAGGCCAGCCAGAAACAGCCAGCCGAGCTCCCGCGACAACGCCGTGAGGAGCTGATCATAGTAGTGACGAGGGCTCACCGGGATCGCGCCCGCGATCGCGGGAGGGTGCGCGCTCGCCCGAAGCCCTGCCATGACGAAGCGCTGGCCTCCGACCTTGTCTGCCCAGCGAACCGGCCCCAGGCTCCCGAGCTCTTCGAGGTACCCCCAGGCGTCGAGAACGCGAAGGCGCGCCGGCGGCGCCGCGGCGGGAACGATCCGGATGCCGCTCTCTGCGAGCAGCGCCGTGAGGCGCGCAACGGCCATGGGATAGCGCTCGCGCAGCGCGCGGAGCGTCTCCTCCTGCTCGGCCGGTCGCCGCCACGCGGCGAGCGGATGCCTTGCGGCGTCGAGCAAGCCGGCCGCGGCGAGAGGTGCGATCGCGTCGCCGGGCTCGCCGGCCGCCGGCACCGCCACCACGTCCTCGAGCGAAAGCGCGTCCAGCTGCCGCGAGAAGTAGGCGACCTGCGCGTCGAGGGTGGGCGTCTGATAGCGGAAGCCCTCGATGCGGGTCGCAACGGGTGGAACGCCCACGATCACCAGGCCGAGGACCGAAGCTGCGCATGTCGCCGCCACCCAGCGCGGACGCAGGGTGAGCTTCGGCCAGGCGAAACCGCGGAAGCGCACGGTGGCCAGCGTCGCCCGGTACGGCACGAGGAAGAGCAGGAACCCGATCATGCCGCCGAGGGAGGCGAGCGCCATCTGCCGGACCATCGTCGACCTGCCGAGCAAGAGCACCAGGAACCCGATGAAGGTGGTCCCGATCGCCGACCAGATCCCGAGCAGTGAGCGGCGGCGGCGCGTCGCCTCGATTCCGGCGAGGTGAACCAGTGACTCGTTGTTGAAACCGATGAACGTCGAGGTGTAGGCGAGCACGAGCGCGTACACCTCGGTGTAGAAGGCACGGATGGCGAGCAGGCCGACCAGGTAGGAGACGACGGAGCCGAGGAAGAGCAACGCGAGCAGGGCCCAACGACCGGTGAAGCAGAAGAAGATGACGAGGTTCAGCACCAGGCTGAGCGCGGAGCAGACCAGGATGTCGTGCTTCACCGCCCGGTAGTTCTCGAGCGCGAAGAAGTCTCCACCGATGAAGTGGACTCGCGGTGAGAACCCCACCAGGAGGTCGTACGCGCGGCCCACCTGCTCGTAGTCGAGCGGTCGCGGGCTGCGGTAGCCGTGCAACAGAGGTCCCGCAGCGGAGGCGGCGGACGGCCCGACGAGGCGCTCCAGCACCGCCGGACCGAGCCCGATGGGATCATCCTGCAGCTCGCGAAGATAGGTGTCAGCGCCGGGCAGCATCGCGATCGAGAGCGCCTCTCGCGCGCGCCGCGCCAGCGTCTCCTCCTCCACCAGGCGCCGGACGTCCTCGGCGGGCAGGAGCGGCGCCAGCTCTAGGATCTTGTCGGCGGACGGCCGTTCGACCAGGCCCGCCTCACGGTAACCTGCCGCGCGCAGCGCCTCGGCGATCCGCTCACGCTCGGCCGGGGTGAGCTCACCCGTCTCGACGAACACGCGATCCCGGAAGAAACTCCTCTCCTGGTACCGGTCGAAGAGCGCCGCTCGCACGGGATCGGGGTGTGAGAGCGACCTGATCGGATCGTCCTCCAGTGTGGTCCCGCGCAAGGTCAGCGCGAGCGCGGCCGTCACGAAGAGGAGGAGCGCGGTCTTCTTCACCGCGCTTCCGGCGTTCCGGGCCGCGGCGGCGCTGGCTCGTGCCGCACGTGATGAAAGGTGAGCCGCGTCCGCTCGCTGGCGGTCTCGAGCTCCAGGGAGACGAGCTCGAGGTCCCTGTCGAAGCGGAGGCGCACGCCCGTGAACAGCGGCACGTCGGGGCCGGGCCGCGGGCGCGCGACGAGCTCCCCAGGTCCGTAGTCGAGGACGAAGTCGCGCTCGAGGCTGGCCAGGTCGAGGGCCAGCAGCGCGCGGAGGAAGCGGAGCAGCGCCGCGAACCGCGGGTCGTTCGCCATCCCTGCGAGCTCGCGGTACTCGCCCGATGGGCCACGCACCGTGAGGCTCCCGCCCTCGATGACGACGGTCGAGGGCACGGGCGAGAGCGTCTCCCATGTCACGCGCTGGGGCGTGTAGCGCAGCCGGATGTGACTCTCGAAGGGCCGTGCCCAGAAGCGCCCCTCCTTCACCTGGACGACGTCGGCCGTGAGCAGGCGAACCTCGCGGTACCTCGCTCGCAACGCGTCCGCGGTGATCTCGGGCGGGGAGGCGGCGATCAGCGCGAGCGCGACGAGCATGGTTGGCATGGCGTTTCTGAATTCAGGTGGCCGCCCCCGGACCGGGGGCGCGCAGGCGCTGCAGGACGGCCGGGGGCGTCTCGAGGCAGAGCTCGCCGGCGTCGGTGATCGTGACCAGCACCGTGGACGCCTTGGTGCAGACTCGCCCGGCCGTCAGGTTCACTATCTGGTAGTCGATGCGGATGCGGTTCTCCACCTCGAGGAACCACGAGGTGACGCGCGCCCGGTCCGCATACCGCAGCGCCTGCAGGTGGCGCAGGTGGCTCTCGGCAACGAGAAAGCGATGGCCGAGGGCGAGCATCTCCCTGGCGTCCAACCCGCGTGATCGCAGCAAGGCGGTCCGGCCCAGCTCCAGGTACTTCATGTAGTGGCCGTGCCACACCACCTGCAGGAGGTCCACGTCGTGGAACGGGACCTCCAGCTCGATCGAGATGGCCGCGGGGGTGGGCCTGGAGTGTCGGATCAAGGCTCCTCCGGAGCGCCCAGCGCGAGGTTGCCGTGCCGGAGGCGGTCCACCACCGACGCGATGTCGATGTCCTGACGGCGGTCGCCGTCGTTGAACGCCACCGAGGTGCGAACGGCCCGGAGCACCTCGCCGCTCCGAGGGCGGCACTCACCGGCGCCGCGCAGCTCGAGCGCCTGACAGGCGGCGAGCAAGACGATGGCGAGCACCCGCTCCGACAGGTCCAGCACGCGCAGGGCATCGCGCGCGGCGATGGTGCCCATGGAGACCTTGTCCTGGTTGTGGCACTCGGTCGAGCGGCTGAAGGCGGTCGCAGGCATGGTGAGCTTGAGCGCCTCTGCGGTCAGGGCCGAGGCGGAGATCTGCATCGCCTTGAACCCGTGGTGGGCGGCGCGGTCGGATGTCGTACGCGCGACGAGGTTCGGCGCAAGTCCGTGACTCGTCACCGGGTTGCAGGCGAGCGCGAGCTGCCGGTCGAGGAGGTCGGCCGTGCTGGCCACGGCGATCTTGAGGCCGTCCATGGCGTAGCCGACGTGCCCGCCGTAGAAGTTGCCACCGTGCAGTACGTCGCCCGTGTCGGGATCGATGAGCGGGTTGTCGTTCGCACCGTTCACCTCGATCTCGAGCGTCCGGCGCATGGCTGGCAACGCATCGAGCAACACGCCGATGACGTGCGGGGCGCAGCGCAGCGAGTAGCGGTCCTGGACGCGCGCCCCGGTGCGGCGCTGCGCGGGCTGGTACTCGAGGTGCTCGCGGATCCAGCGCGCGCAGAGCGCCTGGCCCGGGTGCGGCTTCGCTTCGAAGATACGCACGTCGAAGTGGCCGGGTTCGCCTCGCAACGCCTCGCTCATCATGGCGGTGACGGTCGAGGTGGCCCGTGCGAACACCCGTGCGCGCTCGAAGGCGAGGCAGGCGAGGGCCGTCATCATGCTCGTGCCGTTCATGAGCGCGAGGCTCTCCTTGGGACGGAGCGGCAACGGTGTCAGCCCGGCTCGGGCAAGCGCCTCGGTGGCCGGCACGCCCCGTCCGTCCACGAGCGCCTCCCGTTCGCCGACGACGAGGGCGGCGAGGTACGAGAGCGGCGTCAGGTCGCCGCTGGCGCCGACCGATCCCTCCTCCGGGATGACGGGCAGGATGCGCTGAGCGAGCAGCTCGCACAAGCGGTCGAGAAGCACCTCCCGGACGCCCGAGTGTCCGCGGGCCAGTGTCGCGAGTCGCACCACCACGACCGCCGCGGACTCCTCCTCGCCGAGTGCTCGGCCCGTACCGCAGCCGTGGAAGCGAATCAGGTTGACGGGCAGCTCGAGCGCCAGCGTCGGGTCCACCGACGAATCACACGACTCGCCGAACCCGGTGGTCACGCCGTAGATCGTCTCGCCGGCTTCGAGGCGGCGATCGAGGGCGTTGACAGTGGCCCGGATGCGCCGGCGGACCTCGGGGCTGGGGTCCAGCGCAGGGCGGACGAGACCCCTGGCCACCCGGACCACGTCCTCGATCTCTATGGGTCGGCCTCCGACGAGCAGCAGGGAGGGGGGCGTCACGGGGTGCTCCAGAAGTCGTAGTAGTTGAACCAGCTGTACGGCGCCGAGCGGCAATGGTGCTCGACGCGCGCGGCGTAACGGGCGGCGTAGGCAGCCAGTGCCTCTTCACGCGCGCCGCGCGGCAGCTCGATACGGTCCGCAAACGGCTCGCACACGAGCTGGTAGCGGTTCGGCTCCCGGTAGAGGCCGAAGGCCAGGTAGACCGGACAGCGGAGCGCGGCCGCCAGCAAGTACGGACCGGTGGGGAACCGCGCCGGTGTGCCGAGGAAGGGCGCCATCGTGAACTTTTCGTCGAACCCCACGCGGTCGCCCATGGTCCCCACGATCTCGCCGCGCACGACGCAGTCCTCGACCTCGAAGATGAAGCTCGGGTCGCGCGGCCTGATCTCGATGAGGCGCGTATCCACGTCGGGGCGGATTCGCCGCAGCACGGCGTTGAGGCGACGGGCATTGCCGAAGTAGCCGAGCACGTTGACGCGGAGGTCTCGCTCCTCCGAGAGTGCGCGCAGCACCTCGAAGCTGCCCATGTGGGCGAGGAGCAGGATCGCGCCCGTGTTCGAGGCGCGCAGCGCTCTCAGGTGCTCCTCTCCGTGCGTCGTGATCCGGAAGGGGCGGAAGTCGCCGCGGACCATGAAGAGCCGGTCGAGCGCGACGCGGGCGAAGCAGAGCACGTGGCGGTAGACGCCGCGCAGCGTCGCGCGCCCCTCCACGCGATCGAGGTAGGCGCGCGAGGATCGTCGCACGGAAGGGTGGAAGAGGACGTACCAGGCGGCGACGAGGTGCAGCACCAGCCCGGCGGCGCGGCGGCCGAGGAGCGTGGCCAGGGCGACGAGGAGCCGGATCCCCAGCGCGCCACCCTTCTCCGCGACATCCTGCCATCGGGCGGTGACGGTCTCGCTCATGCCGCCCTCAGGCGACGGCCGGTGAGCACTCGCAGCACCGCCAGCACACAGAGCCGCGTGTGGCACCAGCTGATGAGCACGTTGTCCCGGAACATGCGGAAGTGCGAGACGCCGCCCTCCTCGGCGGTGAGGTAGCGGACGCGCGTGGGAAGGTTCACCACGGGGCAACCGAGCCAGACCATCCGCACCGCGATCTCCACGTCGAAGTCCATCCGGTCGCCCCGGGCGCGGGCGCTCAGGGCGGCGTCGAGCGGGTAGACACGGAACCCGCACAACGGATCGTGGATGACGCGGGCACCGGTCTCCAGATCCGTCCAGAAACGGCTGATGAGGCGCGCCCGACGGCGAACGCCGGGCGCGGACCCGTCGAACACGGCCCGGCCGAGGACGAGGGCGTCGGGCTGCGCCCGCGCTGCCTCCAGGAAGTGGGGGATCTCGGCGGTGTCGTGCTGACCGTCGGCGTCCACTTGCAGGGCGTGCGTGAAGCCGAGCTCGCGCGCCAGGCAGAGCCCGTCCTTCACCGCCGCGCCCTTGCCGCCGTTGCGGACGCGGTGGTGCACGCGCGCCAGTCCCTCGCGCGCCAGCGCGGCGGCCGCCCCCCGGCCCTCCGGTCCGCTGCCGTCGTCGACGACGATCACGTCGGGCAGGTGCGCGCGCACCTGCGCCACCACGGTGCCCAGCGTGCGCGGGTTGTCGTAGGTGGGGAGCACGGCGCAGATGCGGGGCGCGGTCACGTCCGGGCCTCGTCCTGCCGGAAGAGGAGCGTGCCCGAGGCGCAGGTGCCGGACGGACTCGCGATCTCGAAGGAGACGCGCGGCCCGGCGCTCTCGCGGGTGAGGCGCAGCGTGAGGCGATCTCCCGGCGTGATGAGCTGCTTGAACTTGAGCCGGGTGATGGTCCGGAGCGCATCCAGCTCCGGCCACAGCCGCCGCACCTGCCGCAGCACGAGGCCGTCGATCTGGACCACCCCGGGCAGCACCGGGCGCCCTTCGAAGTGCCCGCAGAAATAGAGGAGGTCGGGCGAGACGGTCACGCAAAGCTCGCGGACGTCCTCTCCGGCGCCGCCGACCATCGCGCGCTCGACGTCCGGGTCGAGCTCGAGCACCCCGTTGCGCTCGGCCTCCTCGAGCAGCGCGCGCAGCCGCTCGTGGACGAGCTTTCCGGTCGCCTCGCGCGGCAGGACATCGACGACGCGCAGGCGGCGCGGCAGCGTCACGGGATCGAGCCAGGCCGCGAGCGCGTCGCGGAGCCCCGACGCGGTCCAACCGGGCGCCACCACCGCGGCCCATATCTCGGTGCCGCGGGTGCCGGCGGACACAGACGCCATGGCGGCGGCGTCTTGCACGCCGGGCAACGCGAGTAGCCGCTCCTCGACCTCGCGGAGCGCGACGCGTTTCCCCGCCACCTTGACGACCCCGTCCAGGCGCCCGAGCAGGTGAAAGCGGCCGTCCGGCAGCGGCGCGATGCGGTCGGCACAGGCGAAGGGACGCGCCGAGGCGGGCGAGAGGAAGGGCGATTCCAGCAGGAGGCGCCCGTCGTCCGCAGCCGACGCCGTGACGCCGGGGAACGGCTGCCATGGCCCGTCCGCGTCTTCTCGCCACGCGATACCGCCCGTCTCGGTCGAGCCGAACACCTCGGCGACGGGCCAAAGGTGGCGCGCGCGGAGGGCTTGCGCGGTCGCGCCCAGGAGCGGTCCGCCCGAAGAGAACGCGCGTTGCAGCGGTGGCAGGCGTTCGGCGGCGCAGAGGGCGGCGAGGTGCGCTGGCGCGCTCACGAGGTGGGTCGCGTGGAGGCTCTCTACCGCCCCGCCCACGCTCTCGAGATGGAGCGGTGACTCGCGGACGAAGGCGGCGCCTGCGTGCAGCGGGAGCAGCACCCCAAAGAGCAACCCGTAGATGTGGTGCGGCGGCACGCTCGAGAGGACGCGGGCGCCCCGCCCAATGCCGAACAGCGCCGCCAGCACCGCCGCCTCGCCGAAGAGCTGGGAAGCCGTCTTGGGACAGCGCTGGTGCGCGCCTGTGCTGCCCGACGTCGTGACGGTGACGATGTGGCGTTCGGGAGGGGGGAGCGCGCCGCGCCGCGGGTGCGCACCGCCGAGGAGCGCGCCGACGTGTACGCCGTCGGGCACGCCCTCGCGATCGTGGAGGAACGCGCGCACCTGGGAGCCGGCGGCGATCGACCGGATCGTGGCGGGCTGGTTGTTGGGCGGGAGGAGCACCGCGTGTCCGGCCAGCCAGGCGCCGACGAGCCCGGCCGCGAACAGGTATCGATCGCTGCAGACGAGGAGGACCTCGCCGGCCGCGTGCGTGTCGAGAGCGGCCGCGACGCTGCCGGCGTCGTCGAGCAGCTCCGCCGCGGTGCGGTTGCCGGCGGTGCCGACCGCGACGACGTCCCCGGGCTCGCAGGAGAAGAGGCCGCTCACCGCGCGACCCCTGCGTTTCCCAGGACGCGCGCGAGCACGCGATCGACGGGCCCGCGCCCGTAGCGACCAAAGCGTGCCTTGCGCACCAGGTACTCGGCCGCGAAGAGGATGCCCACCAGTGCGTACGAGGCGCCTCCCGTGTAGAACGCCCACCACGTCCTGGGCGCGGTGGCGGCGAGGGCGGTGGCGGCAGCGCCGTTCAGCACGAAGAACGCGCACCAGATGCCGGTCACGCTCCGGCAATAGCGAACCTCGTCGGCGGTCAGTTCAGGAACCTCCATGCGCGCGAAGCGCTCCGCCATCGACGGGCCACGGTAGAGCGACCAGGCGAACTGCGCGAGAAATGCCGCGTTGACGAGCGTCGGGTACGCCAGCATGTAACGCGTGTCGTCGAACAGTGCAGAGACGACGAGCAGCGCCGCCACGGCGAGCCACAGGCCGAGCAGGCCGCGCGCGCGCGCCAGGTCCCGGCCGAGGGAGCGAGCTCGCGAAAGCGCGAGCAGCGCGAGGAGCAGGAGCGCGGCGTGGCGCGCGCCGAGCCAGGTGACGCTGCCGAGGACGAGGAAGGGGTAGCCGACCGCGAAGATCGCCTGCGCGGCGGTGAGCAGCGCGCCGAGCAGACTGCTCGAGTCAGCGTCGTCCCGCTCGGCGGATGGGGTCGGGTTGCCCACCGCCTCGGCCGGCGCGCCCATTCCTGGAGCTTCGACGCGGAGCATGACCGGCGCACCGAGGAGCTTCGACAGCGGAACGATCGAGAGGCCCCGCGCGCGCAACCCGGCGAGGATGGCCGCGACCTCGTCGAGCCAGGACGTGACCGCGACCTCGGGCGGCAGGGAGTCGTGCAAGAGCACGATGTCGCCGGCGCGAACGCGGCGGAGCACGCGCTCGCCGAGCTTCTCCATGCGCCGGTTCCCGAAATCGAGCGGGCGGCAGCTGAAGGCCACGCAGCGCAAGCGAAGCCGCTCGAGCACGGGCAACAAGCGCGGGTTGGTGATGCCGACCGGGGGCCGGAACGTGAGCGGCGCCACGCCGACTTCGGCCAGCACGTCCTGGCATTCCTGAACCTCGCGCTGCAAGCGCGGGATCGACCGCAGCATCAGAAAGGGATCGTGCGTCTGTGAGTGGTTGCCGATCTCGTGCCCCCCGGTGATCGCCTCACGGAGCAGGCCCGGCTCGGCGGCCGCGCGCCGGCCCACCACGTAGAAGGTGGCCGTCACCTTCTCACGGGCGAGCAGCTCAAGGAGCGGGCGGAGCGTGCGCGGGTCGGGGCCGTCGTCGAAGGTGAGGGCGACCTCGGGGCGTGCGCGCGACCCGCGCGTGGCGGTCGGGAGGAAGAAGGACCAGGTCGGGAAGTAGGGTGCCACGGCGCAGGCGAGTACGAACGCGGCAAGGGGGAACACGGCCAGCCAGGGCGCGACGAAGGCGAGCGCGCCCGAGACGGCGAACGCCGACAGCGCCGCGGCGTGAGCCCGCGAAGGGAGACGGGGCAGCGCGGATCTCATGCGGCCGCCAGCCTCTCCCAGAGCGGGCCCTTGTGACCACGCTGGTGGAGTCTCGTGAGGATGGCGGCAGCGCGCTCGGCGCCTGCCCCCACGATCCAGTTCGGGTGGCCGCCGGCGCGATGCTGCACGAGTGCTGCGACGTCCCGGAGGGAGAGCGCCGGCGGCTCGTAGAAGACCGGGCAGAGCAGGTTCTGTCCCGGCGTGACCTGCCCGGCGGCGCGCGCGAGCCGCTCCACGCCCGTGCCCGGGTAGACGCGCATCCCGCACATGAAGAAGAGCGCGGCGCCCTCCAGTCTCTCGCAGCCGTCGAGCGTCTCGCCCACCGTGGCGGCCGTCTCGTCGGGGCCACCGAGCAGCAGGAAATGGGCGACGTGAAGGCCGGCGCGCTGCGCGGCGGCATGCGCGGACAGGACGTTTGCCCGAGAGAAGGTCTTGCCGAGGCGCGGCAGCATCGAGTTGGAGAGTGACTCCGTGCCGAACTCGGCGTGGGTGCACCCTGCGCGCGCCATGCTCCCGTAGAAGTCGTCCGGCATCGGGACGGGCGCGAAGAACGCACCCCACGGGATGCGCAGCCTCACCCGGCGGAACGCGTCCGCGACCGCGAGGCTGTGGCCGGGGTCGCCGTTGAAGACCGAGTCGGTGAGGAAGAGGAAGCTCGCGCCGGCCTCTTCGAGCCGCCGGGCCTCGCGCGCGACGGCGTCGGGCTCGAAGTGGCGCGGGCGCCCTCCCTCGATCCGAGGGTAGGTGCAGTAGATGCAGCGGAACGCGCAGCCGCGCTGGGTCTGCAGACCGAGGATACCGCCGCGCTGAAGGTAGAACTGGAGCGATGGATTCCCCGATGGCGGCGCCCGGAGAGGTGCGCCGCAGTTGCCACCCCGTTGCGGAGCCGGCGTGCGACCGCCACGTCGCACCACACCAGGCAGCCCTTCCACGGGCGAGCCACTGTCGAGCGCGTCGAAGAGCGCCCTCGCCCGCTCGCCTTCGCCCACGACGCCGTGATCGGCGCCGAGCGCGTCCATCAGCTCCGCGGGGAAGAGCGTGAACCCCGCTCCCCCGAGGACGATCGGCGCTGCCGTCGCGGTGCGCACGTGCGTGACGGCCGCGTGCATCTCGCCGAGAAAGGCGCGCAGGTCGGTCGCGTCGAGGTTGTCGACGTTGCGAATCGAGAGGCCGACCGCGCCCGGAGTGAACTCCCGCACTGCCGCGGCGATGGCCTTGCCGATCTCCGCTTCCCCGAGCGGGCAGAGATCGAGGATCTGGACGACGTGGGCTGGCGCCAGTGCGCCGGCCACGTAGTCGAGCCCGATGGGATGGACCGGATAGGGGAACTGCAGCCGATTCAGCGAGATGAGCAGGATACGCACAGCGCCATCGACCGCTAGACTTTCTCGCCCTGGGCGAGATGGCCCTGGACGAGCGTCACGATGTCGCCAATGGTACGGATGTCACGCAGGCGCGTCTCGGTCACCTTGCGCCCGGTCATCGCCTGAAGCTCCACGACGAGGTCGATGGCGTCGAGGCTGGTCAGGTCCAGGTCTTCGAATCGAGACTCGGGCGTGAGCTTTGCTTTTTCCAGATCGAAGAGGTCGGCCATGATCTGCGTCACCCTCTCGAAGATCACCTGCTTGTCCATGGTGGCTATCCTGCCTGGTTCTGGCGGTGAAGCGAAACGTAGGCCGCGAGGCTGCGGACCGAGGAGAAGATCTCGCGGTTGCCTGCCTCGTCGGCCCTCATCCTGACGCCGTACCTCTTGCGGATCTCCATCGCAAGCTCGAGGGCGTCGATCGAGTCGAGCCCCAACCCTTCGACGAACAGCGGAGCCGCAGCGTCGATGGAGCTCGGCGTGACGCGATCGAGGTTCAGGCTCTGGATGATGACCAGCTTGATCTCGTTCTCCAGCTGTTCCATGTGTCTCCTGCCAGGGTCTCCTACCCGGGTCTCCTACGGGTGGTTCCTACGGACCGGCGTGAGCCAGCGAGGTGACCGGCGTGGTCTCTTGCGCCGTCGCCGGCGCACAGCCGAGCCTCTGCCGGTAAGTGTCACGGAGCGAGCGCGCGAGCACGGCCGCGCCGCCGCCCGGGTCGAGCGCGGGGAGCTGGCGCACCGTCATCACCGCGGTGCGCGCCGGTATCGCGTACCAGGGCTGCCCGCGCATGAGCGTGGGCGGATCGCAGGTGATGAGGAAGGGGACGATCGGCACGCCGGAGCGGGCTGCGATCTCGAAGGCGCCCGGCCGCAGCTCGCCGACGCCGCTCGCTGGCGAGCGCGTGCCCTCGGGGAAGATGAGGACCGGTGTACCGGCGCGGAGCCGCCGGAGCGCTTGCTCCGCCACGACGGCACCGGCGAACAGGCCGCCCTCGCCTGCCTCGATGTGATCGCAGGCGCGCAGGAGCGGGCCCACCAGCGGGCTGCGGAACATGGCGCGCTTGGCGACGATCGCGATGTCGGGCGTGGTCGCCACGAGTGC
>MEMX01000084.1:12205-16491 GCA_001768075.1 Anaeromyxobacter sp. RBG_16_69_14 | reverse complement strand
GCAGGAGCCGGGTCACCCGCATGTAGTCGTGGAAGAGCACCCAGGCCCTGCCGACGATGCGCCGACACCGGCGCGCCTTCTCTGCCCGGGTCCCCCTGCCGAAGCGCGCCACCGGGAGGACCAGGTACGAGAGCAGCAGGCCGCCCAGGAAGAAGAGGAGGAAGGCGCTTCCGGTGAAGAAGGTCCGCCACGCTCGATCCGTCGTCGAGCGGATCAAGGCACCACCACGAAGGCGAGCGCCATCTCGCGTTGGTGCGAGAGACTGAGGAGTGGGTGGTCTCCGCCTGCCTGGCGCAGGGCCGCCGCGGCGGTGGGGCCGAGGCGGAGCAGCGACGCCCCGCCGGGCTCGCGCACGACCTCGATCTCGCGCAGCGCGACGCCACCGAAGACGCCCATGCCGAGCGCTTTCAGGAAGGCTTCCTTGGCCGCGAACCGGGCGGCGTAGTGCCGGTCGGGGCGAGGTTGCGCGTCGCAGAAGCGGCGCTCGTTCTCGCTGAAGACCATCTCGACGAAGGAAGCCTGTCGCCGCATGCTCCTCGAGAGCCGGCGCACGTCCACGATGTCGGTTCCGATACCTCTCATGTGGCGACGCCGGCGCGCAGGGACGCCAGGATGCGATCCGCCGAAGCTGCGCTCATGTGGGTCCCCGTCGGCAGACCCCCCGCGAGCGAGCGGGGGGTTATGCAGAGTAACGTCCCGAGAGGGGCATCCGCAAGGACGGGCCGTGTCGCACAAGTAGCAGCCCCACGGACGTGCAACTCGGCGCAAGTCCTGCGTTTTGCCCAGTCCGCAGCCGGGTGCTATGACGGACGCCCGATGCGTGACCACCCGTCACAGCGGGCCTACCCCCTGACGGCTTACGCCGCCGGGAACTGCCTCGGGAGGACGACGGACGAGATCGTCCGTGCGCTCTCGGCCGGGGCGTCGGCGCTGCGGCCCTGTCCGCTTCAACTGCCCTTCGATACCGCGTGCGGCGTTTTCCCGGGGGTTCTCGAGCCCCTTCCCCTCTCGCTGGCCGCGTACGACAGCCGGCTCTCGCGCATCGCGCTCGCCGTCCTCGACGGCCTCGCAGGCGCGGTCGATCGCGCCATCCGGCGCTGGGGGCGCGACCGGGTCGGCGTCGTGGTCGGTACCAGCACGGGCGGCATTCTCGAATCGGAGCGGGCCGAACGAGCTCACGCCGAGAGCGGGGTCCTTCCGCCGACCTTCAACTTCGATCGGCAGCACGCGTTTCACGGCATCCTCGAGGTGATCCGGTTGCGCACAGGTGCCGGCGGTCCCGCCTGCGTCATCTCGACGGCGTGCTCGTCGAGCGGCAAGGTGCTCGGGTCGGCGCGACGCATGATGGCGGCCGGCCTGGCCGACGCGGTGATCGCGGGTGGCGTGGACTCGCTCTGCCACACCACGCTGCGCGGGTTTGCCAGCTTGCAGGCGCTCTCGACGCGGGCGTGCCGCCCCTTCAGCGCCGAGCGCGATGGCACCAGCATCGGCGAGGGCGGCGCGTTTCTGCTGCTCGAGCGGGGAGGCGACGCGGCGGTGCGCCTGCTGGGGGTCGGCGAGAGCTCGGACGCACATCACATGAGCCACCCGCACCCCGAGGGCCTGGGGGCGCGCCTCGCCATGGAGGAGGCGCTGCGCCAGGCTGGCCTCGAGCCCGGCGCGGTGGACCACGTGAACGCACATGGAACCGGCACGCCGGCGAGCGACGTGGCGGAGGCCAAGGCCATCGCCGCGGTCGTCGGGACGAGGACCCCGGTGACGTCCACCAAGGGCTACTCGGGGCACCTGCTCGGTGCGGCAGGCGCCACCGAAGCAGTCTTCGCCGCTCTCTCCATCGAGCACGCCTTCGTGCCCGAGAGCCTGGGCGCCGCGCCGGTCGACCCGCTGATCACGGTCGACGTCTGCCTGCGGCGACGCCAGGGTCGCTTGACGGCGGTCCTCAGCAACTCGCTGGCGTTCGGCGGCAGCAACGTCAGCGTCCTGCTGGGGGGCACGGCATGAACGGTGCGTACGTGTCCGGTCTCGGGATGTGGACGCCGGGCTTTCGGGATGTCGAGTCCTGGGCGGCGGACGCACCCGACGCCGCGATCACGGCACCCGTCGCGGACCTGCTCCCGGTGCCGCTGCGCCGCCGGGTCACACCGCTGACGTGCATGGCGGCGGATGTGGCCACGCAGGCCGCGCGTGAGGCCGGTGCCGACCTTGCCGCGACACCGATCGTCCTGGGCTCCGCGTACGGCGAGGTAGCGACGGCGGTGGCGATGATGTCGTCGTTCCGGGAGGCGGAGGGATTGCCGTCGCCCACGCGCTTCCACAACAGCGTGCACAACACGGCGCTGGCCTATTTGTCGATCGCCACGGGCAACCGCGGCTTCTCGACGGCCCTCGCCGCTGGTGCGGCGACACCGGCGGCGGCCCTCGTGGAGGCGTGGGCGCTCCTGGCCGAGCGCGGCGGCGAGGTGCTGCTGGTGTTCGTGGACGAACCACCTCCGGCGCCGTTCGCACCGGCGAATCCGTATCCGGCCGCGGCCGCGGCGCTCCACCTCGCGTTCACCCCGGGCCCCACCACGAAGGCGCTGCTGTCGGGCCTCCGCCGCGCGGCAGCGGCGCCGTGCACGCCGCTCGTCGGGGGTCTCCACCACCACCCATGCGCCGGCGCGTTCGCGCTGGTCGCGGCCATCGCGCGTCGTGCGCGTGGAGCCGTCTCGCTCGGCCCGTTCGACGCGGGCGGCTGGGAGATCCACGTCGAGCCGGCGGGGGATGCGTGAGCGACCTGCCTCCGATCGACGAACTGGTGCCGCACTCGCGGCCGATGATCCTCCTCGACGAGGTGGTGGCGCACGAGCCCGACCGCGTGCGTTGCCGGCTGTGGCTACGCCCGGACTCGCTGTTCGTGAGCGAGGGACGTGTGCGGGCGGTGATCGCCCTGGAGTACATGGCGCAGGCCGTCGCGGCGTACGCCGGGCTGCGAGCGCGTGCTGCAGGGGTGCCTGTGCGCATCGGTTTCCTCCTCGGCACGCGCGAGCTCAGGCTCGAGATCGACCACTTCGACGTCGGTGACGAGCTGCTGGTCGAGGCCGTTCACGTCTGGGGAGACGAACAGCTGGGGAGCTTCCTGTGCACGGTCTTGCGCGGAGCGGTCGCCGTGGCCACCGCCACCTTGAATGTCTACCTGGCCCGCGAAGGACCTCGCGCATGAGATATCGCTCGTGAAGCCACGCGCGCTCGTCACCGGCGCGAGCCGAGGGATCGGGGCCGCCATCGCAGCCGCGCTGGCGCGCGTCGGTCACGAGATCGTGCTCAACTATCGGTCGAACGAGGTCGCCGCGCTGGCCACCCGCGCCGCGATAGAGGCGGCGGGGGGCACGGTCGAGCTGGCCGCCTTCGACGTCAGCGACGCTCGCGCCACCACCGAGGCGCTGGAGCGACTGCTCGCCGACGAACAGCGGCCGATCGGGGTGGTGGTGAACAACGCAGGGGTGGCGCGCGACGCACCGTTCCCCGCCCTGGAACGCGACGATTGGGAGCAGGTGACGCGGACCACTCTCGACGGCTTCTACAACGTCACGCGCCTCCTGGTGATGCCCATGGTCCGCCGACGCTGGGGGCGCATCATCAACATCTCCTCCGTGTCGGGCGTGATGGGTAACCGGGGCCAGGTGAACTATGCGGCCGCCAAGGCCGGGCTCATCGGGGCCACCCGCGCGCTCGCGCAGGAGGTCGCGCATCGCGGCGTCACGGTCAACGCCATCGCGCCGGGGCTCGTCGCGACCGACATGATCGCGGGCGCGCCCGTAGAGGTCATCCTGAAACAGATCCCGATGCGGCGGCTGGGGCGACCCGAGGAAGTGGCAAGCCTTGCCGCCTTTCTCGCCAGTGACGACGCAGGGTACATCACGGGCCAGGTCATCGGCATCAACGGTGGACTCGCCTGACGCGCGACCGCCGAGGCAAGGGAAAGGCATGAGCGGCCATCGCGTGGTCATCACCGGCGTCGGCTTGACGAGTCCGATCGGAAATTCGTTTGACGCCGTCTCGCGTGCGCTCCGGGAAGGGACGAGCGGCGTCCGGACCGTCCCGTCGCTCGGCGAGATCGCGGGCATGAAGACGCGCCTCGGGGCGCCGGTCGAAGTGGACCTGTCCCGCCTGCCCAAGAAGCGGACGCGCACCATGGGTCGCGTTGCGCTGCTCTCCACCTGGGCGACCCAGGAGGCCATCGCCGACGCCGGGGTGGATCCCGAGCTCCTGTCGTCCGGCAGCGTGGGCCTCGCTTACGGCTCGACAGG
>MEMX01000084.1:0-12189 GCA_001768075.1 Anaeromyxobacter sp. RBG_16_69_14 | reverse complement strand
GGCGGTGGAGGACTTCGTGAAGAAGCTGTTCGTGAACCGGAGCCTGGAAGGCATCCAGTCCGCCACCTACCTCAAGTTCATGAGCCACACCTGCGCCGCGAACCTGGCTCAGTACTTCGCCATTCGAGGCCGTGTCCTCACCACCTGCTCGGCTTGCGTCTCCTCGAGCCAGGCCATCGGGTACGGCTACGAGGCGGTCAAGCACGGGTTCCAGGACGTCATGATCTGTGGCGGCGCGGAAGAGCTGGACGTGGTGCATGCTGCGATCTTCGACCTGATGTTCGCGACCTCCAGTGGTTACAACGATCGCCCGGCGGAGTCGCCACGGCCGTTCGACGTGGATCGCGACGGCCTGGTGGTGGGGGAAGGCGCGGGGACCGTGGTGCTCGAGCGCTACGATCGTGCAAGGGCGCGAGGGGCCAAGATCTACGGCGAGATCCTGGGGTTTGGAACGAACTGCGACGGGATGCACATGACGGCCCCGTCGGAGGACGGCATGGCGAAGGTCATCCAGCTGGCTCTCGCGGATGCCGGCATCTCGCCGGACCAGATCGACTACGTGAACGCGCACGCCACCGCGACCGACCTGGGCGACGTGTGCGAGAGCCGCGCGGCACTTCGCGTCCTCGGTAGCTCGGTGCCCATCGCGTCGACGAAGGGGTTCACGGGGCATACGCTGGGAGCGTGCGGCGTCCTGGAGTCCGTGTTCTGCCTCGCCATGCTCCGCGACGGGTTCCTCGCGCCGAACCGGAACCTGGTGCTACCGCACCCCGATTGCGCCCCTCTGAATTTCGTCACCGGCCCGGCGCGAAAGGCGAGACCCCGAGTCGTCATGAACAACAACTTCGCATTCGCGGGGCTCAACACGTCTCTGATTTTCAAGGCGGTCCAGGTCTAGGGGACCTCGATCGATTGACGAGGACGCTCCCAGCATTTCTTCCCGACGGTCGGCATTCCGTCGCGTGAGCGAAGTCGCGGCCCCTTCCAGGCCATGTCAGGCGCACCTGGTTGGCCGGTCCATAGAGCATAGCGAGGCGGCAACGGTGGCAGTAAGGCGTCAAGTCGAAGACGCGGTAAGCCCACCGCCCCCTACGCGTTCTGCGGCACTTGTGGCCGTGCGCCCGTGTTACCCGTTTGCCGCCTTCTTCGCGCGTCAAGCCCCGTCAACGGCGAGCAGGTGCGCGTCTTCCGGTGACAACTCGTCTTGGATGAGGTCTACCCCGTGCCGCGCCAGGCGCCTCGCTGCTGCAGCGGCCCGGCCGCCCTGGGCCGCATCGAGGCAAGTCTGCGCGTGCTCACAGAGGAGCGCCACCTCCAGGGCGCGCCCGAGCGTCAGCGCGAACCGGCGAGCCCCGGCCTCGAGGGCCCCCGTGCTCGCCCCGGATGAGGAGCGCGGCTCCGTCTTCCCGATCGAGCCGGAACATCCCATCCAGACCTGGGCGTGCTCCAGGGCGCGCAACGCAGCTTCTGCCGCAGGCCTGAGGCTGGGGTCGCGCGCTGCCCGCACGGGCCGCTGGATCTCATTCGCCATCGCCTCCATCGCCCCCTCCGCGGAGAGCGCGCGCAAGAGGTCGAGGGCGAGCACGTTGGTCGTGCCCTCCCAGACGGGCAGCACCTGCGCATCGCGCAGCAGGCGCGGGAGGCCGGTGTCCTCCACGTACCCCGCCCCGCCGAAGCACTCCAGCGCCTCCGAGGCGACGGCCACCGCCTGCTTCCCGGTGGTGAGCTTCGCAAGCGGCGTCACGGCGCGCAATGCGGCGAGATCGGTCGCGCTCGCCTCGCCCGCCTCGCGTTGACCCAGCAGCTCCGCGGCGCGGAAGGCCAGGAGGAAGGCCCCCTCGCGTTCCGCCTCGAGCCCCGCCAGGGTATCCGCGTGGAGCGGCTTCGCGGCGAGCGGCTCGCCGAAGGCCTCTCGGCGCCGAGCGTAGTCGCGGGCGAGCGCGAGGGCGCGCTGCATGCCGGCGGCAGAACAGACGGCATTCCAGAGCCGCGTCACGTTGAGCATCGAGGCGATGTTCTTCACGCCGTCCACGAGGCCAGCCACGGGCACCGCCCGCGCGCCCTCCAGGCCGACCTCGGCGGTGGGCAGCTTGCGCGTGCCGAGCTTGTCCTTGAGGCGGTGCACCAGGATGCCGTTCATCCCCCCCTCGGCGTCGCGCATCTCCAGATAGAAGAGCGCGAGTCCCCTGCCACCGGGAGGGTTTCCCTCCGGCCGCGCGAGCGCGAGCGCCATCTCAGCGGTGATGGCGGAGCAGAACCACTTCGACCCGTACAGGCGCCAGCCGTCCGGGGTCCGGCGCGCGACGGTCTCGGCGCGCCCCACGTCGGAGCCGCCGGTGCGCTCCGTCATCCATTGGCCGCTCGTCCAGACGCTGGCGGGATCGCGCGAGGTGAGGCGGGGAACGGCGCGTGCGACGAGGTCTGCGTTGCCCAGATCGAGGAGCGTGCGCGCGGCGCCGTCGCTCATGGCGAGGGGGCAGGAATAGACGTCGAGGGAGGGCTCGATGACGTGCAAGAGCGCGAGCTGGATCACGCGCGACAGGGCGCCCCACCGTCGCTCGTAGGGCACCGCCACCAGCCCATGCCGCGCCGACAGCTGCGCAGCGCACCTCCAGAGGGGGGTGAGCTCGATCCGATCGACGCGTCTTCCCCAGGCATCGAATGGCGAGTGGCGGGGCTCGGAGAGCCGATCCGTTTGTTGTAGCTCGAGGAGCTGTGTCACCGCGAGCTCGCCGAGGTGGCGCAGCTCGGGCTCCACCTCGGCGAGTGAGCCGCCGCCCAGGTGCCGGAAGAGGTACTCGCGCAGGAGAGGATCGGCCTCGTAGGCGTTGAAGAGGCGCGGCGGATCCTGGAAGGACGGCATGTCGCGTTGATAATGCAGCCGGTCGGCGTTGGCAGGCGAGCCCCGCGGGGGCAAGCCGTACCTCACGTGACATCCTCAGCGGTCGCGCTGGAAGCGTTGGCAGCGGGCGCGCGCCGCCGATCCGCGTCCTGCGCCGCGCGGCGCCCCCTCCGACCTCGTGGCGGACGCGGCGCCCTCCGCGTTGTTGCGTCTTCATTCTCGAAGGAGGAGAGCGGTTCCTGGACTTCGGCGCGCTGGCCCACGGCATCACGGCCGGCGGCGGGCTATAATGACGTCATGGTGGCCCGGGAGCCGGTCGTGCAAGCGCGCGCGGAGACGATCGCTCGAGCTGTGATCCTGAAGCCCCCGGCGAGCTTCATGGACGAGCGCCGGCGAATGGGGGCTGATCGCTGGGACGAGATGTGGGAGGGGGTCCTGCACATGGTTCCTCCGCCTTCCAGATGGCACCAGCGCTTCGGGAGCGAGCTCATCGCGCTCCTTCTCCCCGTTGCGAAGGCGCGGGGTCTGGAGCTCTCCTACGAGACGGGGTTCTACCGGCCAGGCTGCGAGGAGCGCGACTACCGCGTGCCTGACCTGGTCTTCGCCCGTCCGGAGCAGAGCACGGAGCGAGGCGTGGAAGGCGCGGAGCTCGTCGTGGAGCTGCTCTCCGAGGGAGATGAGTCGCGGGAGAAGCTCGGTTTCTACGCTGAGCTCGGGGTGTCAGAGATCCTGCTCATCGACCCCGACACCCGCGAGTTCGAGCTCTATGTACTCCGCGGAGGGCGCCTTCACGTGGCGCTGCCCGACGACCATGGCGCGGTGCGCTCCCAGATCCTGAGGGTGTCGTTGGCCACGACTTCTGGCCCGAAGCTCTCCTTGAGCTGGCCAGAGGGCTCCGGGCAGATCTGACGGGGTGAAGAGGGTGGTCAGCGAGGCGAGCCCGCGATCAGCTCGCCAGCGCCCCGACGACGGCTCGCGAGAGGTCCTCGAGCAAGAAGGGCTTCTTCACGTGGCCGGCGACGCGGGCGAGCGCCGTCGAACTGTTCAGCTCCTCCAGCGGCGAAGTGGCGGAGATGAAGAGCACCTTGGGGCAGCGGTCTCCGAGCGCGACCTGCATCTCGGTGAGCAGCGCGACGCCGTCCATGACTGGCATGCACACGTCGAGGAGGGCCAGGTCGGGCGGCCGCGACCGCGCCAGATCGAGCGCGGCGAGGGCGGACGACGCGCTCTCGATCTCGTGGCCCATCCTTCTCAGCGCCAACTCGAGCGCTTTTCTGACAATCTCCGTGTCGTCGACGATGAGGACGCGTGCCATTGTGGGTATGGTGGCATGCGCCTCATGTGCCGTCCGCGTCCTCCGTGATCTCGGCTACATAGCTCTCGTGGAAGGTGGGTACGCCTAAACCCAGGGTGTGTGACAACGGCCCCCTGGCCCCCCCGTCAGCCGTGCCGTGCTCACCGCGCCGCACCGCCTCTCGAGCCAACACAACTCCCTCTATCCCTCGGTCGCAAGGGCCTAGTGGTAGATCCGACAAGCGATGCTTCGTCGACAAGAGGCTGCCCTTGCCGGCCCGACTCACAGCGGCGACCAATTGATGTGATTCTCCAGCGGCACCGCCGCCGCTGTGAGCTGATGTCCGGCGCCTTGCGGCGCCTCAAGCGGAGGGGAGAACTCTCCCCCCGCGCCCCCCATCTCGAGCGTCAGTTCATGTGGCATGCGCTATCAGAGCGACTCCCCATGCTCCTCACGGACCCCCGCGGAAGAGCGCCCTCGAACGGCACGCCGCCTTCTTCGATCCCGAAGGCACCGGGATCGTCACGGTCGGACAGACATGGGACGGGCTCGCGCGCCTCGGCGTCGGCGTCGGCTGGCGCCTCGTGCTCTCGCCGATCATCCACGGTTTCTTGGGTTACCTCACGCAGCGGAAACTCTCGCTCGATGTCGTGATCGCGCGGATCAAGGACGGGAAGCACCCTTTCGACACCGGCGTCTTCGGTGACGACGGCGACATCGACGAGGCGGCCTTCGACGCGCTCGTCGCCGCGGCGGGCGAGGGCTTCACCGCGAAGGAGATGAACGCGCTCATCCGCGGCCGCGGCAATCGCAGGACGGAGATGGGGAAGCTCGCCGGCGCGCTCGGGCGCTGGTTCTCCGCGCGGGAGGTCGAGCTCCTCGTCTGCCTCGCTGCCGACGCGCGAAAGACGGAGGACGGCCGCGAGGCCCCCGCGGTCACTCCCCGCACGCTGCGGCGCTTCTACGAGGGCAAGCTATTGTCAGCCCTCGCGCGCCGGCAGCGCATCCGCGCCGCGCGAATCGCGCGCGCCGTTCCGACGCCGGCCGCGAGTGGCTTTCTCCATCGCATGGTGGACGTTGGCGAGGTTCGGTTCCACGTGGCGGAGGCACGTCCTGCGGGATGCAATGGATCGCCCGACGTCCCGCAGAACGTGCCGCTCGTCGTCCTCCTGCACGGTTTCCCCGAGTTCTGGTGGTCGTGGCGACACCAGCTGCGGTGCGCCGGCGTCCACCTGGATTTCCTCTGGTCGGGGTCCGGGCCCGGGTAGTCGGACCTCAGCAGCAAGCGAGCGGGCGCGCCGGGGCGTCAGCTCGCGCTCTCTCGCTCGGTTCCCTTGTCCCGGAGATCCATGGAGGAGAAGACGACCGCGACAACGACCCCGGCCGGCCCCTTGTCACGGCCGCCGCCGAGAGCGATCGTCCCCGCTTCGCAGGCCTCCACCGCGCGGGTGAGCCATAGCTCCACGGTCGGATCTGCGTTCACCGACTCGCACGCCGCCGAGAGCACCTCCATGAGGACGGCCCACTCGCGCGTCAGCTCTCCCGGCGCGAGAGGCGGGGGCCAGCGTACGAGCCCGACGAGCTCGCTCCACGCCTTCTCCGGCGCCGCGCCGCTCATGAGCAGTTGGCCCAGATGCTCGAAGAACTGCGCGACGATGTCGTCGAGCAGGCCGGGGAAGACGTCAGGTCGCTCGGAGGCGCGCGCGAGGCGCCAGATGCGCGTCAGCTCTTCCGACTGCTGCCGGAGGAAGGAGCCCACCTTGGCCAGTCCGAGGCGCGTCACGGAGTGCCCCCGCCATCCGGGGAGAGATCGCCCATCGCGTTCTGGGGCCCGGGCCCCTGGTAGGCCAGCAGCCACCCGAGCGCCTCCGTCGCCTCGCGCTGCAGCGACGGCAGATCCTCGGCGAAGAGGTGCGTGGCGCCCTTGACCAGCGCGAGGCGCCGCGCTCCTGCAGCGCCGACCAGCGCCTCTTCCACCTCTGCAGGGGCCCCGTATTCGTCGCGCTCCGCCTGCACCACCGCCACCGGCTTCTCGCAGCGACGGATGATGTCGCTCGCGATCTGCCGCAGTGAGAGCGCCAGGCCGGCGCAGAGCACGCCCCGCACCGACGCGTCCGGACAGCCCGCCTCCAGCGCGACCCATGCGCCGAAGGAGAAGCCACAAGCGTATTTCGGCAGCTCCGGGTGATGCTCGCACAGCCAGGCGAGGCCCGTTCGCGCGTCCTCCACCTCTCCGCGCCCGCCCTCGTGCGTCCCCGCGCTCCGGCCCACCCCGCGAAAGTTGAAGCGAAGCGAGGCGCCGCCTCGGGCGCGCACGGCCTTCGCCAGGCGGTAGGTGGCGTGGTTGTTCATCGTGCCCCCCAGGAGGGGGTGGGGATGGCAGACGACGGCGGCGAAGCGAGGCGCCACGGGCGCTTCGTAGAGCGCCTCCAGCCTCCCGGCTGATCCTCTCAGGTCGAGCTGCACGCGCGCTCGGGTGCCGAATCCTCTGTTTCCGCTCGAGGGAGCGGACGCGGATTCCTCCTCCTCGAAAGCGTACGCCTGCTCTCTCTTCGTTGCCAGATTACGTTGCAGCGACCCTTCAGACCGCCGACAGCAGGCTGTCGAACAGCTTCCGGCCGTCGGCGCTGCCCAGGATGGATTCGCACGCCCGCTCGGGGTGCGGCATGAGCCCCACCACGTTCATGCGCGGCCCGCCCGCGATGCCGGCGATGTCACGCGCAGCACCGTTGGGCGCTCCTCCCACGTACTTGAAGACGATCTGGCCGTCGCCCTCGAGCCGCTCGAGGGTGTCCGCGTCGGCGAAGTAGTTTCCCTCGGCGTGCGCGATGGGGATGCGCAGCTGCTGGCCGCGCAGGCCGGCGGTCACGGGCGTCACCACGCCCTGCACCTCGACGAGCACGTCCTGGCAGATGAACTTCAGCGACTCGTTGCGGAGCAAGGCGCCGGGCAGCAGCCCCGACTCGCACAGGATCTGGAAGCCGTTGCAGATGCCGAGCACCGGGCCTCCCGCCCTGGCGAACCCGATCACGTCCTCCATGACGGGAGAGAACCGCGCCAGCGCGCCGCAGCGCAGGTAGTCCCCATAGGCGAAGCCACCCGGGAGAACGACGGCGTCGAGACCGGCTGGCAACCGGTCCTTGTGCCACACGTAGTGCGCCTCGCCGCCGCAGACGTGCTTCAGCACGTGGTAAACGTCGTGATCGCAGTTCGAGCCGGGAAAGGTGACGATGCCGATGTTCATTTCGCCGCTCCTTCCAGAGCCGCGCTGGGCCGCGGCGCGTCCCGACTACTCGAATCTGTAGTCCTCGATGACGGTGTTGGCGAGCAGCTTCTTGCACATCTCGTCGAGCCGCCTCTTTCCGTCCGCCTCGCTCTGCCCGTCCCTGAGCGTCAGCTCGATGAACTTCCCGAGGCGGACGTCCTCCACCTCCTCATAACCCATCGTGCGGAGCGCCCGGCCGACGGCGGAACCTTGCGGGTCGAGCACACCGCGCTTCAGCGTCACGTAGACGCGCACCTTCTTCCCCATGAGGTCGGCTTATACCAGATCGTGGATGGGTCCCGTCCCCTCTCCCTGGAAGGGTGAGGGCAGGGAGAGGGTTGGCCGTCCTGGGGTGCAGGCTTCCTCACCTCATCGCGGCGAAGGTCTCGCGCAGCGCCTCGCGGATGCGGAGTTCGCCGGCGTGGCGCGACACCTCGGCCACGGCCAGCACCACGTAGGCCCAGGCGATGGCGAGGTGAGACTGGATGGGCGGCAAGTCGAAGCCGGTGCCCGGAGCGCCGATGCGCGGCACGTCGATCGGGCCCTGGTAGAAGAACTGCAGGACGAAGAGCGCGAGCATGATGATCGCGTTCACGCGCGTGAAGCGGAACTTCACCAGGCAGGCCACGCCGTAGAGGGTCGTCGCGAAGGATAGGAAGATCTCCGTCCGGTGGAGAGGGTCCATCCGGATGGGCGTCGCGGCGCCCACGGAGAGCGCGTACGCGATCGGGATCATCGCCACGAGCGCGGTGAACTGGTTCACCGTCGAGCTCACCATGTTGAGGAGCGCCATGGGCGCGAGCTTCACGGTGCGCGACCAGTACATGGCCGTCACCTTCTCGGGGAACTCGGTGAGGAAGGGCGCCACCCACTGAACGAAGGCGAACTGCGAGACGCCCACCGCGATGGCGACGTGCTCCATCGCGTCGAGAAAGGGGTGCGCCACCGACCACATCACGACGCCGCCCAGCGCGAACAGTCCGAACATCAGCGCGCGGCGCAGCCAGCGCCGCTCGATGTCCACGATGAGGCGCGCCGGCGCGAGGAGGTCCTCCTTGCCCTCCTCGTCCTCTGCGGGCAAACGGTTGAGCAGCCACAGGTACGCCACGAAGGCGCCGCCCAGCACGGCCGAGTCGAGGATCGTCAGCCGGCCTCTCCAGATGACGACGAGGTACCAGCTCGAGGCGAAGAGCAGGGCCATGACCTCGACCACGTGCACGGAGCGGAGCCGGATGGCGTCCAGCGGCCGCCCGTGCTTCCGTCGGTGATAGAAGTCCGTGACGAAGAAGATCAGGGGCCAGCCGAAGCCGGTGAGGAGCCGGTTCGAGCCGCTGGCGTTGGCGAAGACCAGGTCGACACGGCCGGTCTTGCCGGCCTCCCAGGCGATGACCGCCTCCACCATGAACTCGGGTACGACCTGCAGGAGCGCGATGAAGGCGACCGCCAGCCCCTGCGAGACGTAGAACTGCGCCGCCTCGGCGCCCCAGGAGATGAGGAGCGCCGCCGCGACGACGGCGCCGAAGCAGAGCGCGGCGGCGATCCCGGGTGTGAAGGTGAACTGCCGCACAGCCGCGGACGAAGCCGCCGACCAGAGCGCCAGCCCGAGCAGGAGAGCGGCGGCGCGCGCGTTCGAGGTGGTCACGCGCGCCAACTAGCACGCCCGTCGCGCGGTGGCCACCGGGACGCGACATGGTAGGTTCCCCCCGATGGCAGACGGGAGCACGCACGTCTTGGCGCTCGCCGGCGCGGCCGCCGCGCTACTCCTCGTGCGGGCGCTGGGGGCCGCGCTCGAGTCCGCGCTGGCGGCCGTGGGGCTGGCGCGGGCGCAGGCGCTGGCAGCGGAGGCAGGCGCCCCGGCGCGGGCCCGCGCGCTCGTCGGTCTGACGGAGAGGCGGGAGTCCACCGCCGCGCTCCTGCGCGGCCTCGACACCCTCACCGCGCTCGGGGCAGGGGTGGTGGCAGGTGTCGCAGGATTGCGTGCCTTCCCGGCCGCTCGAGAGGCCGGGGTAGTCCTGGCGGTCCTGGCTGCGGCCTTCACCTCGCTCCTCCTCTCGTCGGCTGGTCGCGCGCTCGGAGCCCGCCACGGAGAGCCGCTCTCGCTCGCGCTCGCCCTGCCGGCCAGCCGTCTGGGTGCGCTCTTCTCGCCGGTGGCGCGTGCTGCCGGCTGGCTGGCGCGGCCGCTGGCAGGCGGCCCCGGCGCCTTCGCGCTGCCGCCGCCCCCGCTCGAGGAGCTGGAGCGCGCGCTCGCCGAGTACGCGCGGTCCGGTGGTTCGCCCTCCGACCAATCGACGAGCGAGCTCATCCAGGCGGTCTTCGAGTTCCGCGGGAAGGTGGCGCGCGACGTCATGTTGCCGCGCACGGAGGTGATCGCCATCGACGTCGACACGCCGGTGCCCGAGATCCTGCGGCTCCTCGCCGAGGAGGGACACTCGCGGATGCCCGTCTACCGCGAGAGCCTCGACCAGGTGGTGGGCACGCTGCACGCGCGCGACCTCGTGCCGCTCATGGAGCACCCCGGGCTCATCGTGCTGCGCGATCTGGTGCGTCCCCCGCACTTCGTACCCTGGTCGAAGCCGGTTGACCAGCTCCTGCGCGAGATGCAGGGCCGCCACATCCACATGGTGGTGGTGGTGGACGAGTACGGTGGGGTGATGGGCATCTGCACCCTGGAGGACGTGCTCGAGGAGATCGTGGGCGAGATCGGCGACGAGTTCGAGGCGGAGCAGGCCAAGGGCGTCGAAGTGCACGCCGACGGCACCTGTACGGTCCGTGGGGACGTGCCGGTGGCCGAGTTCAACCAGCTGGCGGGCGGGGACCTCCCTCTGAACAGCCAGTACGAGACGGTGGGCGGGTTCCTGAACTCGCTCGCCGGCGCCATCCCGGTCTCGGGCGACCGCTTCTTCCATCGGGGCTGGCTCTTCACCGTGAGCGAGGCGACTCCGCGACGCGTGCTCAAGGTGCGCGCCGCCCGGGTGAAGCGGCCCGCGGAGCGTGACGGACCGCCGCGCGCGCGTTAGAAGCACGGGCATGTACGCCATCGCCATCGTCCGCTACCGCAAGCCGCTGGAAGACGTGCTGAAGGTCGTCGACGAGCACCGTGCCTACCTGCGCGACCTCAAGGCCAGGGGCGTCCTGCTGGCATCGGGGCCGCTCGAGCCGCGCTACGGGGGCGCGCTGCTCCTGCGTCTGCCCGACTCGACGGACACCGCCCTCCTCGCCGTGCGCGACGGCGACCCTTTCGTCAAGCACGGCGTCGCCCAGTACGAGCTCCTGCCATGGGTGCCGAACATCGGCGGGGACGCCCTCGATCACCTGTAGCCCGCCTTCGAGCCCGGCGTATGATCTCGAGTTGACCATGAGCGAGCGCGGCGTGGGAATCGGGATGACGGTGGTCGACGCCGATGGCCGCCATCTGGGCAAGGTGATGCGGTGCGATCCCTGGGGCTTCGAGGTCGTACGCGGCTTCTGGTGCCCTTCCGAGTGGGTCGTCCGCTACGACGAGGTGCTCGAGACGCGCGGCGACGTGGTGCACGTCGCCCGCAGCGACGAGGCGCTCTTCGAGCTCGCCGCGGGCCGCCTCCCGCGGACCTGGAGGCGGTGACGCCCCGGCCCCCTGATGACCGCGCCCGCGCTGCATGCCGTGGATAGAATTTCACCTCGCCGGGGGCTTCGCGTTCCAGCTTGTGACCGTCGTCGGACGCTCGTGGAAGGGCTCCCAGGCCCCCGGCCGTAGGCTCGAGGGATAGCCCTAGGAGGGGGCGCCTGAGTGATTGCCTTTTCGATCCCGCTTCCGTATGCTGCCGATATCCTCGCAAGATCTCGGGATCATTCGACGATCTTGTTCCTGGGCGGAGGATGCTGGCGCGGGGTCGCATCCCCGCCCTTGGTAGGATGGTGGAGGGTCGGGTGAGCGGGAGTGCCGAGGAGCTACTCCGTAGCGCGCTCGAGAAGATCGTCTTCTTCGAGTGCAGGGTTGCGAGCCTCGAGAACGAGCTCGAGGCCGCCAGAAACAACGCGGTACGGGCGCGCCAGGAGGCCGGCGCCGCGCGCGGCCGGGAGGCGGCGCTCGAGACGGCGGCGGCGCGGGCGCGCGGGGAGCGTGCCGCCGCTGCCGCGCAGAACGTGGAGCTCGGCGAGCGCGTGCGCCTGCTCGAGACGGAGCGCGAGCGCTTCCTGTCGGGGATGGTCGAGCGTGCTCACGTGGCGGGTGCTCCCGCCGGTGAGGGCGAAGCCGCTGGCAGTGAGGACGACCTGGCGGGCTTCATCTCCGAGCTGCGCGCCGAGATCGAGGTGCTCCGGTCATGGAAGCGAGCCGCCGAGGCGGCGGGCGTGAAGGTCGACGAGGGTGCGTCAGCGCCTGCGACGCCGCCTGCCCGAGAGGCCACGCTGGCGGTGCCAGCGCTCGCCACGCGTTTCGAGGCGGCCGGCCGCATCGGCGTGTCCCGCGAGCAGGCGCGTTTGCTCCCGACCTTCTCAACCCGCTCGGAGCGGGTGCTCTACGAGGTCTCGCTCGATGATCTCGGTGCCACCGATCCTGGGGCTCGGCGCCGCGCCGCGGACGGCTTGCGCGCCCTCGGGTCGAGGAACGCCGCGCCGCTGGTGGCAGCGGCGCTTGGGCGCGAGGAAGACGCCGAGGTGAAGGCGGCGCTCCTGGCCGCGCTGGGCGCGCTCGCCGAGCCGAGTGCGGCCGACCTCGCGCTGCGCGAGCTCTCGGATACGCGTCCGGCCGTGCGCGCCGCGGCGCTCGAGGCGGCGAGCGCGCTCGCCAAGGAGCGCGCGGCACCGCAG
>MEMX01000083.1:70723-71308 GCA_001768075.1 Anaeromyxobacter sp. RBG_16_69_14 | reverse complement strand
TGCGCCTCGCGCGGCGCGGCGCCGATAGTCGGCGCGGTTGACCGGGCAGCGCGGGCGCCTGTAAGAATTCACGCTGTCCCTCATGGTCTCCGACCCCGACCGCAAAGATCGAGTGAAGGCGCCAGGTCCGCGCCTGGCACCCCCGCTGCGGCCCGCCCGTCGGCGCTGGTCGCGAACGCTCGCCTGGGGCCTCGTCCTCGACGCTCTGGAGAAGATCCCAGGGCCGCGCCTGAACCTGCCGCTACCGATCGCGCACCGGCGCTGGCCGCGCGCGCTCGCCTGGAGCCTCGTCGTCGTCGCCGCTCTCGTCCCGTTCCTCGCGTGGCACGCCGTGAACAGCGAGGCCTCGCGAGAACGCCTTCGCGCGGAGGTCGAGCGCGCCCTCGAAGCGCGTGTCCCGGGAGCTCACCTCGAAGGTGGAGCGCGCGTCGACTGGAGGTTCCGGCTCGTCGCGGGCCCGATCACGATCACGAACCCGGAACGGCCCGACGCACCGCCCGTCATGAGGCTGGAACGTGCGGTCGTGCGACCGCGGCTATCCGCGCTGCTCGCGGCTCGTCTCGAGCCCGCGGTGGTCTCGCTCCA
>MEMX01000083.1:60427-70702 GCA_001768075.1 Anaeromyxobacter sp. RBG_16_69_14 | reverse complement strand
ACCCCGCGGAGCGGCGCTCACCGGGTTCCTGGAGCGGCTGCGCTCCGGCAAGGCCGCGGGTCCGGCGCGTACCGCGGCTGCAGCGCCCGCTCCCGAGCTCCGTTTCGAGGACATGACGGTGCGGGTCGCGCTCGCAGAAGGACCTGGCGCGGACGCCGTCGACGTGGGACCGCTCTCCGGACGGGTGCGGCTCGAGCGCACCGGCCCCGCGACGATCATCAAGGCGGATCTCGCCACGGCCAACGGCGCGAGCGGCAATGTGCGGGTCAGCGTCTGGAATGGTGCTGGCGCCGTCGTCGCGCACTTCGATCACGTGGACCCGTCGTGCATCCCGGCTTCCCTGCGCGCCAGGTTGCCCGTCGCCGTCGAAGGAGGCGTTCTCTCCCTCGCGCTGGACGCACCGGCTCTCAACAGCGTCACCCAGGGCGAGGCGCGCTTCGAAGCGACGGTGACTGGCCTCACGCTGCGCTCCGAAGAGCTGGCGTCCGGGCCGGTCGGCCCGCTCGCGCTGCGCCTCACGGGCGCGCTGCGCTGGGACGCCGCCGCCGGACGCCTGGCGCTCGGGGCCGCCCGGCTCGACCTCGGCGCCACCGGGAGGGCCGGGGCGGAAATCACCCTGGATCTCGAGGCGCGCCCGGAGCCGCGCTTCGAGCTCTCGGTCCGGGCCAACAAGCTGGACTGGAAGGCGGCGCTCGACGCTCTCCCCCAGCCGCTCCGCCCTCCGCCCGAAGCACCTCAAGTGGAAGGCGAGCTGGCGCTCCGGCTCACCGTCTCCGGCAGGATCCGCCATCCGTCGGCCTGGCGGATCGAGGGCGACGTCGATCCCTCAGGGCTGGCGCCTACCCCGAACGGGCGAACGCTTGGCCAGCCTTTCACGTGGCGGGCGCCGCTCGCGAGCGGCCGCACCCTGCCGGTGGTGATAGGGCCCGCCAACCGCGACTTCGTTCCGCTCGCCTCGCTCCCGGGGTACGTCATCCGCTCGGTGCTCGCGAGCGAGGACTCCGGCTTCTACACCCACCACGGGTTCGACTTGCAGGAGATCCAGGACGCCCTCTCCCGCGCCGGCGAGCGGCCGCGGATGCGCGGGGCCTCGACCATCACCCAGCAGCTGGCGAAGAACCTGTACCTCTCGCCGGAGCGGACACTCTTGCGGAAGGTGCGCGAGGCGATGGCGACGGTCGCGCTCGAGTCCTCGGTGAACAAGCGCCGCCTGCTCGAGATCTACCTCAACCTCGCCGAATGGGGACCGGGGGTCCACGGCATCGGGCAGGCCGCGCGGCACTGGTTCGGGAAGGGCGCCCAGGCGCTCACTCCCAAGGAGGCCGCCTTCCTCGCCAGCGTGATCCCGAACCCGGTGCGCTACGAGATGTACCGGCAGCGGGGAGCGCTCACCCAGCTCTGGGAGGAGCGCGTGCGCGACCTGCTGGTGAAGCTGCGCTCGGTCGGGGCGCTCACGGACGAGCAGTTCCAGGAGGCGTGGGAGGCGCGGCTCGAGTTCGCGCAGGGGTAGACGGTTTTACTCTGGACCGCGAGCGTCACCGGCAGGGTACAGGGTGGCGGCGCGTTGAATCCGGCGACGGCGCGGCTTAGACAGGGTGTAGATGACGCGCCACGCGCTCGCGCACCTCCTCTCCGAGCACGGCATCCAGCCGTCGGCACAGCGGCTCGCCGTCGCGGAGTACGTCCTCGACACGGACGCCCATCCCCCGGCAGACCGGGTCTTCGCAGAGGTGCGCTCGCACATCCCGATGATCTCTCGCGCCACGGTCTACAACACGCTGAACCTCCTCGTGCGCAAGGGGCTCTTGCGACAGCTCGTCCTCGCGGAGGGGAAGGTCGTCTTCGATCCGCACATGGCCCCTCACCACCACTTCGTGGACGAGGTCACGGGCGAGATCCACGACATCCCGTGGGACGCGCTCGAGGTGCGAAAGGTCGAGGCGCTCAAGGGCGTGAAGGTGCGCGAGTACCAGGTCGTCCTGCGCGGCACCTCTACCCGCGGGCGCTGATGTCGGTCGAAGATGTGTCGTGGGGCGGGGTCCACTCCGCCTCCAGGTCGCTGCGGACCCCCTGTGGTAGCGCGAAACCGTCGTCTTGATCGAGAACAGCACGGGGAACGCCGGTTGCAGCGAGGCGGTCCATGTCTCGCCTGTCGGCCCTCCCTGGCTGTTCGAAGCTGGCTGATCCCACCGCAGCAATCCGGGAGCTTCGAGCCACGATCGACCAGCCCGAGATGAAGGTCGTGCTCTTCTTCTGCTCTTCTTCCTATGACCTGAAGGGGCTGGGGTCGGCGATCCAAGACGCCTTCCCGTGCCCGGTCGTGGGCTGCACGAGCTCAGGGCAGATAGGCCCAACCGGGTACCAGCGCGGGGGGATCACGGCGGTCAGCCTCGCCAGCGACGATCTGGTCGCACACCCCTACCTCATCTCGCCGCTGTCGGAGTGTCGGGAACGCGCGGCGCAGGTGGGGATGCGGGTCCGGACCAAGCTGGAGGACCTGCCGCCTGGCAAACGGGCCTTCGGGCTCATCCTGGTGGACGGCCTGTCGCAGGCCGAGGAAGCCCTCGCCGCCACCCTGTACCAGTCGCTCGGCAACGTTCCCATCGTCGGCGGCTCGGCCGGTGACGACGACCTCAAGTTCGAGCGCACGTCGGTCTACTGGGAGGGCGAGTTCCTCTCCGGCGCTGCGCTCTTCACCCTCTTCGAGACCTCGCGCCCGTTCTCGGCGTTCAAGCTGCAGAACTTCGGCCCCACCGACAAGAAGCTGGTCGTCACCGCCGCCGATCCCGAAAGACGGGTGGTGAAGGAGTTCAACGGGCTGCCCGCGGCCGAGGCCTTTGCCGAGCTGCTCGGCCTGTCGCTGGACCAGCTCGACTCGAACGTGTTCTCGAGCAACCCGGTGATGCTGAGGATCGGCTCCGACGATTACGTGCGCAGCATCCAGAAGGTGAACCCCGACCTGAGCGTCACCTTGTACTGCGCGATCGACGAAGGCCTCGTGCTCACGATCGGCAAGAGCATGGAACCGCTCACGACCCTGGCGAAGGGCTTTCGCGACGCGACGCGGGACATCGGCACGCCGTCCCTGGTCATCGGCTGCGACTGCGTCCTGCGGCGACTGGACTTCGAGCAGGGCCACCTCGACGGGCAGGCTGGCGACTTCCTCGCGAGGAACAAGGTCATTGGATTCAGCACCTACGGGGAGCAGTTCAACGCGGTGCACGTGAACCAGACCTTCACCGGCATTGCACTCGGAGAATGAGGTACCGGGCCAGGTCGCATCCGCACGCGTCGTCGACGCTTGAAGGAGATGGAGCCTGCCGCCCGAGACCCCGAATGGACCCTCGAACTGGAACCCAGCATGGAACCTAGGAAACTCGAGGAGCGCCTCGCAGCAGCGCAGAAGACGATCGCGGTTCTCATGCGCCGCGTCGAGGAGAAGGTCGCCAGCGGGGAGTCCGCCTTCGCGGTTCTGGAGCAGAACATCGCGCTCGAGCGCGTGGTCGCGGAGAAGACCCGTCAGCTCGTGGCCCAGCGGCAGGAATTGCAGGGGGCGCTCACGAACCTCCGACAGGCGCAGTCGGAGCTCATGCAAGCGCAGAAGCTCGAGTCGGTAGGACGGCTGGCCTCGGGCATCGCCCACGAGATCAACACGCCGATCCAGTTCGTGAACGACAGCATCCACTTCATCCGAGATTCATTCGGCGACCTGGCGGGGCTCGTCGGCAAGTACAGACAGCTCCGCGCCGCCGCCGCCGGTCATATGGACCCTCGGGCGCTGACCGATCTCGACGAGGCCGAGAACGCGGCGGACCTCGACTACCTCATGGAGAACATCCCCAAGGCGCTCGAGCGCTCCGTGGAGGGCCTCGGCCGGGTGGCGACGCTCGTCCGCTCGATGAAGGAGTTCGCGCACCCCGAGCAGAAGCAGAAGTCGCCGGCCGACCTCAACCGCGCCATCGCCAGCACGCTCACCATCGCGCGCAACGAGTACAAGTACGTCGCCGACATCGAGACCGACTACGGTGAGCTGCCCCCCGTGCCCTGCCACATCGGCGAGCTGAACCAGGTGTTCCTGAACTTGATCGTCAATGCAGCCCACGCCATCGAATCGGCCATCCACGGCACCGACAGGAGAGGGCTCATTCGCGTGGAGACCCGTCCCGAGGGCGACTCGGTTCGCGTCTCGATCTCCGACACAGGCACCGGCATCCCCGAGGAGATCCGCGATCGGGTCTTCGATCCGTTCTTCACGACCAAGGACGTCGGCCGGGGCACCGGTCAAGGACTCTCGATCGCGCGCAGCGTGGTCGTCGACAAGCACGCGGGCACGCTGACCTTCGACTCCGAGCTCGGCCGAGGAACGACGTTCCACATCCGCCTCGGCGTCGGGTGATTCGCGCCCACCTTCCGTGGAACCGCTCGCCATGCGCGCGCGGGGCAGGGCGAATGCCCGCCCCCGGGAGCGGCATACGGTGCCAGCCGCACTCTGCTCTTCACAAATAGTGCGGCAGATCGCCGCGCGCCCCTTCAGGGACAGCACCGCGCTTGCCCCCTACGATCGCCTCCTTTCAAGGGATCTCCGCAGGGTTCTCGATCGAGGCGCACGCGCGAACCGTCGCATGCGACACATCGCGTCATGACGGGTCCCGCGTGGCATGGCATGGATCGTTCACTGAAGGCGTGTATCAGCTTGATGTGTGTCAAAACAGAGGGTTAACCGTCGTCGGCCGACGTAACGCAGTCGAGGGCGCAGTGGCACGAACCGCGACAATGTGACCGAACTTCACCAGGCTGGCCTTCTCAGCCGGGGTCACTCCTTTTTCGGTCAAAACGGAAACAAAAACCGAACGAAGCGAGGAACAAATGTCCGAAATGCTGAAGCGAGTCAGGTGCAAGAGCTTGCACTCGAAGATCATGTCGGCCGAGGACACCATCCCGTTCTTCAAGTCCGGAATGAACCTGGGCTGGTCCGGATTCACCCCCGCCGGCTATCCCAAGGCAGTGCCCATCGCGCTCGCCGAGCACGTGGAGAAGAACGGACTCCAGGGCAAGATGAAGTTCAACCTCTTCATCGGGGCCTCCGTCGGCGCCGAGACCGAGGATCGCTGGGCGAAGCTCGACATGGTCGATCGCCGCTGGCCGTATCAGACCGGAAAGAACATCCAGGAGGGGATCAACACCGGTCGCATCCGGATGGGTGACAAGCACCTTTCCATGTTCGCCCAGGACCTCAAGTACGGGTTCTATACCAAGGACGTCGGCGGCAGCCTCGACATCGGCGTCATCGAGGTCTCGGCCGTCAACGAGGACGGCGGGCTGGCACTCACCACCTCCTGTGGCGTCGTGGCCGAGATCGTCTCCATCGCGGACAAGCTCATCCTCGAGGTGAACACCGGCGAGCCCTCCTTCGAAGGGATGCACGACATCCTGATGCTGGAGAACCCTCCGAACCGCCAGCCGATCCTGATCAACAAGGCGAGCGACCGGATCGGGACCCCCTACGTGCCCATCGACCTGAGCAAGGTCATCGCGGTGGTCGAGTCGAAGCACCGGGACAAGGGCCGCGCCTTCACCGAGATGGACGCGAGCTCCGACGCCATCGCCGGCCACATCATGGACTTCTACCACAGCGAGGTGAAGGCGGGCCGCCTGCCCAAGAACCTCCTGCCCATCCAGTCGGGGGTCGGCTCCATCGCCAACGCCGTCATCGGCGGCCTGGCCAAGGGCGACTTCTACAACCTGACCGTCTTCACCGAGGTGCTCCAGGACACGATGCTGGACCTGTTCGACTCCGGCAAGCTCGACTTCGCGTCGTCGTGTTCGCTCTCCCTCTCCGAGGATCCGGGGTTCCCGCGGTTCTTCGCCAACTGGGACAAGTACGCTTCCAAGATCATCCTCCGACCGCTCTCCATCTCGAATGCGCCCGAGCCGATCCGCCGCCTCGGCTGCCTCGCCATGAACACGCCGGTGGAGATCGACATCTACGCGCACGCCAACTCCACGCTGGTGGGCGGCACCCGCATGATCAACGGCCTCGGGGGCTCCGGTGACTTCCTCCGAAACGCCTACATCTCGGTCGTCCACACTCCGTCAACGCGTCCGACGAAGACGGATCCCCTGGGGATCTCCTGCGTCGTGCCGCACTGCTCGCACATCGACCACACCGAGCACGACCTCGACGTCATGGTCACCGAGCGCGGCCTCGCCGATGTCCGCGGCCTCTCGCCCAGGGATCGCGCCAAGGTCATCATCGACAAGTGCGTCCACCCCGAGTACCAGCCGATCATGCGGGAGTACCTCGAGATGGCCACCATCGACTGCCTGAAGAAGAAGACGGGCCACGAGCCGCAGCTCTGGGACCGCGCCTTCAAGATGCAGCTGAACCTCCAGAAGAACGGCACCATGCGCATCAAGAACTGGGACATGAAGGTCGATCTCTGCGAGTGAGGTCCGTGGCGCGGGCGAGCAGCCCCGCGTGACGAGTTGTCGCCTGAGCTCATGAAGGTCAGAGCGGCCTGGACGTGAGGCGAGCGATCGCCTTCGTCCAGGCTGCTCCGTTTTAGGAATGTGGCCGCTGGCTTTCGGCGACCTTCCTGGACCTGGACCTGGACGCTCGCTGCGCGAAACCGCAGCCGAGATCGCGCTCCGTGGTGCACGTGCGGCGAGGAGGGGTGCCGACTACGTTAGGCCATCAGGGAGGGACGGCCATGGCTTCCATCGAGGAGAGCAAGGCGGTCGCTCGGCGGTGGTTCGAGCTCGTCACCGAACACAGGATCGAGGCGATCTGCGCGATGACCGACGGCGCCTGGACGATCCACGGCGGTCCGCCGGGGCTCCCCCGTGGACCGGACGGGGTCCGCGAGCTCTTCCGGATCATCGGCCCGATCGAGCAGAAGTGGACGATCGACGATGTCATCGCCGAGGGTGACAAGGTCGTGGTGCGTGCGACGAACGCCTGCGTGCAGGAGAGCTTCCTCGGGATCCTCGCCCGTGGTCGACGGCAGACGTTCACGGCGACCTTCATCCATCGGATCGTGGACGGGAAGATCCTCGAGACCTGGCGCAACGCCGACGATCTCGGCCGGCTCCTCCAGCTCGGAGCACGCATAGAGGCGGGGATCCCCGAGAAGTGACAGCGGATGGGAGAACTCTCCCCCCGCGTCCCCCATCTCGAGCGTCAGTTCATGAGGCATGCGCTATCAGACCTTCTCGGGTGACGAAGTTGGCGAGCGCTCGCCAACCCGTGAAGCATCCCGACGGACCAGGCCTCACGAAAACGTCGCCATCGCGTGACAGTGCGCTCACGGTCGTAACGTACCGTTCGGGGCTCAGGAGGAGCCATGAACGAACGTCGGATCCGATCGCTGCGCCAGGATGACTTCGCCGAGCTGATGCGCCTCGAGGAGGAGGTCTTCGGTGCGAACGGCGAGGGCGTGCTGGGTGCGTACTACGTCCGCCTCTGCTGCGAGTTCTTCCAGGAGACCTGCTTCATCGCCGTGGAGGGCGAGCGTGCGGTGGGGTACGTGCTCTGCTTCGTCCGCGAGCGCGAGGCCTACTGCACTACCTTGGCCGTGGCGCCCGAGCTGCAGGGCTCGCGGGTCGCGTTCCAGCTCCTGCGCGCCCTCATCGGCGGGCTGGTGGGCCAGGTCGACTCCTGCTGGTTCACTGTGAAGGAGGACAACCTGGCGGCGCGCGCGCTCCACACCGCGCTGGGCGCGACCAACGTCGGCATGCGCGAGGACTTCTACGGGCCGGGCGACCGGCGCATGGTCTCGCGCATCGAGCGACGGGCCTTCCAGCGCATCGAGACGAGACTGCGCCGCCTGGGACTGCTCGACCGCGACGATCGGGTGGCGGGCGCGGCATGAGCCCGCTGGAGCTGGTCCGCGTCCAGTGGGACGTCCCCGAGCCGGCAACCGGACGGCTGGCGCGGACGGGCTCGCGCGCCGCAGGCGTGGGGCTCGCGACGCTCACCACCGCGATCCGGCTGAAACGGTTGCGGGGCGCCTCGATACGCGACGGCGCGCGCGAGCGCGCCATCGTCCTGCGCGACGTCTCGCGCCGCATGCTCGAGCTGCATGGGATCGAGCTCGACGCCCACGGGCCGCTCCCGCTCGGCCCCGCCATCCTGGCGGCGAACCACGTGAGCTGGCTCGACCCGCTGGTCGTGGCGAGCCTCCTCCCTTGCGTGCCCATCTCGAAGGCCGACGTGGCGGGGTGGCCCGTGGTGGGCACCATCGCGCGCGAGCTCGGCGTCGTCTTCATCACTCGTGGCGACACGAACAGCGGGATGCGCGTGCTGCGCCAGACCCGGGTGGCGTTCGGGCACGGCCTCCCGGTCCTGAACTTCGCGGAGGGCACGACCACGCGAGGGCACACCGTCCTTCCGTTTCGCAAGGGCCTCTTCGGGCTGGCTCGCAGCGCGGGCGTGCCGATCGTGCCCATCGCCCTCGCGTACGATCCCCCCGAGCTGGCGTGGGTGGGCAACGACGCCTTCCTGCCACACTGGTTGCAGCTAGCCGGCGCGCGGCGCGCCCGCGCATTCGTCCGCTTGGGGGTGCCCATCCTGCCCGGAGCCCACGGCAGCGCGCTCGAGCTCGCGCGGGCGTCCCGCGCCGAGGTGGTTCGGTTGCTTCGAGGAGATCCATGACCCAGCAATCCGCCTTCGAGTACCTGACCCACGGTCAGATCCCTTTCTTCCGCTTGCCCGGCGCGCCTACCGCGGTGGGGGTTCCGCATGGGACGGGCGCTGTACTCCTCGGGGTACCCTACGACGGCGGGACGACCTATCGCCCCGGCGCACGTTTGGCGCCGTTCGAGGTCCGCCGGGTGAGCGCGCTCCTGCAGGGTTACCATCCGTCGCACCGCGTGTCGGTCTTCGATCGCCTGTGCCCGGTAGACGGTGGCAACGTGGCGTTCCCGCCCTTCGACGCGGCGGCGGTGCGCGACCGGGTCGAGGGCGCCGTCAGCGCCGTGCTGTCAGCCGGGGCGGTGCCGTTCGTCGTGGGCGGTGACCATTCCGTGGCGCTCCCCGCGCTGCGCGCCGTGGCGCGACGACATGGTCCGGTCGCCGTCGTACACGTGGATGCTCACTTCGACACGAGCGGGCCGGAGACCTGGGGGGAGCAGTTTCACCACGGCACGCCCCTCCGCCACGTCTTGGAGGAAGGGCTCGTCGCGAGGGGGCAGCTGCACCAGGTGGGCATGCGCGGTCCGTGGGCCGGCGCCCGCGACGCGGAGCTGGGTGCAGGCCACGGCGCGCGGGTGCACACCATGGAGGACGTCGGGCAGCGCGGCATCGCCGCCGTCGCCGCCGAGATCCGCCACGCGGTCGGCGACCGCCCCGCCTACCTCTCCTTCGACGTGGACGCGGTCGATCCCGCGTTCGCGCCCGGCACAGGGACACCGGTACCGGGCGGGCTCACCTCGCGCGAGGCGCTGCAGCTCGTGCGCGATCTGGCAGGCGTGGCGCTGGTGGGCATGGACGTGGTGGAGGTCTGCCCTCCCTTCGACCACGCCGACATCACGAGTCACCTCGCCGCCCACATCCTCTTCGAGGGGCTGGCACTGGCCGCGCTGGCGATACCCGGTAGGACATATGGCGAAACGGTGACGGAGTCGCCATGATGGGTCGGTGCTGGCTTTCAGCCTCTTGCACCGCAGCCTGGATGCGCTCGCCATCTGGACCGAAGATCGGGTTCCCCGCGAGCCGGAGCCGTGCCGGCTCACGGCGGCGTCACCCCTCTCCTGCTTCGGCCCGCTGCCTCCTCTCCCCGAACCGCCGCCGCGCGCCGGAGCATGGTCCGCGCCGTCGCCGCGGCCTCTGGATCCGGGGGATCGGATGTCCGTGCGCGCGACCCCCGCGCGCGGCGAGCGCCGCGGCACCGTGCTCCTCGTCCCCCCCTGGAAGATCCGCCGCCCGGAGCTGGTGAGCGGCTACGTGCGCCTGCTCGCGGAAGCGGGCCAAGACGTCTGGCTCGTCTGTCCCCCGCGCCACCTGGAACGTGCCGTGGCAGGATCGAGGAGCGGTGAAGGCTTTGTCTCCCTCGACCTGGTTCGCCTGCGCGCCGTCTTCGAGCAGCTCGTCCTCGAGCTCCGCTTGTGCGCAGCGATGGCAGCCAGGGAGGGCGCGGTCGGCCTCCTGGGCCTCTCCCTGGGTGGGCTAGCCGGTGCGCTCGCCGCGTCCGCGCCGGAGCGCCTCGACTTCGCGGCGCTGGTCGCGCCCGCGCAGCTCGCGCTCGTCATGGCGCAGACCGCTATCGGCAGGCGCTA
>MEMX01000083.1:58742-60411 GCA_001768075.1 Anaeromyxobacter sp. RBG_16_69_14 | reverse complement strand
GCCACGCGCGCCGGATCCACCTGGCCGGACGAAGAGCTGCTCGGGGCGGCGCTCGCTCCGTTCGACCCCGCACTGCGGGCGCCCACCGCGCACCGCCTCTTCATCGCAGGAGGTCTGCACGATCGGGTCGTCCCCACGACTGGCCCCGCCGACCTCGCACACGCCTGGGGCGTCGAGCCGCACCTCTATCCGCGCGGGCACATCAGCTTGCTCTTCCTGTGCCGCGCGCTGCGCCGCGACCTGGAGCTGTTCACCCGCGAGCAGCGTTCTCCGATCGAGGTACCCGGCGGCAGCGCCTCCGGCGCGAACTATCGCAGGCCAGCCGCGGGCCCATCGGCGCGTCCGACCTCCGCATCAGGTTCCGGCGGCCTCCCCGGCTCCGGCTGCGCCTCGCGTTCGGAGGGCGCGGCGCCCGGCGCGGACAGTGCCAGGACCTCGTTGTAGTACGCGGGGTCATCGGTAACCTCGCGCACGACGAGCGGGCGCAGCCACTCCGGCAGAGGCGCATCGACGCTGCGCACGGGCAACTCCACCTCCGCCAGGACGAGGTCGCGATCGAGGAACTGATCGATCTCCCAGGTGAGCCCGGCGTCCTCGACCTTCCGCCGGCGCTTCGACACGCGCCGACCCTCGGTGAAGGGCCAGAGCGCCTCGAAAACTTCACGGGTCGTCTCCTCGTCGGCCTCCAGCCGCTGGCGCCCCATCCCCTGCTTGAGCCCGCGCCAGTAGCGCTCTCCCTCGGGCCCGCGCACCCGCCGGATGCGCTCGTGCAACCGCGCACCGGGGAGCCAGCCCTGTGCGATCTCGAGCGCGGGGACCTCCTCCGCCCGCGGCGGAACGGCCGCCAGCAGGTACTTGCGCTCGCTCTCGACTTTGCCCCCGACGCGCGCCTCCAACGCTCCGGCGATGGCCTGTGCTTCCGTTGCGAGCGCCGCGATGCCCTCGGCACGCCACTCGCGCTCGAGGCCGGCGAAGAGCGCGTCGCGCCGCTGTCGCAGGATACGCGCCAGGGCGAGGAGGCCCGGCCGCGCGCTACCGCGGAACTGGGCGCGCAGCTCGGCGCCGCTCGAGCCCGCATCGTAGACCGCGGCGAAGAGCTTCCGAGCGCGCTCCGCGGAGGCGTCCACGAGCGCCGAAGCGATCTCGCCGGCGAGCACGTGGCAATCATGGAGCTCGCCGAGCGCGTCCTGCAGGGACTTCAAGCGCTTCACCACGTCGCGGGCGTCCGCGTGACAGTTTCCGCGCAGCGGCTCGAGGAGATAGCGCAGGCGCTTGGCCTCGATCCGCGCCCGGTGGACGTCCTCGTCGTCTCCCGCGGTACGAATCGCGCCCAGCCGCTGCCGCAGCGCGCCGACCTGGTCCGAGAGCAGCGTCCCGAGCACGCCGCCTAATGGGCCGCTCGCGGCCGAGGCATCGACGTGCCCTTCGTACGTTTGCAGGCGCCGGGCCAGCTTGACCGACATTCGCGCATAGCGCGCGAGGAGGCGAGCGCGCTCGCCATCCGCGCCGTCACGGCAGCCGGCAATCCGATCGCACAAGAACTCGAGCCCGGCCTGCTGCCGCCCGGCGATCCCGTATCGCTGCGCCGACAACCACCCGAGCTGCACCTCCGCGTCCCGCGCGGCGTTCGTCGCGCGCGCGAGCTTGCGGAGCCGCTTCTCCATCATGG
>MEMX01000083.1:54479-58724 GCA_001768075.1 Anaeromyxobacter sp. RBG_16_69_14 | reverse complement strand
CCACGGACGGAACGCGCGCAGCGTCGTGCGCAAGCGTCGCAGCGCCACCCGGAAGTCGTGGAGCGCCTCGTCGTCCTCGCCGCTCTCGAGCCGCCCGGCGGCTCGGTCGCATTCGGCGATGAGCGCCAGCGCCACCACCCGCGCCCCCTCCTCGGCGTTCCGGTCGATCACGTCTTCGTCGATCTGCATCGGTGTCCCCTCAAGTGTTGTCCTCACGGTGGGCGCCCCAAACCGGCAGACGCACGGTCCTCAACTATCGTAGACTGCGGACTGTGCTCTGTTCGGATCCCGATTCCATGACCTGTACGGAGTGCGGGCACCCCGATTCGGACCACCAGGTCGACGTCCAGGCGGCCCCGCAGCTCGTCTTTCTCCTTTGCCGCGTACCTGGTTGTCGCTGCGCCAAGGGGTACCGACTCGATCGCGCAAGCGTGACCTGGGAGCTGGTCACCACGGAATGGCCGAGCGGCGGCAAGAAGGGCGCCGCCGCCCGCGGGACCGGCTCCTGAAGTCGGCTCAGCGGGGCTGGAAGTGGTTCCCCGCATTCCGGTCGCGCCTCCTGAGGGGTGCGCCGCGTGCGAGCCGCAGGAGCACGTAGACGAGCCCCAAAAGCGATGCCCACACCAGAAACGCCAGTGCCAGCAGCTCGTGACCTCGACCCGCGCTCATGGGCTCATCGTCACTCCGGCGCCCACCTTTTGCACGGCGCGGACGTGCCCAATACGTGACGGATTCGCGACGCGCGGCTTCTCCAGCGCCCGTGACTGTCCCGTTCGAGGCCTGCACGAGACGCGCTCTGCGCGCGGATGGGACGACGAGCGGGTCCCCGTCACCCCGCCACGTCGAACCGATCGAAGCGCATGGTGAACACGGCCCGCCCCTGGGTGAGGGAACGGAGCTCGGTCGCGTAGCCGAACATCCGTCTCATCGGCGCCTCGCACTGGATCACCTTCACCGCCGCGGCTCGCTCCGACACGTCCAGGATGGTGCCCTTGCGCCGCTGGAGGCCACCGAGGACCTCACCCAGGTGCTCCTCGGGCACGACCACCTCGAGCCGCGCGATCGGTTCCAGGAGCACCGGCCCCGCCCGCCTGGCAGCCTGGCGGACGGCGTCCGCCCCCGCGACCTTGTAGGCGAAAGGCCGGGACGACCCCTCTCGCCAGGTGGCGGTCACGAGGACGACCTCCACGTCCTGCAGCGGATGGCCCTCCAGGACGCCTCCTTCCGCCGCCTCGCGCGCCCCCTGCTCGACCAGCTGGCGGACCTCCTCGCGCAGGAACGGCAGGGACGCGGCCCCGGCGGAGACCTGGAACCGGAACCCCTGGCCGCGCTTCAGCGGCGCCACACGGACCGCGACATGCGCGAAGATCCGGACCTCGTCCATGGTCCGCTCGAAGGTGCCCTCGCCGGAGGCCTCGACCGTCAGGGTCTCCCGCAGGACGACCTGGGGGCGCCCGGTGCGGACCCTCAGCTTGAACTCCCGGCGAAGACGCTCGGCCACGACCTCGAGGTGTAGCTCTCCCATACCGGAGACGAGGAGCTGTCCGGTCTCGCGGTCCTCACCGTGACGGAGGGTGGGATCCTCGTCGGCGATGCGTCCCAGGGCCTCGAGCAAGGCGTCCCGCTCACCCGGAGTAGAAGGCTCGATGGACTGGGAGATCACCGGCTCGTACCCGGAGATGCGTTCCAGGACGGCGGGGTGGCGGGGGTCGGAGAGCGTGTCGCCGGTGCGCGTCTCCCGGAGCCCCATGACGGCGAAGATCTGGCCCGCGCCCATCACCGGCACGCGGGTCTTCTGGGCCGCGTGCATGCGGAGCACGCGCGACACGCGCTCGGCCTTCCGGAGGCTCGCGTTCCAGACCTCGTCGCCCTCGGCGATGCGGCCAGCATACAGGCGGAGGAACACGAAGCGGCGCTTCTCGTCGAGGAGCGACACCTTGAAAGCGAGGGCGAGGAGCGGGGCGTCCTCGTCGGCGGATCGCACCTCCTCCGCGCCGGTCTCGGGGTGTGTCCCCGAGGGCGGTGGCACGTCGAGCGGGGAAGGGAGCCACTCGCACACCGCGTCGAGCAGCTGCGGAATGCCCTTGTTGTGCAGGGCGGAGCCACAGAGCAGCGGCACGAAGCGGCCAGCGAGGGTCGCACGGCGGATTGCGGCCCGGAGGGCGGCCTCGTCGGGGTCCAGGTCCTCGAGCACGGCCTCCGCCACCGCGTCGTCGAGATCGGCCAGGGTCTCGACCAGGGATCCTCGGGCGGCCTCGCCGGCGGCCGTGAGCCCCTCCTCGACGGCGAAGGCCCGCGGGTCCTCGGGATCCGAGAAGCGGACCGCGCTCCGCGCAACGAGGTCCTCGAAGCCCTCGAAGGCCGTCTCGGCGCCGATCGGGCGGTGGACGGCAGCGATCGCCTGGTCCGGAAAGCGGCGTCGCATGGAGGCCAGGGTCGCCGCGAAGTCCGCGCCCACGCGATCCATCTTGTTGGCGAAGGCGATGCGTGGGACGCGGTGGCGGTCGGCCTGCCGCCACACCGTCTCGCTCTGAGGCTCGACGCCGTGCACGGCGTCGAAGACCGCCACCGCGCCGTCGAGGACCCGCAGGCTCCGTTCCACCTCGATGGTGAAATCGACGTGCCCGGGAGTGTCGATGAGGTGCAGCTCGCAGCCGCGCCACTCGAGGCTCGTGACCGCAGAGGTGATGGTGATGCCCCGCTCCCGCTCGAGATCCATCCAGTCCATCACCGTTTCGCCCTCGTGGACCTCGCCCATCCGGTGGGTCCGGCCCGCCACGAAGAGCAAGCGCTCGGTGAGCGTCGTCTTGCCCGCGTCGATGTGAGCCATGATCCCGAGGTTGCGGATGGCCCGCATCCGCCGCTGCGCCGCTCGCTCCTCGCTGGTCAGATCCGTGCCCATGAGCCTCACAGCGGCGATCAGTTGATGTGATTCTCCAGCGGCACCGCCGCCGCTGTGAGCTGATGTCCGGCGCCTTGCGGCGCCTCAAGCGGAGGGGAGAACTCTCCCCCCGCGCCCCCCATCTCGAGCGTCAGTTCATGTGGCATGCGCTATCAGACGCGAAGCATAGGCGAGTCAGAGCGATTTCCCCACCGCAGCTTCGGGCGCCAGGGGGAGGTTCACGACGAACTCGGCGCCACTGCCAGCCCCCTTGCTGTATGCGCCCACGGAGCCGCCATGCAGTTCTACGAGCCCCTTCACCAGGGCGAGCCCGAGGCCGAGGCCACCCTTCGTCCGTGCAAGTCCACAATCGGCCTGGACGAACGGCTCGAATACCCGTGGCAAGAGGTCGGGGGTGATGCCGATACCGTCATCGCACACCCGGATCTGGGCCTGCCCTTCGATGGTACCGACGCTGACGGTCACGGCTCCGCCTTCGTGGCTGAACTTGGCGGCGTTCTGGAGCAAGTTGCCGACGACCTGGGCGATGCGCGTCTCGTCGGCCTCGATCCAGACCGGGCTGGAGATCTCGACGCGCAGTCCAAGACTCCGATCATGAAAGGACGCCCGATGATCGTCACAGGCACGGCGCACGACCTCGCGAGCGTCGATGCACGCGCGCTGAAGCTCGACCTTGCCTCGCGAGATACGGGTCACGTCGAGGAGGTCGTCGACGAGGCGGGTGAGATGCCCAGTCTGGCGGTGAATGATCTCTCGCGCCCGCACGAGCCCTTCGCTGCCGGGCGGTGCGCGGTGGAGCAGGTAGAGGCTGTTCCGGATGGATGCGAGCGGGTTGCGGAGCTCGTGCGACAGGACGGCGATGAACTCGTTCTTGCGCCGGTCGGCCTCGCGCAGCTCCTCGTTGCGCTGCTCCACGAGTTCCTCCGAGGCCCTGCGGAGCGCGAGCATCCGCTCGAGCTCGCGCGTGCGCTCGCCGACGCGCCGCTCGAGGCCGGCGTTGAGACTCTCGAGGCGCTCCTGCGCTGCGGAGAGCCCCTCGACGAGCGCCTCGTTCCTGACGCGCAGGCGGATCGCCTCCTCGACGGCGTGGCCACCGGAGCGCGAGATCCAGGCCAGCGCGACGCCGAACAGTCCCATCATGACGGCCATGGCGGCGTGAATGGGGTCGCGCTCCGCGGTCAACCGCACCACCATCGGCAGCAGCGCGGGCACGGCGAATGCCACGAAGGCCGGCGCATAGCTGGCGTTGCTCGCCGCGGCGCCCGCGGTCATGCCGGCCAGGACGAATGCGAGGAACATCTGGTGGGCGGGCGATTTCGGCGCGTAGAAGAGGAGGGCGGCGG
>MEMX01000083.1:41818-54463 GCA_001768075.1 Anaeromyxobacter sp. RBG_16_69_14 | reverse complement strand
CCGTGAGGGCGGCTCCCGCCGCGAAACGGCGCGCCCAAACCCTTGCATCGGCGGGCTCTACGCCGTTTCGGCGATAGGCACGCGCCAGCCCGATTCGCGCCGCCGCCAGCGCGCACAGCACAGCTACCCACGCCACCGACCACCCGGGCGGGACGAGGCCCCAGAACACCCAGGAGACGATGGACGCGTTCACCACCACCGTCGCCTGCGCAACCGGGGCGCGGGCGTAGAGCATCTGCACCTGCTCGGCGAGGACGCGCTGCTCGAGAGAGAGGGGCGTGTCAGAGAGCGCCTCGCTGATCGCCAGACCCGTCACGGTGGGTCCCTCCACGTGGCCGCGCAACGATCCTCGGTATCTAGTGACGACCTCGGGATGGCGCTCCACGGGCTGTGCGAAAGACCCTCGCGGCAACGAGCGACGCTCTCTCTTGGCCCAGAGACCATTCGAGTCAACGCCGAGGACATCTTCCGTGATTGGACGCTATTCGGTCGCCCAATCCAGAAACGCGCCTGAACGCCTTTGCCTGCTTCGTGGAGAGCGCCGCCTCGCGCAGCCCCACGGCGGTGGTCCGGCGCGGCGCCCGCCTGGCTAACGGCTCCCCACACCCTCCCCTGCACCCGCGGCCAGGAGGCGCATTGCACCAGGCGAACCTTCCTGGTCGTTGCCGAGCGGGGAGCGATGGCCAGCATAGACGCCTAACCAATCGACCAGGAGCTCACATGGCCAGCCTTCACGATCTCGTAGAGACGCTTGGCAGGGAGGAACCCCGGATACACGGGCTCGACCTCTTGCAGGAGTCCCCGCACTTCACACAGATGAACGAGGAGATCCAGAGCGGCGTCCGCGACTGCCTCGCGTGCGCGCTTGCCTGCGAGCAGACGATCGAGCACTGCCTCCGCAGAGGGGGAGAGTACTCGTCGCAGGAGCACGTCCGCCTGATCCGCGACTGCACCGATCTGTGCCGCCTGAGCGGCGAGCTGATAGTGCGCGGCTCGACCTACAGCGCTCGGCTGTGCATGCTGTGCGCGGATGCCTGCTCGGCGTGCGAGCGCTGGTGCTCGATCTTCGTCGGGGACGCTCAGATGAAGGCGTGCGTCACGGCGTGCCGCACCTGCGCCGCCTCCTGTCGCCGGATCGGTCCGCTGCACTGACCGGGAAGCGGGACAGGCCCCGCCGCTTGCCGCCGACGAACGCTTCCACGAGCTTCTCGCGCCTGGCCTTCGTCGGCGCGTACGGCGCGGCGTCCTTGGAACACTCGGTAGTGGCTACAGCACAGACCGCCGCAGATCGGCGAGCAGCTGGCCGAGGTAGGTCGTGAACCGCGCCGCGGTGGCGCCGTCGATCACGCGGTGGTCGTAGGACAGCGAGAGGGGGAGCAAGAGCCTCGGCGTGAACTTCGCGCCATCCCAGACGGGCTTGGTCGCGGTCCGCGACACGCCGAGGACAGCGACCTCGGGAGCGTTGATGATCGGGGTGAAGGACGTCCCGCCGATGCCGCCCAGGCTCGAGATGGAGAAGCAGCCACCCTGCATCTCGGCGGGCCCGAGCTTGCCCTCGCGCGCCTTGGCGGCGAGCTCGGAGAGCTCCTTTGCGATCTCGAGCACGCCCTTCCGGTCCGCCTCCCTGAGGACGGGCACGACGAGGCCGTTCGGCGTGTCGGCGGCGAAACCGATGTGGAAGTAGCGCTTCAGCACCAGGCTCTCGCCGTCGAGCGAGGCGTTGAGCTCGGGGAACCTCTTCAGCGCGGCGACGCACGCCTTGACCAGGAAGGCGAGCAGGGTCACCTTGACCCCGGCCTTTCCGTTCTCCTCGTTGAGCCGGACGCGGAAGGCCTCGAGCTCGGTGATGTCGGCCTCCTCGAACTGCGTGACGTGCGGGATCATCACCCAGTTGCGCGAGAGGTTGGCGCCCGAGATCTTCTTGATCCGCGACAGCGGCCTGGTCTCGATGGGCCCGAACCTCGCGAAATCGACGCGCGGCCACGGCAACAGATCGAGCGCGCCAGCGCCGGCGGAAACCCCCGCGGCGGCACCGACGGGGACCGGGCCGCTCATCACCTGCTTCACCAAGCGCCGGACGTCCTCGAGCAGGATCCGGCCTTTCGGACCGGTGCCCTGAACGCGCAGCGGATCGACCCCCAGCTCCCGCGCGACCTTGCGAACGGACGGTGAGGCGTGCGCCACCTTCCGCCCGCCGGCTGCGTCGGAGGGCGCGGGCTGGGCCAACGCGGTCGCGGTGTCGACCGGGCCCTGCGCCAACGGGACGGCCGGAGGTGAAGGCGGGCTCACGGCCGTCCCACCACCCCGGGGCTGCACCGAGGGCCCCAGGCCAGGCGTGAGCCGAGCAGGGCCCGGAGTCGCCGGTGGTGCCTCGCGAGCAGGAGCGGCGGCGAGCTGCTCGCCCGACTCCGGTGAGGGCGCAGCCGCGCCGGGCCTCGCCGCTTCTCTCTCCTCGGCGGCATCCAGCAGGAGGATGAGCGTGCCCTCGCTGGCGCGATCGCCCACCTTGAGCCTGACCTCCTTCACGGTGCCGGCCGCGGGAGAAGGCACGTCCATGGTCGCCTTGTCGGACTCGAGCGCCAAGAGCGACTCGTCGAACTTCACCGGGTCCCCCGGCTTCACGAAGACCTCGATGACGCCGACGTCCTTGAAGTCGCCGATGTTGGGAACCCTGACCTCGATGGTGTTCATGGCCTACACCGTCCACGGATGGGGCTTGGCGCGATCGATCCCGTACTTCTCGAGAGCCTGGGAGACCTTGGCCACCGGGATCGCACCGTCGTCGGCGAGCGCCTTGAGCGCCGCCACGGTCACGTGGTGACGGTCCACCTCGAAGAACCGGCGAAGCTTCTCGCGCGTGTCGGAGCGGCCGAACCCGTTGGTGCCGAGCACGGAGTACCGGCGCGGAACGTAGGCCCGGATCTGCTCGGGGAAGGCGCGCACGTAGTCGGTGGCAGCGATCACCGGCCCCCGCGTACCGGCGAGGCATTTCTCGACATGGGAGCGCCTGGGCTCGGAGCCCGGATCGAGCGTGTTGGCGCGCGCCACGGCCATGCCCTCGCGGGCGAGCTCCGTGAAGCTCGGACAGCTCCAGAGATCGGCATCGACACCCCAGTCCGACCTCAAGAGCTCGGCCGCCGCGATGACCTCGCGGAAGATCGTGCCCGACCCGAGCAGCTGGACGCGGGGCCCCGCGCCGTTCGACTTCGGACCGGCCTTGAACAGGTACATCCCCTTGATGATGCCCTCCGCCGCGCCCTCCGGCATCGCGGGGTGCTTGTAGTTCTCGTTCATGACCGTCAGGTAGTAGTAGACGTCCTCCTGCTCGGCGCACATCCGGCGCAGGCCGTCCTGGATGACGACCGCGAGCTCGTAGCCGAACGTCGGGTCGTAGGAGATGCAGTTGGGGATCGTGGCCGAGATGACGTGGGAGTGGCCGTCCGCGTGCTGCAGGCCCTCCCCGTTGAGCGTCGTGCGACCCGCGGTGCCGCCCACCAGGAAGCCGCGGCTGCGCATGTCCCCCGCTGCCCAGGCGAGATCGCCCACGCGCTGGAACCCGAACATCGAGTAGAAGATGTAAAAGGGGATCATCGGGACGCCGTGGACGGAGTACGACGTGGCAGCCGCCATCCAGTCGCACATCGCGCCGGCCTCGTTGATCCCCTCTTGCAGGATCTGGCCCCCCTTGTCTTCCTTGTAGAACATGAGCTGCTCGGCGTCCTCCGGCGTGTACAGCTGGCCGACCTGACTGTAGATCGCCAGCTGGCGGAACATGCCCTCCATGCCGAACGTCCGCGACTCGTCCGGGACGATGGGCACCACCCGGGCTCCGACGTTCTTGTCGCGCACCAGGAGCTGCAGGATCTGCACGAACGCCATCGTGCTCGAGATCTCGCGATCGCCGCTGCCCTTGATGAGTCGGTCGAACACCTCCAGCCGCGGCGTGACGAGCGCCTCTGCCTTGCGGCGCCGCCTCGGCCTGTCGCCGCCCAGCGCCGCCCGGCGGGCGCGCAGGTACTCGAGCTCCGTCGAGCCCTCCTCGAACTTGAGATAGGGGATCTCCTCGAGCTTGTCGTCGGGCACGGGCAACTGGAACCGGTCGCGGAAGCGGCGGATCGACTCGACCGACATCTTCTTCTGCTGGTGCGTGATGTTCTGCGCCTCGCCCGACTCCCCCATCCCGTAGCCCTTGATGGTCTTGGCGAGGATGACGGTCGGCTCTCCCCTGTGGTGGACGGCGGCGTCGTACGCCGCGTAGACCTTGAACGGATCGTGTCCCCCGCGGTTCAGGTTCCAGATGTCGCCGTCGGAGTAGTCTGCGACGAGCTGCCGGAGCTCCGGGGTGTTGAAGAAGTGCTCGCGCACGTAGGCGCCGTCCTTCGCCTTGTACGTCTGGTAGTCGCCGTCGACGGCCTCCATCATCCGGCGCGCGAGGGCGCCGGTCTTGTCGCGGGCGAGCAGCGGGTCCCAGTGCCGGCCCCAGATGACCTTGATGACGTTCCACCCGGCGCCGCGGAACTCGCTCTCCAGCTCCTGGACGATCTTGCCGTTCCCGCGCACCGGGCCGTCCAGGCGTTGCAGGTTGCAGTTGACCACGAAGACGAGGTTGTCGAGCCTCTCGCGGCCTGCCATGCCGATCGCGCCCATCGACTCCGGCTCGTCCATCTCGCCGTCGCCCGGCATCGCCCACACCTTGCGCCCTTCCGTCCTGGCGAGACCGCGATCTTGCAGGTATTTCATGAACCGCGCCTGGTAGATGGCCATCAGGGGACCGAGGCCCATCGACACGGTCGGGAAGTTCCAGAAGTCGGGCATGAGCCAGGGGTGCGGATAGGAGGAGATCCCCTTGCCGCCGACCTCTTGCCGGAAGTTGTCGAGCTGCTCCTCGGTGAGGAGGCCGAGGAGGAACGCGCGGGCGTAGATCCCTGGCGCCGAGTGGCCCTGGACGAAGAGGGGGTCGCCGCCGCGGTCCTCCGTCGGCGCGCGCCAGAAGTGGTTGTAGCCGATGTCGTACAGCATGGCCGCGGACGCGAAGCTCGCGATGTGGCCGCCCACGTTGGTGTGCCTGTTCGCGCGGACCACCATCGCCATGGCGTTCCAGCGCACGAAGTGGCGTATTCGCTGCTCGAGCGCGAAGTCGCCGGGCAGAGGAGGCTGCTTCTCGACCGGGATGGTGTTGACGTAGGCGGTGTTGGCCGAGAAGGGCACGAAGGCGCCGGAGCGTCGCGCACGGTCGATGAGCTGCTCGATGAGGTGGTGGGCCCGATCGGGGCCCTCCTGGGCGAGCACGCCCTCGAGCGCCTCGAGCCATTCCCGCGTTTCCTGCGGGTCGACGTCGGGAGGGGTGTTCATCCGCTGCTCCTCGAGATGGTGGTGCCTGGTTGTTCCGGCGAGCGCGCCGCGCGCGACCAAGACCTTTCGTCGCGGCGAGGTCCGGCTCTTCTAATCGGGCTCGCGACGTGAGCACGCGTCTTTCGGAAGACTGCGCGGAAAATCGCGCGGGGAAGGAGCGCGCGAAGAAGAGAAGTGGGAACCCTGCGCGCCGCGCGTATCATCGTCACCATGCCTCGCCTCGCGCTTCGTCTCGCAGCCACGGCCGTCGTCGCCGCCGCCATCCTCGCTCCGTTCCCCGCGCGCTCGGCTTACGCGTCGGATCGCACAACCCGGGCCGGTCGCGCGACGCCGCAGGACACGGGCCGACCCCTACCCTGGTTCGGCCTGCGACTCGGCGGGCTGGCCGCGGTCGGATCCGCCGGCGACAGCACCCCGAGCGCCGCCGGCGGTGGCGGCTACGCGCTCTTCGACGGGCGAGACTTCCTCGCCGACGTCGCCGCCGACATCTACCTGGGCGATGGCGCCCGCATGTTCGCCCTGGGGCTCGGGGCCTACTACCCATTCGCCATCGCGAACATCACGCCATACCTGGGCGCGGGCTTGAAGCTGGGGTGGACCCGCTTCGGCGGCGACGGCGCCTTCGGCATGATCCCGTTCGCGGCGACCGGTCTCCTCTTTGGCCGCGAGGGCTACGTGCAAGTCCGCGCCGAGCTGGCCTGGTTCGTCGCCCTGAGCCGGGAGGAGCGCACCGATCGCCCGGGCGACCCGGGTTCGCGGGCGAACGGGCCGGTCGCGACCCTCGGGCTGGCGTTCTAGTTAAGTTAGCTACCCGGAGCGAAGGTTCAACCATGCACGACGCGATCTCCCTCCCCCACGAGCGCCTCCGCACGGTCACCGCGCGCCTCCTCGTCGCCACGGGCGCGACCGAGACCGATGCCGTGATCGTCGCGGATCACCTCGTCGACGCCAACCTGTCGGGCCACGACAGCCACGGCGTCGGCATGCTGCCGCAGTACGTGCGCGCCATCCGCAGCGGCGCGGTCGACCCGAGGGCGCACGCGCGCATCGAGGATCGCGGCGGCGCGGTGCTGTCCGTGGACGGGCAGAGGGGCTTCGGGCAGGTGGTCGCGCGGGAGGCCACCGCCGCCGGGATGGAGCGAGCGCGATCGACGGGCGTCGCGCTCGTGGCGCTCAGGAACGCGTCGCACGTCGGCCGCATCGGCGCCTACGGCGAGCAGGCGGCCGGCGCCGGGTTCGCCTCGGTTCACTTCGTGAATGTCGTCGGGCACCCGGCGCTCGTCGCGCCCTTCCGCGGGAGCGACGCGCGGTTCTCGACGAACCCCGTCTGTGTCACCGTGCCACCCGCGAACGGAAGGCCGGCGGTGGTGCTCGACTTCGCGACCAGCGTCGCTGCCCTCGGCAAGGCGCGCGTCGCGATGAACCGCGGCGAGGCGATGGCGGAGGGCCTGCTCATCGACGCCCAGGGCTGCCCCACCACGGATCCGAAGGTCATGTTCCAGGAGCCGCGCGGCGCGCTCCTGGCGTTCGGCCTTCACAAGGGATACGGCCTCGCCCTCGCATGCGAGCTCCTTGCCGGGGCGATGACCGGCGGCGGCACGCTCTCGACGGTGCCGTTCGAGACCGACCGCATCGGCAACAACATGCTCAGCTTCCTCTTCGACCCGCAGCGCCTCCCTGGGGCAGGGCACCTGGAGGAGGAGGTCGCGGCGGCGATCGGGCACGTGAAGGCCTCGCCACCGGCCGATCCTTCGCTCCCCGTGCTGGTGGCTGGCGAGCCGGAGCGAGCAGCGCGCGCGAAGCGGGTGGCCGAGGGCATCCCGGTGGAGCGCGCGACGTGGGAGCAGATCCGCGAGGTGGCGGAGTCGGTTGGGATGAGGCTCGAGAACAGCTAGCTCGGTCCCCCGATCCCCTCGGCGTTCGCGAGGAGGTTCGTGACCACCTGATCGACGCGCGATGGATCCCAGCGACCGACGACGCGAAGCCCGTCATTGAACTCGTCAGACTTCAGTGCAGAAGTCGAAGACGCCCCTCCAGACCTGCGAGAAATGCTCGAATTGGAAATCCGACTGGAAGAAGTCGTAGGCCTCGTACTTCCGTCCAAACTCGTTCTTGCTCACGCTGCCGCGCTCCGGGCGCAGCTTGTGGTGACCGATGATGTCCCCGTGGTCGGCGTGCACCAGCTCGATGCGATGGGCCCCTGGTCTCTCGGGATCGTAGGGCCAGAGCTGGGAGAGCGTGTTCACGATCCCGTCGCTGTCCGAGGTGTCGATGGAAGTGCTCGCGATCGTCCGACCAGACGAGAACTCCGTCACGCTGGGGGCGACGCGACCCGTCGAGATCAGGTCGAGCTGGCCGAACGGACCGCCGGGATCGGCGCACAGGGCATGGCAGACGCCGAAGAGGAGCTTCGGGTCTCGATAGAGGAGCAGGAGGGCGCTCAGGAGCACAGGCCCGAGCGCCATCGAGCTGGCTGGCTGGGGGAGCAGGGCCAGGATCTCGGAGCCGCCGTCCACGAACGCCGCGGCAGACTTCAACATCGCGAGCAGCCTCCGCATGGCCTCGCTCGTTCGGGCGTACCGAGCGGGGATCATGGTCGCGTACGACGCCGTCGAGACGTCGTAGTCGCGCCATGCTCTCAGCTCGACGGCCCGGTCCTGCCGAGAAAAATGCGCGGGGCTCTTGGAGCCCTGGATCGTATCGGAATACACGCGCAGATCCTGGACGATCCGCAAGTCCTTGGACATGTGCCCGAGCCAGAGCCCGAGCTGGGCGCGCGCCTCGCGCTCCGCCGCCTGGTCTTCGTCGCTCTCGGCGCGTTCGTCGCTCTCGTTCAGTGCGTCCGCCAGGGCGAGCAGTAGGTTCGAGCTGGGCTCGGGTACGGCGCGCAACAATTGGCGCCGCACCTCTCCCAGCGACGCGCGGCGGAGCTCGACGGCCCAGTCCGCATCGGCGAGCAAGTTCTTGGAGGTGTGGTCGAACCGGCATGCGAACTCGGCGATGTTCGTCCCGTAGTGCGGGACCGACAGGAAGACGATGCGCCTCACGCGCTGCAAGACGTCGCCGTGCGAGACGGAGTAGGAGTTGTCCAGGTAGACGTTCTCTTCCGGTTCCTGGACAAGGTCATGGAGTGCCCTCCGGATGTCCAGCCCGCCGGTGGAATGGCCGACGAGCGCGATGCGGTCCCCTGCCCCGATGACCCCCCGGGCGATCCGCTTCGCGAGGTAGCTCCGAAGGCGGCGGGACCGCATCTCGACCGACGCGGTGGGGAAGTTGTCGAAGTAGTGGATCGCCACGTCGCCAGCGCGGACGCTCGAGGACGTTCTCCAGGCGTTGAACTCTCCTGTCACGCCCGCGTAGTACTCGAGCTGCCCGAGCGCATCGAATCCCACGAAACCAGGCACGAGCACGATGTGTGTACGGTCACCAGCCAGCGTGTGACTGCCGTCACCGCTCTTCGATCTGGTCATGGTCCCTGCTCGCAAACCAACGGACGCACGTCAAGCGCCCAGTTGTAGCTGGTCCGGGCGGAGCTACGGTCTCGATGGGGCGTCCTGGCCAGGCCACGCAGCCACGACCAGGCGCCGCTCTCACGAGGCGCGCGGCACCAGGCGGATGGCGGATGCCTTCACGAGCGCCACGGCGCGACTACCGGGCGCGAGCGCGAGGCGATCTGCGCTCCGCCGGGTGACGAGCGTGACGAGGCGGAAACCACAGTCGAGCGTCACGCGGACGAGGGGGCCCTCCGGAGACACCGTTCGCACCTCCGCCGTGAGCTCGTTGCGCGCGCTGGTGGGCGTTCCCGGGGCGGTCTCGAGCACGACCTCCTCGGCGCGGATGCAGGCGAACGCTTCGTCGTGGAGGCCACCGGGATCCAGCGCCAGCAGCTGGGCCGTCCCGACCCGCACGAGCGCGAGCCCTGCATCGCGGCTCACGATGCTCGCGGGCGCCACGTTCTCGGTTCCGACGACGCGCGCGACCACGAGGTCCGCCGGAGCGCTGAACACCTCGTGCACGGGCCCGACCTGGCGGACGGAGCCCTCCGCCAGCACGGCGAGGCGATCGCCGAGCGCCAGCGCCTCGACCCGGTCGTGCGTCACGACGAGCGACGGGATGCCGGAGTGCTCGAGGAGGGAACGGAGCTCGCCCCGCAGCTCCTCGCGCGTCGGGCCGTCGAGCGCCGAGAGCGGCTCGTCCAGCAGGAGGAGGCGCGGCCTCGGCGCGAGCGAGCGCGCCAGCGCGACGCGCTGCCGCTGCCCGCCCGAGATGCGGGCAGGGCGGCGATCGAGGAGCTCCTCGATGCGCAGAAAGCGCGCCACTTCCAGCACGCGCGCGTTCCGCTCGGCGCGGGGGGCGCGCGCCAGGCCGAAACCGATGTTCGCGGCGACGCTCAGGTGCGGGAAGAGCGCGTACTCCTGGAAGAGGAGCCCCACACCTCGGCGCTGAGGCGGGACGAAACCGCGCGTCGCCGCGTCGAACCAGGTCTCGTCACGGAAGCGGATGAAGCCGCGTTCGGGGCGGTCGAGGCCGGCCAGGCAGCGCAGCACCGTGGTCTTGCCGGAGCCCGACGGGCCGAAGAGCACCGTCACCGGTTCGGCATCGAGGGGCACCTCGAGGGCGGCGCGCACGACGGGGCCGTCGCGGAAGTGACGCTCGAGATCGAAGGCGAGCGACGGACCGGCTCGCCGCGCGTCGGGTCTCATGCGAGCAGCGACCGATGCTGCAACGTGTAGGTGACCACGAGCACCGCGAACGACACGGCGAGGAGCACGAGCGAGGTCCTTCCGGCGGTTGCGTAGTCGAGCTGCTCGACGGCGTCGAAGACGGAGATGGACAGCGTGCGCGTGCTCCCGGGGACGTTGCCGCCAACCATGAGCACCACGCCGAACTCCCCCAGGGTGTGCGCAAACGTGAGCACGGCACCGGCCACGATGCCGGGCAGGGCGAGTGGCAGGCTCACCACGAAGAACGTCCGCAGCGGCGACGCGCCGAGCCCGTGCGCCGCCTCCACCAGCCGCCTGTCCACCCGCGCTAGCGCGGCGGCGAAGGGCTGCACCGCGAAGGGGAGACTGTAGAGGATGGACGCCAACAGGAGCCCCTCGAAGCTGAACGCGAGCGTGTGCCCGGTCGCCGCCGTGAACGCGCGGCCGAGCGGAGAGCGCGGCCCGAACGAGACGAGCAGGTAGAAGCCCAGCACCGTCGGCGGCAGGACGAGCGGGAGCGCCACCGTCGCCTCGACCAGGACCTTCCAGCGCCAGCGCGTGGTGCTGAGCCAGTGCGCGATGGGGAGCCCGATGACGAGGAGCGCGGCCGTGGTCAGGCCGGCGAGGACGAAGCTCAGGCGCAGCGCGAGGAGGTCCACCGGCTCATCCCGGAGGCAGGGCGTAGCCGTGCTTCTCGAGCGCCGCCCTCCCTGCCGCGCCCGTGATGAAGGCGGCGAGGGCACGCGCAAGGGTGGCCGACTTCGCGCCCTTCAGGACCACCCCCGCCTGCTCGATGCGCGGGTAGATCGACGGAGGCACGAGCCAGGATCGCCCCTCGTCGGAGAGCGGCGGCACCGACGCGAGCGACTGCGGAAGGAATCCGATCTGCGCGTTTCCGCTCTCCACGAACTGCGCGGCCTGCGAGACGGTCTGGCCGAGGACGATCCGGTCCTTCACGGCGTCGTAGACGCCCGCCGCCTGGAGGGCGGCCTGCGCCGCGCGCCCGTACGGAGCGAGCTGCGGGCTGGCGATCGCGATCCTCTTCACGGTGGGATCGGTCACCGCGGCCAGGCCACGCCGGTCGAAGTCGAGCGGCGAGCCCTTCGGTACCCACACCACGAGCTTGCCGTACGCGTAGGTGAAGGCCTTGCCTTCCGCGAGGCCCTTCTCGACCACCCTGGCCGGAAACTCGGCGTCGGCGGCCAGGAAGAGGTCGAAGGGAGCGCCGTTTGCGATCTGGGAGAAGAAGTTGCCGGACGAGCCGTAGGTCGCCCTCACCTCGACACCGTGGTTCTTCGCCTTCCACTCTGCGGCGATCTCCTCGAAGGCAGGCTTCAGGTTGGCGGCGACGGCCACCGACACGGCGCGGGGCGCATCCCCACTCCGCGCGAGGGCGGGCAGCGCGGCGCCGGATGCCGCTGCCAGCGCGAGAACGAGCGAACTGCCGCGCATGACGACCTCCCAATGACGACGGGTGACATCGACCTCGCGCAGTATGCCACGATTCAGGTCCCCGCGCGGATCCGACGCCCGACCTCGACGCGGCCCGGTTCCGGCAACGGCTCCAGCTGCAGACCGGTTCAGGTCGCGTCGCCGAGGACGAAGGCGCGCCGGAGCAGGAGCCTCTTGCCGGTCATCGTCAGGTAACCGCGCCGGGCGAACTCGGAGAGCAACCGGGAGACGGTCTCTCGGCTGCTGCCGATCATCGCGGCGAGCTCCGCCTGCGTGGGCCGGTTCCGGATGACCACGCCGCCGTCGACCTCCTCGCCGTCGGAGTCGGCCAGCTCGCGGAGCTTCCGGGTGAGCCGCCCGAAGACGTCGAGAAGGGCCAGGTCGCCGATGAGCTCGTCGGCACGCCGCAGCCTGCGCGCGAGCTCGGTGAGCGCGCGCAGCGCGGTGCAGGGGTGGGCTGCGATGTGGGCGCGGAAGTCGCTGCGGCGGAGGACGAGCAGCCGCGAGGGCTCGGCGGCGATGACGCTGGCCGAGCGCGGCTCGTCGTCGAGGAGGCTCATCTCCCCGAAGAAGTCGCCCGGTGACTTGAAGATGGTGAGGATGACCTCGCGGCCCTCCTCGCTGTAGAGCACCACCTTCACCTTGCCGCTCACCAGCACGAAGAGGGCGTCCCCCGGTTCCTCCTGCGACACCATCACCGCGCCGGCGGCGTGGTCCTGCACCGCGACGAGCCGCTCGAGCGCAGCCGCGGCGGGGGGATCCAGATCGGCAAAGATCGGAACGCTGCGGAGGAGCCCGCGCCACCGAGCGTCCAATCCAGTGGTGTCCATGTGCCCGTACGGTAGGCCCGGGCACCGGGGCGGTCAAGGCGATCCAGCTCGCGCTGGATCAGCGCAAGCCTTGCCGCATCGTGATCTCGTGGCCTCCCGAGGACTGGCCAGATGACGTCCTCCTGTGAGCCCGTCACATACCGGTCTGTCGGGCGCGGTCCTACGATCAGCTCTCCATCCACCGCTCACGCGCCACCGTTCGAACCTCCCTTCGTCGCTCCGCTCCACAAATGCATCACCGCGTAGGCGCGCCATGGACGCCACGCCTCGGCGCGGGCCTCGGCCGCCCGCGCCGAGGCGACCCCGAG
>MEMX01000083.1:38499-41651 GCA_001768075.1 Anaeromyxobacter sp. RBG_16_69_14 | reverse complement strand
TGCGCGATCGCGAGCAGGGTGCGGGCGCGGGCGCCCGGCATGCCGAGCTTCGCAAGGCGGTCCTCACCAGCGGCAGCGACCGCCTCCGCCGAGGCCGAGAGGCGGTCGAGGCCGGGGAACGGCGTCTCGACCGGCCCGCCCAGTGCCGCGGCGAGGCGGCCGGCGATGGTGGTCGCGGCGGCGACGCTAATCTGTTGTCCGATGACGACGCGCGCCGCCGCCTCGAAGCCGTCGAACGCGCCCGGCACCCGCAGCCCGGGGTAGCGCCGCAGCGACGGCGCGAGGAACGGATCCTTCTTCAGCCATGCCGCGACCGCGTCGGGGCGCGCATCGAGGTCAAAGAGGGCGCGGAGCCGCGCCACGAGCGGCATGAGGGCGCCGGTGAGCGAGGGCGACACCTCGACGCGCAGCGCGGGGCGCGCCGGGTCGGCGGTGACGCAGAGCCAGCCCCGGTGGGTGCCGAGGTGGGCGGTCCGGCGGTAGGTGCGGCCCTCGACCTGCTCGACCCGGGCGGTGCAGCGCCGGGCCAGGAATCCGAGCTGGGTCTCCCAGTCGAAGGGCGAGCGGTACTCGAGCCGCAGCGCGAGCGGCGCCGACCCATCGCGCTCGCCGTGGTCACGCCGGACCGTGGAGGGTGCGCGGCCGAAGCGCGCGCGGAAGAGCGCGTTGAAGCGGCGCAGGCTCGCGAACCCAGCCGCGAACGCCACCTCCCCCATCGGCAGCGAGGTGTCGTGGAGGAGCTGCTTCGCGAGCGCCAGCCGCCTCGTCTGCGCCAGCTCGACGAGCGAGGCACCCAGCTCCGCCTGCACCGTGCGGCGAAGGTGGCGCGCGGTGACGCCGAGCGCGGCGGCGAGGTCGTCCACCGAGCCGTCGTTGAGAACGCCCGCCTCGATGCGGGCGGCGACCGCGGCCACCAGGCGCGGCACCGCGTCGACCGGACCCGCGCCCGGCGCCAGCTCCGGGCGGCAGCGGAAGCAGGCGCGATACCCTTCCCGCTCCGCCTCGGCGGCGAGGGCGAAAAAGGCGACGCGATCGCGCCGCGGCGTGCGCGCCGGGCAGATGGGCCGGCAATAGACGCCGGTGGTCCGCACGGCCGCGAAGAAGCGGCCGTCGAAGCGGGGGTCGCGGGCGGCGAGGGCGCGAAAGCACATGTCGGCGTCGAGGTCCACGCCTGCTCTCTACCGCGGCCGCCGGACCGCGTCTGGCCGTTTTCGGACCTGTGAGCGAGCGTCAGCAGTGGCGCACGTCGGTCGGACCGCGTCGGAACGGCGGCTCGATTTCGGTGCCGCCCACCCCGAAGGGCCTAAAACGCCGCGGGGGCGGGAGCGATACTGGGACGCATGGACCCGAGCTACACGCGCGACTTCCTCTGGTACAAGGACGCGATCATCTACGAGACGCACGTGAAGGCGTTCCTGGACACCAGCGGCGACGGGGTCGGGGACTTCGCGGGGCTCATCGAGAAGCTCGACTACCTCGAGGATCTGGGCATCACGTGCCTGTGGCTCTTGCCCTTCTTCCCGTCGCCGCTGCGGGACGACGGCTACGACGTCGTGGACTACACCGGCGTGCACCCGTCCTACGGCACGCTGAAGGACTTCCGCCGCCTGGTGGACGAGGCGCACCGACGCGACATCGCCGTCATCATCGAGCTGGTCGTGAACCACACCTCGGACCAGCACCCCTGGTTCCAGCTTGCGCGGAGCGCGCCTGCTGGCTCACCGGAGCGCGACTTCTACGTCTGGAGCGACAGCGAGGCGAAGTACAAGGGGGTGCGGATCATCTTCACCGACACCGAGCGCTCGAACTGGACCTGGGACCCGGTCGCGGGCGCCTACTACTGGCACCGGTTCTTCAGCCACCAGCCCGACCTCAACTTCGACAACCCGCGCGTCCTCGACGCGATCCTGGAAGTCCTGCGGTACTGGCTGGAGATGGGCATCGACGGCTTCCGCCTCGACGCGATCCCCTATCTCGTCGAGCGCGACGGGACGAGCTGCGAGAACCTCCCCGAGACGCACGAGGTCATCAGGCGCATCCGGGCCGACGTCGAGCGCACCTACCCCGGGTGCATGCTGCTCGCCGAGGCGAACCAGTGGCCGGCCGACGTGCGCCCCTACTTCGGGGACGGCGACGAGTGCCACATGGCGTTCCACTTTCCCCTCATGCCGCGGATCTTCATGGCGCTGCGCCGCGAGGACGTGGAGCCCATCCAGGACATCATGCAGCGGACGCCTGCCATCCCTGAGAGCTGCCAGTGGGGGCTCTTCCTCAGAAACCACGACGAGCTCACGCTCGAGATGGTGACCGACATGGAGCGGGACTACATGGTCCTCGCCTACGCGCGAGAGCCGGGCACCGTGCTCAACGTCGGCATCCGGCGGAGGCTCGCGCCACTCGTGGACAACGGCCGGCACCGCATCGAGCTCCTGAACAGCCTGCTCTTCTCCTTCCCGGGGACGCCCATCATCTACTATGGCGACGAGATCGGGATGGGCGACGACGTGCGACGTCCCGACCGCGACGGCGTGCGGACGCCCATGCAGTGGAGCAGCGGGGTGAACGCCGGCTTCTCGCGCGCCGACCCGGCGGCGCTCTACTCTCGCCCCATCGACGATCCGGTGTACGGCTACCCCGCGGTGAACGTGCAGGCTCAGCTGCGCGATCCTTCGTCGCTCCTCCACTGGATGCGGAACATGATCCGGCTGCGCAAGCAGTTCAGGGTCTTCGGGCGCGGCAGCATGGAGTTCCTGTCCGCCGGCAACAGGAAAGTCCTGGCCTACGTGCGCCGCTGGGAGGAGGACACGATCCTCTGCGTGGCGAACCTCTCGCGCCATCCGCAGCCCGCCGAGCTGGACCTGTCGGAGTTCGCGGGCGCGACGCCGGTCGAGATGCTCGGCTACACCCCGTTCCGGGTCATCGGCCGGGACCCCTATGTGCTCACGCTGGGCGGATACGGCTTCTACTGGTTCGAGCTGCGCCAGCGCGGGTAGCGCCCGCCGACCTGCTCGGTGCTCGCTCGTGCCTTCCGGCGGCGGAGCGCCGGGCGCCGCCAGGCCCCCTCTCCTCGCTCACGGCCTCTCGTCCGTCAGCCCCTCCCCCAAGGCTCCCAAGAATCTCGGGCGGGCGGCGACTGCACGCGCTACCAACCG
>MEMX01000083.1:34005-38447 GCA_001768075.1 Anaeromyxobacter sp. RBG_16_69_14 | reverse complement strand
GAAGGGGCTGGAGTTCGGATGATCTCCGCGGCCCGCTCCCGCGGGACGGCCTCGCGCTACGGCGTTGCCGCCTTGTCCGCGGTCATCGCCGCGGCGATCACGTGGGCGCTGGCGGTTCCGCTGGCGGGCCTTCACTTCCTCCTGCCGCTCGCTGCGATCTGCGCGAGCGGCCTGCGCGGTGGCGTCGGCCCCGGCCTGCTCGCAGCCGCGCTCTCCATCGCCAGCTACCCGGTGCTCGCGCACGACGCGCCCTCGTTCTGGATCGCGGCTCGGTACCACCCGTATCGGGTGTTGGCCTTCGCGTCCACGGCGCTCCTCGCCGCGACGGTGACGGGATCGCTGCGCTCGGCATATCGCAACCGCGCACGGTTGAACGCGCTCCTCCGCGAGCAACTCGACCTCCTCCACGCTGTCACGGAGAACCTGTTCGAGGGGGTCTCCGCGCTCGACGTCGAGGGCCGCCTCACCTTCATGAACTCGGCCGTGACGCGCATGCTGGGCTGGTCGCGGGAGGATCTCCTGGGCAAGCCTGTCCATCCCATCGTCCACGCGCAGCGTCCCGACGGTCCTGCCGATCCCGGCGGGCATTGTCCGATGCTCGACGTCCTGCGCACGGGGCGCCCCCATCGCGACGACGAGGACTACCTGACTCGCAAGGACGGATCCTTGCTCCCCGTGAGCACCGCCTCCTCCCCCATCTGGAAGGACAGCCGGATCGCAGGCCTCGTCCTCTCGTTCCGGGACGAGAGCGACCACCGGTTCCTCGCCGACGCGGGCCGGCTGCTCGAGGACGCGAGCGATCCCGAGGCGATGCTGAAGAGCGTCGCTCGGCTGGCAGTGAGCAAGCTCGGCAACTGGAGCGCGGTGGTGCTGCTCGATTCCAGCGAGCGGCCGCGGGTGATGGCCGTCGAGACCTCCGACCCCGACAAGGTGGACGTGGCGCGCGAGCTCCTCGAGACCGCCAGGAACCTGGGCGATCCTTCCATCTCGAGCTACAAGCCGGATCGCTACCCCATCGACCTCATGGCCAACCACGGGCTGGGCAGGGTCCTCCACACCGGCGAGGCAGAGCTGCTGTCGGAAGTCCGGGATGCGGCCGGTGACGGGGCCGCAGTCGCGCGCGCGGAGCTCCTGGTCGGCATCGGAGTCGAGTCGTTCATGGGCATTCCGATACGCGCGCGGGGGCGGCTTTTGGGCGCGATCGGCTGTGGCGTCGCAGGCTCGGGCCGTCGCTTCGACGAGCACGACCTCGCCGTGGGCGAGGAGCTGGCTCGCCGCTGCGCCCTGGCCGTCGACAACGCGGAGCTGTGCCGGGCCGCGCAAGAAGGGGAGCGGGTCCGGGAACAGGCGCTCGCGATCGTGTCGCACGATCTCCGTGGCCCGTTGGCCAACATCCTGATGGCATCGAAGACCCTGGAGCAACTGGTGAAGAAGCTGGCTCCCGGAGGCCCGCTGGGCGACGTGGCACGGAGCAGCAGCCGCGTGGTCATTCGCTGCGCGACCCGCATGACCCGGCTCGTCGACGATCTACAGGACTTCGCCAACATCGAAGCAGGACAGCTCTCCGTCGTTCGCGCGCCGCACGCCCCCGACTCCGTCGTACGCTAAGCCATCGAGGCGTTCCTGCCGATGGCCGAGGGCGGCGGCGTCCATCTCGCGGGCGCCTTCGCGCCGGCGGAGCTCACGGTCGAGTGCGATCGGGATCGGATCATCCAGGTGCTGTCCAATCTGCTGTCCAACGCGATCTACGCGAGTCCGAGGGGTGGGACGGTCACGGTTTCCGTGGCGGAGAGCGAAGGTCAGGCGGTGTTCTCCGTGGTGGACGCGGGGCCCGGAATACCGCCCGATGAATTGCCGAACATCTTCGATCGCTACCGCCGGGGCCGCTCGGCACTCTACAAGGGAGCTGGGCTCGGCCTGGCAATCGCGAAGAAGCTCGTCGAACTGCACGGCGGCAGGATCTGGGCAGAGAGCACCCTGGGGCGCGGCAGCGCGTTTCGTTTTCGGCTGCCCGCGGTGAGGCAGGAGGCCAGCTCGGACGTCCTGGTCGTCGACGACGACGCCGACATCCGCTACGCGCTCAAGACCGTGCTCGAGCTCGAGGGCTACCACGTAGCGCTGGCGGCCAACGGGCGCGAGGCCTGGGAATGGCTGCAGTCCGCGCCTCTCCCTGCGCTCATCCTCCTCGATCTGATGATGCCCGTGATGAACGGGACCGAGTTCCTCGGACTCGTCCGCACCGACGCCCGGCTGCGCTCGGTACCGGTCGTCCTGGTCACGGCCTTCGGCTCGCTCGCCCAGTCCGTCGCCGCCAAGTCGCAGGGGCTCCTCGGCAAGCCGTTCGAAGTCGAACAGGTCTTGGGGCTGGCCTCTCGCTACTGCTCGCCGAGGCCGCCAAGTACACCGAAACCGAACTGACGGCGGGGCTACAGGCTACGGATTTCGGGCTACGGTTGTCCACCTACAGGTGATGGAGCTTGCCCTCGTCCTCCTCCTGCGACTCCTCGAACGACTTCGGTGAGGTGGGGAAGCGCTTCTCGAGCGAGCGCGCGACCACGTCCTTCGCCCCGAGCCCCACGGCGAGCGCCAGCGCGAGGACGATGCCACCGAAGAGGATCCCCAGCGAGACAGGCACGACGCGGCCTCCTACCCCGAGCTGATCGAGGGCGATGCCGAAGGCGAGGATGACCACGAGCCAGCGCGCCCCGAGCCCGAGCAGGCGGGCCGAGTGCAGCCCCATGTTGACCGCGCCGATGAGGACGCTGCGCTCGACCGCCCTGGACCCGGTGATGCCCACCGCGAGGATCACCACCCCCACGAGCATGCTCGGCACGTACTCCAGCAGCCGGACGGCGAAGACGCTCATCGTGGCGGCCTCGAACGCGCTCAACCCGGCGAGGAAGCCGACGGCGAGCACGGTCCAGGTGGCGAGCCGCGCGATGAGCGCCGACGGGCTCAGGCCACCCTCGGCGGCGGGCGCCACCACCCCCCACTGGCGCAGGCGACGGTCCAGGTCAAGGCGGTCGCACACGCGCCGGATGGCGCTCCGCAGCACCAGCGCGACGCCCACCGCGATCAGCAGTATGAAGAGCATGGCGAGCACGCCGGGGAGCTGCCGCGCCACTCCGTTCAGCACGCGTTCGAGCGACTCGAGGAAGATGCGCTTCGTCTGTTCCAACATGGCCGTTCCTCCTCCTCAGGGGTTGAACCCGTCCGGCCAGCGCCACCGCGAGATGAGGTAGCGCTTCTCGCGCTCGAACGCCGCGCAGAGCGCCTCGATCCTCGCCTCGGCCGCCGGCTCGTCGAGACTCGCGGTCTCAGTGACGAAGCTCGCGATCCAGCCGAGGTAGAGCGGGGTCAGCGAGGCGAGGAGCTGTCGCCGCTCCATGGCCTTCACGAAGTGAGCGACGGCGAAGTCGTAGACGACGCGGGCCCACTGGTGGTCGTCGAGGTGAAACGCGTCGGCCGGAGCGGCAGAGGCGCGGCGCAGGGCCAGCAACGTGGCCGGCGGCAGCACGAGAGCCCACACTGGCGCGAGATCGCGGGCGCCCAGGCGGAACGTGTCCAGGAGGTCCTCCACCCTCACCCGCGGCGCCTCGCCGCCGAGCTCGCCGCCGGTCCCGATCGTCGGCACGAGCTGCGAACCCTCCACCCGTTGCCACCGGCTCGCGTGGCGCTCCATCTCACGGAACACGAGCCCGAGGGCGCGCGTGAGCGTCTCCCTCGCACCTTCCTCGCTGCCGCTCGAGCGCGGCCACGCCCCGAGCCACGCCTGGCACAGGCGATGGCGCCCCGCCAGCACCTTCGCCACCAGCCAGGCGTCGGACCCGGCATGAGCGGGGTCCCTGCGCCAATCGGGATCGTCGAGGAGGCGAGTTGCGAGCGAGAGCGAGAGGGCGGCCTCTCCGCCCAGCGGCTGGCGGAGCCGGTGGCCGTACAGCGCGCGAGTGAGCGGGTAGATGATGCCGGTGTTGAGCAGCGCGTCGGTCCGGCGGCGAAGGTACGTGGGGCAGACGTACTCGAAACCCTCCTCCAGGACTGGCGCGAGGAGCAGCCCCAGCCAGTCGGCCGACGCGTCGTGCGGCGCGGCGGCGACCAGGGCCACGGCGGCCGCGCGCCGCTGCACGCCTTCGCGCAGCAGCGCCCCGAGCGCGCTCTCGTGGCCCGGGATCGCCCCCGCGGTCGTGACGGCCGCGGGCTGCTCCGGCGTCGCGACCGTCGCCGCCCCGCTCCGGCCCGGCGGAGCGAGCGCGACTTCCCCGGTTTGGCGCCGGGCCACGAGAACCGTCGCGCGCCGCCCCGGAAAACGCCGGCCCAGCTCGTCCTCCAGCCGCTGCGCCGCACCGTCCTCGACGAGGTCGCGGCGGCCGTCCAGCGCCACGACGATCTCGCCGGCCGCGTCGGGCGCGATCGCCGTGGGTTCTGGGCGCATCAGACTCGCC
>MEMX01000083.1:33562-33888 GCA_001768075.1 Anaeromyxobacter sp. RBG_16_69_14 | reverse complement strand
CCATACTCCCCCACCGGAAGGCGAGTCATTTGCCTCTCGCCGTTGTTCGTGCTCGCCCATCGCTTCAGAGGCGAGCGGGGAGGCGAGTCATTTCCAAGTCGCTGCAAGCCTGCAAACCGTACCCGGGCCAGAGGGTGGCTGTCGAGTTGCCCCGCGCGCGTGACTTCCCGAGGCTCCCTTATAGGACAGGCGGAACGGGGCAGGCTGCCAAAGGTGCCGTCCGATTTCGCACGGGATCGGATCAGCCGCCGCTCGCCTCCGCGTCCGTGCCATACTGGGGCGGGATCAAGGGGCCCCAGAGGGGGCAGAACGGATAAGATCTGCGG
>MEMX01000083.1:30924-33534 GCA_001768075.1 Anaeromyxobacter sp. RBG_16_69_14 | reverse complement strand
ACGCCGGCTCTGCGCTTGAGCGCTCAGCCGCCAGCAGGTACTCTAGGGGTACAATGCGGGGTGCGATGCGGCAAGTATTCAGGTTCCTCCTGCCACTGCTCGTCGTGGTGGCGCTCCTCGCCTGGGGGGCGTCGACGACCGTCAGCGTCACTTCGCGCGGGTGGTTCGAAAAGGACGTCCAGGCGCGTGCGCTGCTGGCCGTCACCGGCGCGCACGACGCGCTCGTGACGCACGTCCGTTCGGGAGATCGGCGCCGGATAGCGAGCGTCCTGGAAGGCATCGCGCGCGCCGATCGGATCATGGCGGCGAAGCTCTGCAGCCCGAGCCACGCAACCCTCGCCGTGAACGGGATCTTTCCCGCGGGCTTCGGGTGCGAGGAGATCGCAGCTCGCATGCGCGCCTCGACCGCGATCGGGTGGCAGTGGACGCCCACGCAGCAGACCACGTCGCTCCAGGGCGGCCTCGTGCACGCGAGCGCCATTCCGCTGCTGGACGACGGCGAGCCACTGGGGTTCGTCGTGCTGCTGCACGACATGAGCTTCGTCGATCGGCGGGAGGCCGCGACCCGCAATTTCACGATCATAGCGTTCGCCGTGGTCGCGGTGGCGGCCTCCGTGATGACCGTCCTCATGGCGCGCTTCTCGTGGCGGAGCTGGACCGCGGAGATGCGTCGCCTGCTCTCGCTGGTGCGCCCCGGCGCCTGGGAGCACCGCGGGGACACCGTCCGCAGGAAGGAGTTCCACCCGCTCCTCAGCGACGTGCGCGCGCTCGTCACGTCGCTGGCGGCCGAGCAGTCCGGCAGCGGTGGCGGGACGTGGTCGCCCGAACGGCTGCACCAGACGCTCAAGAGCCGCCTCGGGGGCGAGGGCGTTATCGTAGTCGCCAACCGCGAGCCGTACATCCACGACCGGGCGCCCGACGGCTCCATCCGGGCGCTGCGTCCCGCGAGCGGGCTCGTCACCGCCCTCGAGCCGGTGATGCGCGCCTGCTCCGGTGTGTGGGTGGCCCACGGGAGCGGACCGGCAGATCGCGACGTGGTGGACGCGCACGATCGGGTGAGCGTCCCGCCTGGAGAGGACTCGTACGTGCTCCGGCGCGTGTGGCTGACCCCCGAGGAGGAGAAGGGCTACTACTACGGCTTCTCCAACGAAGGGTTGTGGCCGCTGTGCCACGTCGTGCACACGCGCCCGACCTTCCGCGCCGACGACTGGCTGCACTACCAGGCCGTGAACCGCAAGTTCGCCGACGCGATCTGCTCCGAGGCGCAGGGGGTCGATCCCATCGTCCTGGTCCAGGACTACCACTTCGCACTGCTGCCACTGATGATCCGCGAGCGCCTCCCGCGCGCGACGGTGCTGACGTTCTGGCACGTCCCCTGGCCCAACGCCGAGCAGTTCGGCATCTGCCCCTGGCCCCGCGAGCTGCTCGAAGGGCTCCTCGGCAGCAGCATCCTCGGATTCCACACCCAGCAGCACTGCAACCACTTCATCGACGCGCTCGATCGTTACCTCGAGGTCCGCATCGACCGCGAGAAGCAGGCGGCGGTGCTCGGCGGACGGGAGACGCTCATCCGCCCGTACCCCATCTCGGTAGACTGGCCCAACCGCTGGCTCGAGGGGGCTGCGCCGGTCCCGGAGTGTCGCCGCACCGTCCGCCAGGAGCTGGGGCTCAAGCCCGACGCCCTCCTGGGCGTGGGCGTCGATCGCCTCGACTACACCAAGGGGATCGAGGAGCGGCTCATGGCGGTGGGGCGGCTCCTGGAGCGCTTCCCGCAGTACCGGGGCCGCTTCACGTTCGTGCAGCTCGCGGCACCCAGCCGCACCGCGATCGAGCGCTACCGCCAGCTCGACGCGAGCATCGAGGCCATCGCGAACCGCATCAACGAGCAGTTCGGCGACCGGTCGTACCAGCCGATCGTCCTCCTCCGGGCACACCACGAGCCGCCCGCGGTCTTCCGGTACTACCGCGCTGCCGACGTCTGCTACGTCAGCAGCCTGCACGACGGCATGAACCTGGTCGCGAAGGAGTTCGTGGCCGCGCGCGACGACGAGGGCGGGGTCCTCATGCTGAGCCGCTTCACCGGCGCTGCGCGCGAGCTCACCGAAGCGCTGCTCGTGAACCCATACGATCTGGAGGATGCGAGCGCGGCGTTCGCGATCGCGCTCTCGATGTCTCCCGACGAGCAACGCGAGCGGATGCGCGCGATGCGCATGTTCGTCGCCGAGTTCAACGTCTACCGGTGGGCGGGCCGCATGCTGACGGACGTCGCGAGCGTCCGGCAGCGCGATCGCCTCACGAACCGCCTGGCCGTACTCTTCTCGGCGACGGAGGATCTGGCGTCATGACCCTCGTCCTGAGGGAGCCGGCTGGCCGCCACGCGCTCGCCGAGGTCGTCGGCGGCGAAGGCCTGCTCGCCTTCGATTTCGACGGGACGCTAGCACCGATCGTGCGAGATCCCGCCAGCGCGTCTCCGCGAGCCTCCACGCGGGAGCTGCTCGCACGGCTCGCGCTCGCCCACCCGTGTGCGGTGATCTCGGGCAGGGCGCGGCAGGACGTGGCCGAGCGGCTGCGCGGCATCGCGTTCGTGGAGGTCATCGGGAACCACGGTGC
>MEMX01000083.1:23647-30917 GCA_001768075.1 Anaeromyxobacter sp. RBG_16_69_14 | reverse complement strand
CCTCCGCCAGGCACGGACGAGCCTCTCATCCAGCGCCGCGTGGCACTCTGGCACGCGATCCTCGCCGACGAGCTGCTCGGGCTACCAGGGGTCGAGATCGAGGACAAGGGCCTGTCCCTGGCCATCCACTTCCGCCGCGCCCGCGATCAGGGCGCCGCAGAGGATCGGATTCGCCTGGCCCTGCAGCGCACGATGGGACGACGCGTGGTCGGTGGCGCCTGCGTCGTGAACGTCGTGCCCGAGGAGCTGCCGGACAAGGGGGGCGCCCTGAGGCAGCTGTGCGCCCGGCTCGGCGCGGAGTCGGTGCTGTTCGTGGGCGACGACACCACGGACGAGGACGTCTTCCGGGCCCAGATCCCCGGGCTCGTCGGGGTACGGATCGGGCAGGTCGCCTCGCACGCCAGGTACTTCCTGCAAGATCAGGAGGAGATCGACGATCTCCTCCGCGAGTTGCTCCAGGTCGCTTCGCGGCGGGTGGCCCGCCCCTGCTGAAGGTCGGCTGCAGCAGGTTTCACGGCAGCTCACGCACCTGTGCCTCGAAGCGGGCGAGGCGCCGGACCTCACCGTCCGAGGCCGTCGCGGCTCGAGGGCGCTCCCCGAGCGCGGCGAGGCGCTCGGAGGCCGGAGGGTGGCGGGAGAAGAAGCCGCCCTCGGCGGCTCTGCCCTGTAGCCTGGACAGGAAGCGGGAAAGCGCCCCGGGGTCGTAGCCGGCGTCTTCCAGGATCTGGGCGGCGAAGGCGTCGGCCGCGAGCTCGTTGGCTTTGCCGCACCCCTTGTCGAGCACGAAGTCGGCGCCCAGGGTCACGACCTTGGAGAAGAACACGTGCACCACGTCGTCGGTCCCGGCCAGCAGCGTGCTCGTCATGTGCTCCTGCTGGCGGGCCCGCTCCACGGGTGACATGGCGTGCCCACGTTGCACGTGCGCGATCTCGTGCGCGACGATGGCCGCGAGTTCGTCCTCGCTGCGCGCCGCCCGCAACGCCCCGGTGGTCACCGCCACGAACCCGCCCGGCATGCCGACCGCGTTCACCTGCGCGGCCTCCACGACGATGAAGCGATATCCCTTCATGGGATAGGGGCGATCCTCGGGCGCGCCCCGCTCGGCAGCCGCGAGCGCGACGACCGCGCCCACGTCGCGCAGGTAGCGCGCCACCGGGTGCTCCGGATCGAGAGCGTGCGCGCCGAGGCGAGTCAGTACGTTCGCGGCGATGCTCTTGCCCAGGCGGAACTCCTGCTCCATCGAGAAGGTCGCGCTCCTTCCGAGGTCGCCGTGCTCGACCGCCGTGATGGCGTTGTCTCCGACCGTCGTGACGTTCTTGCTGCCGCGCTCCTTCAGATACTCGACGGAGCGCTCCGGCAGGTCCTTCAGCTGCGCGCAGGCGACGAGGACGCCCATCACCGCGAGCGGGGCTCCGACATGTAGGCGTTTCATTTGTCGCCTCCCAGCCGCCCGGCGGCCAGAAAGGCGGTGAGCTCGCTGGAGGTCGTCTCCGGAGCTCGCGCCAGATAGTCCTCGAGCGCGCCGAAGACGGGAGCCAGGTCGGGGTGGTCGCTCCGGTAACGTTCCTCCTCCTCCTCGGTGAACCCTCGCCCGGCGAGCTCGACGTCCCGCTGCGAGGCGGTCGCGGGATTCCCCACCAGCTCTCCCGGTTCGCGGTCGGACCAGGCCGACTGGTGTAGCCAGCACTGGCCGTTCCCGGGAGAGGCGAGCCGCGCCCAGCCGCCCCGCCGCTCGACGACGGTCAGGTTCTGCCCCGGCGACACGTCCACCGGACAGGCGTCGCCGAAGAAGCGCGGGGCCTTCATGACCCGCGCCCCCTCCCGCTTCACCACCACGACTTCGGAGACCGTGGCTGCGGCGACCAGCACCGAGAGCACGATCCATTTCGCGGCCATGAACCCTCCTTCACTTGTCGTGCAGCACGTGGACGCCGTCCCAGCCCGGTGGAGGCGGCTCGACCAGGAGGTCGCGGCAGCGGGTCGCGTAGAGCACTGCCGGTCCGTCCTGCGGGGCGAGCCGCAGCACCTCCTCGAACCCCTGCAGGGCTTCCGCGAAGCGGCCCCGGCGGTAGGCCGCCACGGCCTGTTCCCACCGCGCGAGGCGCTCTTCCTCCGGCGCCGAGAGCTCCCCGGCCAGGCCGACGAGCTCGTACACGAGCGCGCCCTGTTTCCTCCCCTTCACCTGCAGCGCGTCGATGGAACGCGCTGCGATCCCCTCCCGCGCCGCCCGGTAGGTGCCTTCGCCGAGCAGGATGGCGGTCCCGTAGACCTTGTTCGCGCCTTCCAGGCGCGAGGCGAGGTTCACGCTGTCGCCGAGGACGGTGTAGTTCGTCTTCCGCCGTGAACCCACGTTGCCTGCGACCATGGGGCCGGTGTTGATGCCGGCGCCGATGAAGATCTCGCAGCCGTACCGCGCCTGCCAGGCTGGGCGGAGCGCTTCCACCCGATCTCGCATCTGGAGCGCCGCGGCGCACGCCCGCAGCGCGTGGTCGACGGCCGGGACCGGCGCGCCCCACACCGACATGATGGCGTCGCCGATGTACTTGTCCACGTACCCGCCATGCCGCTCGATGATCTCCGTCAGCGTCGACAGGTACACGTTCAGGAACTCGACCATCCGCTCCGGATTCATGTGCTCGGCAAACGACGTGAAGCCCCTGATGTCCGAGAAGTGGACGGTCAGGTCCTGCCGGGTGCCGCCGAGGCGGTCGAGCAGCTCCCGATGCGCGAGGAGGGTCCGCACCAGCGCGGGCGAGGTGTAGCGCCCGAGGGCGTCGTGGACGAAGCGGCGATCGCGCCGCTCCAGGGCGAAGAGGCGCAGATCGGCAGCGAAGGAGGAGAGGAGACCGCCCAGGATGGGCGTGAAGGCGGGCAGCCACACGCCCCGCACCAGCGCGGCCATGGAGAAGTACCACCAGCCGGCGAGGAGGGCCCCCGCGCCCACCGCCGACAGCGCGACCGCCGCCCATGGCCGGGCCACCCGCGCCGAGGCCAGGGCGACGACCGCCGCGCTCGCGAGCGAGAGGCCCAGGGCGACGGCGGCCTCACCCCACGGGGGCAACCGCCACACGAACTCACCGCGCAGGAAGTTGTCGATGGCATTCGCGACCACCTCCGCGCCCACCGCAGCGGCGTTCGCCGGCGTCGGTTGCTTGTCCTTCGTGCCGGCCAGGGTCGGGCAGACGACGGCGATGCGCCCTCGCAGCGGCTCGAGCGCGGCCGGCGGGAGAGGTGCGGCCGCGCCCTCCCGGGCGAGCCGCGCCCGCAGGAGCGTCGCGGCGCTCAGCTCCGGGTAGGTGGAGAGCGCCCCGGAGCGACCATCGTGCGCTCCGTACCAGCGCACGTGAACCAGGCCGCTCTGCCCGAACGGTATCGCCATGTCGCCAAGGCGCAGACCACCCTGCTCGAGGACCAGCGGCGGCCGGCCCTTCGCCAGCCACGCTACGGCGAGCGGCAGGGAGAGGTAGTCGCCCTCGGCGGTGGGGTACAGATGGCGGAGGGCGTAGATTCGCCCGTTCTGCGCGCCTTGCTGCGAGACACCGCCCAGCGCTGCCGCGGGAAGCGCGAAGCGGGAGAGCGGCGGAGAGAGGGTGAATCGCTCGGGACGGGCGGTACCGCCCAGCGACCGGGCGTGCAGGCGGCGGACCTCGGCCGCCATCGGATCGGGCGCGCCCTCGGCTCGTCCGGTCGCGGCTGCCGGCGGCAGCGCGACGGCGAGGACGACGTCACCGCCGGCGAGCGCCCTCTCCAGCTCTGCGTTCTCGCTCGCCAGCGCACCCTCGAGCGGATCTTGCAGGATGTAGTCGACCGCGATGACTCGTGCGCCCGCCCGACGCGCCTCCTCCACCACCGCGGCCAGCGCTCCCCGTGGCAAGGGATGGACCCCGCCGGCCAGCCGCACGGTGTCCTCGTCCACGGCCACCAGCACCACCTCGCCCGAGGCGGGGCGCCGCGCGGCGCTGGCCGCCGCACGCACGTCGTACAACGCCAGCTCCACCTGCTCGGGCGCCCAGGTCCGGGCCATCGCCATCGCGGCAGCGGCGACGCCGATGAAGGCGCCCGGGAGGAGCGCGGCGCGTAGCTTGTCGGCGCCCGCAAAGTGCGAGACACGCGTCAGGCTCATGTTTCGCCCGGCACTTTGGGACAACCGTGCGCCATGGGCCTCCTATCGAGCGCGAAACAGCGGGTTGCCGCCCCACTGGTCCCTCGCCCAGTGCGCGATCTCACCCGGCCGCCGCACCCGATCTCTCCAGCCGTCCACGCAGGCGATGAAGCTGCCGTCCTCGAGCTGGTGCGCGTCGACGTGGTGCATCCCGAGCGCGTTCCAGCCCAGGCCGCTCCCGGCCAGCACCGGCCCCCCGGGAAGCACCCGCTCCACGTACTCGGTGGTGGTGAGGCGCGTGATCTCGAGCGCCGAAACGCTGCTACCGTAGGCCGATCGGCAGTCCTGGGCGAACCGCAGGAGCCGGCCCGACATGGAGACGACCCGGCCGGCGGGGCGCGCGATCCGCGCGTCGGCGGCGACGACCGGACTGCGGGGATGCTCGCTCCAGGGACCGGTCAGCTCGGGGGCGTGGAACAGCCGCAGCGTCCCCGCGCGCGTGTCGGTGTGGGTGAGGATCCACCACAGGCCGTCATGCTGGAACACGCAGTTGTCATAGTGAACTGGACCGGCGAGGAGCGTCTTCACCAGGACCCACCGGTGAGGGAACGGGTCGGCTCGATAGAGCCTCACCGCGCCCGCCGCCGAGCTCTCTGGAATCATGTACTGATCGGACCCGGAGGTGAAGACGTACGGATAGGAGAGATGGAAGGGCTCGGCGAGGACGACGCCCTGGTACGTGAAGCGCTTCCCGTCGCGGCTCGTGGCGAGCGCGATCTCGCCTCGTCTCCCGCCCCGCTTCCAGTTCAAGATCTCGAAGAAGAGATTCCACGTGCTGCCGACGTGGACGAGAAACGGATCGGCCACGTAGGTGGCGAATGCGTCCACCACCGCGTCGCGCGTGAGTACGGGGTTCTCGATACCTTGAACAGGACGGAGTTCCAGCGGGGACGGTCCGGCGAAGATACCGATGGAGTAGACGCGCCCGAAGACGAGGCGCCTGAGCAGGTCAACCGTTGGCACGAGCACCCGCCTGTCCCACGCGAGCCGAGACTCCCCGTGCGCGCTCCGCGTCGAGCCAGGCCTGGAACATGAGCACGTGCCAGAGCTGTGTATGGCAATGGCGCCGCCGCGTGAGGTGTTGCCGGAGCGCGGTCTCGACCGGCGCCGGGTCGAGAAACCCCTCCTGCCGGATTCGCTCCGGAGAGAGCAGATCGCACGCCCATTCGCGGAGGGGCCCACGCAACCACGCGTCGACGGGAACCGCGAACCCCATCTTCGGCCGCTCGACCATCGACTTCGGAACATACCTATAGAGGATCTGGCGCAGCATCCACTTGCTCGACCGGTCGCGCCGCTTCATCGAGATGGGCATGCTGAAGGCCATCTCCACGAACCGGTGATCGAGGAGCGGCACGCGCGCCTCGAGGCTGACGGCCATGCTGGCGCGGTCGACCTTCACCAGGATGTCATCGGGCAGGTAGGTGACGATGTCCACGAACCTCATCCAGTCGAGGAGGCTCGGCGCATCAGGGAAGGCCCCCTCGTCGGTGAAGACCGTCCCCGGCTCGGTCGCGCCGCGCACGAGGCGATGCGGCTCCTCCCAGGCGCTCACGAGCCCCTGGTAGAGCGCGTGCGCAGTCGGCAACTTGAGGATCCTGGCGCGCGCCGCCAGACGCGCGTCCCAGGTCACCTCGTGCTCGCCCTTGGCCGCTCCCCAGATCGCGTCGGGTATCGCGTCGATGGCTCCTCCGGCGAGCGCGCGCAACCGGGCCGGCACCCACCGCATGCGCTTCCAGATGGCCAGCGCCTTCGCGTAGCGCGGGTACCCACAGAACAGCTCGTCGCCACCGTCGCCGGAGAGGCTCACCGTCACGTGCCGCCGGGTCAGCTCCGAGACGAGGAACGTGGGGATCTGCGACGAGTCGGCGAAGGGCTCGTCGTAGAGGGCCGGAAGCCGCGGGATGACGTCGAGCGCGTCCTGCGAATTCAGGTAGAGCTCGGTGTGATCGGTCCCGAGGTGGCGAGCGACCTTCTTCGCGTGCTCCGCCTCGTTGTAGCCGCCCTCCTGAAACCCGATGGTGAAGGTCCTCACCGGCCGCGTGCTCTGAGCCTGCATCAGCGCCACGACCGTGGAGGAGTCGATGCCACCGGAGAGAAACGCACCCAACGGTACGTCGGCCTGCATCCGCAGCTTCACCGCGTCTGCCAGGAGCGTCTCGAGCGCCGTGACCGCCTCGTCGCACGTACCCCGGAAGGGTTCCGCGGCGCCTCGCGCCGCCGCGCTCCGGTGCGACCAGTACGCGCCGACGGGCGCGTCACCGGCACGCGAGGCGGAGACGGTGAGGAGCCCGGCGGGAGGGAGCTTGCGCAGCCCGACGTAGATGGAGTGCGGGCTCGGGACGTAGCCGAGCCGCATGTAGAGCGCGAGCGCGTCACGGTCGACCGGCGCCTGAAAGGCCGGGTGAACCCGAAGCGCCTTGATCTCGGACCCGAAGAGAAACGCCCGTCCGAACCACCCGTAGTAGATGGGCTTCTCGCCCATACGATCGCGTGCGAGGTGCAGGAGCCGATCGCGGCGGTCCCACAGCCCGAACGCGAACATGCCGTTGGAGCGCTCCAGCGCGCGCGCGACACCCCACTGCTCGACGGCGGCGAGCAGGATCTCGGTATCGGAGTGGCCGCGGAAGGCGTGGCCGAGCTCGAGGAGCTCCTTTCTCAGCTCGCCAAAATTGTAGATTTCGCCGTTGAAGGTGATGACGAAGCGCCCCGACTCGGAGCGCATCGGCTGGGCCCCTTCCGGAGAGAGGTCGATGATCGCCAGCCGACGGTGCGCCAGCCCTACTCCTGCGGCCTCGTCCACCCAGGCCCCCCCGGAGTCGGGGCCGCGGTGCAGCAACGTCTCCCCCATGCGTTCGCAGACGGCCTCGAGCTCGGCGCGTGGTCTCCGGGAGGAGGCGTCTAGGAATCCTGCTATGCCACACATCGAGATGACCCTGGGGTGCGCGCAGCCGGGCGGAGTCCCTGCCGGGATGGTCGCCATCCTATCGGAGTCGCGGTTGTCGATACAGCACAAGCGACCTCGCGCTCACCCTCACCACGGCCTGCAACGCCTTCACTCCCAGGGTACTGGCGGGCGCGGCCGGTGAGGGGCGGCCCGAGACCCCG
>MEMX01000083.1:14244-23616 GCA_001768075.1 Anaeromyxobacter sp. RBG_16_69_14 | reverse complement strand
ATATTCGCGGCGACCGTGCGCAGGGCGGGGATAGATTCTCCGAGGCCGCGCGCACCAGCCGAGACCTCCGGGGGAGGACGAGCATGGACAGGAAGACGGGCTTCCACCTGAGCTATGTCTTCATCGCCTTGATGGGCATCCTCTTGCTGCACGACTTCTGGGTCACCTATCGCGGCGTGGAGACCATCCCCTACAGCCAGTTCCAGACCCTGCTGCGGGAGGGCAAGGTCGCCGACGTGGTGATCTCGGAGAACGTCATCGAGGGTGGGCTGAAGGTCCCCGACCACGGAAAGAAGCGCTTCGTCACGACGCGGGTCGATCCCGAGATCGCAGGCGAGCTCGACAGGCGCGGGGTCACCTATGCCGGCCAGGTGCGCGACACCTTCTTCACGACGCTCCTCTCCTGGATCGTGCCAGCCCTCGTCTTCGTGGGCCTGTGGATGCTCATCTCGCGCCGCCTCTCGGCCGGCGGCCCCAGCGGCTCCCTCATGACCATCGGCAAGAGCAAGGCCAAGGTCTACGTCGAGCGCGACACGAAGGTCTCGTTCAAGGACGTCGCGGGGGTGGAAGAAGCCAAGGCCGAGCTGCAAGAGGTGGTCGCGTTCCTGAAGGACCCGAAGGCCTACGGCCGGCTGGGTGCGCGGATGCCCAAGGGCATCCTGCTCGTCGGTCCTCCGGGCACGGGCAAGACTCTCCTCGCGCGCGCGGTGGCGGGGGAGGCGGGGGTGACCTTCTTCTCCATCAGCGGATCCGAGTTCGTCGAGATGTTCGTCGGAGTGGGGGCAGCGCGGGTCCGCGACCTCTTCGAGCAGGCCAGGCAGAAGGCCCCTTGCATCATTTTCATCGACGAGCTGGACGCGCTCGGCCGTGCGCGGGGCGCCTACCCGGGCATGGGTGGGCACGACGAGAAGGAGCAGACACTGAACCAGCTGCTCGTCGAGCTCGACGGCTTCGACCCCACGGGCGGGATCGTCCTCCTCGCTGCCACGAACCGGCCGGAGATCCTCGACCCCGCGCTCCTGCGCGCAGGGCGCTTCGACCGCCACGTGCTCGTGGATCGGCCCGACCGGACAGGACGCGCCGACATCCTGCAGGTCCACGTCGGCAAGCTCCAGCTCGCGCCGGACGTCGAGCCGGACAAGGTTGCGGCGCTCACCCCCGGGTTCACGGGTGCCGATCTCGCGAATCTCGTGAACGAGGCGGCGCTGGTCGCCACCCGGCGCGGCGCGACCCAGGTGGCCATGGCCGACTTCACCTCTGCCATCGAACGCATCGTGGCGGGGCTCGAGAAGAAGAACCGGCTGCTCAACCCGCGAGAGCGCAAGGTGGTCGCGCATCACGAGATGGGCCACGCGCTGGTGGCCACCGCCTTGCCCGGGACCGACCCGGTCCACAAGGTCTCGATCCTGCCGCGCGGGATCGGCGCCCTCGGCTACACCATCCAGCGGCCCACCGAGGACCGATATCTCATGACCCGGGCCGAGCTCGAGAACAAGATGGCGGTCCTCCTCGGAGGCAGGGCAGCGGAGCACCTCGTGTTCGAGCAGCTTTCCACCGGCGCCGCGGACGACCTCGCGAAAGCGACCGACATCGCCATGACGATGATCACGCGTTATGCGATGGTCCCGGAGCTGGGGAACATGACCTACGACGCCGAGCAGCAGGGGCTCGTCGCCCCGGGCATGCCCTATCCGCGGCGAACCTACAGCGAGCAGACCGCGCGCGAGATCGACTGCGCGGCCCGCGCCATCGTCGATCAGGCCTTCCGGCATGCACGCGAGGTTCTCGAGCGCAACCGGCATGCGCTCCAGGAGGCAGCGGCGGCGCTGTTCGAGAAAGAGACGGTCACGGAGGCGGAGCTCGCCGCGTTGTTCACGAGCCTCGAGAAGGAGCCTCCGCTCGTGTTCGCGGCGTGACGTGATAGGCTCACCGCGATCGCGCGCTCCGTTCGGGGCTCTTGCCCGGCCCGCCCGGAATGAAGTTGATCTGCGACAAACGCAGGTGCAGCCTGGAAAGGGCTTCCCAATTCCACGTCATCGCGCGCTGCTCGTCCATCCGCGGTTCAGCTCGCGGAGCTTCTGGAACTATCAGGAAACCTGCCAGGCAGTCGGGGCCCGCTACTCGGCGACGCCCCTCGGCCTCATCACCGTGGCGGCTCTCCTCCCGTCTCACTGGGAGGTGCGGCTCGTCGATCGCAACATCGAAGAGCTGTGCCAAGGAGACCTCGCCTGGGCCGACGTGGTGATGGTCGGGGGAATGCTCCCCCAGCAGCGGGACGCCCTCGCCGTGATCGAGCTCGCCCACGCCTCCGGGAAGCCCGTCGTGGTCGGCGGGCCCGACGTGACGGAGAGCCCCGAGGTCTACACACACGTGGAGTTCCAGGTGCGCGGCGAGGCCGAGGAGGTCCTCTCCGGCTTCGTGACTGACTTCGAGGCGGGCGCCGCAGGCGGGACGTACGTCGCGCGTGGCTTCCCGGACCTCACCCGCTCGCCCGTGCCGAGGTTCGACCTGCTGAAGCTCTCGTCCTACATGCACGTGGGCGTGCAGTTCTCGCGCGGGTGTCCCTTCAACTGCGAGTTCTGCAGCGTCATCGAGCTGAACGGCCGCAGGCCGCGCACGAAGACCGTGGCGCAGGTGTGCGCGGAGCTCGACACGCTGCGCGCGGTCGGTCACCGGGGCCACGTGGACTTCGTGGACGACAACCTCATCGGGAACAAGAAGGCGGTGAAGCCGCTCCTGCGCGGCCTCGCGACGTGGCTCGCCGAGCGCGGGCACCCGTTCGAGTTCACGACGGAGGCGAGCCTCAACCTCGCCGACGACGCCGACCTGCTCGCGCTCATGAAGGCGGCCAACTTCTTCGCCATCTTCGTCGGCATCGAGACCCCCGACCCTGCGGCGCTGGTCGAGGCGCACAAGCTACAGAACACCCGCCGCGACATCGCCGAGAGCATCCACAAGATCCACCGCGCCGGGATCTTCGTGAACGCCGGGTTCATCATCGGCTTTGACGCCGAGCGCGCCAGCATCGCGGAGGAGATGATCGCCTGCATCGAAGCCACCAGCATCCCCGTCTGCATGGTGGGGCTCCTCTACGCGCTGCCCGGCACCCAGCTCGCGCGGCGCCTCAAGGCGGAGGGGCGGCTCCACACCGACACCTACCTCGTGCAGGAGGACGACGCAGACCAGTGCACCTCCGGGCTCAACTTCACGACAGCGCGGCCGCGCGTGGAGATGCTCTCGGACCACCGCGCGGTGCTCGAGCGCATCTACCGGCCGGAGGCCTTCTTCGGGAGGGTGCGCCGGATCTGCAGGGAGCTCGATCGCTCCGGCCACCGGCTGCGCATGCCGCTACGACACGTCTTGCGCGACCTGCGCGCGTTCGGGCGCATCGCGGCGTGCCTGGGCTGGCACGATCGCAGCTCGCGGCGCGCATTCTGGGGCGCTGTCCTCGACTGCCTCCTCCACAACCCCCGCGCGCTCAAGATCAGCGTGTCGTTCGCCGCGCTCTACCTGCACGTCGGCCCCTTCTCCCGGTGGCTCGTCGAGCGCCTCGACCGCCAGATCGCGGATCTGGCGCAGGAGCAGACGCAGCCGACCACGGCGGCCAGCGCGCAGCGAGAAGCCGTCGCGCCCGCGCGAAGGCTGGGCGGTTCCGGGCCGACCTTGAGCGCTAGCCCTAGCTGACCTCCTCAGGTCCTTCAGGCCCGGATGCTCGACGTGAGCCGCTTGAGCAGCGGCACGAACAGCAGCATCACCGCGGCAGCGACGAAGCTCGAGACGACGAAGATCGAATAGAAGCCGAGGTTCGTCTCGCTCACGCGCTGGATGAAGCCACCGAACCCTCCGGCCTCCACCGGGCGGACCTCGCCCGGGGTCGGCGTGTAGGCAGCCAGCGCGCCGGCGATCTTGTTCGCCGCGGCGTTCGCGAGCAGCCAGCTGCCCATGAGCAGGGAGGCGAACCTGGCGGGGGCGACCTTGGTCACGTACGAGAGCCCGACCGGTGAGAGGCACAGCTCACCCAGGGTGTGGAACAGGTACGCCGCACCGAGCCAGAGCGGGCTCACGAGCGCGCCCGCGTCGGCGCGGCGCCCGCCCGCCATCATGAAGAGGAACCCGATGCCGAGGAGGAAGAGGCCGAGCACCATCTTCACCGCCGTCGAGGGCTCCTTCTTCCTGCGCCCGAGGGCGCTCCACATCCCCGCGAAGACCGGCGCGAAGACCAGGATGGCGAGAGGATTGACCGACTGGAACCAGCTCGACGGCACGTGGAACCCACCGATCTCGAGGTCGGTGTTCCTGTCGGCGAAGAGGTTCATCGAGCTGCCCGCCTGCTCGTAGGCGGCCCAGAAGAAGATCACGAAGAAGATGACGATGAAGAGCGAGACCACGCGCTTGCGCTCGTCTCCGTGAGAGCCGAGGAAGGTGTACGCGAGCGTGGCGCCGACGCTCGCCCCGACGACCAGTGCGAGCAGGTTGCCCCCGCCGAGGACACCCGCGACGGCAGCGCCCGCGACGGCGCCACCCGCCGCCTCGAGGAGCACGCGTCGGTCGCCGCGGCCGTGCGCGGCCGCCTGGACGTGGCCGGGACCGGCGCCCGACCGCTCGGGGCGCAGGCCGATGCCGGGCAGATACCTGTCGCGCCCCCACATGTAAGCGACGAGGCCGAGCACCATCCCCACCCCGGCCGCGGCGAAGCCCCAGTGCCAGCCGAACCGCTGGCTCTGTGCAAGGTAACCGCAGGCGAGCGGCCCGAGGAACGCGCCGGCGTTGATGCCCATGTAGAAGATGGTGAACCCCGAGTCGCGCCGCGGGTCCCCCTCGCGGTAGACCTGCCCGACCATCGTCGAGGCGTTGGCCTTGAAGAAGCCGGTCCCGACGATGATGAGTCCGAGGCCGACGTAGAACATCGTCATCCCCGAGAAGGCGAGCGCGAAGTGACCGAGCGCGATGATGAAGCCGCCGAGAACGAGGGAGCGACGCGTCCCTATCACCCGGTCGGCCAGGTAGCCGCCGACGAGCGGCGTCAGGTACACGGCCATCGTGTACGTCCCGTACAGGCCGGCGGCTCGCGCGGTGTCCCAGCGCAGCGCGTTCACGAGGTAGAGGACGAGGATGGCGCGCATCCCGTAGTAGGAGAAGCGCTCCCACATCTCGACGACGAACAGGAGCCCGAGCCCGCGCGGGTGCCCGAAGAGCGCGCGGTCGTCGAGGACCTTGGGCCGCTCGGCGGCGGCGATGGTCACGGTGGCACGGTCGGTGGACATGGCGACGTCGCTGGCGGCCGGAGGCGTCCCGGCGGTGGAGGGGCTCCCCCCTCCCGCGGCCTTTCGCTGCCTAACCTCGACGAGTCCAGTGCGCGCGGTCAAGAGGGGAAGACAGCGACGGAGCGCGCGTCCTGTTGACATCATGATGTCTCGTAGCTAGCATCATGATGTGCGAACGACTCTGACCCTGGAAGAGGACGTCGCGGCGAAGCTCGAGCTCGAGGTCCGGCGCTCGGGGAGGCCGTTCAAGCAGGTGGTCAACGACCTGCTGCGGTCTGCCTTGCGCGCGCGCCGCGAGCGGGAGCTCCGGCGCCCGTTCCGCGTCGAGCCGCGAGACCTGGGCCTCCGACCAGGGCTCGGGTACGACAGCGTGGGCGATCTACTGGAGCAGCTCGAGGGGCCACTGCACCGGTGATCCTCCTCGACGCCAACCTCCTGCTGTACGCCTACGACGCGTCTTCCGAGCACCACGGGCGCGCTCGCGCCTGGCTGGAGGACGTGCTCTCGGGCTCGGACCCGGTCGGCCTCGCCTGGGTCACGCTGCTTGCGTTCCTGCGCATCTCGACGAACCCGCGCGCGCTCGTCCGCCCGCTCTCGCTCGCGGAGGCGACCGCCATCGTGTCCTCCTGGCTGGTCCAGCCTTGCGTCTCGCTGCTCGCGCCGGGCGACCGACACTGGGAGTTGCTGAGCGGCCTGCTCGAGCCGGCGCAGGCCCGCGGCCCGATCGTCATGGACGCCCACCTCGCCGCCTTGGCGCTGGAGCACGGCGCCGTCCTGGCGTCGAATGACCGTGACTTCAGCCGCTTCGAGGGCTTGCGGACCCTGAATCCACTCGCCGGCGAGCCCGGGTGATCACCGTCTGGCACGATTCGCGCCACGATCGCGGGCCTTCCGCCACGCCGCCAGCCAGCTCTTGATGAAGGTCCCGGACGGCTCGGGCGCCGGCTCGAGCTCGCGCGTCATGCGCAGGAACACGCGCTCGCGGCCTTTCCGCATCTGCTTGCCCATGCCTCGTTCCTGGAAGCCCATCCGCTTCCAGAAGCGCAGGGCTCCGGGGTTCTGCTCCTGCACGATGAGGTGGATCGCGTTGCCGCTCTCGGCCCGCACCCATTCCTCCAGGCGACGGTAGACGCGCTCGCCCAGGTGGCGGCCGCGGGAGGACGAGCCCAGCAGCAGGAGGCCCAGGTACCAGTCGCCTTGAACGGGGTAGTCCCGGATGACGTCGAGGACGCCGACCATGTGACCGGGCGCGTCGAAGAGGCCGATGACGAACTTGTCTTCGTGGCCCTTGCCGCGCGGGAGGCTCGTCAGCAAGGACTTGGCCTCGTTCGGCCCCGGGGGCTCCCCGGTCTCGAGCTCGAAGTAGTCGCGGCACTGCCCGTAGAACTCCTGCAGCTCGGCCTCGCGCTCCTCGTCGAGCCGCGCCCCGAAGCAGCCGGTCAGCTCGAAGACGCGCTCCGAGGGATCTCGACCCCTGCTCACGTCCTTGCCCACGTCAAGGAGCGTAGCCCATCCAGCGACCGCGCGACCGAGAGGATAGCGGCATGGCCCCGTCGGAGGCTGCTCCCGCGAGGCGAAGCCCCGGGGGCCACGGGTGCACGGCGAGCTGGCGACGGCTCGCCAGAAGCGAGTAAGATGGAATGTTCGGGCTCTCATGGATTCCACCGGCCAAGGCATGCGGGGCGTCATCACGGGGCGAGACGTCCTTCGCTACTCGATCACGATCCTTCGGCTATGGGGACCTTCCTGCTACCTGCGTCTCCTCCGCGCGATGATGACGCACAGGACCTGCACCTTCCTCGAGGTGATCAACGAGGGAGATCGCTACCCCAGCTGAGCCTCCACGTCGTCCCGCCCTCCGTCTGGCCTTTCTGTGACCCCCCGCCAGCACGCGTCGTCCGCTAGGGTGTCGCTCCTCGGAGAGCATCCCACTCACAGGAGACAGAACGACATGGCGACCGTCACCCTCAAGGGGACCCCCATCCACACCATCGGTGACCTGCCGGCCATCGGCACGGCAGGGCCGGACTTCAATCTCGTCGACGGCGACCTGAAGGACGTCTCGCTCGCGAGCTTCCAGGGCAAGAAGAAGGTGCTCAACATCGTACCGAGCCTCGACACCTCGGTCTGCGCCACCTCGACGCGCAAGTTCAACGAGAAGGCGAGCGGGCTCCCCAACACGGTCGTGCTGGTCGTCTCCTCCGACCTGCCGTTCGCCTCGAAGCGCTTCTGCACCACCGAGGGCCTGAAGAACGTGGTCCCGCTCTCGCTCATGCGCTCGAAGGACTTCGGCAAGGCGTACGGTGTGCTCATCACAGACGGACCCCTGCAGGGGATCACGGCGCGCGCGGTGGTGGTGCTCGACGAGAAGGACAAGGTCGTCTACCGACAGCTCGTCGCGGAGATCGGGCAGGAACCGGATTACGACGCGGCGCTGAAGGCCGTAGCCGGTTAGCGAGCGTCCCCGCGCTGGGGCGGCTGGAGGGGTGCCTCTCTTCCCGGTCTTGCTCTCCTGAGAGCATGCCGCACCCCAACCCCCCCTTTCGGTTCTTCGGGCAGCGCGCTACCCTCCTCCTTCCATGTCCCAGGAGGGAGGAGCTGTCCCGGATGCGAACTCGCTTCACGCTTGGCCTCGCTCTCTTCGTCGCCCTGGCGCTCGGCTCCTGCGGCGGCGACAGGCAGTCGCCCCCGCCCCCCTCGTCCCCGCCGCTCGCGCAGCCCATCGACGCGCCGAGGAACGCCTGGACCTGGGTGGACTTCCCCGATTCCTCTTGCGGGGACGGCTCGACCACGGGAATCGGCGTGAACCCGGGCGACAGCTCCAACGTGCTCGTCTTCCTCGAGGGAGGCGGCGCGTGCTGGAGCTACGAGAGCTGCTTCGTCACGAGGTCCATCGCGACCGACGGGCCGTTCGGCAGCGTCGAGTTCGCCGTCGTGGCCAGCGTCACGTTCCAGCACAGCGTCCTCGACCGCGACGACCTGGCGAATCCTTTCCGCGACTGGTCCCTCGTCTACGTCCCCTACTGCACCGGCGACGTGCACGCGGGCAACAACGTCATGCTGTACCAGGACCCGCAGGGCGTGACGCGCCCGTTCCACCACGTGGGCCACCAGAACGTGCAAGCCTTCCTGAAGCGCCTGGTCGCCACCTTTCCGGGTCCGGACAAGCTCGTGGTGAGCGGGACGTCGGCGGGCGGCTTCGGCGCGGTCACGAACTTCCACACCTTCCGGACCGTCTGGCCGACAGGGCAGCTCTACCTCATCGACGACTCGGGCCCGCCGCTCCAGGGCAGCGAGGCGGCGGACCGGATCGGCTTCTTTGATCAGTCGTGGAGCATCTACCAGACGCTGGACCCATTCTGTCCGGACTGCCGCCAGGATCTCTCGAACGGATTCGTGGCGCTGTCGGCGAAGTACCCGGGCGACCGCATGTCGCTCCTCTCCTACGAGCGCGATAGCGTCATCCCGTCCTTCTTCTCGATGTCCACCGACCTGTTCGTCGCGCGCCTCACGGGCACCGCACAGGTGATCGATCCCCTCCCGAGCACCCGCTACTTCCTCTTTGGCGGAACGGCTTCGGACCACACCCTGCTCCGCAGCCCGGGCAGCTTCGCCCTCGACGGCGTCGGGCTCTGGGACTTCCTCGGTCAACAAGTAGGCGACGACTCCGACTGGAAATCGCACTCCGCACCGTAGCTCGCCTCTCGCCCCCCCCGTTGGCCCGGACGGCCGCCCCGCGCGCCGCAGCCCCGGATGAAGCTATACTTCCTCCGTGCACCTCGCTGGACGGCTCTCACCAGCGCTGCTGACGCTCCTCCTGGCGTCGCCGGGCTCGCCTGACCCGGCGGGGGTGAACGCTGGCGCAACTACAGTTCCACCGGCCGCCGCCGGGTGGACGTCGCTCGAACCGGGGCTCGAGCTGGGTCTCTTCCCCGGGCCGGCAGCGGCACCCGGTGACGGCAAGGTCTGGGTCCTCCGACTCGATCCGGCGCGCTTCCAGCTGAAGCTCGTGAACGCCTCGGCGAGCGACGCTCGGCCGCGCACGGTGCGTGCCTGGGCACTCGGCGCCGGGGCGGTCGCGGCCATCAACGCGGGGATGTTCCAGACC
>MEMX01000083.1:689-14221 GCA_001768075.1 Anaeromyxobacter sp. RBG_16_69_14 | reverse complement strand
ATGCGGACGCGCGCGCACGAGAACAACCCGCGCCGCAGCGCGCGCTACAAGGCCGTGCTCGCCTTCGATCCGGTGAAGCCGCAGCTCCCACCGGTTCGCATCCTCGACGCCGCGTGCGGGGATCTCGACCCTGTCCTGCCGGCCTACGGCACACTCATCCAGTCGATCCGGATGGTCTCCTGCGATCGCAAGAACGTCTGGGCGCCCGACACCAAGCGCTCCAGCGCCGCCGCCATCGCCGTGGACGGGACCGGGCGCGCGCTCTTCATCCACGCGCGCTCGCCCTGGCCGGTGCACGACCTCGTCGAGGCGCTGCTCGCCCTCCCGCTCGACCTGCGCCGGGCGATGTACGTCGAGGGCGGGCCGGAGGCGCAGCTCTTCGTGCGCGCGGGCGGGCGTGAGGTGGAGCGCCTGGGGGCCTTCGAGGGCAGCGCTGACAAGGAAAACGCAAGCCTGGCCTGGGAGATCCCGAACGCGGTGGTGGCGGTTCGGCGGTAGCGGCACCGGCGGCGGGTGAGAACCCAAGATCACGCCGGATAGCTGAGCTACTCACCGATGACGCGCAAGTTGTAGGCCGCTTTGAGGTCGGGAATCCAGTCGTCGAAGAAACGGATACCGTGAGGCTTGCCCAGGCTATTCAGTTCGTCGAGCCCGATCGGTCCTTGGCGCAGCCGCTCTCCGAAGTCCTTGAAGAAGAGCTCGAACCCACCTGGCGTGTACAGCTCGATGATGCGTGCCGGCTCGGGCCCCGCGTTCCACATGGTGTGGGGGATCCGGCGAGGCTTCAGGACCCAGCAGCCGGGTGTCGCCTTGACGACCTCCTCACCGACCCGAGCGTGCATCTCCCCCTCGAGCACGTGAAGCCAGACATCGTTCTCGTGCACGTGTGGCGGTAGGAGAAGGCCCGGTTCGAACGGCTGCTCGATGATCGAGATGGCCCCGTTCGTCTCCTCGCCGTACAGCTTGATGACGACGCCGTGGACGACGTCACCCTCGTCCGTGGCGATCAGCGTCTTGCCTTTGATGCGTTCACGCATGACTCGTCTCCTGGAAGGAAGGGCGCGGCCGCGAGGCCCTGGAAGACCCCCATCGTGTTGTGCTTGCTAGGCAACACAACGCTAATGGCTGGTCTCGACCACGGCTCCCGGATGCCCCGAGGGAACCCTGGGCATCCCGGCCGCCCCCGGCCTGCGATCGAGCGAGTGCACCGGCAGGTGATGGCACCCCTGCCCGGGCCGGGCCGGGCTACGCCCGGACCGAGCTGTCGCCTCCTCGCGCGCGATCGCCGACGCCGTGCGCGGTGCGGAGTACGAGAACGGTCCGTACGCCGGCGTCGCCGCGCGGGCGCTGAAGGGTCTCGCCGAGGATGGCTGTCAGCGCGTTGGTTGCGGCACCGCCGCGCTCAGGCCCCCGCTCTGCGTCGGATCGAACGCGCCCGCCGCCTTGAGGACCCGCAGGGCAGCCAGGTCGGCGCTGAGCGACTCCGAGACCTGCGTCAACTCGGCCTGGAGGAGCGCGGTGTTGGCGTCGGTGACCTCGAGGTAGGTGGCCGCCCCTGCCTTGTAGTTCACGTTCACCAGCCGCTGGTTCTCCTGCGCCAGCGCGAGCTGCTCCTTCGCCTTCTCGCGGTTGGCGACGGCGCTGTCGAGGTCGAGCCTCGCCTGCCGCACGTCGGCGCGCGCCTTGACGATCGTGCTCGCCCGCGCCGCCTCTGCCTCGCGCACCTTGCCCGCGCTCTCGCGCAGGTCCGACTCGCGCAGGAAGCCGTCGAGGATGGTCCAGTTGAGGGCGAGGCCGACGGCCCAGGTCGTGGTGTCGCCCGAGAAACCGGCCGCGTTCGAGTACTGGTAGCGGCCGAAGGCGCCCAGGGTGGGGAGATAGCGCGTGACCACGCCGGCCCGGTTCCTGCTGGAGACCGTGACCTGCTCGGCTGCGGCCTTCACGTCGGGCCGGTCGCGCGCGGCTGCCTCCTCGAGCACCTCGGGACCGACCGACGGCAACCGTGGAGAGGCCGGCACGACGACGTCGAACTCGGCGTCCTTGCGGTCGAGGAGCGCGGCCAGCGCGACCTTCGCCGAGAGGTGCGAGTTCTGCGCGCGCTTGAGATCCTGCTCGGCGCGGGAGCGGTCGATCTCGGCGCGCAACAGCGTCACCTTCGGGGTCGTCCCGGCGTCGAAACGCACCTTCGCGTCCTTCTCGTGATCGAGCGCGATGGCGAGCTGACGCTCCTGGATCGTGACCACCTGCCTCAGCCCGACCGCTCCGTAGTAGGCCTGCGCGACGCCGAAGAGGATGTCCCGTCGCGCGCTCTCGGTGCTGTCCTCGCCCAGGCGCTCGCCAGCGCGGGCGGCGGCGATGGCGAACCAGGCCTGCGGCGCGATGATGGCCTGGCTCGCCTGGAGCTGCCCGTTCACCTGTTCCTGCTTCTGCATGAGGATGCTCGCGTTCCGCTGGAACACGCCCGTGTCGGAGAAGACGGGGAACGGCACGTTGACGTCGCCGAGCTCGTTGTGCGTGTACGTCCCGGTCGCCGAGATCTGGGGCAGGTAGGCCGACCACGCCTTCCAGTGCAGTTCCTTGGACTGGTCGAGGCGAGCGCGCGCGACTCTCAGGTCGAGGTTCTTCGCCTGCGCCTCGCGGAGCGCGTCCTCGAGCGTCAGGTTCGGAGCGGCCGCGATGAGCGGGGCCTGGGGCGCGCTCTGCGTCGCCTGCCCCGCCTGCGCAAGCAGCAGGGTCGCCACGATGCCGTACGTCGTCATCCTTCCCTCCCGGCTGGTGAGCGCGGAGGTGAGGGACGGCGTCGCCGGCCCCGCCCGCCACGGCCTCTCCACGATACGGGCCGCAGGTCGCTGCGGACTTCCCCTTCAGGGTGGAGCGGCGCATGCGCTTATAGACGATCGGGCCCGCGATGAGCGGCAGCAATGTGGAGGTAGCGGCCCGAATCGCTGTGACGAGAGCGAAACGCGACCCGGAGGTGGCCTTGCCCTACGGGCTGCCTCCGAGGTCCTCGATCTCGCGCTCGATGTCCTTCCTGTCCTCGGCGTCCGGCTTGGCGCGCAGGTAGGACTGGAAGGCCTCGATCGCCTTCGAGCGCTGGCCACGCTCCTTGTAGGCGAAGCCGAGGTAGTAGTGCGGCATCGGGTTGCGGGGCTCCTCGCGCGCGGCGCGCTCGTACCACGGCAGGGCACGCGCCCTGCCTGCAGCCTCGTGCTCGGCGCGCGCGATCTTGTAGTACAGGCCTACCAGCTTCGGGTCGGCTTGCAGGGCGCGCCGGTAGACGGTCACCGCCTCGGCGTGCTTGCCGAGCCGCACCTTGCAATCGGCCGACGCCACTCGCAGTCGCTGCTCCCTGGGCGCCAGCGCGATGGCCTTGTCGAGCTCTCGGAGGGCGTCGGCGCAGCGATTCTGGCTGGCGTGGAGCGCCGCCAGTGCCTCGTACGCCTCGACCGCCTCCGGCGCGAGCGCCTGCGCGGCACGGTAGGCCTCCATCGCCTCCTGCAGGTTTCCAGAGCGCTCCAGCGCCTGTCCGAGCTGGAGCTGGTGCCGGACGTCGCGCGGGTCGAGCTCCACCGCCTTGTGAAGCTGCTCGATCGACTGCGGGACCTCGCCCTTGGCGAGCAGGGCCCGGGCGTACCAGCCGCGGATCTCGGCCGAGCCCATCTCGAGGTTGCTGGCGGCGAGCAGATCCGTGAGCGCCGCGTCGATGTCACCCGCTTCCACCTCGACCGCGCCGAGCCAGCCGCGCGAGACCCCGTCGCGGGGATCGAGGGCCACCGCCGCCCGGAGCGCCTTCTTCGCGCCGGCGAGGTCGCGGGCCTTCCACAGGAGCTCGCCGCGGACGGCCTGCGCCGCCGCCAGACGTGGCTCGAGCCCGAGCGTGCGCTCCAGCGCAGCCTGCGCAGCCGCCCCGTCGCCGCGCGCGAGCGCCACGCGGGCGAGCCCGAAATGCGCCTCGGCGTGCGCGGGGGCAACCGCGAGCGCGCGCCGATAGCCCTGCTCTGCCCCGGCCAGGTCCTTCCGGGCGAGGGAGAGGTCGGCCATGCCCGTGAGCACCGCGCCCTCGGCCGGCGCCTTGTCGGCTGCGAGCTTCAGCTCCTTCTCGGCCTCGTCGACCTCGCCGCGCGCGAGCTTCGCCCGGCCCAGCGCGAGGCGAGGCTCCCAGGCCCCCGGCGCGCGCGCCACGGCATCCGCCCAGAGCTTCTCGCCATCCGCGCGCTTGCCGCCCTGGTACACCACGAGGCCCTTCGCGAAGAGGAGCCGCGCATCTCCGGGCGACTTCTCGAGCGCGCCGTCGAGCAGCCTGAGCGCGTCGAGCACCCGCCCCTGTCCGGCCAGCGCGCGCGCCTGCACGTCGGCGAGACGCGGCTCGCGCGCCGTGGCCGCGAGCACCGGCGCGAGCGCGGCAGAGGCCTTCTCCGGCGCGTTGCGCTCGAGCTCGAAGCCGGCCAGGGCGAGGCGCGCCTCCAGGTTCTCCGGGTCCTCCCTCGTCGCCGCCTCCAGCTCCTTCTCCGCCTCGGCGAGGCGCTTCTCCAGCTCGTCGCTGGGCGTCCGGGCCATCGCCTGGCCCAGGACGACGCGGGCCTGGGCGCGCTCGGCGGGGCCCGCCTGCCCCTGGAGTTCAGGCGCGAGGACGCGCTGCGCGTATTGCTCCGCGCGAGCGACCTCTCCCGAGGCGAGCGCCAGCTGCGCCAGCACCACCGCCGAGGCGAGGTGGCGTGAGTCCTTCGAGAGCGCCGCCTCGAGGGCCTTCCGAGCTGCCGCCGTATCGCCGCGCCGCGCCGCTACCACTCCCAGCGCGTGCATCGCCCGCGCCGTGCCAGGCCGGAGGGCGTCGAGCCTGGTGTACAGCGCAGCCGCCTGGCCGAGGTCCGGGCGAGCGAGCGCCGCGTCCCCGAGGACGAGGAGCGCGTCCTCGTCGCGGGGGTCCTTCGCGAGACGGCGCTGCAGCGCGGCCGCAGCGTCTGCCGCGGCGGCGCCAGGCGAGAGCAGGGAGGCCGAGAGCACGGCCTTCGCCGCGTCTGGATCGTCCCCGACCCTCGTGGCGAGCTCCGGGAGGAAGCCCTTCGCGCGCGCCCACGCCTCGGCCGCGCCACCGTGGCGCCGCGCGAGCAGGCTCGCCGCGTAGGTGTAGAGCGCCTTGGCCTCCCGATCGGACGGCTGGATGCGGAGCGCGCCATCGGCCAAGTCGAGCGCACCCTTCACGCCGGCGAAGCTGTCCTCGGCGAGCCGGCCGCGCGCCTGCACGAGCAGCTTCGCGCCCGGACGGTGCGCGCCGGTCTGGCCCAGGGCGAGTCGGTAGAAGAAGACGCCGTAGGGAGTGAGGCCCGCCCCGAGGCCGACCGCGAGCACGAGCGCGAGTGCGCCACCCGCCACCGCCAGCTTCAGCCAGGGTACCTCGACGAGCCTCCCCATGCCCTCGATCAGGCGAATCGGTGCCATCCGGCTCGCGAGCGTCGCCTTCCGGGTGTGCTGCTCTTCGGCCTTGCTGGCGGCTCCGGTCGAGCGCGTGCCTCCGATGGGACCGGGCGCCTCCATGAGGCGGCGCATCGCCTCGCCGAAGGCCGGCACGGTACCGATCGCCTCGAATGTGGCGCCCTCGTCCGCAGAGACTTCCTCGTTGCCGAGGAGCTCCCCCTTCCCCAGCATCTGGACGACCTCGACCTCGGTGAACGGGCCGAAGACCTTCCCCGACCGGCGGCGCACCTTGAACAGCCCGGCGGAGCGCGGCCGAGCGACCTGCGCGGGAGGACCGGCAGGCGAGCGCGCCGTCCTGCCGGCGCCCTCGTCGAAGAGCATCTCCAGTTCCTCCGTCTCCTTGGCACCGAGAGCGCCGAGGCCGCCCAGGCTCCCGGCCGCAGGCGCCTCGGCCGGCTCCTCCACCCGACCGGCGTCGGTCATGGGCGCCCGCGAGCGCTCCCCCTCGGCGAATGGGTTCCCCTCGGGCGCGTCGGCGCCGGGGCCAAAGGGATCGTCGCCTGCACTCGGCGCGGCGAGCACATCGGGCCCGGCGCCTCCCCCCTGGGAGCCCGAAGGAAAGCCCGGAGGCTCAGCCGCGTGCTCCGTCTCGAAAGGGAAGGGCTCGTCGGCGTGCCCCAGCACGGGCGAGGGATCCTCCCCGAAATCAACCTCGCCAAAGCCAAACGGCGCCTGACCCTCCAGGGGTCCGCTTGCGCCACCGTGCCCTGTTCCCCCTCCCTCGGGCCGCGAGGAGAGCGTGGGGACCGGACTCGCGAACGGGTCATCGATCGCGGAGCTCGTGGCCACAGGAGGTGGGGATCCGTCTCCCCCGACCGGCACAGCGGGGAGAGGTACCCTGCCCGAGCTCGGCCGATCGCCTCCCTGCCCTTCTCCGTTCCGGGGAGAGCCAGCCAGGCCGGGAGCTTCCGCTCCCGGCGCCTCCAGCTCGGGCTCCAAGAAGCGCTGTGTCGCCCCGGGCGGCGTGCTGAATGGCGAGCGAATGGTCGCACCCGGCGGCGCCAGCTCGGATTCCGGGAAGCCTTGCGACACCCCCGGCGGCGTGGTGAAGGGCGAGGGCAGGGCGATGGTCGCACCCGGCGGCGCCAGCTCGGACTCCGGGAAGCCTTGCGCCGCTCCCGGCGGCGTGGTGAAGGGCGAGGGCAGGCCGACTGTCGCGCTCGCCGACGCCGCGGGGGAGCGTGGCGTGGACAAAGGCGGCGCCGCCTCAGGGAGGGGGAGCGGAACGCCACTGCCTTGCGGGGGCCTCACCGGGAAAGCGCCCTGGCACTTCGGGCACCGGACATTGAGCCCCCCAGGCGGCACTCGCCGCTCGTCGATCTTGTACTCGGCGTGGCAGGTCGGGCAGGTGACGCGCACTGAAAACCCCAGGGGTTCTGGGAGGCTAACACCCGGCCAACGAGCGCGGCAAGGTTTGGCGACCACTCCGTCCCATGCTACGTTCCCGAGGCGGCGTGGCTTCTTCGGGGCTTCGCCCGGGCGTCCCTGCGCATGGCCGAAACAGACGTCCTCATCCTCGGCGCCGGCCTCGCAGGCATCTCGGCGGCGCTGCATGCGAGGTCGCCGTACCGCCTCGTCGAGAAGAGCGATCGCGTGGGCGGCCTGTGCAAGACGGACGTCCGCGAGGGCTTCCGCTTCGACGCCACCGGCCACTGGCTCCACCTGCGCGATCCTGACATACGGCGGCTCGCCGAGGAGGTGCTGCCCGGAGGCTGGCTCACGGTGCAGCGCAAAGCCGGGATCTGGTCCCATCGACGCTTCACGCGCTATCCCTACCAGGTGAACACGCACGGCCTGCCACCCGAGGTGGTGGCCGAGAACGTCCTCGGCTTCATCGAGGCCCAGTTCGGCGAGGGGGGGCGGGCGCTGCGGGAGCGCGAGCCGCGTGACTTCGCGGAGTTCATCCTGCGCCACCTCGGCGAGGGCTTTGCCCGGAACTTCATGTTTCCCTACAACGCGAAGATGTGGACTGTGCACCCGCGCGAGATGAACACGGAGTGGATGGGCCGGTTCGTACCGCACCCGACGGTGCAGCAGGTGGTGCGCGGGGCGCTGGGGCTCGAGGGCGACCAGGCCGGCTACAACGCGACCTTCATCTATCCCCGCGAGGGTGGCATCGAGAGCTTCCCGCGCGCCCTTGCCGGCCGCCTCCCCAGGCCGGCCGAGTGCGGCGTGTGCCCGATTGCCATCGACCCCTCGCGGAAGACGGCCCGCCTCTCCACCGGCGAGGAGGTGCGCTGGCGCCACATCGTCGCGACGATCGCGCTGCCCGAGCTCGCGCACCTGTGCGCCGGCGCACCAGCCGCCGTGCTCGAGGCGGCCGGGCAGCTCCGCGCCACCACGGTGACCTACGTCAACGTCGCTGCACGCGACCTTGGCTCCGCGCCGCTTCACTGGGCCTACCTGCCCGAGGAGCGCTACGCAGCGTATCGCGTCGGCTCGGCGTCGGCGGCAGTGCCGTCGCTGGCGCCGGCGGGGTGCCGCAGCTTTTACGTCGAGTTCAGCGCCGCGGGTCCGCTCGACGCCGCGACCGTCGAGCACCAGGCCGTCGACACCCTCCTCGACCTCGGGCTCGTGCGCGCGCGCGGGGACGTGCTCTTCGCGGAAGCGCATGCCATCCCGCACGCCTACGTCATCTACGACGACCGCTACGGGCCGGCGAAGCGGGAGATCGCCTCCTGGCTGGAATCGCGCGACATCCTCATCGCCGGTCGCTACGGCCGATGGGAGTACTCCTCCATGGAAGACGCCTTGCTCGCCGGCCGGGAATGCGCGAGAAGAGCCGGTTAGGCGCGCGGTGCTCGGCAACGAGCGACATCCCGCGCAGGCAGCGCCCAGGGAGCGCGACGCGGGTCCGGGAACCCCCGCGAACGGCCGCGGAGCATCCGCGGTGAACCGGCTCACCAACCGTGCGGAGCCGCACCAGATGGCTTCTCCCAAGCTCACCGTGGTGGTGCCGGTCTACAACGAAGAGTCGATCGTCCGTGAGGCGTGCCAGGAGCTGATGGCGCAGCTCGAAGAGCGCGGCTGGGACTACGAGATCCTGGTGGCCGAGAACGGCTCGAAGGACCGGACCGTCGAGATCTTGCGGGCGATGGCGGGGGAGTACCCTCGCCTGCGATACATCCACTCCCAGGAGCCCAACTACGGCCTCGCGCTCCGGAGCGGCATCCTCGAGGCGGCGGGTCAGTTCGTGGTGGCGGACGAGATCGACCTGTGCGACGTCCGGTTCTACGACCGCGCGCTGGCGCTCCTCGAGGCGAACGGCGCGGACATGGTGGTGGGCTCGAAGCGGGCACCCGGCTCGCGGGATCGCCGGCCCGCCTATCGCCGCCTCGCGACCGCCGTGCACAACACCGTGCTGAAGCTCGCGCTCGGGTTCCAGGGCACGGACACGCACGGAGTGAAAGCGTTCGTGCGCGAGCGGATCGCCCCCACCGCCGAGCGCTGCGTGGTCGACAGGGACGTCTTCGCGAGCGAGCTCGTCCTGCGCGCCGCCCTCGAGGGGAAGAAGGTGGTCGAGATCCCCGTCTCGATCGAGGAGAAGCGGCCGCCCTCGATCGCGCTCTTCAAGCGCGTCCCCACCGTGCTGAAGCAGGTGTGCCGGCTGTTCTGGGTGCTGCGCGTGCAGGCGCCGCCGGGCCGGAACCACGAGTGCGTGCACCCGTCCGAGGGCCCGAAGAAGGCGTCGGGGTCCTGAGGTCAGGGACGGCCACGGAGTAGCTGGACCGCCTGCCAACGCCCCGCCATCTCACAGCGGCGACCAGTTGATGTGATTCTCCAGCGTCACCGTCGCCGCTGTGAGATGATGTCCGGAGCCTTGCGGCGCCTCAAGCGGAGGGGACAACTCTCCCCCCGCGCCCCCCATCCCAAGCGTCACTTCAACTGAGCAGCGCTATCAGGCGCGTGAGAGGTAGTTCTCCGGCACGAAGACGTTGCGCGCCAGAAAAGGAGGAGGCGACTCAAGCATCAGCCGAAGACGGAGGGCGAACCCCCGTGCCGGAAACGCGAAGAACGGTTCGGGGCTGTGGACACTTCTCACCCAGGCAGGCGCCTCCATGCCAACCTCGCGGCAGAGCGCGCTGACGACCGCTGAAGCCAACCCCTCGAGAGCGCCGTTCTCCGCCGGACCGGGCTCCACCATGCGCGTGCGATCGAAGGACGAGCTCCTCCGAAACTCGTCCACGAAATCGTTGACGTGGAGCTGGAACTTGCTTTCGTCCTGCTGCATGGCGACCAGCAGCTCAGCCGCGTTCATCGAAGAGCTCCTCCAGAAGCAGCCGGCTGCGGACGGACAATTGGCTCTCCGGGTAGTACCGACCCAGCAGGTCGAGGATCTCGCGAGAGGACGTGAGCCCGAGCAGGCGCGCGAGAAACCCTATATCCGAGGCATCCTCCCTCGTTCGCGCGGCTGCGCACTTCATGGCGAGCAGCGTCGGCGCGTCGACGGTGGAGACCGTCAGGTGGCGCAGCGCTTGCCAGGTGTCATACCCGGCGTTGGCCGGAACATACCCCTTCGCCGCGTCGTTGAGCCAGTCCTCCGGCAGGCCCAGCTCCTCGCCGACCTCACGAGCCGCCGCGCGAACCACGGCGGGCTCCGTGAACCAGCCGTCCACGTCCTTGGTCGCAGGCCGAGCCCGATGGACCAGACACATCACGGCCCCGCCGACCAGGAAGAGCTCGGCCTTCTCCCCTCGGGCTCCGAGCCGCTCGTCGAGCAAGCCGAGCGCACGCACGATGGTCTCGCGGTCGAGGAGCGACATGGAGCTAGCATAGCAGCCACCGTGACGGCGGGGCTCCTCCCAGCTCAGGGCCGGCCTGGCTGCTCGGGTATCCACGCGACTCGGCGGGCGGCCTCATGACCCCAGATCGCGCGCAGCCGACCCTTCAGGACACGCCCTGTAGGCCGAGCAGGTTATCCTTCGATTTGCATGAGGCATGGTTACCCGCGCTTTCTCTCAACTGTGCTTTTCCCGCTCGCGGTTCCGATGGTGGCCATCGGGGCTGTCGTCATCGTCGCCTGGATCGAGCGTCACGTAGGCCTGCACACGGTCTGGCGGACAGGCGACGTTGACTACGGATGCGCGCTGCTCCTGGTCGGGACCACCACCTTCGCGCTCGCGACATCCGGCCTGGCTCGCCTGGAGCAACTGGAGCGCCCGCGAGTGCGTGATCACGTCAGGCACTCAGCGATTCTGTACGCCTTCATCGGGCCCTGTTGCGCGCTGCTGGTGGCTTCGTACCTGCGCTCGGGGCGCGGCATCGCCTGGGGCCTCGCCGCGGCCGGCACTGCTACCTTGGGCCTGGCCATCGTTGTCAACGCGTTGACGCACGCCCTCCTCGCGAAGCTGTCTCGCCGAGGAACCTAGCGGTACGGGGGTGTCAGGTCGTGCTCACATCGCTCTCGATCGACCTGGACGCCCTCGAGCACTACCACCGCGTCCATGGCATCCCCGAGCCCTCGCCCGGTGAGGACCCTGTCTACGGCAAGGCGGTGGAGCGCTTTGGCGAGCTGTGCGCACGGCTCGGCATACGGGGGACCGCGTTCTGTGTGGGCCGGAACCTGGACCACCCTCGGGCGGCGGCCGCGGTGCGGCGTCTCGCCGAAGGCGGCCACGAGGTCGCGAACCACAGCTTCTCGCACGACTACGCGCTCTCCAGCCGATCGCCGGCGGAGATCGCGGCCGAGCTGCGCGGCGGGGCCGACGCCATCGCGCGCGTCACCAGCCAGCCGCCGGTGGGCTTCCGCGCGCCCGGCTACACGCTCTCCCCCGCGCTGCTCCGGGCGCTGACGACGGACGGGTACCGCTACGACTCCTCGGCCTTCCCCGCCCTCCCCTACTACCTGGGGAAGGCGGCGGTGATGGGGGTCCTCGCGCTCATGCGCCAGCCCTCGCGTGCGATCCTGGACCGGCCGCGCGTGCTGCTGGCCCCGCGCACCCCCTACCACCCGCGGCCGGACGAGCCGTATGCGCGCGGCACACCGCCGGACGCCTTGCCCATACTGGAGCTGCCGATCACCACCGGCCTCCTCGGATTCCCGCTCATCGGCACCTTCATCGCGACCGTCCCCGGCTGGGCGCTCCGCGCGCTGTCGCTCGGCACCAGCCGGCTCCCGCTCTTCTCCTTGGAGCTGCATGGCGTCGATCTCCTCGACGCCTCGGACGTCTCGCCGGCACTGGCGCCGCGGCAGCGCGACCTCGCCGTTCCCGCCGTGAAGAAGCTCGCGCGCATCGAAGCCTTCGTGCGCCGCCTGGCCGATCGCGAGTGGGTGACGCTCGCCGAAGCCGCGGAGCGGCTCGGGACAGGCGACGGCGACGACCGTCGCCCCACCGGAACGCCTGCGGGAACGCGAAGGCCGTGCTAATCCTCGCCACATGAGCGACCTGGGCGCGGCCCTGCACGAGCAGCTGCGCGAATTGACCTTCGAGCTCGGTGGCCCGGGCATGCGGGAGCGCCTCGAGAAGCTCACCCCGCCACGCAACGAGTACGGCGTAGACCCCTACGGCCTCGATCTCGACTACGCGGTGGCGGCCATGGCGCCCTTCCTCTGGCTCTACCGCAAGTATTTCCGGGTGGAGGTGCACGGTATCGAGAAGGTGCCGGCGGAGGGGCGCGCCCTGTTCATCGCCAACCACTCCGGCCAGCTCCCCTTCGACGCGGCCATGCTCGGCGTCGCTTTGCTCGTGGAGCTGGACCCTCCCCGCTACGGGCGGGCCCTGGTGGAGAAGTGGGTGCCGACGCTCCCCTTCGTCTCCAGCTTCTATGCGCGCCTGGGCCAGGTCGTGGGCACGCCCGAGAACTGCCGGCGCCTGCTCGCGGCCGAGGAGGCCCTGCTCGTCTTTCCGGAAGGCGTGCGCGGGCTGAACAAGCCCTTCAGCGAGCGTTACAAGCTGCAGGACTTCGGACACGGCTTCATGCGGCTGGCGCTCGAGGCAGAGGCGCCGATCGTCCCGGTGGGCATCGTCGGAGCGGAGGAGCAGGCACCCGCCATCGCGAATCTCCCGGGCCTGGCGCGGCTACTCGCCATGCCTGCCCTGCCCATCACGCCCACGCCGCTCGCGCTGCCGCTCCCGACGCGCTACCACATCCACTTCGGCGAACCGATGTGCTTCACGGGCTCGGCCGACGACGAGGACGCCGTGCTGGAGGACAAGGTGAGCGAGGTGAAGCGCGCCATGCAGAAGCTCCTCGACGACGGCGTGCGCGCGCGCAAGCACATCTTCTGGTGAAGCCTCCATGACCTCCCGCGGCTCCGCCGCCGAGCCCGTCAGCTTTCCCGGGATGCCAGGGCTCGTCGCCATCACCGGCATCGCGGGGAACCTGGGCAAGGCGCTGGCGCGCCTGCTCCACACCGAGGCGCAGATCGTCGGCATCGACCGCCGCCCGTTCCGCGAGAAGCCGAAGGACATCGAGCACCACCAGATCGACGTCCGCAAGAGGAAGGTGGAGGAGGTCTTCCGCCGCCGTCACATCAAGGCGCTCGTCCACCTCGGCATCATGCACGACCCTAGGATTCCCTTCACCGAGGCGCACAGCTTCAACATCCTGGGCACCCACAAGATCTTGGACCTGTGCGTTCAGCACCGCGTGAAGAAGGTGGTCGTCCTCTCCTCCTCCAACGTCTACGGTCCACTCCCCGAGAACTCGAACTTCCTGACCGAGGAGACGCCGCTCATGGCGGCGGCTCGCTACTCCGACGTCCGCGACCTCATCGAGGTGGACATGTACGCGCAGTCGTTCCTGTGGAAGCACCCCGAGATCGAGACGGTCGTCCTGCGCCCGGTGCACATCGTCGGACCGACGGTGAGGAATGCGCCCTCCAACTACCTGCGCCTGGAGCGCCCGATCACCGTTCTCGGGTTCGACCCGATGGTGCAGCTCATCCACGTCGACGACGCCTGCCGCGCCATGGCGCTGGCCCTGCAACCCGGGGTACGTGGCGTCTACAACGTGACCGGCCCTGGCGAGGTCCCGCTGTCGGCGGTGCTCAGGGAGCTCGGCCGAAAGCCCGTCCCCGTGCCGCACTTCCTGGTGCGACCCTTGCTCCGGCGCGC
>MEMX01000083.1:0-618 GCA_001768075.1 Anaeromyxobacter sp. RBG_16_69_14 | reverse complement strand
CTCGCGCCGCGCGCGACCTCGGCTACGCGCCGCGCCACTCGATGCGAGAGACGATCCGGAGCGTGCTGGCGGGCTGATACAGCCCGCAGCCCTGCCTTCGGGCGGCTGTCTCGACCCTGTGGTGTTAAGAACCCGATCCATGCCCGATCGCCTCGTGCGCGGGCTCCTCCCGTCCGAGGGGCTGCGCGCCGTCCATGTCCGCGTCTCGGAGACCGCTCGCATCGCCCGCATGCTGCACGGGCTCTATCCGACCGCCGCGCACCTCTTCGCCGAGTCGCTCGCGGCGGGGCTGCTCGTCGCGTCGCTGCAGAAGGATCGTTCGCGGGTGAACGTCCAGCTGGAGTGCAACGGCCCGGTGCGCGGCCTGTTCGTGGACGCCGACCTCGAGGGCAACGTCCGCGGCTACGTGCGCCATCCCCACGTCCACTTCCCGGGCGACCCGGTGGCGGGCGCGCGCGCGGCGCTCGGCAGCTCCGGCTTCCTCTCCGTCATGCGCGATCTCGGCGGCGGCAACTTCTACCGCGGACAGGTGGAGCTCCTCGCGATGGGCGTGGCGGCGGACCTCGGCCGCTACTTCGCCGAGAGCGAGCAAGTGGCGACGGCGCTCGACATCGCGGT
>MEMX01000082.1:26802-36322 GCA_001768075.1 Anaeromyxobacter sp. RBG_16_69_14 | reverse complement strand
CCCTCCGCTAGAGGCGCCGCAAGGCGCCGGACATCAGCTCACAGCGGCGGCGGTGCCGCTGGAGAATCACATCAACTGGTCGCCGCTGTGAGCCCCGCCCTACGTCACGGATCGACTACGGCACCGGTTCAAACTGACCAGCGCTATCAGTGAGATGAAGAAGCTGTTCGACGCCGCTGAGGGAGAGACGCGACTCGGCTTCGCCGAGGACTCCGCGATCCCTCCGCGGAGCGGGTGCACGACTGGGTGCAGGCCGTCTGGAGTGGGCAAATGTCGCCTCATTCGCGCAATCCGACAGCTTTCGCGTAGGGTAAATATGGCGTACCGTGGACGAGGTATTCACAGCAGTCCGAGTATCTTGGTCATCCTAGCTGTCCAATTGAAACGGTGTTTGTCGATGCATTCGTCCAGGCTCCCCGCGTCGTCGCGGAGCGCCTCGAGTCTCGACCAAGGGGATCATCATATGGTTCGTCGAACAGCTGTCCGTGCTGCCCGCGTCGCCATCGCAGCGTCGTTCCTGCGCGCCGGGGTCGCCTTCGCGTGCCCCACGCCGCCCGATCGGACTTGCACGGAAGACGGTCCACCCCCGGTGGCGTGCGCCGATTCCGGAGCCTCCGACCTGAACGTGGCGATCGCCACGGGCCAGCAGAAGGAGGATGGGAAGTGGGTGGTCAATCTGGAGGCAAGCAGGGGAGGCGTCTGTGACCAGATGGTGCTGTTCACGCTCGGCGCCAACGACGTCACGGTGAGCCTGGGCGACTCGGAGCAGTCCATTCCGCTCCGCAACGTGCGCATCGCCAGCGTGGTCAGGAAGAGTACCAACCCCAGCGGCAGGAACAAGCACCCGGTGCGCTTCGGCTCGGGCGCGTTCTGCGTCTGGGCTTCGGAGAAGGGCCAGAGCTGGAATCAAACCTACGAGGTGACCGTCCAGGCCTTCGACCCCGAGGGCAATCTGCACCATGGTACGGTAGCGGTCGAGATCGAATGTACGACGACGAGCGAGGGCGCGACGTCGCGGACGGCGTTCTCCGACACCTCGGACTACTGCGAGGAGAGCACCGCGTGCGTGGCCTCGGCCGAGCTACCGGATACCTGCCATGACCAGTGTCAGTGTGATCCGGACAACGGTGGCTCCGAGGGCGGTGGCTCCGACGGTGGCGGTTCCGAAGGCGGCGGCTCCGAAGGCGGCGGCTCCGAAGGTGGCGGTTCCGAAGGTGGCGGTTCCGAAGGTGGCGGCTCCGAAGGTGGCGGCTCCGAAGGTGGCGGCTCCGAAGGTGGCGGCTCCGAAGGTGGCGGCTCCGAAGAGGAGTGTATCCCCAGCGGAGAGAATTACTGCGGCGACGCCTCCGGCGGCGACGGATCCGAAGGAGCCGGCTCCGGCGAAGGCAGCTCTGCCGAGAATGAGGCTCTGGTCAGCGCGGGCACCCAGGCGATCCAGGGCGGCTGCGCCGCGTTCCCGGGCGCCGGGCTGGACCTGGGCGTGATGGTGCTGACGATGCTGGGCGCCAGCGTGGCGCTGCGCCGGCGCCGGTAGCTCCTACCTCGGACCGATTCCGATCACGGCCCTCTCCCTGCGCTGGCGCGGGGAAGAGGGCCGTCTCGCGAGCCCCCCCCCGACTACCGGCCCCGTCTCTCGTCCCCGTCCGCCCCGAAGCCGAACCCGCTCCCGGTTTCTCCCCCGGGGCGCAATGAATATTGACCGCCAATCTCTCCGCGGGGTAGGTGCAAGCCACACGGAGTGGGCAAAGGTCGCCTGGTTCGTGCACTCCACCTGCTTTCTCGCAGGGTCAAGCCTGCGTACCGCGGACGAGGTATTCACGTGGCCCGAGGATCTGGTCATCTTGGTGCCCATCCATTGACGCCGTGTTCGGCGGTGCATTTGTCCAGGCCTCCGCGCCGTCGCGGAGCGCCTCGATTGTCGATCAAGGGGATCACCATATGGTTTGTCGAACAGCTGCCCGTGCTGCCCGCGTCGCCATCGCAGCGTCGTTCCTGCACGCCGGGGTCGCCCTCGCGTGCCCCACGCCACCCGATCAGACTTGCACAGAAGACGGTCCGCCCCCGGCGGTGTGCACCGACTCCGGCGCCTCGGATCTGGACGTGGCCATCCCCACGGGCCAGCTGACGAACGGCAAGTGGGTGGTGAAGGTCAAGGAGACCAGGGCGTACTGGGGTGCGAAGACGCCGAACGTCTGTGACGCGATGGTGCTTTTCACGATCGGCGCCAACGACGTCAGGGTGAGCCTCGGAAGCGGGGAGCAGTCCATTCCGCTCCGCAACGTGCGCGTTGCGAGCGTGGTCAGGAAGAGCACCAATCCCAGCGGCGCGAACAAGCACCCGGTGCGCTTCGGCTCGGGCGCGTTCTGCGTCTGGGCTGCGGAGCCAGGCTACAATCAATCCTATGACGTGACCGTCCAGGCCTTCGACCCCGAGGGTAATCTGCACGAGGGTACCGCCGCGGTCGAGATCGATTGCACGACGACGAGCGAGGGCGCGACGTCGCAGACGACGTTCTACCCGAACAACTTGAACGGAACGACTGACAACCCGGACTACTGTGCGGAGAGCACCGCGTGCGTGGCCTCGGTCGAGCTGCCGGAGACCTGCTCTGGCCAGTGTCAGTGTGATCCGGACAGCGGTGGCTCCGGTGGCGGCGGGTCCGACGGCGGCTCCGATGAGGAGTGTATCCCCAGCGGCGAGAACTATTGCGGCGGCGACTCCGGCGGTGGCGGTTCCGGTGGCGGCGGGTCCGACGGCGGCTCCGAGGAGGAGTGTATCCCCAGCGGAGAGAATTACTGCGGCGATGACTCCGGCGTCGATGGCTCCGAAGGAGCCGGCTCTGGCGAAGGCAGCTCTGCCGAAAATGACGCTCTGACCGGCGCGAGCACCCAGGCGATCAAGGGCGGCTGCGCTGCGTTCCCGGGCGCCGGGGCGGATCTGGGCGTGAGCGTACTGGCGATGCTGGGCATCAGCGTGGCGCTGCGCCGGCGCAGGTAGCTCGTCCGCGGACATCCGATGCCGACAACGGCCCTCTCCCTGCGCAGGCGCGCGGAAGAGGGCCGTTTCCCTGTCGAGCGTGGGAGGCGCCGCAGGGCTCGAGCGCGATCAGGCCATCACCGGCGCCGGGGCCGGTACGACTTCGAGGTGGAGCAGCTCGCCGCGCGCGCCGATGCGGACCCTGCCGCCGAACTTCAGCTCGCCGAAGAGGATCTTCTCCGCGAGCGGCTTCTTCACCTCGTTCTGGATGAGCCGGGCCATGGGGCGCGCGCCCATGGTCCTGTCGAAGCCGTGCTCGGCCAGCCAGACGCGGCCTGGCTCGGTGAGCTCGATGGTGATCTTCTTCTCCGCCAGCTGTCCGGCGAGCTCCTTGACCTGCTTGTCCACCACCTTGCGGATGATCTCGGGCGGCAGGGAATCGAACGACACCCAGGCGTCGAGCCGGTTCCGGAACTCCGGGCTGAAGGTCTTCTCGATGGCGCTGCGGGCGTTGCCCGGTTCGGTTCCCTCCGCGCCGAAGCCCATTCTGCGCGCGCTGAGCTCGTGCGCCCCGGCGTTGGTGGTGAGGATGAGGACGATGTGCCGGAAGTCCGCCTTGCGGCCGTTGTTGTCGGTGAGCGTGGCGTGGTCCATCACCTGGAGCAGGATGTTGTAGATGTCCGGGTGTGCCTTCTCGACCTCGTCCATGACGAGCACGGCGTAAGGGGTCTTGCGGATGGCGTCGGTGAGCAGGCCGCCCTGGTCGAACCCCACGTAGCCCGGGGGAGCGCCGATGAGCCGGCTGACCGTGTGCTTCTCCTGGTACTCCGTCATGTCGAAGCGGAGGAACTCGACGCCGAGCACGCGCGCCAGCTGCTTCGCGAGCTCGGTCTTGCCGACCCCAGTCGGGCCCGAGAAGAGGAAGCTGCCGATGGGCTTCTCCGGGGCGCCCAGGCCGGAGCGCGAGAGCTTGATGGCGCTCGCGATGGCCTCGATGGCCTTGTCCTGCCCGAAGATGACCTTCTTCAGATCGGGGACGAGGCCCGCCAGCGCTGTCTCGTCGTCGGCCGAGACGGTGCGCTCCGGGATCTTCGCGATCCTGGAAACCACGCGCTCCATGTCGCGCGCCGTGATCTTGAAGTGGCGCTTCCCCTCTGCCCGCATTCGATCGGCCGCGCCCGCCTCGTCGAGCACGTCGATGGCCTTGTCGGGCAGCTGGCGATCGTTGATGTGTTTGGCCGACAGCTCCGCCGCCGCGCGCAGTGCCTTGTGGCTGAAGGTGACGCCGTGGTGCTCCTCGTAGACCTTCTTCAGCCCGTGCAGGATCTTGACCGTCTCCTCCACCGTCGGTTGTTGCACCTCGATCTTCTGGAAGCGGCGCGCCAGCGCGTGATCGCGCTCGAAGGTCTGCTTGTAGTCGTGGAACGTCGTCGAGCCGATGCATCGCAGCTCGCCCGAAGCGAGGCCGGGCTTGAGCAGGTTCGAGGCGTCCATCGAGCTGCCGGTGGTGGCGCCGGCGCCCACGATGGTGTGGATCTCGTCGATGAAGAGGATGGCGTTCGGCAGCTTCTTCACGCCGGCGATGACGCCCTTGAGCCGCTGCTCGAACTCTCCGCGGAACTTGGTGCCGGCGAGAAGGGCGCCCATGTCGAGCAGGAAGATCTTTGCCTCCTCGAGCACCTTGGGGACGCGTTTCTCGTGGATGGCCAAGGCGAGGCCCTCGACGATGGCGGTCTTGCCCACGCCCGGCTCGCCCACGAACACGGGGTTGTTCTTGCGGCGTCGGCACAGGACCTGGATGGTCCGCTCGATCTCGGGGCGGCGGCCGATGAGCGGGTCGATGAGGCCCTTGGCGGCGCGCTCAACCAGGTTCACGGTGAACGTCCGGAAGGGATCGCGGACCGTGCGGGGCGCTTCCTCGCCACCCTCGGGGCCCTCGGGGTCGTCCTCGCCGCCGGATGCGCCGTCCTTGGCTATGCCGTGAGAGATGTAGGAGAGGATGTCGAGCCGACGGACGCCCTGTCGCTCGAGGAGGTAGACGGCGTGTGAGCCCCGCTCGCGCGTGATGGCGACGAGCACGTCGCCGGCGTTGAGCTCGGTGCGGCCCGAACCTTGCACATGCCAGGCCGCCCGCTGCAGGACGCGCTGGAAGGCAGCCGTTTGCTCGGGGTCCTGCGTCCGATTCGGCAGGGACTCGAGGGTGCGGTCCAGGTAGTCTTCGAGCTCGCGTGCGAGGAGGTCCAAGTCCGCGCCACAGGCGAGGAGGATTTCCGTCGCAACCTTGTCCTTCGTCATCGCGTGGAGCAGGTGCTCGAGCGTGACGTACTCGTGGCGGCGCTTCTTGGCCTCGGCAACCGCTGCCTGGAGGGTGATCTGAAGCTCCTTCGTGACCGTCACCATCGGCTCCTACTCCGGCTCGACCGTGCAGAGGAGCGGGAACTCCGCTGCGCGCGCAAGGGACATCACCTTCGCGGCCTTGGTCTCGGCGACCTCCATCGGATACGTGCCGGCCACGCCCACGCCGCGCTGGTGCACCTGAAGCATGATACGGGTCGCCCGCTCCAGATTGTGATGGAAGACCGCTTGGAGGACCTCAACCACGAATTCCATGGTCGTGTAGTTGTCGTTGTGCAACAAAACCTTGTACGGCGGCGGCTTCGCGACTTTCTTCGCGGTCCGCGACTTCGGGATCGCGACAGCCGTGTCGCCCGTGTTCCGGGTGCGCTCGGCCATGCCGCTCCATTCTAAGGGAGTTTCGTCTTCCGCGCCTCATGCGCGCGCACGGCAAGCTCCGGCGAGCGTGGAAGCGCGTTCGGGGCACGGCGGGGCTCGTGGCGCCGCTGCCTCACCTTTCATGGGGGGAGATCGCCCCCCGTTTCAGCTCTGCTTGGCCGGAGGCGGCTCGGACGGGTGCTCGAGGTTCCACCGCCCGCGCATGGTGGGCTTCTCGAGCGCGCGCGAGAGGCGGACGAGGAAGTCCTCGCGCGGGATCTCGCGAGCGCCGAACCGCGCGAGGTGCTCCGTCCTCACCTGGCAGTCGACCAGGTCCATTCCCCGCTCAGCCATCCACCTGACCGCGCGGACGAACGCGACCTTGGACGCGTCGGGACGGTCCGCGAACATCGACTCGCCGAAGAAAGCGCTTCCCAGCGAGACGCCGTAGAGACCGCCGGCCAGCTCGGGGCCCTCCCATGCCTCGAAAGAGTGTGCGAAGCCGAGCCGGTGCAGCCGCTGGTAGGCCAGGCCCATCTCGCCCGTGATCCAGGTCCCTTCTTGCCCCGGCCGCGTCCTGTCGGCGCAGCACCGGATGACCTGCGAGAAGGCCGCGTCGGCGGTCACACGGTAACGGCCTCGCCGGACGGTGCGCGCGAGCGAGCGTGGCACGTGCAGCCACGCGGGCTCGAGCACCAGCCGCGGGTCGGGTGACCACCAGAGGATCGGGCTGCCCTCGGAGAACCAGGGGAAGATGCCGGCCCCGTAGGCTCGCAGGAGCCGCTCCGGAGACAGATCGCCGCCGACCGCGAGCAGCCCGTCCGGCTCCGCTTCGCTCGGCTCGGGGAAGAAGAGCTCCCGGGGGAGGCGGTAGATCGGCACGCTTCCAGTTTATCTCCGTTCCGGTCGCCCCGGTTTGCGTGTTCCGCTCGCGTTGGGTCGCCCGGTTTCGCTCGCCCTGGCTCGGTCGTCCTGGGGCTGCCGGTTTCGCTCGCGCCCTGGCTTGCCGGGCGCGACCACCCGGGGCGGCGGTTCACGGTGGGACAACTCTGCGCGACGGCGGGGCAAGCGCTAGCCCCAAGAGGGAACTGCGCCGCGGTGGAGCAACCAACAGTTTACCCGCCGCGAGCCCAGCCAGACCAGCTCCTGACGGCTGCAGTGCGTGGGCCGACACGTACGGTGAATGAGCTCTCTCTTCAGGCCCCGGTCGAACACGGCTTTCCGGCTGGTCCTCCTCCTGCTGGTGGGTGGGGCCCTCGGCACCCTCGGCGGTTTCATGGTCTGGGCGCGCGTGCCGGCAGGGACGGGCCAGCAGGAGCAGTTGCTCCAGCCGGTACAGTTCGACCACCGGCACCACATCGTCGACGACGGCATCGACTGCCGCTATTGCCACACCAGCGTCGACCGCGGTCCGAGCGCGGGCATCCCCTCCACCGCGCTCTGCATGAACTGCCACGCGCAGATCTGGAGCAAGAGCCCGCGGCTCGAGCCGGTCCGCGCGAGCTACTTCACTGGACAGCCCACGCCATGGGTGCGGGTCAACCGCCTGCCCGACTTCGTCTACTTCAACCACGCCATCCACGTGAACAAGGGCGTCGGCTGCGAGACCTGCCACGGGCGCGTCGATCAGATGCCCTCCATCGAGCAGACCGCACCCCTCACCATGAGCTGGTGCCTCGAGTGCCATCGAAACCCTGCGCCAAACCTCCGCCCGCTCGATCAGATCACGACCATGGGCTGGACGCCGCAAGGCGACGCCAGCGCGCTAGCGCAGACCCTGATGAAGCGCCACGACGTTCACACCAGGACGAGCTGCACGACATGCCACCGCTAGGCCCCCCAGGCGCGAAGCTCCCCGTTTATGGACAAGTTGCGGGCCAGCCTGCGGGCCAGACCGCGGGCCAGCCCGACCGGCCCGAGCGCGCCTCGGCCGACGGCCGGCACCACTGGCGCAGCCTCTCGGCATTCGCTCCCCGGGCAGCCCTGCACGGGGACGGCGGCGCCGCCGGGTCTCCCGAGTTCGAGGCGGGCTCGGCCGAGGTGCCCGATGGCCTCTCGCGGCGCTCGTTCCTCCAGATTCTGGGAGCGTCGGCGGCGCTCGCGTCGCTCGACGCTTGTCGGCCAGCCCGCCACAAGATCATCCCCTACGTCCGGCCACCGGAGAAGGCACTCCTCCCTGGCACGCCGGTGCACTACGCCACCGCCGTCTCCATCGGCGGATACGCCACCGGCCTCCTCGTGACGAGCTACGACGGGCGGCCTACCAAGGTCGAGGGCAACCCCGATCACCCGGCGAGCCGGGGCGCGGCCGGGAGCCTCGAGCTGGCGATGCTGCTCGACCTCTACGACCCGCGCCGGGCAAAGGGGTTCAAGAGAGGGCAGACGCCGCTCGCCTACCGGAGCCTGCTCCGCGAGCTGACGGCGCTCGCCGCGACACACCAGCATGACGGTGGCGCGCGGCTGCGCTTCCTCACCTCCGCCACCGGTTCCCCGCTCCTCCAGGAACTGAAGGGCCGGATCCTGGGGCGCTTCCCCAGGGCCCGCTTCCACGCCTACGAGAGCCTCTCCGACGACGCGGGGCGAGAGGGCGCGCGGCTCGCCTTCGGCCGGCCGCTCGAGACGCGCCACAGGCTCTCCGAGGCGAGGGTCATCCTGGCGCTCGACGCCGACTTCCTCGCCTTGGGTCCCGAGGCGCTGAGGCTCGCGCGCGAGTTCGCCGCGCACCGGGAGCCCGGGCCGGAGATGAGCCGGCTCTACGTGGCCGAGGCGCAGCACTCGGTGACCGGCGCCTGCGCCGATCACCGCTTGAGGATGAAGCCGTCCGAGGTGCTGGAGTTCGGGCGCGCGGTGGCAGCGCGCCTCGCGTCGAAGCACGGGCTGGCGCAGCTCGCCCCGCTCGGCCCGGGGTCGCCTGGCGCGAACGCCACGCGGCTCGACAGGGAGGCGGTGGTGGTCGCGGACGACCTCGCCCGCGCCCGCGGCCGCTCGGTCGTCATGGCCGGACCGCGGCAGCCACCGGCGGTGCACGCGCTCGCGCACGCCCTCAACGCGGCCCTCGGCAATCCAGGCAAGACCGTGGAGTACGCGGCGCCCGCCTTCGACGACGCCACGGGCGCGGTGGGGCTGAAGGAGCTCGCCGCCGACCTCGCCGCCGGCAAGGTCGATACGCTGGTGGTCACCGCGAACAACCCGCTGTACGCCGCGCCTGCCGACGTCGATCTCGCGGCCCTCGTCGGCAGGGCGCCGAACACCATCTACCTCGGCTACCGGGACGACGAGACGGCGGCGCGCTGCAGCTGGGTGCTGGCGGCGTCGCATCCCTTCGAGACCTGGGGTGACGCTCGCGCGCACGACGGGACCATCTCGCTCGTGCAGCCCCTCATCCAGCCGCTCTTCGAGAGCCTCTCGGAGGCGGAGCTCCTGGGCTCCTTCGTCGAGCTGGCCGACCATGGCGCGTACCGGATCCTGCAGGACTCCTGGCGTGGGCGGGCGCGGGGGCCGGGTTTCGAACGGCAGTGGGAGGGGTGGCTCGCGCGCGGTGTCGTGCCGGACACCGCGGCCGCCGCCGAGGTGGTCTCACCCCGCCTGGATGCCGTCGCGGCGGCGGCGAGGGCAGTGGCGGCCCCGAAGCAGGGTCTCGAGGTGAGCTTCGTCCCCGACTACAAGCTCCACGACGGCCGCTTCGCGGAGAACGCCTGGCTGCAGGAGCTGCCGCACCCCATCAGCAAGATCACGTGGGACAACGCCGCCTACCTCTCGCCGGCAACGGCCAGGAAGCTCGGCGTCGAGGACGGCGCGCGCGTGGAGCTGCGCCTCTCCGGTCGCAAGGTGG
>MEMX01000082.1:17142-26789 GCA_001768075.1 Anaeromyxobacter sp. RBG_16_69_14 | reverse complement strand
GACCATGCCTGGCCACGCGGATGACGTGGTCACCCTGCCGCTCGGCTATGGCCGGCGGCGCGCCGGGCCGGTAGGGACAGGCGTCGGCTTCGACGCCGGCGCGCTCAGGACGTCCGACGCGCCCTGGTTCGCGGGCGGCCTCGCCCTGGCGCCGCTCGGCAAGGCCCGGCACGACTTCGCGCTCACGCAGGAGCACTTCTCGATGGAGGGGCGCGACCTCGCGCTCTCCTTCGACGCAGAGGCATGGAGCCCGGAGAAGGTAGAGCGCCTGCGCGGCCCGTTGCCGACGCTGCAGGAGCCGGTCGACTACAAGGACCAGCAGTACAAGTGGGGCATGGCCATCGACCTCTCGAAGTGCATCGGGTGCGCCGCCTGCACCACCGCCTGCCAGGCCGAGAACAACATCCCGGTGGTCGGCAAGGAGCAGGTGCTGCGCAGCCGGGAGATGAACTGGCTGCGCGTCGATCGCTACTTCTCGGGCTCACCCGAGAACCCCCAGGTGGTCTCGCAGCCCGTGATGTGCGTCCACTGCGAGGCTGCGCCCTGCGAGTACGTGTGCCCGGTGAACGCCACGGTCCACTCGGACGAGGGCTTGAACGAGATGGTCTACAACCGGTGCGTCGGGACCCGGTACTGCTCCAATAACTGTCCGTACAAGGTGCGGCGCTTCAACTTCCTCGACTACCGCGGCGACCTGTCGCCCACCGAGAAGATGGCCATGAACCCGGACGTCACCGTCCGGACGCGCGGCGTGATGGAGAAGTGCACCTACTGCGTGCAGCGCATCGAGCGCGCGCGCATAGAGACGCGCCTGGAGGGCCGGACCATCGCCGACGGCGAGTTCACCACCGCCTGTGCGCAGGCGTGCCCGGCGAGCGCGATCGCCTTTGGAAACCTGAACGATCCGAATTCGCGCGTCTCGAAGCTCCACCGGGACGAGCGGCGCTACGACCTCCTCCACCAGAACGGAACGCGACCTCGCACCGCCTACCTCGTCCGCGTCCGGAACCCCAACCCCGAGCTCACATGAGCGTCGAGATGCGAGAGCTGACCGCGCTGGAGCGGGGAACCCTGGAGGGCGCGCCCGTCCTGGTGGGGCGCCCCGACGACCGGAAGCTCAACGACGACCTCTTCCTGCCGGTGTGGGAGAAGACGCGGCGGGGCTGGCTCGCGCTCTTCGGCATCACCCTCGGCCTGACGGGTCTGCTCTTCAGCGCGATCGCGTACACCTTCGCGAAGGGCATCGGCGCCTGGGGCAACAACATCCCGGTGGCCTGGGCCTACGACATCATCAACTTCGTCTGGTGGATCGGGATCGGACACGCCGGGACGCTCATCAGCGCGATCCTGCTCCTCTTCCAGCAGAAGTGGCGCACGTCGATCAACCGCTTCGCGGAGGCGATGACGCTCTTCGCCGTCATCCAGGCGCTGCTCTTCCCGATGATCCACCTGGGCCGGCCCTGGTTCTTCTTCTGGCTCTTCCCGTACCCGTCCACGCTCGCCACCTGGCCGAACTTCAAGAGCCCGCTCCTGTGGGACGTGTTCGCGGTGTCCACCTACTTCACGGTCTCGCTGCTCTTCTGGTACGTGGGCCTCTTGCCCGACCTGGCCGCGCTGCGCGACGCCTCCAAGAGCAAGGCGGCCCGGATCGCCTACGGCATCTTCGCGCTCGGCTGGCGCGGCTCGGCCCGGCACTGGCGGCACTACCGCATCGCGTACCTGCTCCTGGCCGGCCTCGCGACGCCGCTCGTGCTCTCGGTGCACACCATCGTCTCCTTCGACTTCGCCGTCTCGCAGCTGCCGGGGTGGCACACGACCATCTTCCCGCCCTACTTCGTCGCGGGCGCGATCTTCTCCGGGTTCGCCATGGTGCTGACGCTCATGATCCCGGCGCGGAAGGTGTTCGGCTTCGAGGGGGTCATCACGCAGCGCCACCTCGACAACATGGCCAAGGTGATGCTCGCGACGGGCCTCATGGTCTCCTACGGCTACCTGACCGAGACCTTCATCGCCTGGTACTCGGGGGACAAGTTCGAGAGCTTCGTCTTCTTCAACACGCGCGCGCGCGGGCCTTACGCGCCCATCTACTGGACCATGATCACGTGCAACGTGCTCGTGCCGCAGATCCTCTGGTGGCGCAAGGCGCGCGAGAACACGATCCTCCTCTGGATCGTCTCCATCCTCGTGAACGTGGGCATGTGGACGGAGCGCTTCGTCATCATCGTGACGAGCCTGCACCGCGACTTCCTGCCCTCGAGCTGGGCCATGTACCGGCCGACGTGGGTGGACTGGAGCATCCTCTCCGGCACCATCGGCTTCTTCGGCCTCCTGTTCCTGCTCTTCCTGCGCTTCGTCCCCTCCGTGTCCGCGAGCGAGGTGAAGGAGCTCAGGCGCGAGCTCGAGCACGAGGCGCACGCAGGTGCCCATGCAGCGAAGCGAGCCGCGCCCGCGGCGCGGGTGAGGTAGTCGATGGCCAGCGCGGCGACCTGGGTGCTCGCGGAGTTCAAGGACGAGGCGGCGCTGTGCGCGGCGGCGCGGCGCCTGCGCGAGCTCGGCCAGCAGCGCCTCGACGCGCACTCGCCGGTGCCGCTGCACGGTATCGACGAGGCACTCGGGCTCCGGAAGTCGCCGGTGCCGCTCATCGCGCTCATCGGGGGCGTGGCGGGCGTGGCCGGCGGCTACCTCATGCAGTGGTGGATGAACGCGGTGGACTTTCCCATCAACGTGGCCAATCGCGGGTTTCACAGCCCTCCCACCAACATCCCCATCACCTTCGAGACCGGCGTGCTGCTCGCGTCGCTCTCCATCGTCTTCGGGCTCTTCGCGCTGTGCGGGTTCCCGAGGACGCACCACCCCGTGTTCGAGACGGAGGGCTTTCGCACCGCCTCCGTGGACGCCCTCTGGCTCTCGGCCGAGGTGAAGGCGGAGGACGCGGAGCCGGTGTCGCGCGAGCTGGAGAAGCTGGGCGCCGTGCAGGTCTCGCGGGTGCCGGAGGGGCTGTGATGAGGACCGCGTCGGGTCCGACCCAACCGGGCAGCGCCATGAGACCGCGCGGCGTGCGACGGATTCCCGCCCCGTTCTTGGTGCTGATGCTGGTGGCGCTGGCCGGGTGCGAGCAGCTGGATCCGATGATCTCGCAGCAGAAGGTGAAGCCTTATCGCGAGTCCGAGTTCTGGCCGGACCGCATCTCGATGCGCCCGCCACAGCCCGGGACGGTGGCGCGCGAGGACGTGATCGCGCAGGCGGTTGCGACCGGGCGCGGGCCCGACGGCGCGGTGCTGACGCGGGCGCCCCTCCCCATCACGCGCCAGCTCCTCGAGACGGGCAGGAAGCGCTTCGAGATCAACTGCGCTGTCTGTCACGGTTACCTGGCGGACGGCGTGAGCCTGGTGGCGCGAAACATGTCCTTGCGCCCGCCCCCGTCCCTGCTGGCCCGGGCCGGCCAGCCCGACGGCTGGTACTTCCAGGTCATCTCCGAGGGCTTCGGCGTCATGCCGTCCTACGCGAGCGCGCTGCCGGTCGAGGAGCGCTGGGCCATCGTCGCCTACCTGCGTGCGCTGCAGCTCTCCCAGTCGGCGCGGCTCGAAGAGCTCCCGCCCGCGGAGCGAGCGCGGCTGGAGAGGGAGGGGAGATGAAAGTGACGCGCTTCGAGGGCGGGCGCTCCACGGCGATCCGCGCGCTGGTCGTGGCCGTGGCCGGACTCGGCCTCACCCTGCTGGGCGGCTTCTTCGACCCGCAGCGCGCGCTGCAGGCCTACCACGTCGCGTTCGTCTACTGGGCCGGCATAGCGGTGGGCGCGCTGATCGTCAACATGGCGTTCCAGGCAGCCAAGGCGAGGTGGTACGTCGTCGTGCGCCGCGTCCTCGAGACCATCCCGCTCTCGAGCGCGCTCTTCCTCGTCCTCTTCGTCCCGGTATTGCTCGGGATGGGCCACCTCTTCCCCTGGGTGGATCCATCGCACCTCGAGGGCGAGCTGCGCCGCCTCGCCGAACACCGGCGCCCGTACCTCAACGCGCCGTTCTTCGCGCTGCGCACCGCCGGCTACTTCGGACTCTGGATCGCGGTGTCCCACCTCCTGCACGGCTGGTCCACTCGGCAGGACACCGAGGGTGGAGCGGCGCTGACGCTGAAACAGCGGCGCCTGGGCGCGGGCGCCCTGCCGTTCGTCGGGCTGGCGATGACCTTCGCTGCCTTCGACTGGCAGATGTCGCTCGACCTGCACCTCTTCTCGACCATCTTCGGCCTGTACTACTTCGCCGGCTCCTTCCTGGCCGCCTTCGCGGTGCTCATCCTTGCGGTGAACGCCTCGCGCGCAGAGGGGCTGCCCCGCGCGCTGATGAACGCGAACCACGACCACTCGCTCGGCAAGTGGATGCTCGCCTTCGTGTCGTTCTGGGCCTACATCGCCTTCTCGCAGTACCTCCTCATGTGGATCGCGAACCTGCCCGAGGAGGTGCCCTGGTACCTGGCGCGCAGCAAGACCGCGTGGCTGCCGGTGGGGATCTTCCTGGCGGTCTTCCACTTCATCGTGCCCTTCTTCGTCCTCCTCTCGCGCGGCCTGAAGCGCAATCCGCGCGCGCTCAGCTTCATGGCGGTGTGGATTCTGATCGTCCACTACGTCGACGTGTACTGGGTGATGATGCCGGCGCTCCGGCACGATCCCGAGCACGGCATCGCTCCGCACTGGACTGACCTCACCGCGCTCGTCGGCGTCGGCGCCGCCGCGGTGGCCTTCGTCGTGTGGCGCATGCGTGGCCGGGCCGGCGTGCCCGTGGGCGATCCCTTCCTCGAGGAGTCGCTGAGGTACGAGCCATCATGAGCGAGACCGAGCACACCGAGGCGCACCACGGCTTCGCGCACCCGCCGGCGGAGGAGGATCGCGTCCCCTCGGCGAAGATCGTCTGGGTCGGCGTGATCGCGCTCGTCGTCTTCTTCCTGGGCTCGCTCGCGGCTGGTCTCGGTATGGTCGCTATTCGCCGTACGGTGAACCCGGACGGCCCGCCGCCCATGCCGGCCGACGTGGGGAAGGCGAAGATCGGCATCGTCGAGCAGCGGCTCTTCGAGAACGCGAACCAGGGCCTTGCATGGCGCGAGCAGGCGTACCGACGGCTCGACGCGACGGGATGGGTGGACCGGGAGAAGGGCGTCGTCCACATCCCCATCGAGCGAGCGATGGATCTGGTGGAGAAGGGGGCGAGGCCGTGACGCGGAGTCTGGCAAATGCTTCGCCCGCTTTCGACCAGAAGCCGCGGAAGGCGAGTCTGACCTGCTCCGCGGTCCTGGCCTGCCTGCTGGCGACGTCCCCGGTGGCGGCTCGAGCGCTCCCCGTCGGCCAGGCGCTGCACAAGGCGCCCGTGCCGGCAGGGAACGACCCACTCCCCCCGGCGCTGCAGGACGTGGAGATCGAGGAGCGGCTCGGGGCGAAGCTGCAGCAGGGCGCGCGCTTCACCACCCAGGACGGCGCGGCGGTGCGCCTCGGCGATCTCTTCCCCGGAAACCGGCCGGTCGTCGTGAGCCTGGTCTATTTCAGCTGCCCCATGCTGTGCGGGCTCGTGCTCACCGGCATGGCCCGTGGAATGCGCGAGACGGGCCTCGAGCTCGGAAAGGACTTCGACGCGGTCACGCTCAGCTTCGATCCGCGCGACACGACCAAGATCGCGGCCGAGCGCCAGCGCGGGTATCTACAGTCGGTCGGCAGACCCGAGGCGAAGCGCGCCTGGACCTTCCTCATCGGCCAGGAGCCCGAGATCAAGGCGGTCACGGAGGCCGTCGGGTTCAAGTACGCCTACGACGAGCGCACGAAGCAGTACGCACATGCCGCGGCCATCTTCGTCCTGACGCCGGACGGCCGCGTCTCCCGCTATCTGTACGGCATCGAGTTCCCGGCGCGCGACCTGCGCCTGGCGGTGGTCGAAGCGGGCCAGGGCCGCGTCGGGACGAGCTTCGATCGGCTGCTCCTCACCTGCTACCGCTACGATCCCGCCAGCCGCAAGTACGAGCCGTACGCGCTGGGCTTCCTGCGCATCGCCATGCTGGGGGTGCTGGGCGGCCTCGGCCTCATGCTGGGCGTGTTCTGGCGGCGGGAGCTGAAGGGGAAGGCCGGCCGTCGAGATCCACCGCCCGCGGCCGGGGCAGGGCGGGGGCCTGTCCCCCGCCGCGGGAAGGAGGGCCCTGCGCCATGAACGAGCTCATGCGCAAGCTCCTGTTCCTGCCGGAGCAGGGATCGGCGTACGCGACGGAGGTGGACCGGCTCCACTTCTTCGTCATCACGGTCACGATGGTGAGCGCGGTCGCGGTCGCGGTCGTCGCGCTCGCCTTCTTCGTGAAGTACAAGCGCCGATCGGAGCGCCAGACCACCCCGCACGTCGAGCCCAAGGCCATCCACGAGGTGCTGTTCATAGCCGTGCCCCTCACCTTCTTCCTGCTCTGGTTCGCCATCGGCTTCCCGCTGTTCGTGAAGCTGCAGACACCGCCCAAGGACGCCATGGACGTCTATGTCCAGGGGAAGAAGTGGATGTGGAAGTTCGCCTACCCGGGCGGCCCGAGCGGTGTGGACGTCCTGCGCGTCCCTGCCGGGCGCCCGGTGCGGCTCCTCATCACCTCGCGCGACGTGATCCACTCCTTCTACGTGCCCGACTTCCGCCTGAAGCAGGACGCGGTGCCCGGGCGGTACTCGCAGACGTGGTTCACCGCCAGCGCCCCCGGCCGGCACCAGGTCCTCTGCGCGGAGTACTGCGGCATCGGCCACTCGGCGATGCTGGCCGAGATCATCGCGATGGAGCCGGCCCAGTACGACGCCTGGCTCGCCGAGACCCGGCGCTCGACCGTGGCCACCGCGCAGGATTCACCGGAGGACCGGGTGGACCCGCGCACCAGCTTGTCGGAGCAGGGGCGGCTCCTCTCCGGAGAGTACGGCTGTTTCAAGTGCCACACCGTCGACGGCACGCGCCATATCGGTCCGACCTGGCTCGACCTCTACCGCAAGGCGGAGCCGTTGCAGGACGGCAAGAGCGTGGTCGCCGACGAGGCGTACCTCACCGAGTCGATGATGGATCCGGCCGCCAAGATCGTGGCGGGCTACCAGAACGTCATGCCCACCTACCAGGGCCGCGTCCCGGGCCCGGAGATCGCCGCCATCGTGGAGTTCATCAGGTCCCTGCGCACCGACGCCGTGCGCCCCGAGCCGTCGAAGGGCCCCGTCTATGTCCCAGTCCCTGGCTACGACCCCACCAGCGCCCGCTGACGCGCCGGCGTACAACCCGCGCAACTACCTGAACGCGGAGGCCGGGATCGCGTCCTGGCTGCTGACGCGCGACCACAAGCGCATCGCCGTCATGTACCTGGTGGTGACGACGCTCTCGTTCGCGCTGGGCGGCTTCTACGCCATGCTGATCCGGATCGAGCTGCTCACGCCCGGTCCCACCATCATGAGCGCGATGAGCTACAACCGGATGTTCACGCTGCACGGTGTGGTCATGATCTTCCTCTTCATGATCCCCGCCATTCCGGGCGTCTTCGGCAACTTCTTCCTGCCGCTCATGCTCGGCGCGCGCGACGTCGCCTTCCCCAGGCTGAACCTCCTCTCGCTCTACCTCTACGCCATCGGAGCGGCGATCGCGGTCTACGGCATGATCCACGGCGGCGCCGACACCGGGTGGACGTTCTACACGCCCTACAGCACGACCACCGTGACGAAGGTCGTGCCTATCCTCCTCGGCGCGTTCGTCCTCGGCTTCTCGTCCATCCTCACCGGCCTCAACTTCATCGTCACCACGCACACGCTGCGCGCGCCCGGCATGAGCTGGATGCGCATGCCGCTCTTCGTGTGGTCGATCTACGCGACCTCCGTCATCCAGATCCTGGCGACGCCGGTCCTCGGCATCACGCTCCTCTTGGTCGCGTTCGAGCACGCCTTCGGTTGGGGGATCTTCGACCCGGCGCGCGGCGGTGACCCCATCCTCTTCCAGCACCTGTTCTGGTTCTACTCGCACCCCGCCGTCTACATCATGGTGCTGCCCGCCATGGCGGTGATGTCCGAGGTCATCCAGGCATCCGCCCGCAAGAACATCTTCGGCTACAAGGCGGTCGCCTTCTCCTCGCTCGGCATCGCCTTCGTCGGCTTCTTCACGTGGGGGCACCATCTATTCACGTCGGGTCAATCGACGCTGGACGCCGGCATCTTCGGGGTCCTCTCCATGTTCGTCGGCATCTTCACCGCCATCAAGGTCTTCAACTGGACGGCCACCCTCTACGAGGGCGCGGTCAAGTTCACCACCTGGTTCGCGTACTTCTGCGGGTTCCTCTTCTTCCTCGTCTTCGGGGGAATGACCGGGATCGCGCTCGCCACCGTCTCGCTCGACATCCACTGGCAGGACACTTACTTCGTGGTCGCGCACTTCCACTTCATCATGGTGGGGAGCGTCATCATGGCGTGGCTGGCCGCCCTGCACTACTGGTGGCCCAAGATGTTCGGTCGGCTGTACCCGGAGGGCTGGGGGCTCGTCTCGGCCGTGCTCATCATCCTCGGCTTCAACGCCACCTTCATCCCGCAGTTCCTGCTCGGGAACTACGGCATGCCGCGCCGCTACTACTCCTACCCGGAGCGCTTCTGGCCGCTCAACGTGGCCTCCACGGCCGGCGCCTCGCTGCTCGCCTTCGGCTTCACCATCATCCTCGTCTACCTCGCCATCTCCCTGCGCTGGGGGAAGGTCGCGGGCCCGAACCCCTGGGGCTCGCGCGGCTTCGAGTGGGACACGCTCTCGCCGCCGCCGACCGAGAACTTCCTCGAGAACCCGGTCTACACCCGCGGCCCGCACGACTACACCGAGGCGCCGGAGGGCGCGGAGGTGACGCATGCAACCTGAGTCGTACGTCGCCCACCACTACCCCAACCTGCGCCAGCAGGAGCACGCGGCGCGCCTCGGGATGTGGCTCTTCCTGGCGACGGAGATCCTGCTCTTCGCCGGGCTCTTCACGGGCTACTCCGTGTACCGGTTCCTCTACGCCGAGACCTTCGCGCAGGCGAGCGAGCACCTCAGCGTGGCGGCCGGGACGATCAACACGGTCGTGCTCATCACCTCCAGCCTCTCGGTGGCGCTCGCGCACCACCTCGTGCAGCACGGCCGCGGCAAGGCGGCGGCGTTGTCGCTCCTCGTGACGCTGGGCTTCGCGCTCGTCTTCCTCGCCATCAAGGCGTGGGAGTGGACGCACGACTTCCACGAGGGGCTCTTGCCGGGGCGCTTCTTCACGAACGCGGAGCTCACCTCGACCGGCGCGCCCATGTTCTTCACCGTCTACTTCCTCATGACGGGCCTGCACGGCCTCCACGTGGTCATCGGCATGACCGTGCTGGCGATCCTGATGGTGCTCTGCTGGCGCGGCGCCTACGACCACGGCTACACGACGCCGGTCGAGCTGGGCGGCATGTACTGGCACCTCGTCGATCTGATCTGGATCTTCCTCTACCCGCTCCTGTACCTGATCTGATAGCGCATGCCACATGAACTGACGCTCGAGATGGGGGGCGCGGGGGGAGAGTTCTCCCCTCCGCTAAAGGCGCCGCAAGGCGCCGGACATCAGCTCACAGCGGCGGCGGTGCCGCTGGAGAATCACATCAACTGGTCGCCGCTGTGACTCGCCGCAGAGAG
>MEMX01000082.1:10578-17093 GCA_001768075.1 Anaeromyxobacter sp. RBG_16_69_14 | reverse complement strand
GCCGCAAGGCGCCGGACATCAGCTCACAGCGGCGGCGGTGCCGCTGGAGAATCACATCAACTGGTCGCCGCTGTGACTCGCCGCAGAGAGCGAAACCCGAAGCTGACCCTGGCGCCATGACCACGTTGCCGAGAAACTCGACCTCCGAGCACGACCGGATGGAGCACGCGGGTGCCGGCCGCTATTGGATCGTCTGGGCCCTCCTCCTCCTGGGGACGCTCGTGACCCTTCTCCTGTCGCGCGTGCACCTGCCGTCGCCGTTCCACCTCCTGGTCGCGCTCTTCATCGCCTGCGCCAAGTCGGCGCTGGTCGTCCTCTTCTTCATGCACCTGTGGGACCACGGCGGGGCCAATCGCCTCGTCTTCGCGACCTCGCTCATCTTCGTGGTGCTGCTCATCGGGCTCATCGTCCTCGACAACGCGAGCCGCTTCGCGCTCACGAACCCGGGGCACGGCCGTACGCTGGACATGGAGCCTCCCGGCCCGGACATCCTGACGCCGCGCGGCCCGCCGGAGCCTGCCGCGCGGCCCCCGTCGGGGCCGGAGATGCAGCCCGAGCCCGGTGCGCCTGTACGCCCGCCTGGCCGCTGACCTCTGGAGGCGGGCAACGCCTCGGGTGACTGTGGTTCTGGCCCCGGCGGCCTCTGAGTGGTTCGCTCGTGTCTTGACCATGGTCTTGACCATGGCTATGCTGCGAATATGAAGCGCGTGTCCAAGGGTGTGCTCAAGGCCAAAATGCTCGAATACTTTCGGGAGGTTGAGCAGACCGGCGAGGAGCTCATCGTCACCGACAACAACAGACCGGTCCTGAAGGTCGTTCCAGTTCGTCATCGCCGTCCGGCCGCCGAGGTCTTCGCGGACGTTCGCGGTCGCGTGGTCTATCGCGAAGACGTGCTGACCCCTACCACCGACGAGTGGCCCGAGACGTGATCCTGCTCGACACGCACGCGCTGCTCTGGTGGGCACTGGACCCGGCGAAGCTCTCGGAAACAGCACGCGCATGGTGTGAGCGGATGGAGGTCGAGGGCGGCTTCGCGAGCTCCATCTCGATCTGGGAGATCGGGGTCAAAGTTCAGCGGGGGAAGCTCGAGCTCGGCATCTCGACGGACGAGCTGGCTCGGCGAATTGCCGACAGCGCCGTCGTGGAGTTGCTCTCGGTCGATTGCTCGACGTGGATCAGGTCCCTCGCGCTCCCGTGGGAACATCGGGATCCAGCGGACCGCGTGATCGTCGCGACCGCCTTGCTGCGAGGGCTGCCTGTTCTCACCAAGGACGCGCGGATCCATGCGTTTGCAGGAGCGAACTGCATCTGGTGAATGCCGTTCAGCGTCATCACAGTCTTCTCACGGGCGAAGGAACGTGGCGGCCTGGCGGCGCGCCCGCGTGCGCTGGGGCTCCTCGATGCGCCGAAGCCCGGCCTGCTCCAGCCAGCGGAGCTCGGCACGGAAGACGTTCTCAGGGCAGTGCCCCCTGGGCTCCACCAGCCAGAGCCGCCCCCCTGACCGGAGCGTGCCTGCCATCTGCGCGAGGGCGGCCGCGGGCCTGCTCATCTCGTGGACCACGTTGACGGCGACGACCAGGTCGACCGAGGCGTCGAGATCCTCGACCCCGAGATCACTCGTGGAGCACTGCCGCGTCTCCACCCTGCCGCGGAGTCGAAAACGATCCAGACGTCGCTCGAGCCCACGGAGCATCTGCGGTTGCACGTCCACGCAGACGACGCGGCCATCCTGCCCCACGGCTTCGGCCAGAAAGCGCGTGAAGAACCCGTATCCGGGCCCGATCTCGAGCGCCGTATCACCGAGCTTGACCAGGGGCGCGAGGAGCGCCTTCGGGTCCGTGGTCAGGCGGCGCAGTGGATTCACCAACAGTGGTCCGAGCCACCAGGGCATCACATGGGGTCGGTGACCGGAAGGCAGCGGCTCATCGAGGCGGTGGCTCGCAGGACTCGCAGGAGAGGTCATCGGTTCCTCCATCGACCGAGCCCGGCTTCGCTCGGGACGCTGGAGCAGAATATGAGCCGACACTCGTCGACTCAAGCCTGATCGCCTGCCTGGTCCTGCTCGCGTCCTCAGCGCTCGCCGCCCCCGAACCGTGAAATGGTCCTCGCCATCCGGCCGGCCGAAGTCCGGGCCGCAACTCCATCAACCACCTTGCGCGGCCACAACTAGCGCTGCGCGACTGCCGCCCGACGCGGCTGAATCGGCGCCACGCGCCACCGCGTGTACGCCACGAAGGTCGCGACCAGGAGCAGCACGAAGGTGGTGACGGCCGAACTGCCCTCACCACGCATGGTGTGGAACACCGTCGCGCTGATCATCACGATCATGATGCCGGCCGCGGCCAGGGGCACGAGGCGGGGTCGAATGCGCGTGAGCCCCGGCACTGTGAGTCCCACGGCGGCGGCGACCTCCGCAACACCGAGGAAGAGCTGAAACCAGCGAGGCAGCGACGTGTTCATCTGTTGGGCGATCGACGCGGGCGGAAACAAGAGCAGGCACCCGTGGGCGAAGAAGGCCACCGCTAGCAACACCTGCAGTACCCAAATCAGAGCCTTCATGGCGTAATCCCCTCGCGTGATTCGCGATCGCGTGTCCGTGCATAGGCAAGACCCGGGGTCGATCCCACGTTCCCGGCTCCGATGACGGCGATCTTCATGGCGTCTCCCTCTGTCGCGCGGCTCGTGCACGTGCGGTACGGTTGGCTGGCGGAGATCTAGACGCGCGGTCGCTGAGCGTCCGTGCCGAAACGTCTGTTCCCTACCTGGGACCTCTGGCCCCGTTGGGAGGTGAGCATGTGGGGCACCGATGAGCGAGCGTGCGCAAACTCGCACCTGCGGCCTCGTTCACGCCACCAGCCCCCGGACCAGGGCCCGCAGGCTGGCCGCGTCGAATGGCTTCTCGACGCGGGCGTTCGGAACCCTGTTCAAGAACTCGCTGGCGACCGGCGTGAACGCGCCCCCCGTGAGCAGGACCATCCGCGCGGCCTGCTCCGGGGCCAGCGACGTGAGCGCGGCGTGGAGCTCCATCCCCGTCATCTTCGGCATCATGAGATCGCAGAGGATGACGTCGAAGCGCTCGCCTCGGGCGATCCGACTGTGTGCCTCGAGCGCGCTCGTCAGCGCGACGACCTCGTGCTCGGGCGCCAGCACCCGCTTCAGCGCGGCACATATGGCGGGCTCGTCATCCACGACCAGGACGCGGCCTCTGGGCCTGTGGGCGACCGACGGGGTCATGAGAGCCGGCTCCGTCCCGGCGTCGCCCTCGGCCGGGGGAGGGGCCGCCGGGAGCACCACCCGGAAGACAGTCCCCTCGTCGAGCTGGCTCTCCACGATGATCTCGCCACCGAGGCCCGTGACGATGTTGTGGCAGATGGAGAGGCCGAGCCCCGTGCCAACCCCCGTGGGTTTGGTGGTGAAGAACGGGTCGAAGACCTGCTTGAGGACGTCGGGGGGGATCCCCGGACCCGAGTCGCGCACCTCCACGACGGCGCGGCCCAGGTCGTCGGTCTTCGTCGAAACGCGGATCTCGTTCTCGTCGATGCGACCTTCGGGAATGGCCTGCGCAGCGTTCACGAGGAGGTTCAGGCAGACCTGGCCGAGGCGCGCCTCGTTGGCGAGGACCGGCGGGGTCTTGCCGTAATCCTTGACGAGCCGCGCCCGGTACTTGATCTCGTTGAACACCATGTTGATGGACGACTCGATCACGGGCCTGAGCTCCACTTGCACGCGGCGTTCCTCGTCTGCCCGGGAGAAGGTCTTGAGGTCGCGCACGACGTGCTTCACTCGCCCGGCGCCTTCGCGAGCCGCGGCGAGCGCCTCGAGCAGCTCGGCCGACGAAACGCCGGGCGATTTCTGCGCGAGCTCCTTGCACTCGCCGTCGAGGAAATCGAGAGCGGCGATGAGGTAAGCGAGGGGGTTGTTGATCTCGTGAGCCACGCCAGCGGCCAGCATCCCGACCGACGCCAGCCGGTCTGATTGCATGAGCTGCGCCTGCATGGCCTTTCGCTCGGTGATATCAAGCACCGCTCCGGCAGTCCGGACAGCCTGCCGGACGCCGTTCACGTCGGCAAAGCGGACCTTTCCGCGCGCGGAGATCCACCGCACGCTCCCGTCGGGCCGGACGCAGCGATACTGATCCTCGTAGGTCGCCTCCCCGGAGGGATCGAGCGATCTCAGGACCGCGCTCCTGTGCCTGTCGCGGTCATCCGGGTGAACGAGGCGCAGGAACGTCTCGAAGCCGTTTATCGGGAGGCCGTCGGCGATTCCAAATATTTCCCTGAAGCGCGGCGAGCACTCCAGCGGGCCAAAGGGCACGGCGTGACAGATGCCCATGTCCGCCGCCTCGATGGCGAGGGCGAGCTTCTCTTCGCTCTCCCGCAGCGCCTCTGCGGCTCGCTTGCGCTCGGCGAGGTCGCGCTCCTCCTTCGCGCGCAGGACCGCTTCGCTCGCCTCGGCCAGGCGACGCGCGCCCCGCTCGCGAGCGAGAGTCCACCGAAGTCCCGCGTGGAGCGCCACGCTCGTAGCCGCGACGAAGCAGAATCCCTTCAGGATCGACCATGCCGCTTGCTCCTGGACGGAGCGCGCCGCCCCGGCGAGGAGCGTGTCGCTCAGGGCGATCCACCCACTGGCGACCACCCCGTAGGCGACGGGGATCCACACCTCCGTCCGCCACACCCCGGGGCCTGGCCACCTTCTGCGCAGAGTCGAATTGCTCGTCTGGTCTCGGGTCGTCACGCCAGTTCCCGTTCCAGGGCTCGGTCCCGCCCAGGCGCGCCAAGACTCGCGCGCGCGCCGGGGGATCAGCGGGCATGTTAACCCACTCTCGGGGTCGATCGACTCCTCGTGCCTCCGCGCCGCGACGAAGGCACAAGCCGGTCCGCGGTGCAGTGCGGTACGGTAGTGGCCAAGCGCGCTGTCCTGAGGGCGCTAGCTCGGACTCTTGCCCTGGTCTCGTTCCCCGAACAGATCCTGTGCCGTCGCGTCGTAGACGGCGAGGTCCTCGCCGGAGAAGCAGCAGAAGACGAGGCGCTCGAGGCTGCGATGCAATGCCAGGGCCCCGCGCGCCTCCTCGAGCGCTATGCGCGTGGCTCGCTCGATGGGGAAGCCGTAGGCTCCCGTGGAGATGGCGGGGAAGGCCACCGTCCCGAGCTTCCATTCGGCGGTGAGCCGCAAGCTCTCGCGGTAGCAGCTGGCCAGGATCTGATCTTCTCCCTGGCGCCCGCCATGCCAGACGGGACCCACCGCGTGGATGACGTGGCGCGCGGGCAGGCGGTGCCCGCGCGTGATCTTGGCCTCGCCCGGTCGCGCCCCGCCGAGCGCGCGGCATTCCTCGAGGAGCGCCGGGCCGGCGGCGCGGTGGATGGCGCCGTCCACGCCGCCGCCGCCGAGCAGCGTCGCATTGGCCGCGTTCACGATCGCATCCACGGAAAGCCGCGTGATGTCGCCGCGGAGGGTCTCGATCCGCTCGCCGAGATAGAGTGCCATGACCCTCTGTAACACCGCTGCGCTTGCGTCGAAACAGCCCGATGGGCCAAAGGCTCCGGGCTCGAGATCGGGGGTCGGCTACTGCCCGGTGTACACGTGCGCGCTCTGCTGCGCGGTCGGGAGCAGCTCCATCCCCAGGTAGGTGAACATGACCACGCCGAAGCCGACGATGGCGAGCCAGGCCGCCCTCTCGCCTCTCCAGCCCTTCACGCGCCGCAGGTGCAGGTAGGCGCCGTAGACGAGCCAGGTGACGAGCGACCAGTTCTCCTTCGGATCCCAAACCCAGTAGTCGCCCCAGGCACTCTTCGCCCAGACCGAGCCGAGGAGGAGCCCCACGGTGAGGAGGGTGAAGCTGAACTTGACGGCGTCGTAGGTGATCTGCTCGAGATCGAGCGCCTGGCCCGAGAGCACGGTCCCGACCCTGACCGAGACGAGGTTCCGGACCCATTGCCAGCGGCCGGCGGCGAGTTGCACCACCGCCACCGCCGTCGCGAAGAAGGCGGCGCCGTAGCCGACGAAGTAGACGACCACGTGCGGGACGAACCAGCCCGACTGCAGCGCGGGCGGGAGCTTCACGATCTCGGCGTCCCACTTGGTCACCGCGTAGGCGAGCGCTCCGAAGGAGCCCACCGCTGCCAGCACGCCGAAGATGCGCGTCCGGTAGAGCCGCTCCATGACCAGGTAGACCGCGCCGGTCGTGAACGACAGGAAGACGAGCGACTCGAAGAGCGACTTGAAGGGTGGGCGGTCGGCCTGGATCCAGCGGCCGGCGATGAGGGCTAGGTTCATGGCGAGCGCGGCGCACATGACCGCGGTGGCGAGGCGGCCCACCACCTGCCTGGTGGACTTCCAGGCCGCCGCGTAGAGGGCGAGGGCCGTCGCGTAGGCCGCGCTCGCGGCCACGAACCAGGGGTGCTCGGCGAGGATGTAGAGCATTGGGCGCTCCCTGTCACAGCGGCGACCAGTTGATGTGATTCTCCAGCGGCACCGCCGCCGCTGTGAGCTGATGTCCGGCGCCTTGCGGCGCCTCA
>MEMX01000082.1:0-10540 GCA_001768075.1 Anaeromyxobacter sp. RBG_16_69_14 | reverse complement strand
CCGGCGCCTTGCGGCGCCTCAAGCGGAGGGGAGAACTCTCCCCCCGCGCCCCCCATCTCGAGCGTCAGTTCATGTGGCATGCGCTATCAGACGGCGGCCTTGACCTTCGGCTCGACCTCGGCCCGGCGCCGCCGTCCGAGGTGTCTCTCCACGTAGAACATATAGGAGACGCCGGCGATGATGAGCGCGAAGCCGACGAACACGAAATTCACGCCGGGGTCGTGGACGGCGTCGAGACCCGAGTACTTCGGGTTCCTCGGGTCGTAGTTGACCTGGTAGAAGGTCCAGCCCTCGAAGGTGAACGGGTCGTTCACCGACACCAGCGCCTTCTGCGAGACGCCCCCGGCGATCGCCGTCACGTGGCTCTGGTACGACTTCGCCTCCTCATCCCGCTTCTCGAAGGCGAGGATGCCGCGCGGCACCTGGCGCGCGTCCGGTGGCACTGGCAGGTAATTGCTCTCGCCGAGCGCGACGAGGGGCGGGGAGGTGACGGCGCTGCCGTCCACCGCGACCTGGAGAACGGCTGCAGGGTTCTTCAGTTCCTGCTTCACCGTCTTTGCCGCGTCCCTGCCCTGCGCAAGGTTAGCGGCCTCGTCGCCGGGACGGTAGTCGGAAAAGAGCCTGGTGAGCGTGAACGAGCTGCCGCCGGGCAGGAGGTGCCTCTGGCCCGGCTCCGGGTCGAAGCTCGCCTTGAGCCGCCAGTCCATCCGGCCATCCGGCAGCTTTCTCGGTTCGTAGTAGCCGATGCGGAACTCGGTCGCGTAGCGGACCAGGTCAAACCTGTCGAGGCGGAGTTCGAACCCGAGAGGCGCGGTGGCCAGGATGGCGTTTCCCGCCGCATCGTAGCCCTTCGCCTGTGGCTGGCCGGCTCTGGTGACGTGGACCCGGTTCACGGTCGAGCCGTCGGCGAGCAGGTCGACCCGGCCGCGCACCGCGAAGGCACACGAGAGCCCGGCGCCGAGGAGCGTGGTGAGGAGCCCGAGGTGGCACGTGAAGAACCCCAGGCTCCTGAGCTTGACTGGCCAGCGCAGCAAGGCCGAGTTGACGACGGCCGCGCCGAAGAGGGCGATGAGGCAGCCAAACCAGAGGCTGTGAAAGACGTCGTCGAGCCGCGCCGCGACGATGGCGTCGCCGACGACGCCATATTTCGCGGGGTATTCCTGCAGCGGGCGACCTTGCAAGATGAGCGTGCCCAGGATGGCGCAGAGGCCGAGCGCGACGAGCAGCACCGAGGTGAAGCGAAAACCGGCCATGGTCTCGCGCCAGCGCCCGGGGAGCGTCCGAGACAGGACGAAGGTCGCGACGCCGGCGATGGCGCCCGCCGCGACGAGCGCCTTCGGGCCCGGTTCGACGAAGAGCTGAAGGAGGCCGCCCGTGACCATGGCTCCGGCGACCAGCAGGACGACCTTCGACTGCTCGCTCATTCCGGCCAGGGCCTGGAGCTTGGATGCCTGTGGGGCCACGGCCGTGGCGGACGGGTTGTCGTTCATGATGAATTCCCCTCGAGCGCTCGAGCAAGGGCCGTGCCCCATGCGCCGCGCCGCGGAATGCGTCCTGATCCAGAGCAAACGGTGGACGCAGGCACCTCGAATGACGCAGGAATCGCCGAGGGACCGCACGGTGAGCGCAAGGATTGCGCGCGTCACCTCTTCGCGTTCAGCACGCACGCGGAGGCTGCCGCGACTGAGCGGCCGCGCATGCGTACCGCTGTCCGCCGGGATACCTAGAGAGCCGCCAGCTCGTCGCGGGGCGTAGGCTCGTCCACTGGCGTGGCGATCGCGGGCGCGTCGAGCAGCCTCGGCGCCCCCTCTACCGGCTCGATCACCGGCAGGTCGAGGCCCACTCGCGAAGCCCCCAGGTCGCGGAAGCGGCGCGCCGAGACCATGACGCGGGACTCGAGCGCACCCACCGCGCGATTGTACGCCTCGACCGCGCCCGCCAGCTGTCGCCCGACCTTCGAGAAATGGCCCGCCAGCGCGCCGAGCCGTTCATGCAGCTCGCGCCCCAGCTCGCTCACCGCCCGCGCGTTCTCCGCCACCACCTCCTGGCGCCAGCCGTGGGCGACCGCGCGCAGCAGGGCTATGAGCGTGGTGGGCGTGGCGAGGATCACGTTCCGCGCGACACCGGCCTCGATGAGCTCCGGATCCTGTTCCAGCGCCGCGGAGAAGAAGCTCTCGCCCGGCAGGAAGAGCACGACGAACTCGGGCGCGGGCGCGAGCCCTTCCCAGTAGGCCTTCCTCGAGAGCGCTGCCACGTGTTCTCGGATGCGCCGGGCGTGGTCGGCGAGCCGGGCTCGCCGCACCTCCTCGTTCGGCGCCTCCACGGCTTCCAGGTAAGCGGCGAGCGGCGCCTTCGCGTCCACCACCACCTGCTTGCCGCCGGGCAGCTTCACGACGAGGTCCGGTCGGAGTCGTCCCGCATCGCCTTCGACGACCACCTGCTCGGCGAAGTCGCAGCGGTCCTGCATACCGGCCAGCTCCACCACGCGCCGGAGCTGCAGCTCGCCCCACCGCCCGCGCACCGCCGGAGCGCGCAACGCCTTCACCAGATTGGCCGCCTCGCCGCGCAGCTGCGCCTGGGCCTCGGAGAGCGCGCGCACCTGTTCGCGGAGCTCGGCGTAGGCGCCCACGCGAGCCCGCTCGAGGTCGCCCAGGCGCCCGTCGAGCCTGGCGAGCGACTCGCGCACCGGGGAGACCACCTCCGAGACCGAGGCGTGGCGCCGGTCGAGGTCGCCCTCGGTGCGCGCTCGCTGCTCGTCCAGCGCGGCGCGCGCCAGCCCGAGAAACGATCGCTCCAGGGCCACCTGCTCGCCAGCCCGCCGCGCCTCGGCGGTGCCGAGCGCTGCGCGCAGCTCACGCCCGCGCGCGAGCCACGCGCTCGCGGCCCCGATGACGAGGCCTAAAAGGAGCCAGCCCATGATGGCGGACGCTAACTCGCTGGTCTGACGCTCTGCCTCGCTCCATACGACGGCTCCACCCGAACCCGAAAGACGGTCCACCAGACCCGGCCGGGCCCTCGCGCACTTGACGCGTTGCACTCAGTGATAGAAACTGAAGTTTCCTATGTCTGAAGGTGAGCAGGAGGCCGCGCCGGGGCGAGCCGGGCGCGCTTCCGCGGTTCGCCGCGGCTGCGAGCAGGCTGAAGCGTCCTCCGAGAAATCGCGCGAGATCGAGCGGGCGAGGGCCGCCCCACGCTCTCTCGCTGCTTCGGCCTTTGCCTTTGTATAGGTAACCGGGCCGCCTTCCAGAGGTCTCACCCAGCGCAGGATGGTTCGATGACACGCCACGGCTTCCCCCCACCCCAGGGGCTCTACGATCCTCGGAACGAGCACGACGCGTGTGGCTTCGGCTTCGTCGTCGACATGAAGGGGCGCAGGTCGCACGACATCGTGCAGAAGGCGCTCACCGTCCTCGTGAACCTCGAGCACCGCGGGGCGGCCGGCTCCGAGAAGAACTCGGGCGACGGCGCCGGCTTGCTCGCCCAGATCCCGCACGGCTTCTTCGAGAAGGTGATGGGCGATCTCGGCGTGAAGCTGCCCGCGCCTGGCAAGTACGCGGTCGGGATGGTGTATCTGCCGGCGATCGAGGCCAGCCGGAATGCTTGCCAGAAGATGGTGGAGGACGTCGTCGCGCAGGAGGGGCAGAGGCTCCTCGGCTGGCGCGACGTCCCCACCGACAACGCCAGCCTGGGCGCCACCGCCAGGGCGAGCCAGCCCGTCATCCGAGAACTCTTCGTCGCGCGCGGCGAGAACTGCGCCGACGAGGCAGCCTTCGAGCGCAAGCTCTACGTCGTCCGCCGCCTGGCCGAGAAGGCCGTCTCGCGGTCCGCCATCCCGAAGCGCGGGCACTTCTACGTTCCGTCGCTGTCTCACAAGACCATCGTGTACAAGGGGATGCTGAACGCGAGCCAGCTGCTCTCGTTCTACCCGGACCTCCTCGATCCGGCCTTCGAGTCGGCCATCGGCATGGTCCACTCGCGCTTCTCGACCAATACCTTCCCCTCCTGGGCGCGGGCGCACCCGTATCGCTACATCTCGCACAACGGCGAGATCAACACGCTGCGCGGCAACATCAACTGGATGCACGCGCGCCAGTCGATGATGCAGTCGAAGCTCTTCGGCGAGGACATGAAGAAGGTCCTCACCGTCATCGACCTCGAGGGCTCCGACTCGGCGATGTTCGACAACGTGCTCGAGCTGCTCCACCTGGCGGGCCGCTCGCTGCCGCACGCCATGATGATGATGGTGCCGGAACCGTACAGCGGTCACGAGTCGATGTCCCCGGAGAAGAAGGCGTTCTACGAGTACCACTCGTGCCTCATGGAGCCCTGGGACGGACCGGCCTCGATCGCCTTCACCGACGGCGTGCGCATCGGCGCCACCCTCGACCGCAACGGCCTCAGGCCCGCGCGCTACTACGTCACCAAGGACGACCTCGTCGTGATGGCGAGCGAGGTGGGCGTCCTCGACATCCCGCCCGACCGCATCCTCTCGAAGGGTCGGCTGCAGCCGGGCCGCATGTTCCTCGTCGACACGAGCGAGAAGCGCATCGTCTCCGACGACGAGCTGAAGCACCGCATCGCCACGGAGCAGCCGTACGCGCTGTGGCTGAAGGAGTACCTCGTCAAGCTCGAGGACCTCCCCGTTCCCGCGAACGTCATCGAGCCCGACCACGAGACGGTGCTCCGCCGCCAGGAGGCATTTGGCTACACGGCCGAGGACGTCCGCATCCTCGTGAACCCCATGGCCGAGAGCGGCACCGAGCCCATCGGCTCCATGGGCAACGACACGGCGCTGGCGGTCCTCTCCGAGAAGCCGCAGATCCTGTACAGCTACTTCAAGCAGCTCTTCGCGCAGGTGACGAACCCGCCGGTCGACGCCATCCGCGAGGAGATCATCATGGCGGTGGAGACCGCCACCGGCCCGGAGGGCAACCTCCTCGAGCCGTCGCCCGCCTCCGCCCACCAGCTGTCCCTGCCCACGCCGGTCCTGCGCAACGACGAGCTGGAGAAGATCCGCCACCTCGACGGCAACGACGGGTCGCACGCCTTCAAGAGCATCACCCTGCCGATGCTCTTCAAGGTGAGGGACGGCGGTGCGGGCCTGCGCAAGGCCATCGAGGACCTGCGCTGGTCCACCTCGGAGGCCATCGCCGAGGGCCACAACATCATCATCCTGTCGGATCGCGGTCACGACGAGGAGTGCGCCCCCATCCCGGCCCTGCTCGCGGTCGCCTCCGTGCAGCACCACCTCCTGCGCGAGGGGACGCGCACGCGGGTGGGCATCATGCTCGAGACGGGCGAGCCCCGCGAGGTGCACCACTTCGCGCTCCTCATCGGCTTCGGCGCGAGCGCGGTGAATCCCTACCTCGCCCTCGAGACCATCCACGACCAGATCCGGCTCGGCATGATCAAGGGCCCGCCCGAGTCGGCCGAGAAGAGGTACGTCAAGGCGGTGAACAAGGGCATCGTGAAGGTGATCTCGAAGATGGGGATCTCCACCATCCAGAGCTACCACGGAGCCCAGGTCTTCGAGGCCATCGGCCTGAACCAGGACTTCATCGACGAGTACTTCACCTGGACCCCGACCCGCATCGGTGGCGCGGGCATCGAGGTGGTGGCCAAGGAGGCGAAGATGCGGCACGACCGCGCCTTCCCTCCGAAGCGCCCGGTGAAGCACAAGCAGCTCGGCACCGGCGGCCACTACCAGTACCGCCAGGACGGCGAGCAGCACCTCTTCAACCCGCTCACCATCCACAAGCTCCAGTTCGCCTGCCGCACCGGGAACTACAGCCTCTTCAAGGAGTACACGCGCCTCGTGGACGAGCAGGCGCAGGGCCTGTGCACGCTGCGCGGGCTCATGGACCTCAAGCCGGTTGCCAGGCCGGTTCCCATCGAGGAGGTCGAGCCGGTGGAGGCCATCGTGAGGCGCTTCAAGACGGGGGCCATGAGCTATGGCTCCATCTCGAAGGAAGCCCACGAGGCGCTCGCGGTCGCCATGAACCGGCTGGGCGGCAAGTCGAACACCGGCGAGGGCGGTGAGGATCCGGCGCGCTACCAGCCGCTCCCCAACGGCGACTCGAAGAACTCCGCCATCAAGCAGGTGGCCTCCGGCCGCTTCGGCGTGACGAGCCAGTACCTGGTCAACGCCCGCGAGCTGCAGATCAAGATGGCGCAGGGTGCGAAGCCGGGCGAGGGCGGGCAGCTGCCGGGCTCGAAGGTGTATCCCTGGATCGCGAAGACGCGCCACGCCACGCCGGGCGTGGGCCTCATCTCGCCGCCGCCGCACCACGACATCTACTCCATCGAGGACCTGGCGCAGCTCATCCACGACCTCAAGAACGCCAACCACGGCGCGCGCATCTCGGTGAAGCTGGTCGCCGAGGTGGGCGTCGGCACCATCGCCGCCGGCGTCGCCAAGGCGCACGCCGACGTGGTGCTCATCTCCGGCCACGATGGCGGCACCGGCGCCTCGCCACTCACGTCGATCAAGCACGCGGGCATCCCGTGGGAGCTCGGCCTGGCCGAGACGCACCAGGTGCTCGTCATCAACAACCTCCGCTCGCGGATCGCCGTCGAGTGCGACGGGCAGCTCAAGACGGGCCGCGACGTCGTCATCGCAGCGCTCCTCGGCGCCGAGGAGTTCGGCTTCGCCACCGCTCCGCTGGTCGTGCTCGGGTGCGTCATGATGCGCGCCTGCCACCTCAACACCTGCCCGGTGGGGGTCGCCACGCAGGACCCCGAGCTGCGCAAGCGCTTCACCGGCGATCCGGCGCACGTGGTGAGCTTCATGAGGTTCGTGGCGCAGGAGGTCCGCGAGCACATGGCTCTGCTGGGCTACCGCACCGTCGACGAGATGGTGGGGCGATCCGAGCGCATCGAGATGCGCCGCGCGGTCGATCACTGGAAGGCGAGGAACCTCGACTTCAGCCGCATCCTCTTCAAGCCCACGGTGCCCAAGCACTACGGCCGCACCTGCTACGTACCGCAGGATCACGGCCTCGACGACGCCCTCGACGCGACCACGCTCCTCGAGCTGTGCCGACCGGCCCTGGAGGCGCGGAAGCCGGTCCAGGCGACCCTGCCCATTCGCAACACGAACCGGGTGGTCGGCACCATGCTCGGCTCCGAGGTGACCCGCCGCCACGGTCCGGGCGGCCTGCCCGAGGACACGATCAAGCTCCACTTCAAGGGCTCGGCCGGTCAGAGCTTCGGCGCCTTCGTCCCGAAGGGCATGACGCTCACGCTCGAGGGCGACTCCAACGACTACATCGGCAAGGGCCTCTCCGGCGGCAAGCTCGTCGTCTTCCCGCCGGCCGAGGCGACTTTTGTGCCGGAGGAGAACGTCATCGTCGGCAACGTCGCCTTCTACGGCGCGACCGGCGGGGAGGCCTATATCCGCGGCGTGGCCGGGGAGCGCTTCTGCGTGCGCAACTCGGGGGTGGCCGCGGTGGTCGAGGGGGTGGGCGACCACGGCTGCGAGTACATGACCGGGGGACGGGTGGTGGTGCTCGGCCCGACGGGGCGCAACTTTGCGGCCGGCATGTCGGGCGGCCTCGCCTACGTGCTGGACGAGGACGGCGGCTTCGCCAAGGTCTGCAACAAGGAGATGGTGAGCCTGGGACCCCTCGAGGACGAGCAGGAGGTCGCGCTCGTCCGGCGCATGATCGAGCGGCATGTGCAGTACACGCGCAGCTCGCTCGGCATGAAGGTGCTCGACGCCTGGAAGGAACTGCACCCGCGCTTCGTGCGGGTCATCCCGAACGACTACCGCCGCGTGCTCGAGGCGCAGGCCCGCATGCTGCAAAAGGGCCTCTCGCACGAGGAGGCGGAGATGGCCGCCTTCGAGGAGAACACGCACGACGCGATGCGGGTGGGTGGGACCTAAGAATGGGCAAGCCGACCGGATTCATGGAGTTCGACCGCGAGCCGGTGCACGCGCGTCCGCCTCTCGAGCGCATCAAGGACTGGAGCGAGAGGCATCCCCCCTACGCCGACGAGACGCTCCGCCGTCAGGGGGCTCGCTGCATGGACTGTGGCGTGCCGTTCTGCCACACCGGCCAGCTCATCGCCGGCATGGCCTCCGGGTGCCCGATCAACAATCTCATCCCGGAGTGGAACGACCTCGTCTATCGAGGGCAGTGGCAGGAGGCGATCATCCGCCTCCACAAGACCAACAACTTTCCGGAGTTCACGGGCCGGGTGTGTCCGGCACCTTGTGAAGGGTCTTGCACGCTCGCCATCAACGCACCGCCGGTGACCATCAAGTCGATCGAGTGCGAGATCATCGACCGCGCCTGGGCGAGCGGCTGGGTGAAGCCGCAGCCGCCGCTCGCCCGCACCGGCAAGCGCATCGCGGTGGTGGGCTCGGGGCCCGCTGGCCTCGCTGCCGCGGCGCAGCTCAACAAGGCGGGCCACATGGTGACCGTGTTCGAGCGCGCCGACCGCATCGGCGGGCTCCTCATGTACGGCATCCCCAACATGAAGCTCGACAAGAGGGTGGTCGAGCGCCGCGTGCGGCTCATGGCCGACGAGGGCGTCCGGTTCATCACCAGCACCGAGGTGGGCAAGGACCTCCCCGCCTCGCGCCTCACCAGCGACTACGACGCGGCGGTGATCTGCTCCGGCGCCACCGCGGCGCGCGACCTCAAGATCGAGGGGCGGCACCTCCAGGGCATCCACCTCGCGATGGAGTTCCTGCACGCCAACACGAAGTCGCTCCTCGACTCCAGCCACGAGGACGGCAGGTTCATCTCCGCCAGGGGGAAGCACGTGATCGTCATCGGCGGCGGCGACACCGGCACCGACTGCGTGGGCACGGCCGTCCGCCACGGCGCGAAGAGCGTGGTGCAGCTCGAGATCATGCCGCGGCCGCCCGATGAGCGCGCCCCCGACAATCCGTGGCCGCAGTGGCCCAAGGTCTACAAGCTCGACTACGGCCAGGAGGAGGCGAAGGCGCTGTGGGGCGCCGACCCGCGCCAGTATGCCGTGCAGACGAAGCGCTTCATCGGCGACGAGCAGGGGAGGGTGAAGGAGCTTCGAGTTTCCACCCTGGACTGGTTGCGCGCCGAGGGTGGCAAGCCCCTCGGTCCGCGCGAGGAGGAAGGAACCGAGCGGACGCTCCCCGCCGACCTCATCCTGCTCGCGCTCGGATTCGTCGGGCCGGAGAGGGCCCTCCCCGCCGAGCTGGGCCTCAAGCTCGACGAGCGAGGCAATGTCTGGACTGACGCGAACAAGATGACGAGCGAGCCAGGGGTCTTTGCCGCCGGGGACTGCTCCCGCGGCCAGTCGCTCGTCGTCTGGGCCATCCAGGAGGGCCGCCGGGCGGCACGCGGCGTGGACGCGTATCTCATGTACGGCGAGTCGGTGCTGCCCTAGTCGGCGTCTCCGTTTCGGGGCCCAGCCCGGGCGCTCTCCGGGAGCTCCCCTGCGATCGACGGCGCGCCCTGCGTCGCGCGGCAGAAAGCCGCGGCGTGAAAGCGAACGGAGGTCTCCGGATTTGCATCGTGGGCGGGTGTGGTGAGAACCCGTCTTCGAGGAGCGGAGCCATGCCCATCCAGGACATCGAGATGCTGTATTCGCGCGCAGTAGACATCATGGTCCTCGCCGACCTCACGCCTGCCGAACGCTCCGAGGTGATGAACATCGCCCAGGGCTTCGACTGCAAGGACTCGGCGACGGCGGAGGGCGTATCCACCGAGACCATTCGTGCGTGCCGCAAGAGGATCTACGAAAAGCTCGGGGCGTTGCACGCCGGAACGCTGATGTCGACGCTGGAGACGCTCGCCGGCGTCGCGTCCGGGGGTCCAGAAAGCCGTGCGCGAGCAGGCAGATAGTCATCGTAGTAGGGCGGGGCTCGTCCCCCGCCGCGGCGTGCGCGCTGCGGCGGGGCACAAGGCCCCCTCAAACAGATCAAATCACCTGGTATTCTGGGCGTTTCTTGCGTGTTTCGTGCCCCATGGGGGCAGTTCCCCCGCAGCCCTGATAGCGCATGCCACATGAACTGACGCTCGAGATGGGGGGCGCGGGGGGAGAGTTCTCCCCTCCGCTTGAGGCGCCGCAAGGCGCCGGACATCAGCTCACAGCGGCGGCGGTGCCGCTGGAGAATCACATCAACTGGTCGCCGCTGTGAAACTGGCCGAGCGGGGACCAAGCAGCGGCGCCGACCGGCGCCTTGCCGATGTACGGGCCTGTACCGCGAGCACCCCGCTGTCATTCCATATGTACATGTCACATCAGATTCAGGGGGCTGTGACACGGTTCGCGCCAGCTAGCGCTGAACCAGGTGAGATCTTGTATGCTTCCCTTAGCGCTGAACCAGGTGAGATCTTGTATGCTTTCCCTGGCCCACCCGTCGCATAGAGGGGGTCCACACGTCCATTCGGTGCGACGAAGGCGTACGAATCTGTCATGATGGCCAGGGGATTGCGCGCCCTTCCTCGAACCTGCGGCCAACGGTAGCGCGAGCAACTGCACGCAAGATGGCGTCGGAGGCAATTCCATGAACGGTTGGATGGGCAAGATCCTGAAGATCGACGTCGGC
>MEMX01000081.1:13760-14147 GCA_001768075.1 Anaeromyxobacter sp. RBG_16_69_14 | reverse complement strand
ACGCGCGCCACGCCGACGGGCGCCTTGCCCATGGCGGTCTGGAAGTCGGTACGGCCCTCGCCCGTGACGACGAGGTCGGCGCCCTGCAACATCGTGGAGAACCTGGCTGCGTCGAGCACGATCCCGACGCCCGAACGCAGCCGCGCAGGCGTGAAGAAAAGCAGGCCCGCCCCGAGGCCGCCCGCGGCCCCCGCGCCGGGCGCGCTCGCGACGTCGCGGCCGGTGGCTGCCTTTGCGACGACAGCGTAACTCTCGAGCGCGCCGTCGAGCTCCTGCACCATCTCCGGCGAGGCACCCTTCTGCGGGCCGTACACGGCCGACGCGCCGCGCGGCCCCGTGAGCGGGTTGTCCACGTCACACGCGACGAGGATGTCCGCGCGCGCCACC
>MEMX01000081.1:0-13696 GCA_001768075.1 Anaeromyxobacter sp. RBG_16_69_14 | reverse complement strand
CCCGCGCCGTCGAGGAAGCGCACGCCGAGCGCACGAGCCATTCCCGCCCCACCGTCGTTGGTCGCGCTCCCTCCGATCCCGATGATGAGCTTGGCGAGCCCGGCATCTAGGGCCGCCTTCATCAGCTCGCCCGTGCCGAAGGTGGTCGTGATACGCGGATCGCGCCGTTCCATCGGCACGAGCGGCAGGCCGGAGGCCGCCGCCATCTCGATGACCGCGGTCTCGCCGTCGCCGAGGACGCCCCAGCGCGCGCGGATGGGCTCGCCGAGCGGGCCGCGCACCGTGCGGTGCTCGATCCTGCCCCTCGTGGCGACGACGAGGGCGTCCACCGTGCCTTCACCCCCGTCCGCGATGGGCGCCTTCAGCACCTCGGCTCCCGGGAACACCGTCCGGATGCCCCGTTCCATCGCCTCGGCCACGCCGACGGCCGAGAGGCTCCCCTTGAACGAATCGGGTGCCACGACGATGCGCATGGGGAAGACCTCCGCAGAACCCATACCGCTCGGACGAGATGTGAGGAAGGTGGTCGCCTGCCGATGCTTGACCGGGCAGCCGACTGTCCGAACCGGCGCCCCCACCGGGCGGGAGGGATCGCCTGGCCTGGGCATGCGACCAGCACTACTCCTTGGCTAGGAAGGAGGAGTCATGAAGGACTTTCATTGCAGGGACGTAGGCATGAACTGTGAATTCGTGGCCAGGGGTGACGCCACCGAGGAAGTCCTCGCACAGACGGAGCGCCACGCGGAGCAAGTCCATCACATGAAGGTGACGCCCGAGCTGGAAGAGAAGATGAGGTGGCTCATCCACGACGACTCGAGCGACGCGCACCGCGAATCGGTGAAAAGGAACTCCTAGCTCAGCTCTGGCCGAGAGGGGCGCGGCGCTTCCGTCGGGATCGCCGCGTCTTTCACCCTCGCCGTCCCGAGTACGCACGCAGGATCGTTGCCACGAACGGTGGAACAGGTCCGAGTCCCGGTCAGTGGGTACGCTCGGGCGACCGAGCGCTGGACTGGCTTCCTCCTCCCCCACGAAGTGGCCACGGGGCCAAAGCCCTCGCGGACCCTGACGTGCCCTGAACGCTCGTCAGCGCGGCAGCACTGCCTGCAGGATCCACAGCGCGCCCATCCCCACCGCGATGGTGAGCAAGACGTTGCGCGTGCGCCAGGCGACGGCTGCCGCGATCACGCCGGCGACGAGCCGCGCGTTGCCGAGGCCTAGGCGCAAGGCGCCGTCCTTGACGAGCAGCTCCGGGAAGATGATGGCCGAGAGCACGGCCGGCGGCACGAAGCGCAGGGCGCGCGTGAGCAGCGGCGGCGTCTCCACACGCCCCAGTAGCGCGATGAAGGAGAGCCGCGTGGCGAACGTGATCAGCCCTGCCAGGGCGAGTGCCGGCATCCAGCTCATGAGCGCCTGGCCTCGACGGCGAGGCCCACCGCGATTCCCACCACCGCCGCGAGCAGCAAGCCCAGCTTGTACGGCAGGGCGAGGGCAACCACGGCGAGGACCCCGGCCGAGAGCGCCGAGGCGACCGCGGCGCCGCTCCTGAGGGCCGGGAACACGAGGGCGATGAAGGTGAGCGGGAGCGTGAAGTCGAGCGACCAGCTCTCCGGCACCCGAGCGCCGACGAAGACGCCCACTGCCGTGCTGCACTGCCACGACACCCAGAGCGTCAGCCCGACGCCGAGGAAATACCAGTGCCGGAAGGGCGAGACGTCGGTCCGATCCCCATCGCGAACGTACCGCGTCACCGCCACGGCGTAGGCCTCGTCGGTCAGGAGGTAGGCAAGGATCGCCTTCCACTTGCGGTTGAGGGGCTTCAGATAAGGGGCGACCGAGGCGCTGTAGAGAGCGTGCCGCAGGTTGACGACGAAGACGGTCACCACCACCACCGCCGCCGGCGCCCCCTCGCGGATGAGCTGCGCCGCGATGAACTGTGCGGAACCCGCGAACACGACGGCCGACATGGCCTGCGAGATCGAGGCGGGCAGGCCGGCACCGATCGCCAGCAGCCCGTAGATCATGCCGAATGGCGCGACCCCGAGCAGGATGGGCAGCTCGTCGCGGCAGCCCCAGAGGAATTCGCGCCGGCGCGTGAGCGTGGACGGATTCGGTGACATACGCGAAACATACACGGGGTCCCGCCCAGCCGATCCACTCATGGGGGGACGAGCCACGCCTACGAGTGATGGGCTGCGGCCTGCCGTCTTGCTCGTTCACGTGACCCGAGCGCGCGGAAGCGATCCGTTTTAGGATAGCGGCATGGCCAAAAAAATGCGCTTCGGGATCCTCACGGGCGGGGGCGACGTCCCTGGCCTCAACTCCGTAATCAAGAGCGTCTTCGACCGCAGCGACGAGAGCGGCTGTGAAGTCGTCGGGATCCGCCGCGGATGGGAGGGGCTGACCCATCTCGACCTCGGGGATCCTGCCAGCAAGAGCCGCTACGTCCTGCCGCTCACGCGCGAGAACACCCGCACCATCGATCGCACGGGCGGCACGTTCCTCCACTCGAGCCGGACCAACCCCTCGAAGATGAAGAAGCTGCCGCCACACCTCACCGCCCAGGACTTCCCCAGCTCGGAGAGCACGAAGGGTGGCGTGACCTCAACCGTCTACGACGTCAGCAAGCATGTGCTGAAGAACCTCGAGGCGCTCGGCATCGAGTGCCTCGTCGCGATCGGCGGCGACGACACGCTCAGCTACGCGGCCCGCCTGCAGCAGCTCGGCTCCAAGGTCATGTGCGTCCCGAAGACGATGGACAACGACGTGCGCAACACGGAGTACTGCATCGGCTTCTCGACGGCCATGACCCGCGCCATGGACGCCATCCAGCGCCAGCGCACGACCGTCGGCTCGCACGAGCGCATCGGCATCTTCCGCGTCTTCGGGCGCGACGCGGGGTTCACCTCGCTCTACACGGCCTACGTGAGCTCGATCCGGTGCGTCATCCCCGAGCACAAGCCGGACCTCGGCAAGCTCATCGAGCTGCTCCTCGCCGACAAGCGCAGCAACCCGAGCAACTACGCGCTCGTCGTGCTCAGCGAGGGCGCCGAGTGGCAGGGCTACCGCGTCCAGGAGTACGGGGAGCCCGACGCCTACGGTCACCGCAAGAAGGCGAGCGTCGCCGAGTCGCTCAGCGACGAGATCAAGCAGCGCACCAGGGAAGAGACCGTCGTCTCCGATCTCACCTACGACCTCCGCTCCGGCGCGCCGGACTTCGTCGACAAGCTGGTGGCGTTCACGTTCGGGACGATGGCCGTGGACGGGGCGCTGGACGGGAAGAGCGGCCTGATGTCGGCGCTCGTCAAGGGGCAGTACGACCTCGTGCCCATCCCCGATCCCAAGCTCGGGCCGCGCAAGGTCGACGTGGCGAGCATGTACGACACCGAGCGCTGCCGCCCCATCTACTCGGGTAAGCGCGGGCTGCCCATCTTCCTCAACAGCCCGTGAGCCGCCTCACGCCGACCTGATCGCCGCGGCGATCTCGGAGAGCTCTCCGAGATCGCCCCCGGAGCCCATCGCCTGGACTCCCCGGCCGCCCGGGGAGTAGCGCGGGAGCACGTGCACGTGCAGGTGAAAGACGCGCTGGCCGGCGTCCGCACCGTGGTTCCAGCCTATGTTGAAGGCCACCGGGTGCAGGGCACCGGTGACCTTGCGCGTGACGACCTTCACCTCGCGGAAGAAGTCGCCGATCGCGTCGTCGGGGAGGTCGTTCAGCGTCTCTGCGTGAATCCTCGGGACCACCAGCGTGTGCCCCGGCGCGGCCGGGAAGCGGTCGAGGAATGCGACGGCCGAGGGAGACTCGTAGACCAGGTGCGCCTGGAGCGCGCCCGAGACGATCCTGCAGAAGATGCAGTCGGACATGCGTCCTCCTCCACGCAGAACGCTGGTCCCTACTTGCTCTCGCTCTTGCCCTGGCCGGTCTCGCCCTTGCTCGCGTCGGCCTTGCCCTTGCTCGCGTCGGCCTCGGGCGGCGTGTAGTCCGCCGCCGTGAGCGCGATCTCGATGCGGCGGTTCTGGCTCCGGCCCTCCGGAGTGTCATTGGAGGCCAGCGGCCGGTATTCCGAGAACCCGGCCGCGCCCAGCGTCTGCGGATCGACGCCCTTGGACGCCAGGTACCGGACGACGGAGGCGGCGCGCGCCGAGGAGAGAGCCCAGTTGTCCGGGTAGCCGCTCGTCCCGATGGGCACGTTGTCGGTGTACCCGGCGACGACGACATTCTTGCCCTTGAGGCTCTTGAACGCATCGGCGACGGCGTCCAGCGCGACTTTCCCTTCCTTCCCGACCTTGGCCGAGCCCGAGGAGAACAGGATCTTGTCCTTGAGCTTGACCGTCATCTTGCCCTTCAGCTCGGAGAGCTCGATCTGGCCAGCCGAGATCTGTCCCTGCAGCGACTGGGCGAGCTGCTCGTACTGCGCGCTCTTCGCCTCGAGCTTGCCCTTCTCCTCGGTCACCTGGGCCACGTCCTTCTGGCTCTCGGCCAGCTTGGCCTCCAGATCCGCGACCTTTGCCTGGAGCGCCGCCGCCTTGCCGGCCTCGTCCTGCAGCTTCTTCGCGGCCTGGCTCGCCTCGAGCTCCTTTGCGGCGTACTTGTCCTTGCTTACGCCGCAACCCAGAGCGGCGACGACGCACAGCGCGATGAGCGTCCGCTTCGTGATCGTCATCGGCATCGTCGGGATCATCGACATCGTGGACATCGTCGGCCTCCTGGCACTCCTGGGCATCGTCGGCCTCCTGCGTTCCTGCCGGTGCCGCCGCGCAGGGAGGGCGTAGCCCCAAGGGCTCAAGACTGGCGGCGTGCGCAAGTTGATCGCTCATCGCCGGGTTTTTCGCCATAGGCCCAACGGGGCTCGATCGCCCGGCCGCCTTCGGCGCATACATGCACAGTGCGAGGAGGGTCGCGTGAAGACCGCGTCGAGAGCGACGGTGGCCTGCGGGTTGTTCCTGGCCGTGTGCTGCGGATCACCTGGCTCCAGCAGGGGCGAGCCAGCCGCCTTCCTCAGGATCTCGAGCCTCAGCTTCTCGCCGGTGAACCTGTTCGTGCCCCCCGGTGCAACGGTCATCGTGGTGAACGACGACCCCATGCCTCACTCGGTCACGAGTGAAGCGTCCGCCGGCGCCTTCGCGCCGGGGGCCGTGGGCGGCGTCTCGTTCGACACCGGCGCATTCACCGGCGAGACGTACTTCGTCATCCCGAGCACGGCGCCGGACGGCACGGTCATCCCGTACTACTGCACGATCTACAAGGGCGCGATGAACACCCCCGATGGCTCGATCACCATTAGCGTAGACGCGAGCCTCTAGGGTATCCCCTGTCGGCCCCGTCGGCCGTCTAGCCAGGGTCCGAGCCCGGCTGATCCGCGAACTCCGGGTCGATGTCGGGGCCGGAGGGCATGCCCTTCATCTTCTTGCGCAAGAGCCCTTCATGCCGCTTCTCCTCGTCGCGGAGCTCCTGGAAGAGCTCCCGGACCCCAGGGTCCTTCACGTGCGGCAGGGCCTGATCGTAGAAGTCGTAGGCCTTGACCTCGTCCTCGACCGCGACCTCCATCGCTTCCCGGGCAGACATGAACACGTTCACCTTGGTGAAGTCGGGGGCCTCGACGTCGTCCAGCGCGTCGCGCGAGATCGCGCGCCTCGCCTTCTTGAACATCTCGTCGCGGCGCGCCTGGAGCTCGGCCGCGTGCCGCGCCTCGTTCTCCGCCATGAAACGGAACACGTCGCCAGCATCGCCGGCATAGCGGCCGCCGACCATCGTGGAGAGCTTCTGGTACCGCTCCTGAGCCTCCTCCTCGACCAGGATGGCGAGGTCGAGCGCATCCCTGAGCGTGAGCTTCGCGAAATCGACGCGCGCCCTCTCGGGGGGAGCCGCCACTGGCGTCGCGGTCCTGCTGGTCTTCTTCCTCGTGGCCTTGGGCTTAGCCTTGGACTTGGGCTTGGCCTCGGACTTGGGCTTGGCCTGCGCCTTGGGCGGAACCCGCTTGCGAACAGGGGCGCGCACCTTCCGGCTAGTCTTGGGCTTGGCCATCGATATTCCTTTCGGTGCCTTCCCGGGGCACCGCGCGCCAACGACCCGGCGAGGTTCCCGCTCGTCCCCAAAAACAGGAGGACCGCGGTCTTTCCTCGGTCGCCCGGTCGCCAGCGCCTGGAATATGCGCGTGCCGCTACATGCGCGCGATGATCTCGTCGGCCATGCGGGTGGTCGAGAGCGCTCCCCCGACGTCGGCCGTTCGGCAGCCCTCGGCGATAGCCGCGTTCACGGCCCTCTCGACGGCGCTGGCCTCTTCGGACAAGCCGAGCGAGTGCCGCAGCAGCATCGCCGCGGACAGGATGGTGCCGACCGGGTTGGCGATGCCCTTCCCTGCGATGTCGGGCGCGGAGCCGTGAATCGGCTCGTACAGGCCAGGGCCGCCGTCCCCGATGGAGGCGGACGGCAGCATGCCCATCGAGCCCGCGAGCACCGAGGCCTCGTCGGTCAGGATGTCCCCGAACATGTTCTCGGTGACGAGGACGTCGAAGCTGGCAGGGCTGGTGATGAGGCGCATGGCGGCCGTATCGACGAGCATGTGATCCAGCGACACGCCGGGATGCTCCTGGCCGAGCGAGGTCGCGACCTGTCGCCACAGTCGGGACGACTCGAGCACGTTGGCCTTGTCGACAGAGGTCACCTTCCGGCGGCGACCCTGCGCGAGCCGGAACGCCAGGTCCACCACGCGCCGCACCTCGAAGTCCTGGTACTCCAGCGTGTCGAAGGCCCGCTCGTGCCCATCCCGGGTGTCGCGACCCTTCGGCTGACCGAAGTACAGGCCGCCCGTCAGCTCGCGGATCACGAGGATGTCTACCCCCCGCAGTCGGTCCGGCTTGATCGGCGAGGCGTCGATCAGGCTCGGATGGACGTTGACCGGTCTCAGATTTGCGAAGACGCCGAGTCCCTTTCGCAACCCCAGGAGCCCCTGCTCGGGCCGCACCTTCGCTCGGGGGTCGTCCCACTTCGGCCCTCCCACCGCGCCGAGCAGCACCGCGTGCGAGGCGACGCAAGCCGCCAGGACCTCGTCGGTGAGCGCCGTGCCGTGGCGGTCGATGGAGCAGCCGCCCATCAGCCGCTCGTCGAACTCGAACACGTGGCGGAACTTCCGCGCCACCACCTCCAGCGCCCGGACGGCCTGGGCCGCCACCTCGGGACCGATGCCGTCACCCGGCAACACCACGATCTTCGCTCTCACGTACCCTCCGTCATGCCGCGATGGTCAACCCGTACTCGACCGAGTCGACCAGCGCGCGCCAGCTCGCCTCGATGATGTTCGTGCTCGCGCCGACCGTGCTCCACAGGCGCGAGCCCTTCTGCGTGTCGATGAGCACGCGCGTGACGGCGGCGGCCCCGTTGCTGCTGTCGAGGATGCGGACCTTGTAGTCCGAGAGGTGCAGCTGGGCGATCTCCGGATACCGCGGCAAGAGCGCCTTGCGCAACGCGGTGTCGAGCGCGTCGACGGGGCCGTCCCCCTCCGCCGCGGTGTGCAGCACCTCGCCGTCCACCTTCACCTTCACCATCGCCTCGGCGAAGATGCCGCGCCCGCTGCGGTGCTCCACGTTGACGAGGAAGTCGATGAGCTCGAACGGCGCCTTGTAGCCGGGCTCCTGGCGCTTCATCATCATCGCGACCGAGGCCTCGGCCGCCTCGAACGAGAAGCCCTTCGCCTCGAGGGCCTTGATCTCGTTCAGCACGTCGGCCGCACCATGCTTGCCTTCCAGGGACAGCCCGAGCTCCTCGGCCTTGGACAGGAGGTTCCCCCGTCCAGACAGCTCGCTCACGACGACGCGCATCTGGTTGCCGACCAGCTCGGGCTCGACGTGCTGGTAGGAAACCGCGTTGCGCCGCATGGCCGCGACGTGGATGCCTCCCTTGTGCGCAAACGCCGACTTCCCGACGTAGGCGAGGTGCTCGTCCGGCACGAGGTTCGTCACCTCGGCAACGAAGTGGGAGACCTCGTAGAGCGTCCTGAGCTGGCCCTCGGGTACGCACCGCACGCTCATCTTCAGCTCGAGCGCCGGGATGATGGAGCACAGGTTGGCGTTGCCGCAGCGCTCGCCGTAGCCGTTGATGGTGCCCTGCACCTGGATCGCGCCCTCGTGGACTGCCGCCAGCGAGTTCGCCACCGCGCACTCTCCGTCATTGTGCGCGTGGATGCCCAGCGGGTGCTTCAGGGCCGCCTTCACCACGGCGACGACCTCGCCGATCTGCCACGGCAACGAGCCGCCATTCGTGTCGCACAGCACGAGCGTCTCCGCCCCGCCACGGATCGCGGCCTTCAGCGTCTCGAGCGCGTACGCGGGATCCGCCCGGTGCCCGTCGAAGAAGTGCTCCGCGTCGTAGACGACGCGCCTCCCCTGCTCGCGCAGATAGGCGAGGCTCTTCTCTATGATGCGCAGGTTGTCGTCGAGCGTGGTGCGCAGGACGTCGGTGACGTGCAGCGTCCAGGTCTTCCCGACGACGGTGCACACCGGGGTGCGCGCGTCGAGCAGCGCGCGGATGTTCGCGTCGTCCTCGGGGCCGCCGTTCACGCGGCACGTCGATCCGAAGGCGGCGATGCGCGCCGTCTGCCAGCTGACGTCGCGCGCGCGCTCGAAGAACTCCGCGTCCTTCGGGTTCGACCCCGGCCATCCCCCCTCGATGAAGGAGACGCCCAGACCGTCGAGCCTGCGGGCGATGCGCAGCTTGTCGTCACACGAGAGGGAGATGCCTTCGCGCTGCGTACCGTCCCGAAGGGTGGTGTCGTAGATCTGGATCATGCGGTCCCCGAGTGATGAGGGCACGTCGTGGATCATGTCGAAGTCGATGTCAAGGCGGGTGGCGTCCGGCCTCCTGCGCGACGGCCATTGGCGTATCGAGCCGCCCAATATACACAGCCTCGTCGCGCGCGTCCCGATCTCCTTCCCCCACATGAACTACGTCCCCGGAGCGGCGCCCTGCTCGGCCTGGATCGCCGTGAGCGCGATGGCCAGGACGATGTCTTCCACCTGGCAACTGCGCAGGCGACTGCCCAGGTAGCCGAGGTCGTTCACCGGCCTGGCCAGTCCCTGCATCATCGGGCCGATGATCACGGCGTCACCGCAGCGCTGCACCGCCTCGCGCGCGGCCTCGCCGGTGGGGAAGACGAAGACCGTGGCCCTGCCCGCCAAAGGCGCCCTGGCCGCCTTCTGGCGGGCGACGTCGGGCATGATCGCGACCTCGTATCGCAGGGGCCCGTCGATGGCGAGATCGGGCCGCAGCGCCTTCGCCAGCTCGGTGGCCTTCGCGACCTTCTCCACCTCCTCGCCCGCGCCGTCGGGGTCGCCCGAGCCGGCCAGCATCGCCACTCGCGGCGGTATGCTGAAGGCCCTGGCGGACTCGGCGCTCTGGATGGCGATGTCGGCGAGCTCTTCCGCCGTCGGGTTGGAATTCACCGCGCAATCGCCGAACACGAGCACCTGGTCGGGCAGGCACATGAAGAGCACGCACGACACCAGCTTGCAGCCGGGGACGGTCTTGACGACCTGCAGCGCCGGCCGGATGGTGTGCGCGCGGGTGTGGAGCGCGCCCGAAACCAGCCCGTCCGCCTCGCCGCGGGATATCATCATGGTGCCGACCATGACGCTGTCGTCGAGCTCGCGCAGGGCGAGCTCGGGCGTCGTCTTGCCTCGCTCGACGAGCGCCGCGAGGTAGCTCGGCGCGACCTTCGCCACGTCGAGGAGCTCGATCGACGGCGTCAGCGCCACGCCTTGCTTCCACGCGATCTCGCGGATCTCGTCGGGCTTGCCCATGAGCACGCAGCGCGCGATGCCACGCGCCTGGGCGAGGGACGCGGCGGCGATGATCCGCGGCTCGGAACCCTCGGGGAGCAGGATCCGCTTGCCGGACGCACGCGCCCGCTCGAACATTCGGTGACGGAAGGCGGGTGGCGAGAGGCGCGGCACCCGGGTCGTGCCTGCGAGGCTCTGGAGCCACGCGGGATCGATCCTGTCGGCCACGAAGTCCGCCGAGAGCTCGACGCGCTCGGCGTCGTCGGCCGGGATCCCGTGGTTCATGGCGCCGATCTTGGCCGCAGCAGCGTAGCTCCCGTCCTCGACCGCCAGCATCGGGAGGCCCGCGTCGAGGGCGCGCCTGCACAGGGCCAGCACGTCCTCGCCCGGGACGAGGCCGCCCGTGAGGAGCAGCCCGGCCACGGTCATGCCGCCCTGCGCCGCCAGCGCGGCGGCGAGGACGATGTCGCTGCGGTCGCCCGGGGTGACGACCAGCACGCCTGGCTTGAAGTACCTGACGGCGTTCTGCACGGTCATGCCGCACAGGGCGACGTTGCGTACGCGGCGGCGGGCGTAATCCCCCTCGGACAGCACCCTCGCGCCGAGCGCGACGGCGACGTCCCTCACGCGCGGCGCTGCGAGCTCCATGGCGCACGGCACGACGGCCAGGGGACGGAGCTCCTCGGCCTCCAGGGCCCGCGTGTAGGCCTCGCCCTCGATCCTGCCCAGCTTGAAGCCGCGGCAATCGCCGCACTCACCGTACAGCGGTCCGAAGTTCTCGGAGTGGTAGTCGGACCTCTCCGGCCCGATGCACACGCGGTTGAGCACGCAACCGACCGCGCAACCTTCGGCCAGGGGCCCATAGCCGCGCGCAGCCATCGAAACCGACTCGGCGATCTGGCTCGGGGTCTGTTCGCGGGGCGAGCCCACCAGCAAGAGCTCGGCGTCGAGGGCCCTCATCACGAGCGCGTTGACGCGCGTGGAGAAGACCATGCGCCACTCGGGCACCATGCCCTCCACCACCAGCACGTCCGCGCCCTCCGAGCTCCTGCCGCAGACGGCGATCACCTGCTCGGCGAGCGTCCGGTCGTGACCGGCCGCGAGCAGCTCTTCGGCCGTCTGGCGCGCGATGGGCTCGGGCGGGTGAAGCCGGGCGGCGAGCTTCATCAGAGGCGCCGAGCGCTCCTCACCGGGAGCCGCGATGGGCTTGGCGAACGCGACGCGAACGCCCTGGCGATCGAGGGCGCGCACGACACCCAGGCAGACGGTGCTCAAGCCGACATGGCGGCCCGCCGGGGCGACCAGCAGAGTGCGGGGCATGCGGTCCTCGATTCCGCCGACGTCGATCACGCTGACGTCGATTTCGGATGAGGAGCATACCTGGATGCGCCTGCGGTGGCTGGCTTGCCCTCTACTCCTTCGAGCGCTCGGTCTTCTTCTCGTTCGGTTCCTTGCGGGGGATCTCCGCCGTCCTCTCCTGGGAAGCCTCCCGCTCGCGCTTCGCGTCCTCGGCCTCCATGTCGTGGATGCGCTTCTCGAGCGCACCGAACCCGCGTTTCTTCTCCTCGGCCATGTCGGACCTCCAGGGACGAACCTGCGTCTTCCACCTCGGACGGGAGAGCCCCAAGGATGGGGCGCGTGTCGCGACCATGGAGCTGGCTCCCTACCGGGCGGAGGGCCGCGTTCGGGACGCGCCGTTCGCGCGCACATATGGCTCGTAGTGGTCACGCAGGAAGTCCGCCCGGGGGTCTCGGTACGAGGAGACGACACCTAGCCGGCTCATGCCCCGGATGAACTCCCAGGCGAGGTCGAGCTGATAGGGCAGGAACCCGGAACGCGCACCGTGCGGATAGAGGTGGTGGTTGTTGTGCCACTCGCCCCCGACGTACCCCGGCCACAGCTGGTTGACGGACAGGTCCTTGCGATCGAAGTCCACACCATCACGCCGCTGGTCCTTGCCGCCGCCGTGACCGTCGAAGTTGAACGTCCGGATCCCGACGGCCCAGACCGCCGACATCCCGAAGATGGCCAGCGCCAGGCGGTGACCGCCGGCGAGGTAGAAGGCGCCGTACCAGAACGCCCAGTTGGCGGCGAACTGCAGGGTGGTACGGCACGGGCGCGAGACGCTGCCCCACCGCCTGTACTGCTGGTAGCTGTTGGGGTGGACGCCGGTGTGCTCGAGCAGCCGGGCGACGCGCTGGTAGTCCGGGGCACTGAGCTCGCGGGCGATCAACTGGTGGTTCACGTCGGCGAGGAAGCAGTAGAGCCAGCCGCCGCGCACGTTGTAGGGATCGCCCGGCTGCTCCGTGTACCTGTGGTGGACGTGGTGCGAGACCACGTAGGTTTCCTCGGGAGCTATCTTGATGGTCAAGTTCCGGACGATGAACATCCAGAACCGATTCCTGAAACGGAACGCCCGGTGCGTGGAATAGCGGTGAAGGTAGACGGTCCCGTGGGTTCCGAGGACGACCATCGAGTAGAAGATGCCCAGGACGGCGAGCGGCCAACTCCACCGTTGCGTCACGAAGAGGACGAGCGCCGCGCCGAGCAGGACCACGACCGCCCAGGCCAGAAAGGCCAGCCAGTTCTTCCGGCTCTTGAGCACGTTGAGACGCAAGAGGAACTCGCGGAAGATCTCACGCTTCGTGGGAGCGTAGAACGTACCCGCCCGCTCGAAACCGTAGCTGGGGACCTCGAGGCACCTGGCCAAGAACTCGTCACGTCCGACCGTCATCGCCCAGGTTTGGCAGGCCTCCGTCACGGCCGTGTAATGGGTCGTCGGGTCTCGGCCACCACCATTCTATTCCTGTGACTGGACCGATTGCCGCATCGCGACATGCATGGCGGGCAGCTCGCTGTGACGGTGGCGAGTTGGCGCCCCCATAGCTTGCCGATTTGACCCGGGATATGGGTCCAGTGACAATATGAGCGTGCGCACGTCGCGTCTACTCCGGCTCACCTTCTTCGTCCCACTCCTCGCGTCCTTCGGCTGCATGGCCACAGGGTGGAGGGACGACTTCTACCGCATCGCCCCCGACATCGCGCGCGAGCGCGCGGCATTCGACTTCGGGTGTCCCAAGGAGCAGCTCACCGTCGAACGAGTCGGTGACCTCAATCCTCATGGCGTCACGGGCTGTGGCAAGAAGGCGGCGTACATCGTCTCGTGCTCAGGGACGATCTATTCCATGAAGCGCGAGAGCTGTTCCGCCGCGCTGAACGGTACCATCCAAGAGACAACCGCCGAGGGAGCGAAGGCGCGCTGAAGACAACGGTTGCGTGGGTGCGTGTCGCCGTCCCTGCCGGTGCTGATCTCGCACCGCGTCGTGGAGGTGCAGCTTGCACCACGCCGTGATGCGTTTCAGCGCGCGGTTGAACCGCCCGCGCGCCGTCTTCCGCTGGATCACCCACCTGCCCTTCCTGCTCTTTCCCCAGTACAGGGTGAAGCCCAGGAAGTCGAACGTGCCCGGATCCTCGCGGCCCGGGCCCGGCGGGCGAAACTTCACCAGCCGGGTCTTCGTCGGGTGAAGGGTCAGGCCGTACTTGCCGAAGCGCTTCGGCAGCACCTCCATGACCCGACGCGCGTCGCCTTCACGAGTGAACACGAGGACTAGATCGTCCGCGTACCTCACGAGGTGAGCTTCCCCGGCGAGCCGGGGCTTCACCTCGTTCGCGAACCACTTGTCCATCACCTCGTGAAGGTAGACGTTCGCCAGCAATGGCGAGATGACGCCTCCCTGTGGCGTGCCAAGATCGCGGTAGCTCACGCTGCCGTCTTCCAGTACGCCGGCCTTCAGCCACTTGTCGATCGCGCGCCGGATCACTCCGTCGCGCACCCTGCAGTCGAGGAAGCTACGTGGCGTCCCTTGCTCTCGATGTCCGCGAACTTCACGCCGTCGGCCCCGGGTGCGCCGCCATTCCGGCGAGC
>MEMX01000080.1:3293-18508 GCA_001768075.1 Anaeromyxobacter sp. RBG_16_69_14 | reverse complement strand
TTGCGGCGCCTCAAGCGGAGGGGAGAACTCTCCCCCCGCGCCCCCCATCTCGAGCGTCAGTTCATGTGGCATGCGCTATCGAATCGACATGCTCTTGCCGCCACTCGTATCGGAACCGCGCAATCGACCGGTCCGGTGAGGAGCCACGCGAGGATCCCACGCCTGACTGGACCTATCACCTGTGACTTCTTACAGGAAGAGCCGCGGCAGGGGTCGGGAGGCAGGAAGCGAAGTCGAGCTCGGAGCGGCGTCGCACGACCTCGGTCGGCCGGCTACGGCTCCACGGTCCTTGCCTATTTCAGGTGTGGCGTTCAGTTCACAGGAATGCTCTACTCCCTTGGGGGATCCTCATCGACCTCGTGCGCGGCTCGACCAAGCGTACCGGTCGGCGCTCGCCCCGTCGACTTCATTGGCCGAGGTGGCGATGGCAGGTGCACACGAGGCGTCGGAGTGCAGGGGCTCGCTCTCCGCCGCGGATGCGCTCAAGCTCCTGGAGATCACCCACGCGTGCATCTCCTGCACGACGGACAGCGACTTCAGGGGCCTGCTCCCGAGAGTCGTGGAGCTCGTGCCGTTCGAACACATGATCGCCATCTCCGCTCGGCTCGGGTCACACGGTGGGGTGGTGGCAAGCCAAACGGTGAACGTCAGCTACCCGGATGAGTTCTGCCGCGAATACGTGTCACGCGACTATTTCCGGGTGGACCCGGTGATGCGGGACGCGCTCACGACGTGCAGTGCGCAGTACTGCTGCGAAGCGACGCAAGGGCGGCCGAGGGAGGTCATCTCGCTCACCGTGGACTTTGGCCTGCGCGAGGGCTACGTCCTCGGCTGGAGGTCGCCCGATCCGACCGGAGCCGACACGCTCTTGTCCTTCAAGAGCCCGTCCATGAGGCACGACAGGCGCTCCGCCGACATGCTCGAGTTCGTCGCTCCTCACCTGCAGCTGGCCTTCTCCCGGGTGCTGCAGGGCGAGGGTGCAGCGAATCAAGTCACCCTCTCCAGCCGTGAGAAGGAAGTGCTCGATTGGCTGCAGCAGGGCAAGAGTTCCTGGGAGGTGTCCGTGATCCTCGCCATCAGCGAGAGCACGGTCAACTTCCACGTCTCCAACATCAAGAGGAAGCTCGGCGCGACGAACCGGGTGCAGGCCCTGGCGATCGCCGCGCGGCTCGGCCTGCTCCGCTGCGAGTGATGGCGGAGACCAGGCGAGGACTTCGACGCTGACATGAAGGCGGCCCGCGATGCGACGCGCCTGACGTGCTCCGCAGCCTCGCGGCGCGTTGACACACCCCGGAGGCCAGTATGTTTCGGTGGACAGGCCGCTCCGACGCCTCACAGCGGCGCCCAGTTGATGTGAGCCCCAGCGTCGCCGCCGCCGCTGTGAGCTGATGTCCGGCGCCTTGCGGCGCCTCGAGCGGGGGGAGAACCTCTCCCCCCGCGCCCCCCATCCCAAGCGTCACTTCAACTGAGCAGCGCTATCACTTCTCCGCCGACGCGTACTGGATCTTCACCCGCGCCGGCACCTGGAACTTCGCCGCCGGCACCGGCACGACGTTCAGGCTGGACACCTCGACGACGAGGGGCTTCCCCTGGCCCTGGGCGCTGGACATCTCGGCGCGCAGTGGAATGCCCTTCCAGGTCCAGACCCGCGTGACCATCTTCATCGACGGCACGGAGGTCTCCTTGCCGGTGCAGGTCTTGCCGAGGATCTGCATCGGTGGCAGGTCCCTTATCTTGGCGTTCTTCGTCAGGGCGGGAGACATCGTCGCGCCCAGGGCCCTGGCGGCCTCGGGAGGGATCTTCACGGACGTGGCGGTCTTCTGGTCGAGATCGATGTCGTACTGGGTGCCGTCGGCGAAGGTGATCTCGAGACTGTGGGTGACTGGCATCTCCATGCCGGCCCCGAGAGTGCCCCCGCCGGTCGTCGTGTACTTGGCCTCCTTGAGGCCGTAGTCGTCGAAGTAGGCTGTCGTCCTGGACAGGATGGCCGAGTACTCGTACACGCCGGACTTCACCTCGTAAGGTCCCTTGCCCTGAGCGAGCCCGGGCGCGGCCACGGCGAGAACTGCGGCCAAGCCGAGGCTACGTGCGACGATCGTCATGTTCTCCCCCCTGAATGAGCGTCGATTCGCCGATCTGGAGCCGCAGTGTTTCCGCTCCGGGCCGGGTGCGTCCACCGGTGTCCCTTCCTGTCTTCACTTCATGTGCGTGCGCCAGCGAGCTCGACCGGGTGAAACTCGCGAGGCGGGGTCCCAGTGTAGCAGGCGCCCCGGAGCGCGTATGTGATCGGGCTCACACGCCTTGGCGTCGCCACGTCGTGCGCCAGAATAGGCCGCCGTCGTGGGCCACACGGACGACGAGAGGCGCTCGGCGGTGCCGACGAGCGCGTCGAGCCCGATCGCAGCTTGCGCGTCGTCAAGAACGACCCCGAAGGACGACAAGTACGCCGCGGCGGCGCTGGGGGGGGGAGCCGAGTACGTCGCGACCTTCGACCCGCCGTCACCTGCTCGCCTTGGCCGGACACCAGGGCGTGCGCTTCGCGACGCCCGGCAAATTCCTCGGGATTCTTGCTCGGTGGACGGGCGGTCGACGTAAGGGATCAGGCCCGAGGGCGAGGCCGAAGCACGCCCTGCTCAGGAAGAGATCCGGATCCGCCCGGCCGATCTAGCCCAGCTGATTTTGCGAGGTGACTTCGAACATCATTGGAACCAACTGTCGCATCAGTGTGGTAGTGATGGACGCGGTACCAGCCAGCCTCTTCAGCGTGACGTCCGCGCGCATGGGTTCACTTCGTGTGCGTATGATGGGGGACCGGAGCAGGCGGCGGGTGCCTCGGCAGCGGGAGGGCGCGCCGGAGATGGAACGCCGGCGCCTTTTTGTGGGGGAGGCGATGAGATCGTTCGTGATTCGACGCCACGTCGCGCTGCTGGTGAGCGCGATCGTCGTGGCTTCATGTGAAGGGGAGTCGGCGAACTCCTCGGCTGCCTCGGCCGGACGCAGCGCCACCGCGGCAGGGCTTGGCGCAGCCTGGAGGCCCGCCGCGCCGATGGCGACGCCACGTGAACGGCACACGGCCACGCTGTTGCTGTCCGGAGGTGTCCTCGTCGCCGGTGGATTCGACGGCTCGGGCTCGAGCATTGCCACGTCGGAGACCTACGATCCGGCGCGCGACTCCTGGACCTCGAGCGGCGCGATGGCGACCGCCCGGAGTGGGCACACGGCGACCCCGCTCTCGTCTGGCAAGATCCTGATGGCCGGCGGGAGCTCGAATGGCTCGCCGGTCGGCACGGTCGAGCTGTTCGAACCCGCGACTGCCTCCTTTGCGCAAGCCGGCCATCTCGTCGTCGCGCGCACCGACCACACCGCCTCCCTGCTCGCGTCCGGCCAGGTGCTCCTCGTCGGGGGCCGCACGGGGGACGGGACCTCCGCCGCCGCCGAGCTGTTCGATCCGGCGACCGGTACCTCGACGGCAGTCGCGCCACTGTCGCACGAGCGGTGGGGGCACACCGCGACCCTGCTCCCCTCGGGCAGCGTGCTCGTCGCCGGCGGCCGCGACAAGGGCAATGTCGATCTCGTCACAGCCGAGCTGTTCGACCCCGCGACCCGTGCCTGGACCGCGGCCGCCTCGATGAAGCACGGGCGCAAGAACCACACGGCGACGCTGTTGCGCTCGGGCGCGGTGCTCGTCGCGGGCGGCTACGACGGGGGCGCCGTCGAGGAGGCGGAGCTGTACGACTCGAGCGGCACCTGGACCGTCACGAGCCCGATGACCGTCTCCCGGTACCGGCATCAGGCGGTCCTCCTGTCCAGCGGCAAGGTGCTGGTCGCCGCAGGCGCGAAGAGCGGCACGGACGACACGGCAGCGGGGGGCATCGACACGGCGGCGGCCGAGCTGTACGACGCGGCCACCGGGACGTGGAGTACCACCGCGACCCTCGCCCTGGCGCGGCGGTGGCACACCGCCACGCTCCTCCCGTCGGGCTCGGTGCTGGTGGCGGGCGGGAGCCATTCCGCGAGCGCGGAGATCTACGATCCCATGGACTCGCCGCTGACCGTCTGTCCCCCGTCGGCGGAGGTGGCGCCGCGCGCCGCGATCGCGTTCGTGGCGACGGGCGGGAGCGGCGTGGGCTATCGCTGGTCGCTCGCGCTCGACGGGTCGGGCGGATCCGTCGATCCGGTGACGGGCGCTTACGTCGCGGGGGCGACAGGCGGCGTCACCGACGTCATCCAGGTGGTCGATTCCGCCGGCAACGTGGCCGCCGCGACAGTGAAAGTCACGGAGGCCCTCTCGGTGACCCCTGCCACGGCGAGCGTCGCACCCGGCGCATCCCGGTCGTTCACGGCGCATGGCGGAAGCGGCGATGGATACGTTTGGTCGCTCGCGGCCAACGCCTCCGGCGGCAGCATCGACTCGACGGGCACCTACACGGCTGGGGCCCTCGACCACGTCGTCGATCGCATCCAGGTGACCGACTCTGCCGGAAACGTCGCGTTCGCGACGGTCTCCGTCGGACACGAGCTGGTGGTGACGTCCGGCAGTAGCGTGCCGCCGAGAGGGACGTTGCAGCTCACCGCTTCGGGCGGCACCGGCACGGGCCTCGTCTGGTCGCTGGAGACGAACGCCTCCAGCGCGACCATCGCCGGGGACATGTACCAGGCTGGTGCGCAGGGGGAGGTCGTCGACGTGGTGCGGGTGACGGACTCGGCGGGGAACACTGCGACGCACTCGATCACCGTCACGCGCTGCGTCTCGATCACGGTTCCCGGAGGATCGAACTTCGCGCCGGAGGCCCAGCACACGACGCTCATCGCCACCGGCGGGAGCGGCACGGGCTATCGCTGGTCGCTCGTCACGAACGCCTCCGGAGGCAGCATCGACGCTGGCACGGGCGAATACGCCAGCGGCCCGACGGGCGGCGTCGCCGATGACGTCCAGGTGGTCGATTCCCTGGGCAACGTGGCGACCACCCAGGTCACGGTCGCGCCCTGGCGGCTCGAGGGTTCCGGCGGCTGCTCCTCGGGCGGCGGCGGAGCGTGGACCCTGGCGCTCGTCGGCGCCGCCGCTCTCCTCGGCCGGCGGCGTCGGGGCCGGAAGTGGCCCAACCACGCCGGTGCCGCCGTGCTCGCGCTGGCACTGCTCGGCCCGGCGACTGCGCGCGCGGGAGGTTTCGCCAACGAGCGGCTCCAGCCCGCGGCCGGCACCCATGACATCCTCGGTGTGCAGTCGGCGCTGGTACCACCGCACCTCACGCCCCATGCCGCGGCCTTTCTGTCCTACGCCGATGAGCCGCTGCGCCTCACGGCGGCTGGAACCCGGCGAGCGTACCTGCCGGGCCAGACCACCCTGACTCTGGGCGCGTCGCTCGGCCTCTACGACCGGTTCGAGCTCTCGCTGGCGCTGCCCTTCTCCGTACAGCGAACCGGACGCTCGGGCTTACGCGGCACCGCGGCCTCCACGTTCTCCAGCACCGGAATCGGAGATGTACTCTTCGTTCCGAAGGCGCGGGTATACGCGGGGTCGCGCCTCTCCGCGGCCCTTGCGGCCCCCATCACGCTGCCCACCGGAAACAGCGACTCCTATCTCGGACAAGGGAGCGCCACCGTCAGCCCGCGCCTGATCGTTGAATTGGCGGTCGCGCGCGGGCTGCGCCTGACCGGAAACGCAGGCGTCACGGTACGCCGCTCGAGCGAGCAGCTCGCGTTGAAGGTCGGCAGCGCCATCGCCTATGCCGTCGGCGCGGAGGCGCCGTTCCGGCTCGCCGGCCAGCGCATGTCCGCGGTCGCGACGTTCACCGGCGAGACCCAGCTCAACGCATCCGGAGGCGACCCCGGGCTCGAGGCGCTCGCCGGTGTCTCCTGGCACGGGCCTCTCGGGATGGCCGTGACCATCGGCGGGGGACCTGGTCTGTCCAACGCCTACGGTACACCCCGGTACCGCGTGCTCACCGCTCTCACGTTCGGCGGCGCGACCGCCGCGCCACAGGACCAAGCGGCGCATGAGCTGCAATCGAGGCCGGTGGCGGAGCCTCCTGTAGTGGCGGTGTCCGTCGTCCCGAACAAGCCGGCCGCTCCGCCCGACGAGGGCGCGCGGCTCCTGGGGACGATCCATTTCGCCTTCGACAAGGCGGTCCTCCGCCCCGAGGCCCTGCCCGTGCTCGACAACATCGCGGCGGAGGCGCGGGCGCAGCCGTCGCTGCATCTCTACATCGAGGGCCACGCCGATCGGCGCGGACCCGAAGTCTACAACCAGGGGCTCTCGGAGCGCCGCGCGCGCGCGGTGCGTGATGCGCTCGCGAAGAAGGGCGTGCCCATGAACCGCATGCAGGTCCGGGGGTTCGGCGAGACCAGGCCTCTCGACGCCGCGCACACCCTCAAGGCCTACGCGCGCAACCGGCGCGCGGAGGTCCTACAGGAGGCTGCGGCGACCGCGCGAAACGCTCCGTGACGACGGTCGCACCGCTGTGACGACGACCCTTGCACCTCGCGCGGTCTGATCTGGCGCACCGCACGCATCACGCGTTTGCGCGCGACCCGCGCAGCCCGGCGGTGGACAGCAACCAGCGGTGTCGTGTCTCCATCATCCAGCTTGCGCGGCCACACTCGCGTTCACTCGTTGGCGGCCCCATGACAGCGAAAGGCCGATACGGCCTATTTGGCCTAGAGTAAGCGCTATGTGTCCCGCTACAATTTAGTCATAGCGATGCGTCAACCCGAACGGGGGCGAGGCTCCGTCCGGGGGACTGCGCACCGCAGCCGGCCTGCTGACCGCCTGCCCCGAGCGGCTCGCTCACTCGATCAGGAGCTCGGAGACGGTTCCACGCCCGCCGGGCTGACAGTTCACGGAGCGGCGCACATCGACCTCGGTCCGCCGGAACCCTGTCGAGTAGAGATCCACCACGCAAGGCGCGGACGAGTTGGAGAGCAGCACGGGCACTCGCCCTCTCTTCAGCTCGAGCGCGAGATTGCGCAGGCGCTTCTGGTCCTCGAGCGTGAAGCCACCTCGAGTGTAAGACGTGAACGAGGAGGTCGCCGAGAGCGGCACGTAGGGAGGGTCACAGTAAACGAAGTCGCCCTGTCGCGCTTCGCCAAGGGCGGTTGCGAAGTCCTCGATCCTGAGCTCGGCCACCTGGAGCGCGTCGGAGGCGGCGCGGAGCCCTTTCTGGTCGCAGATGGTCGCGTTCGGGTTTCGCCCGAACGGTACGTTGAACTTGCCCGAGGCGTTCACCCTGTAGAGTCCGTTGTAGCCGCACCGGTTCAGGTAGATGAGGCGCGCACCCCTCTCCGCCAGGGAGAGTGATTCCGGCGGCGTGCTGCGGATGCGGTAGAAATACGCCGCCTCGTTCTGGTGGTCGCGGAGGGCCTCGATCACCTCGTCGACCTGATCGCGGACCGCCTGGTAGGTGCCGATCAGATCCGCGTTGACGTCGCACAGGACGGCGTGGTGCAGGCGCCCCTGCGCGACGAGGGCGAAGAACACCGCTCCGCCGCCCAGGAACGGTTCGAAGTACGTTCCCGCGATCAGGGCCGGCACGCGCCGTAGGATCTCGGGCAAGAGCTGGCGCTTTCCACCGGCCCATTTGAGGAAGGGCGCGGGCTCGCGAGGAGGATCGGCTGTTCGCGGTTCGGCTGGGCCTGGCATGTCGCACCATGCCACGCCCCTCTGACATGACATGACACGTAGCGGCACGTTGCGTGCTTCAGTGGCCCCCGATCCCCTCGAAGCGCACCCGATCTCCCCTGGCCAGGCCGTGTGCTGCGCTCCACCCCCCGTTGACCTCGAGGACGAAACGGCTCGGTACGCCTACCCCGCGCGGGGTCGGCGTCATCGGCTCGGCGTTCGCCACGATTCCGACCACGCCCCAACCCTCGCCCTCCTTCTCGATGAAGATCATGTCGAGAGGGAGGAACGTGTTCTTCATCCAGAACGCGTGATCGCTGCTCTCCGGGAAGACGAAGAGCATGCCGTCGTCCGCGCCGAGCTCCTGGCGGAACATGAGGCCCCGCTCGCGCTCGGGGTCCGTGCGCGCGACCTCGACGCGAACCGAAGCGCTGCGGCCGGACGGGCTCTCCACGATGACGCGCTGTGCGACCGCCGGCTCCGTGGCAGCCAGCGAAGGCGGAGAGGCGCGGCAAGCCCAGAGCGCCAAGAGCGCCAGCGCCGCCGCCAGCGCGAAAACGGCGGTCGCGCCTCGCTGCCGCACCGTCACTGCAGGGGCGCGGCGCAGTAGCTCGAGAAGCTGATCTGGCCCAGCAGCAGCTGATACTGGTCCTGCGTTTCCTGCGGCAGCGTCTTGATGAAGTTCGGGTCGACCGTCACGGGCCGGCACACGAGCCCCGTGTCGCTCTCGAAACAGTCCGAATTCGAGACGCATGCCTTCGAGCAATAGGGGTTGGACTTCACCTTGCTCCCGGCCGACTGGTCGGGCGACTTGATGCAGACGAGGTTGTCGCAGCTGAGGTTACCGGACTCGAAGAAGTCGGCCGGGACGCTCGTCTTGTTCAGGTCGACCTCACCGACAGCCTGGATCGTGCAAGCCTGACCCACGTCCGGTCCCTGGCACCCCGCGAGGCCGAGGACACCCAAGGCGAAGACTGCCGAGAAGGTTGCGCGCATCCGCCGTCAAGGGTTAGCACGCGTTCTCCCTCCGTTCAAGGAGGCCTGGGTGTGTGACAGACGGGGCGTATTCCCGCCGCGGTGCGTTGTGCGGTCCCGTGCGATAGGGGCCCTCCGTTGCCCCTGTGTTGACGTTGGACTAGGATACGCGGTTGATTGAGTTCCGAGATAGCCTTGGATCTATCGAGACATACATTGACTCTCCTGCTCCTACTCGCGCCGCTTGCCGCGCTCAGCCAGGCCCAGGAGCAGCCCGGGCTCGATCTGAGCGAGCCCCCTCCGAGCCAGACCAGCCCCGAGAAGGCGCCGCAGCCGCCTCCTCCACCAGGGGCGAAGCCGCGCGACGCCGGATCCGCCAGGCCCGCGGAGGCGCCGCTCGCCCCCGGCGAGCGCGACGTCGCCCTGGGAGACCGCGTCAAGGCGGTCCAGCTCAAGGGGTTCCTCAAGCGGCGCCGCCTCGAGCTCGGCATCGCCTTTCCCTGCACCGTCAACGACGCCTTCTACGAGAAGCTCGGGGTGGGGGGAAAGCTCGCCTACAACTTCGAGGACAGCTTTGCGCTGGCGGTGCGAGGCTCGTACTTCTGGCAGATCCGTTCCGCGCACGTGCGCGAAGGCCAGGCCGCCTTCTCGAGCCAGATCCTCACCAGCAGGGTCAACGGGCAGGCCATGCTGGACGGGATCTGGTCGCCGGTCTACGGCAAGGTCGCCTGGCTCGGATCGCGGATCGTCCATTTCGACATGTACCTGCTCGCCGGACTGGGCAGCGTGTGGAGCGCCACCAGCAGCACGCCGCGCGGCGGGCCGTTTCCGGGGGGCGGCCACGCGGCCGCGGAGGTGGGCGGCGGGATCCGCTTCTACCCGAGCAACTGGCTGGCCCTCGACGCCGGCGTGATCGGCACGCTCTACCCGGATCAGCCCACCGCCTCCGCCCCGAGCACCGTGCAGAAGCTCATCGTGGCCCAGCTCGGGTTCGCCGTCTTCTTCCCCTTCTCCTTCGAGTACGCCCGCCCATGACCACGCGCGCGTTCAACCTGGTCGTGTGCGTGGCCGCGCTGGCGACCCTCGCTCCTCGGTCGGCGCGCGGGAGCGCCGCCGACGTCTTCGAGCACAAGGTGAAACCTGTCTCCGGTCAGCTCTACCAGAAGGCCGGTAAGCTCGAGCTCACCCCCCTGGGCTCGATCTCGCTGAACGACGCCTTCTTCACCAAGTACCTGGGGGGCGCGAAGCTCGGGTATCACTTCAGCGAGTATTTCTCCCTCGCCGTCAGCGGCCTCTACGGCACCTCGGGCACCACCGGATCGACCTCGGTCTGCCGCACGACCTGTCAACCGGCCTCGTCGGACCAGCTGAACCTCGTGCCCGGCGAGATCAAGTGGCTCCTGGGCGCCGAGCTCGCCTTCTCGCCCATTTACGGCAAGCTCAACGTCTTCGCCCAGAAGGCCGTGCACTTCGACCTCTACGTCCTCGGCGGGGTCGATCTCGTCAACTACCGCGACGTGCTCGCGTCGCTGCAGCCGGGCGTGACGCCGGGTAACGCCACCTCGCTCGGTGGCCACCTGGGAGTCGGCGGGCGCATCTTCCTGGCCAGCTTCATGGCGCTCCGGCTCGAGCTGAAGGACGTCCTCTACTCGGTCCCGCATCTCCCCCGCGGGAACCTCCAGACGCAGCTCTTCGCGGAGGCCGGCCTCTCCTTCTTCGTCCCGGTGGCCCACCGCGACGGACAGTGACCGGGAAGCGCGATGGGACACCACTCTCGCCTCAGGATCTTCGCCGCCGCCCTCGCCGTGGGGCTCGCGGTTCCGTCGTCGGCCCAGCTCGGCATCGACCTCACCCCCAAGGAGAAGGCGAAGGCGAAGGCGAAGAAACCCTCCCCGAAGGCCCCGGAGGCCCCGAAGGCCCCGGAGGCGAGGCCCGCCAGCCCGCAGGCCCCGGTCAGCATGCCGGAGCTCGACCTCGGCGCGCGCAAGGGCGAGGCCGGCAAGCGCGTGGCCGAGGCCAACAAGGTCTTCGCCGGCGGTGACTACGAGACGGCGGCGCTCGCTTATGACGCCCTCCTGCGCGATCCCGCGCTGGCCGAGGTGCATGACGAGGCGCGCTATCAGCTCGCCAAGAGCCTCGTCAAGCTGGAGCTCAGCCACTCCGCGCTGGCCAAGCTCGACGAGATCCTCTCCAGGGGGCCGCAGGGCACGCGCTACTTCCACAACGCCCTCGAGTGGCTCTTCGAGGTCGGCAAGAAGACCGTGAACGAGTCGGTGATCGTCTCGGAGGTGGTGCGCCACGGAGGCGGCGCGCTCCTGCCGGCGAACCAGGACAAGTTCAACTATCTCCTGGCGCGCTACTCCTACGAGCGCGGGCGCGCCCTCGACGAGGCCGGACAGGCGAGCGAGGCGCGCCGCGCCTACGAGGAAGCGCGGCGGCTCGCTGGCCAGGTGCGGCAGGAGGCGGGCGGTGCCGCCCAGAAGAAGGGCGACGACGAGGGCGACGTCTACGCCAAGGCGCGCTTCGTCGACGCCCTGGTGCGGTACGCGGAGGGCGACGGGCAGGGGGCGGTGGAGTCGTTCAAGGACGTGGTGCGGCTCACGAATCCGCGCCGCGCCCGCGCGCCCGATCCGCGGTTGCGCGAGCTCGCCTTCCTGCAGCTCGCCCGCATCCACTACGAGCACAAGCAGAACCGCTACGCGATCTTCTACTACGACAAGATGCCCTGGGGCGGTGAGAGCTGGCTGGAGGGGCTGTGGGAGGCCTCGTACGCGCACTACCGCGTCGGCAACTACGAGAAGGCGCTCGGGAACCTGCTCACGCTCCAGTCGCCCTACTTCCGGGACGAGTGGTTCCCCGAGTCCTGGATCCTGAAGGCCACCATCTACTACGAGAACTGCCGCTACCCCGAGGCGCGGGCCATCCTGGACGACTTCCACGGAACGTACGAAGGTGTCCACGGCGAGCTGGACCAGCTCACCGCGCGTCAGATGCAGCCGGCTGCTTTCTTCGACCTCATCGAGGACGCCGAGAAGGGGCGCGGGACGGCGGCGCGGCCACTCATGAGGCGCATCATGAAGCTCGCCTTCACCGACCAGAACGTGAAGCGGCTCAACGACTCCATCCTCGAGGTGGAGGACGAGATGGACCGCGGCCTCGCCGCCCGGCGGGAGGCTTTCCGCTCCTCGGCGCTGTACCGCGACCTGAAGGAGAAGCTCACGGGAGAGCGCCGGCGCCTGGTGGAGGAGGCGGGTGCGCGCGCCCGGGGCAAGCTCGAGTATGAGCGCGACGCGTTGAAGGGGCTCCTGCAGCAGGCGCTGCGCATCAAGATCGAGGTGGCCCGCAAGGAGCGCGAGGCGCTCGAGAGCGCGCTCTCGCACGGCGGCCAGGTCAACGTCCTGCGCGACTACCGCTACTCGGTAGCCGTATCCGACGAACAACTTTACTGGCCGTACGATGGCGAGTTCTGGAGAGACGAGCTCGGGACCTACACGTACACGCTGACGAAGGGCTGCCGGGACGCTGGCGCGCGCGCCGGCCGGTAGAGCTCGACCATGGGCAAGCACCAACGAAGCCGGCACGCCGATCGGCGGAACATGCTCCGGGCGGCGCTGCTCGCCGCCGCCCTCGCGCTCCCGCTCCCGGCGCCGGCCGCGGCCGGGTCCTCGTCGCCGAGGCCGGCCGCCAAGGACGCGGCCATCGGAAAGAAGCGATCGCTCGCGCCCGACGCCTCGCTCGCCGGATCGATCGAGGCCAAGGGCAAGGCGGCCGAGGCAGCCGGGCCGCGCCTCGACTTCGAGACCTTCCGGTACTCGATCGAGGTGCAGGTCTCCGGCAAGCGCCGCGAGGAGATGGCCGATCTCGAGAAACTCGTCCGCCTCGGTGGCTCCGCGGCGGAGATGCCCGGGTGGCTCTTTCGCGTCGCCGAGCTCCACTGGGAGGAGGCGCAGTACTTCTTCTTCGAGGCGAACCGGAAGGACGACGCCATCGCCGCCGCCAAGGGCGACCCCGCGCAGCAGGACCGGTTGCGCGCCGAGAGGAAGGACCTCGACGAGCGCTCGAAGGCGGAGCAGGCGTCCGCCATCGCCCGCTACCGGGAGATCGCGAAGCGCTTTCCTCGCTACCAGCGGCTCGACGAGGTGGTCTTCTTCCTCGGCGAGAACCTCTGGAAGCAGAACCGTCGCAAGGAGGCGCTCGAGGCGTACAAGGTCCTCATCACCCGGTTTCCCAGGTCCAAGTACGTGCCCGACGCGTGGATGGCCTTCGGCGAGCACTACTTCGACACCGCCGAGAGGGGAAACCGGCAGGAGAATCTGGGGAAGGCGCTCGAGACCTACAAGCGCGCGGCGGCCTTCACCGAGTCGAGCGTTTACGGATATGCGCTCTACAAGCAGGCCTGGGTGCACTACAACCTCGGAGCCTGGAACGAGGCGCTCGACCTGTTCAGGGCGGTCATCTTCTTCGGCGAGCTGCCCACCTCGACTGTCGCGCCGGACAAGAAGCTCGCGCTGGCCCGCGAGGCACGTCGGGACTACGTTCGCACCTACAGTCACGTCGGCTCTCCGCGGGGCGCGCCCGACGACTTCGGACGGGTGGGAGGCAAGGACGCCCGCGACATGCTGAAGAGCCTGGCGGGGCTTTACTTCGACGAGGGCAAGGACAAGGAAGCCATCCTCGTTTACCACGGGCTCATCATGGCCGGGCCTACCTCGCCGGAAGGGCCGCTCTTCCAGGCGCGCATCGTCACCTGCGCCGGCCGCATGGGGAAGAAGGAGCTGGCGGTCCAGCAGGCGGGCAGGTTCCTCGAGATGCTGGCCGAGGCCGAGAAGCGCGGCGGCGACGAGAAGGCGGTGAAGGCGCTCGCCGACGCCCGGCAGGTGGCCGAGAACACGCTCCGCACGCTCGCCGTCCAGTATCACGCGGAGTTCAAAAAGACGCGCGAGGACGCGGTGGCGGCCCTCGCCGCCGAGCTCTACCGCCAGCACCTCGAGGCCTTCCCGAGCTCGCGCAACGCCTACGAGATGCGCTTCTTCCACGCCGAGCTCCTGTACGCGCTGGAGAAGTTCGCCCTGGCCGGCGAGGAGTACGCGCGCGTGGCCGAGCTCGACATCAAGCGCATGAAGGAGCCCGGCCCCGACGGAAAACCGCAGAAGCCCGGCAAGTTCCTCGCCGACGCGCTGGAGAGCGCGGTGCAGTCCTTCGACGTGGTGGCGAAGCGAGCGGAGGGGGGCGAGAAGCGGCCGCAGGGCGACGCCAAGACCAGGCTGCCCATCCCCAAGGAGAAGCTCCAGCTGGCGGAGTCCTGCCAGCGCTACCTCCAGTACGCCCCGCGAGGCGACAAGAGGGTCGAGGTCGCCTACAAGGCCGCCAACATCTACTACAAGTACAACCACTTTCCGGAGGCGGTGAAGCTCTTCGCCGAGATCGCGGAGAAGCACCCCAAGCACGAGCTGGCGCGCTACGCGGCCAACCTCACCCTCGACTGCTTCAACTTGCAGTCCGACTGGCGGAACATGAGCGCATGGGCCAAGCGCTTCTGGGAGGACGGTGAGCTCATGCGGGCGCAGCCCGCGCTGCGCGAGGACCTGGCCAAGGTCATCGAGCAGAGCGCGTTCAAGCTGGTGGAGGAGCTGGAGAAGGCGCAGCGGCCCTCCGAGGCGGCCGAGGCCTACGTCGCGTTCGTGCGCGACTGGCCGGGCTCGAAGCTGGCACCGACCGCGCTCTTCAACGCCTCCGTCGACCTTGTGCGCGCCGGCCGGCTCGAGCGCGCCATGAGCGTGCGCGAGCAGCTCATGCAGCGCTACCCGAACGACCCGTTGGTCCCGAAGGTCGTGCTCACCAATGCGCAGGATCGCGAGGCGGTCGCCGAGTTCGACCGCGCCGCCGACGCCTACGAGCGCTACTTCCACGGCTGGCGCAAGGCAGCCGGACCGGGCCCCGCGGGCGCCGCTTCCAGGAAGGGCAAGCACGGCAAGCGGGCCGCCGTCGGCGCGGCGCCGGCGGTGGACGCCGGTGGCTACGACGCGGCGAAAGCCCGCGACGCCATCTACAACGCGGGTGTGCTGCGGGAGGGGCTCGGGCAGTACCAGCGGGCCGAGGCCGACCGGCTCCTCTTCGTCGAGACCTGGCCCGCAGCGCCGGAGGCGCCCAAGGTCTTCCTCTCCATCGCCGACCTGCATGGCAAGCGGCACGCGATCTCGAAGGAACTGCGCCACCTCGAGGAGTACCAGCAGCGCTACGCGAGGGACCCCACCGAGTGGCTCGTCATCCAGGATCGGATCGCGAGGCTGTACCGCAAGGCCGGCAACGCGAGCGGCGAGCAGCGCGCCCACGAGCAGGCCCTGCAGTACTGGCGCGCGCGGAGGAGCCAGGTGGGCGAGCGCGGCATGCCGGTCGTGGCCCAGGCGCAGTACCTCGCCCTCGAGCCTGCCTTCACCACCTACGAGCGCATCGACTTCGCCGTACCGGGGAAACTCTCGCCTCCGCGCCAGGTGAAGTGGCTGAAGGACCAGCTTCAGTGGAAGGGCCTGAAGCTGCTCCGGCTGCAGAAGGACTACACCGAGGTGGTGAACACCAAGCAGGCCGAGCCGGCGGTGTGCGCGCTCTACAAGATCGGCCTCGC
>MEMX01000080.1:2401-3285 GCA_001768075.1 Anaeromyxobacter sp. RBG_16_69_14 | reverse complement strand
CGCGCACTCGCTCCAGTCGGCGCCGCTGCCGCGCGAGATCCGCCACAACAAGGCGCTCGCCGACGAGTACCGCGCGCAGCTCACCCAGCTGGCCGAGGCACCCGAGAAGAAGTCGGTGGAAGCGCTCGAGTACGCCCTCACGAAGTCGCGCGAGCTCGGCGTCTCGAACGACTGCTCGAAGGCCGCGACCGCCATCCTGGTGAAGTACAAGCCCGACCAGTACGGCCCGCCGCTGGAGAAGGTGCCCGATCTCGCGCCAGCCCAGGTGACCGTGCGCCCCCAGGGACACGGGCTCCTCGCCAACCTCGTGAAGCCGGCCCCGCGCGAGTCGGCCACCGCGGGCGGCGAGGACGCACCGGCGCTGCCGCCGCTCGGCGCCGTGACGCGCCAGACCACCGCGGGCGGGGAGGCGCGCGATCCCGACCTGCCGCTCGAAGACGTGGAGGAGGAGCGCCAGCTTCCGTCGCGCCCGGCGCTGCCTCCCCCCTCCGCCGAAGACGAGGACCTCCTGAAGTGAGCACCACATTCTCGAAGCCCGGCCTCGTCGCCGCGCTCGCGCTCACCGCCTGCGCCACGGGCGGCGGCGTGGCGCGCGAGTCGAAGTCCACCGCGACCCCCATCGCCTCGTCCTCTCGTCCCGCGGGGGGAGGGGCCTCTCCGGCCACGGCCGGGCGCGAGCTCTCTCCCCGCGCGCAGCGCCTCTTCGACGAGGCCGTCGCCACGGCCGACCAGCAGAAGCGGCTCAAGGTCCCCCCCGACTGGGAGACGCTCGAGCGCCGATGGCGCGCGGTGATCGAGGCGGAGCCTGTCCCCGAGGCCTGGTTCAACCTGGGCGTGGCCCTCGAGAAGTTGCGCCGCCCCGACGAGGCGCGCGCGGCCTACCG
>MEMX01000080.1:0-2387 GCA_001768075.1 Anaeromyxobacter sp. RBG_16_69_14 | reverse complement strand
AGCCCGGCCTCGCCGCGGCGGCGGTGAACCTGGCGCTCCTCGACGAGCCCAAGGATCCGCACCAGGCAGCGCAGAGCTGGACGGCGCTCATGCGCCGCTTCCCGGATGACCCCGTGCCGCGTGCTCGGCTGGCCGCCATCTACCTGGCGGCAGGACAGCGCGACGAGGCGTGGAAGCTCGCCCGCGAGGCGCTGGTGCGGGACCCGCGCGCCGTCGGGGCGTACAAGATCATGATGAAGGTGGCCCTCGAGCGCGGAAACGCAGACCTCGCCCAGCTCCTGGCGCTGAAGGCCCGCAAGCTCGACGACGCCGATCCGGAGATCGTCGCCTTCGTGGGTGACGTGCTCCTCCGACAGAAGGACGAGCCCGGGGCCGTCGCGCAGTGGAAGAAGGCGCTAACCTTGAAGGACGACTTCCTCCCCGCTCGCTACGCGCTCCTCGGGGACGCGCTCGGCAAGCAGCACTGGGAGGGCGTCGCGGAGCAGGCCCGCGCCATCCTGCGCACCGATCCCGACGAACCGCGCGTGCAGCTCGCGCTCGGCGTCGCCTACCGCTACCTCGGGCAGGCGGACAAGGCGCTCGCCGCCTATGACCAGGCCGAGCGCCTCGGTGGAGGGCGGCTGCCGGAGGTGCACCTCGCGCGCAGCGTGACGCTGATGAAATCCAAGGAACAATGCGAGCCCGCCCTCGCGGAGCTCAAGCGCTATCTCGCCGCCGTCGGCCCCGGAGTGGCGAGCGAGGGACCGGCCATGCGCCTGGAGCGCGAATGTGACCAGATCCTGGCCGCGAACAGACAGGCCGAGGAGGCCTCTCGCGAGATGAAGGCCCAGGCGGAGCAAGAGGCGGCCAGGAAGGCCGCGCCGATCGAGGCCAAGCCGACACCAGCGCCGACACCAGCGCAACGCCCGGCGAATGCGACGGAGCCTTCCGCGGGCGTGCAGCCGGCCGAGAATGCGACGGAGCCTCCCGCGGGCGTGCAGCCGGCCGAGGCGTCGGCTGATGACGAGGGGAGAGCTGCCCCTACAAGGTGAGAGGATCGAGCACGCCTGTTGCTATCTCGTGCCGGGAATGGGGTGCTAAGCTTCCCTTCACGCAAAGAAGGAGCCTTCGATGCGAAAGCGCTTTCTCCTTGCTGCCCTCGTGCTTCCTCTGGCCGCGCTGGGGCAGGACAAGGCGGCCTCCTCCGAGGCCAAGCTCGAGACGAAGTCCGAGGCAAAGGTCGAGTACGAAAAGAAGACCATCATCAACTTCGACGACGACACGATCCAGGGTGACCTCACCCGCCCGGACGGGGAGTATGTGGAGGCCCGCAAGCGGGTGAACCACTCGAACCTCATCAAGATCCGGGAAGAATGGCGGGACAAGGTGAAGCAGGCCGCCGCCGAGATGTGAATCACAACGCGCGAGATCCAATGTCGACCCCTGTCACATTGAAGGTGTACCGCGGCGACGAGCTCGTCCGTACCGAACGGTTCACCCGGGACATCATCAAGATTGGCCGGCTGTCCTCGGCTCACCTCAGCCTCGAGGACGATCGGATCTCCCGCATCCACTCGGTCATCGAGATCGGCGCCGAGGGCCACATCTCGATCATCGACATGGGCAGCGCCGAGGGGACGTTCGTGAACGGGAAGCGGGTCACGAAGGGCTCGCTGCGCCACGGGGACGAGATCAAGCTGGGCGGTTTGCGCATCGTGCTCGAAGGCGCGGAAGCGAGCGCCGCCATCGAGCCTGTCAACCGCGCGCTGGACGTGCCGGGCGCGACCCCGCCGCCGGCCGCCGAGAAGGGTCTCGCCCCGGCGAACGGCCACCACGGTCGCCTGAACGGAAACGGTCACCTGAACGGCCACGGTCACCTGAACGGACACGCTGGTCAGCGGGCCGCCGCCTCCGCGCCGTCCCCGACGACGAGCGCGTCGGGGGTGGCCCTGTCGGCTGCACCCGCTTCCGAGCCCACCCCCGCCGAGACGATCCGGCAGCGCCGCCCTGCCATGGCGCTCGCACGCCCGGTGGATGACGAGCCGGTGGACGAGCCGGTCGACGAGGGGCCGCAGGAGGAAGGCTCGCCCGACATGGGCGTGGAGCTGCGCGTCATCTGGGGCGACACGCTCCTTGACGCGGGCACGTTCGTCGCGCCCAGGCGGCCGGTGCTGGTGGGGGAGGGCGCGCGCTGCAACTTCCGCCTCTCCGGCCCCGACCTGCCGGTCGAGGCTTTCCCGATCCTTCGTTTCGACGCCGGCGAGTACCGGTTCCTCTTCGCGCGCGGCATGAACGGAGGCGTGCAAGACGGCGAGAAGGGCCCGGTCCGGACCTTCGGCGAGCTTGTGAAGTCGCGCTCCGCCACGCCGGACGACGCGGTCGAGGGGGCGTACTCCGTCGCCGTGCCA
>MEMX01000079.1:49708-50227 GCA_001768075.1 Anaeromyxobacter sp. RBG_16_69_14 | reverse complement strand
GCGCTCCTCGTCTCGGGGACGCTCGGAGACGCCGCGCTCGGCCGCAGGCCCGGTGCCGCCCCCGCGCTCGTCCGCCGTCAGCGCCGCCCGACACCGCGCCTCGCGCTCGGCCGAGCGCTCGCCATGCTTGCCCACGCCGGCCTCGACGTCTCCGACGGTCTCCTCCAGGACCTTGGTCACCTGTGCGACGCTTCGCGCGTGGGGGCGACGGTGTTGCTCGACGCGCTCCCGCTCTCCCCCGCCTACCGTCGGGCCGTCGAAGCGGGCCCGGACGCTCGCCCCTTCGACGCCGCCCTCGGCGGAGGCGAGGACTACGAGCTCCTGGTGGCGGTACCCCCGGGCCGGGTCGGCCGGGCGCGGGAGGCAGCGCGAAAGCTGGACGTCCCGCTCACCGTCGTCGGCGAGGCGACGACAGAGCGCGGAGTGCGTGTCCTCGACGCCGACGGTCGCAGGTACACGATACGTGCGGCCGGGCACGATCACCTGGCGCCGACGTCGTGACAGACGGTCCAGGTCCAG
>MEMX01000079.1:42140-49604 GCA_001768075.1 Anaeromyxobacter sp. RBG_16_69_14 | reverse complement strand
TCTCGCGGACTCGAAGTCCGAGCCCGCCGGGCGGCGCTTGGACTTCGAGTCCGCGAGAACGTAGGATCCGCTGCGTCGCGATGCGCTGTCTCTGCAGACGCGCCGCGCGACGGATCGAGCGAGGCCAAACGTGGCGCGAAGCACAGGAGACGAACGCGCGTCGACGCGCCCGAGCGCGCGCTGGACCGACAGCGCGCCGCACCTCGTCGCCCTGCGCGGCCGTGCAGCCGAGGGCATGACGCGTTCGCAAGCGGCGCCAGCCGGGTTCACCATCTCGCTCCAGATCAAGATCCTGCTCTCGTACCTGGTGGTGGGAGCGGTGCTCCTCTTCGCCGTTCCGGCCATCTTCGATCACGTCCCGGATCGCCTGGCGGGCGGGGCGATCGTCATCGGCCTGACCCTCGCCATCGGGTGGGTGCTCACCGCCGCGCTCGCCCGCGTGAACCGCCTTGCCCGCCTGAAGGAATCGGCGGTCGAGATCAGCCGCGGCGATCTATCCAAGACCCTCGCGCCCGACAGCAGCGTCCACGTCCGCGACGAGATCGACGACCTCACCCTGTCCATCTCCACCATGCAGGAAAACCTGCGCGATCTCGTGTCGCGCATCCAGCGCACGGCCCGGTCGGTCGCGGAGAGCGCGAACGAGCTGTCATCGTCGGCCGAGGACGTGAATGGGTCGACCGACGAGGTGGCGCGCTCGATGGAGAACATCTCGAAGGGCGCGGAGGAGCAGAGCTCGCTCGTGGAGCTCGCGTCGAAGGTGATCGGCGACATCGCGGCTTCCATCGAGCGCACGGCGCGCAGCGCCGAGGAGGCAGCGCGCGCCTCGGCCGAGACCAGCTCCGGCGCCGCCTCGGGCGGCGACGCGGCGCGCCTCGCCGGCGAGAAGGTGAAACGCGTGTTCGCGCGCATCGAGGCGGCGAGCGAGCAGGTGTTCGCTTTCGGTGAACGCACCAAGGCCATCTCCAAGATCGTGGAAGCCATCACGCTCGTCGCGCAGCAGACGAACCTGCTCGCGCTCAACGCCACCATCGAGGCGGCCCGCGCCGGTGAGTACGGGCGCGGCTTCGCGGTCGTGGCCGACGAGGTGCGAAAGCTGGCGGAGAGTGCGGGCCGCTCCGCCGAGCAGATATCGAGCCTCGCCACGGACATCTCCGGGCGGGCCACGGCGGTGGTCGACACCATGAAGGAATCGGTGTCCGTGCTGGGCGAGGGCCGCGAGGATCTGAACGCGATCATCCGCGCCCTCGAGGGCATCTCGAAGATCGCAGCCACCGGGGCCGACAAGGTGGGCGTCATCAGTCAGTCCGCGCGGGAGCAGCTCAAGGGCTCGGCCGACATGGTGCAGGCGATGGATCACATCTCCGACGTGGCCACGTCGAACGCCAAGGCCACCGAGCAGGTGCGCAAGGTGACCTCCGAGCAGACCGCGGCGGTCGCGCAGATGGCGAGCGCGGCGCAAGAGCTCTCGAACCTGTCACTCGAGCTGCAGGCGGTCGTCTCGCGCTTCCGGCTCGAGACGGGATAGCGCGTGGCGGACCGAACGGAGCTCCGCGCGGGGCCCGAGAGGAGCTCCGAGGGTTCCGCTCTCTCGCCGCCGCTCACGACCTCGCCCCGGATGGTGCTCTTCCGCGCCGGAGGCGAGCGCTTCGCGCTTCCACTCGAGGCCGTGCGCGAGGTGGTCGTGCCGCAGCTGCCCTTCGCGCGCGTGCCGCGCGCGGCGCCGGCGGTGCGCGGTGCCATGAACCTGCGCGGTCGGGTGGTGGCGGTGGTGGAGCTGGCGCCGCTCCTCGGGCTCCCCGCCGACTTGCTCGAGCCGGCGCAAGGCCACGTGCTCATCCTCGATCGCGATCGGCGGGGGCTCGGCCTGCTGGTCGCGTCCGTGCTGGGCGTGGAGACGCTGGTGACGACGGCTCCCCCAGAGGCGCGCGTCCCGGGCGGACCGGCCCGCTGCGTCGCGCAGATGGGAGGGGGGGCGGTCACCGTCCTGGACGCGGAAGCGCTGGAAGCCCGTGCCGCGTCCCTGTTCCAATCACCGCGGGATCAAATCGCCTGATGTCTCGGTAGGAGAAAGCCTGCCGGTGTGGGCGGCGCGCGTGCCTTGTTCAGGCCTTCAGCAGGGTGGTACGGTCCAGGCGAAGCAGGCAGCGCGGCACGATGGTGTACGCCGGCGGTGGAGAGGATCGGAAGCCATGGCGAAGAGAGTCCTCATCGTCGACGACGCAATCTTCATGCGCAACATGATCAAGGACATCTTCTCCGGCGGCGGCTTCGAGGTTGTCGGCGAGGCCGCCAACGGCCTGGAGGCCATCGAGAAGTACAAGGAGTTGAAGCCCGATCTCACCACGATGGACATCGTGATGCCCTTCAAGAGCGGTATCGAGGCGACGCGCGACATCGTCAAGCACGACAGCAAGGCGGTCGTCGTCATGTGCAGCGCGCTCGGGCAGGAGTCCCTCGTCATGGAGGCCATCGAGGCCGGTGCGAGCGACTTCATCGTGAAGCCCTTCAAGGCCGAGGACGTGCTGGCGGTGGTGAAGAAGGTCCTCGGCGAAGCCTGATAGCGCATGCCACATGAACTGACGCTCGAGATGGGGGGCGCGGGGGGAGAGTTCTCCCCTCCGCTTGAGGCGCCGCAAGGCGCCAGACATCAGCTCACAGCGGCGGCGGTGACGCTGGAGAATCACATCAACTGGTCGCCGCCGTGAGATTGCCGCGTCGAGATCAGACCCGCGTTTCGCCCTTTGGGGGCCCACAAGACAGCGAAGCACGAGTCAGACCCCGGGCTACAGACCCATGACCCTGGAGATGGCCAAATACCTCGCGCTGTTCGTGTCCGAGGCGAGGGACCACCTCGCCAAGCTCGGAGCGGAGCTGGTCCAGCTCGAGGGGGCCGCTCGGGACGGTGGCGAGACGAAGCCCATCGTGGACGGGCTCTTTCGACACGCACATAGCGTGAAAGGTATGTCCGGTGCGATGCAGCTCCAGGGCATCGCCACGGTCGCGCACCGGGTCGAGGACCTCGTGGGCGCCTTCCGGGAGCGTGCCGCTTCCCCGGACCCGTCCAGCGTGGACGTGCTCCTCGCCGCGGTCGACGCCCTCACCGCCATGGTCGAGCACGCGTCGCGGGGCGAGTCCCCGGAGCCCGACGCGGCGTTCCTCGATCGCTTGACGGACGCCGCACGCGACGCTCGTCGCCTGGCGGCGTCGCCGGAGCGCCCTCCCCCCGCGCGGATGGGGGCGGGGGAGAGCGCTGCCTCCGAACCGGCGGTGGCCGAGCCCGTCAAGCCAGCACCCGCGCAGGCGCGGCGGCGCGTGGCGGTGGAGGTCGAGGTTGCGGCCGGTTGTCCCGTGCCCTCCGTGCGCGGCTTCCTGGTGGTGAAGAAGCTTGCCCGGCTCGGTGCGGTGTCTGGGTCTTCTCCGCCGGTGCAGGACCTCAAGGCGGGCCGCCTCCCCGGCCGCAAGCTCCAGGTGACGATCGAAACCGCGGTGCCGCTCGTCGAGGTAGGGCGCGCACTGGGCCAAATCAGCGATCTCGAGAAGGTGACGGTTCGCGAGGAGGGACCCGGCGCCGTCCCCGAGGTCGCCGCGGCCGCGACTCCCGCCCGGGAGGAGCGCCCGGCCGATGGCGGACGGACAGTCCGTGTACGGGTCGAGTTGCTCGACTCCTTCCTCGACGCGGTGGGCGAGCTCATCCTCGCCACGGCGCGTCTGCGCGAGATCGGCCGCGCCGTCCCGGAGCCGTTCCGCCCCGCGCTCGAGGAGGGCGTGGACCGCCTGAACGGCACGGTGAAGGACCTCCATGACAAGGTGATGGCGGTTCGAATGACCCCGCTCGCTCTCGTCACCGAGCGACTGCCGCGCGCGGCGCGCGACATGGCGCGCCGCACCGGCAAGCAGGTGGAGCTGGAAATCCGGGGCGCCGACATCGAGATCGATCGCGCCATCCTGGACGAGCTCGTGGATCCGCTCTAGCACCTGCTCAGGAACGCGGTGGACCACGGTGTCGAGGCACCACACCTCCGGCTCCTCTCGGGGAAGCCGGCCACCGGCCGGATCCTGGTGGCGGCACGGAGGGAGCGCGACCGCGTGCTCCTCGAGATCAGCGACGACGGCAAGGGCATGGACCCGGAGAAGCTGCGTGCCGCCGCGGTGGCCGCGGGCGCACTCTCCCAGGCGGCGGCCAGCGCGCTCACCGATCGGGAGGCCTTTCTGCTCGCCTGCCTCCCCGGAGTCTCGACGGCCGAGCAGGTGACGGAGCTATCGGGCCGCGGCGTGGGAATGGACGCGGTGAAGCGCGCCGTGGAGGCCCTGGGCGGCGCGCTGGAGGCCGAGAGCGCGCGCGGTGCGGGGACGCGCTGGATCCTGCGTCTGCCGCTCACGGTGGCCGTGCAGCCGGTGCTCCTGGTAGACGTGGGTGGGGAGGTGCTCGGACTCCCCATCGTCAAGGTGCACGGGGCAGCGCAGGTCGAGGTGGCGCAGCTGGAGCGGAGCCAGGGCACGCCGGTCCTCCCCTACGACGGCAAGCTCGTACCGGTGAGGGATCTCGCGGAGCTACTCGGGTTCACCGTGCCGGCGAAGGCCGCGACGCGCTCTGTGGTGGTCGCTGACGGCGATGGCGCGCGCATCGGCCTGGCGGTGGACGCGCTGCTCGGGCAGCACGAGGCCGTCCTCAAGCCGCTCGCCCGCCCGCTCGATCTGGTGATGGGCCTCTCGGCCGTGACGGTCCTGGGCAATGGGAGGCCGGTCTTCATCCTGGACGTGCAGAGGCTGGTGGCCGCGTGATCCCCTGCGAGCTGCACATCGGTCCGCGCGAGCTCGACGCGCTCCAGGAGATCGCCAGCATAGGATGCGGTCAGGGGATCACCGCGCTCGGGAAACTCATGCGCCGGCGCATCGAGATGGACGTGCCCGAGGCGTGGGTGGGGCGAAGCGCGGGCGCGGTGGCCGACTTCCTGGGCGGCATGGGCCAGGACCTGGTCGCGGTGGGTCTCCGCATGGAGGGGATGCTGGAAGGGCACCTGGTGCTGGCGCTCCCCGAGCGAGATGCGGAGCGGCTGGCCGCCTCGCTCGGATACCCCCTGACGGAGGCGGGGGGCTGGGGTGCCCTGGCCGAGAGCGCGCTGATGGAGTCGGGCAACATCGTTGGGAGCGCATTCGTCTCCGCCATCGCGCGCATGATCAACGGGAGGCTCCTGCTCAGCGTGCCCACCCTGACGCGTGGCGGCGGGCGCGACTGCCTGGATCGGCTGGTAGACCGCGAGTCCGGGAGAGTCGCTCTCGCGACGCGCTTCTCCACGGATGGCCCGGGCGGGCTGGAGGGCCTCATCCTCGTCATGCCCGAGCCGGCGCGGCTGTCCGCTCTGCTCGCGTCGCTCGACTTCGCTTAGTTTCGCGTAGTAGAGAAGCGGCCATGCGCCAAGGCAAGGAGAGAGAGACGAGCTCCGTGGTGCAGCTCGAGGCCAACCTCGACGACTGCCCCGGTCAGCTGGTGGCTCGCGCCATCGAGGCGGCCCTGGAGGCGGGAGCACTCGACGCGTGGGCCTCCCCGTGCACGATGAAGAAGGGCCGCCCCGGGCTGGTGCTGGCGGCGCTCGCGCCGGAGGAGCGGCGCGATGCCGTGGCGCGAGTCTTCCTCGCCGAGACGACCACGCTCGGCGTTCGTATGCACAGCGTGGAGCGGATCGAGCTGGAGCGGGAGCTCTTGCCCGTCGAGACGGCGTACGGCAGCGTGCGAGTCAAGGTGGGCAGGCTCGCCACGGAGCTCCTCGGGGCGCACCCGGAGTACGACGATTGCGCGGCGCGAGCGAAGGAGCGGGGCGTTCCGGTGAAGGAGGTCATGGCAGCGGCCATGGCCGCATGGCGGGGCAGCAGGCGCGATTAGCTGCCGTTCTGGAGCCCGTAGCCCGTTCCTCAGGCTCCGATCGACAGCACCGCGTACCCCTTGAAGGCGGGCAGCACGGTCGAGATCGAGTAGCCCGACGGGTTCATCACGATCTTCTCATCGGCACCACTCGCCGACTGGAACCGGGCGCGGCGGACGGCGCCCGTGACGTGCAGGCCGAGGAAGAGCGTCGAGCCTTGCGCCGGGCTGGCGCCTAGCGAGACCAGGTGCGCGTCGAGGCGTTCCTCGTTGCGGTAGAGCGCGACGAAGACGGGGGTGCGACCCGCCACGCTGGCAGCTCGGCGGCCTTTGCCGAGGAGCGCGCCGAGAGCGCGCGCCAGCGGCTCGAGCTGGGAAGGCTCGAGGGGCGTGCCGGGTCGGGGCGCGGGCAACGCTCGCAGCGAGACCAGAGTGCCCGTCCCGATTCTCACGCCGCCGGGCTTGCCGGCCGGGAGAGGGGAGGCCGCTTCGCGTCCGGCGTCGTCCACCGCCCCCAGGTCACCGAAGACCAGCGCGCTTCCGCCCGCCCGACGCGGCGCTTCAGCTCGAGCGCCTCGACGGGGGGGAGCGCGGCCGCGCCGGCGAGGACGAGGGCCGTGCCGGCCGGCGCGTCGGCTACGCGCAGCACCACAGGCGCCTGGATGTGCAGCGCCGCCAGCGCGTCGGCGGCCCGCTCCACCTGCTCGCGGTGATCGCCGCCCGTCCAGAGATCCGACTCCGGGGAGTAGAGGACGGCGCACTCGGTGACGGGCTCGGACGCCGCAGGCGCATTGCGCTGCGCCCCGACGATGCGCGCGAAGCGGCGCAGGGGTGCGAGCCCGCTCTCGGAGACTCCGGGGTCGAGCGCGATGAGCTCGATGCCGCAGGAGGCGGCCACGGCGGCGAGACGCTGCACCAGCAAGGGCGGGCTCGAGCCTGCCAGCGCGGCCGCGCAGGGTCGCCGGCCCATCGCTGCGCGGAGGAGGCGAAAGAGACCGGCGCCGGTCGTCTGCGTCTCGGCCTTCACGGGGAAGATGGCTGCGTCGAGCTGGCGAGCGCAGGCGAGCTGCGCTGGCCCCACCGCCTCAAACTGCGCCGTCACGTCGAAGGGCCTGTCCAGGGCGCGCGAAGCGTCGCGGGCGGCCCGGGCATAGGCGGCCACTGCCCGATCGAGCGAAGCCACGCGAAAACGCCAGAAGTCGCGTCCGAAAGGCAGCCGCGCGAACCCTACCGCGCCCGGCGCCTGCGCCAGCGCCTCGCGCGCGAGCGCGAGGTAGTCGAGCGGCGTGAACTGGTCTCCGTACTCCCGCGCCAGGTCCTTGGAGAAGGCGCGCTGGCAGTCGGGACAGAAGCCGGAGCCAAGGAACCCCTGTGCTATGGGCGCGTCGGGGCGGTCGAGGCAGACGCCCGCAAAGCCAGCCTGGAGCGCTCCCGCCACCGCCTGCTCCACCCTGGCGCGATGGCGCGGAGCGAGGAGGCACGCGCGGAGCTGCCCTGGAGCTCCCGAAGGGGTTCCATCCGCGGCGCGGCAGGCCTCCTCCGGAGCCCCGGCATGGCCCGCGGCGATATCCGCGAGCGCCTGCGCCACCATCGCGCCCGGG
>MEMX01000079.1:28875-42081 GCA_001768075.1 Anaeromyxobacter sp. RBG_16_69_14 | reverse complement strand
GAGCCTCGAGGCCTCCTCGGGCAAGGCGCCCGGAGGGAGCCGGTAGGGGGCGAAGGCGGTCTGTACGGCCATGGGTGGGAGAGGTGCGGGGCAAAGGTACAACGGCGCTCACCCAGCGGGCAATTGCGAGCGCGACCCACCGTGCGAACTCTCGTCAGCGGGGGAGAGGACGGCAGCACGGCGGGTGATGAAAGGTGCGTAAGTCACCGCGTTGACTCGATTTCCGCCAGCGTGATAGGGGTTTCACATGGTTCGCACGCACCGGGTACAAAGCGGGTGTCTTCGTACCCTAGGTGTGGCGCCTGCATCGGGAAGGACGCGTCGCGATGGGTGACCTGTTCGGAAGCATGTTCAAGGCGTTCGATCTTGGCGGAATCGGGATGTACCCCATCGCGGTCTCGCTCGTCTTCGCGATCTCGATCGTGGTCGAGCGCGTCTACGTGCTCTTCTTCCTGTCCTCGGTCGACAAGGAGGCCTTCCTGCGCGGCCTCAAGAAGCACATCTACGCGGGCGACCTCGACAAGGCCATCAGCTACTGCGCAGGCCAGAAGCGCGCGCCGCTGGTCTCGGTGATCAAGGCGGGCCTCATCAACGTGCCGAAGGGCGAGCAGGACGTACAGGCCGCCATGGACGAGGCGACGCTGCGCGAGTCGCCCAAGATCGAGAAGCGCACCGGGTATCTGGCGATGATCTCGAACATCGCCACGCTGCTCGGGCTGCTCGGCACCATCATCGGCCTCATCCACTGCTTCGGCGCGGTGGCGAACGCGAATCCGGCCGACAAGGCGAGCATCCTCTCGCAGGGCATCTCCGAGGCCATGTACTGCACCGCCTTCGGACTCTCGGTCGCCATCCCTGCGCTCGTCCTCTATTCGGTGCTGCAGGGCCGCACCCAGACGATGGTCGACGACATCAACGAGTCCGCGGTGGGGGTGCTGAACCTCATCGTCGCCAACAAGGACAAGATGAAGATGCCGGCGCTCCAGGTGCCGGTGGAAGAGGCGGCGGAGTAACCAACCTCCACCGATCCATCTCCCCTTTCCGCAGCGAACACCACCTCACCGTGCGCCTTTCCCTGGTTCGGGGAGAGGCGAGCGAGACGAGCGAGATCAGGAGACCACATGGGCGGCGGCGCGATGCCCGAGGGCGGGGGGAGAGGCAAGAAGAAGAGGCGAACGCTCGACGTGACCGTGAACGTCGTGCCCGCCATCGACCTCCTCTCCTGTTGCATCTCCTTCCTCCTCTTCACGGCCGTCTGGACGCAGATCTCGCGGCTGCAGACGAGTCCAACCGGAAGCGGCTCTCCGACGGAGACGCAGCCCACGAAGGCCCTCACCGTCACGGTGACCATCGGCGAGCGCGGCTACGTGCTCGCCACGAGCGCCGGTGCGCAGATCGAGATCCCGCTCGCCGGCAGGGCCGGCGACGGCGCGGCGGCGTACGATCTGAAAACCCTCACGGACCGGCTGAAGAAGCTCAAGACCGAGTTCCCCGACCAGGCAGCCATCACCGTCGCGGCGGACGACGCGGTCGTCTATGCCGACCTCGTCCACACGATCGACGCTTGCGTCGGCGTCGGGCTCGCCAACGTCTCCGTCATGGGAGCGGGATAGGAGCCGTCAGCGTGCCGATAGTCCAGCCCGGGAAACGCCCCGCCAAGCGCTTCGCCGCCTCGAAGGTCCTCGGTGGCAAGTTCGCCCACGGGAGCCGAGCCACCAACGTGGACCTGAACGTGGTGCCCATGGTGGACATGATGACGATGCTCGTCATCTTCCTCCTCCAGCAGTTCTCGGCCACCGGCGAGGTCCTCTACATGCAGAAGGACATCAAGCTGCCCGACGCCCGGCATGGGCAGCAGATCGAGGTCGCCCCGGTGGTGGCCATCAACTCGACGCAGGTGGTGGTGTCCGGCCAGAAGGTGGCGGACGTGGCGGATCTGGAGAAGGACCCCTCCCAGATCATCGCCCCGCTGGTGGAGAAGCTCCGCGACGAGAAGAAGCGCTGGGACTTCATCCACCAGAACGATCGCGACCGCGAGAAGGACTGGAAGGGCGACGTCAACGTCCAGGCCGATGTCAAGGTCCCGTTCCGCGTCGTGCGGCGCGTCATGACGTCGGCGGCCGAGGCCGGCTACGGCAACGTCAACTTCGCTGTCGTCGAGGAAGGCGCGGCGGCGGCCGCGGCTGCTGCTGCCAAGGCCGTCAGATAGCCAAGATCCGAGGGGGGTTAGGGCCTCCAGCCCGACCGCGGAGCCAAGAGCCTTCGCGCCCTGCCTTTGGCCACGTCCGCACGCCCCGCTTTCCCATCTTGCCTGGATCGGGTAGTATTGCAGCCCTCCCGTTTTCGGGCCTCTCCCGTCGTACCACGATCAGCTGGCCCGTCAGGCCTGCCCTAGAGGAAGTGCACGAGCTATGAACGTATCTGCCCTAGTATCGAAACTCAACCTCGCAGCCGAACACGGCGGCGAGGCAAACCTAGTCCTGCCAGATCTCTCGTCGGTGCAGTTCCTCGGCATGACCGGGAAGAGTCTCCTCGCCATCGGCATCCTCGTCTCGCTGGCGGGCCTCGCTCTCGGTCTCTCGATCTCGAACCACCTCAAGAACCTGCCAGTGCACCGGTCGATGCTAGAGGTCTCGGAGCTCATCTACGAGACCTGCAAGACCTACCTCGTCACGCAGATCAAGTTCATCGCGATGTTGTGGGCGTTCATCGCGGTCATCATGGTCCTCTACTTCGGCGTGCTCTCCGAAGGCTTCGGACCGGCCAAGGTCGCGATCATCCTGGCCTTCAGCCTCATCGGCATCCTCGGCAGCACGGGCGTCGCATGGTTCGGCATCCGGGTGAACACCTACGCCAACTCGCGCACCGCCTTCGCGTCGCTGCGCGGCAAGCCCTTCCCCACCTACGCCATCCCGCTCCAGGCGGGCATGAGCATCGGCACCATGCTGATCAGCACCGAGCTGCTGATCATGCTCTTCATCCTCCTCTTCATCGACGCGCACCTGGCCGGTCCCTGCTTCATCGGCTTCGCCATCGGCGAGTCGCTCGGCGCCTCCGCCCTCCGCATCGCGGGCGGCATCTTCACCAAGATCGCCGACATCGGCTCCGATCTCATGAAGATCATCTTCGACATCAAGGAGGACGATGCCCGTAACCCCGGCGTGATCGCCGACTGCACCGGCGACAACGCGGGCGACTCGGTCGGCCCCTCTGCGGACGGCTTCGAGACCTACGGCGTCACCGGCGTCGCGCTCATCTCCTTCATCCTGCTGGCCGTGAAGGAGCCGACGACGCAGGTGCAGCTCCTGGTCTGGATCTTCGCGATGCGCATCATGATGGTGATCGCGTCGGTGCTCTCCTATTACATCAACGAGGGCATGGCGAAGGCCAAGTACGGCAACGCCGACACGATGAACTTCGAGGCGCCGCTCACCTCGCTCGTGTGGCTCACCTCGTTCATCTCGATCGCCCTCACCTTCGTGCTCTCCTTCATGCTCATCCCGACGCTCGGTGACGGGACGCTCTGGTGGAAGCTCTCCGCCATCATCAGCTGCGGGACGCTCGCCGGCGCCGTCATCCCCGAGATGATCAAGGTCTTCACCTCGACCAACTCCCGCCACGTGAGGGAGATCGTGACGGCGTCCCGCGAGGGCGGCGCTTCGCTGAACATCCTCGCCGGCCTCACCGCGGGCAACTTCTCCGCCTACTGGATGGGGTGCGTCATCGCCGGCCTGATGGGTGCCGCCTACGCGGTGTCGACGCTCGGCGTCGGCGCGCTCATGCTGGCGCCGGCGGTCTTCGCCTTCGGCTTGGTGGCGTTCGGCTTCCTCGGTATGGGCCCGGTCACCATCGCGGTCGACTCCTACGGCCCGGTGACGGACAACGCGCAGTCGGTGTACGAGCTCTCGCTCATCGAGAACGTGCCCAACATCAGGGCCGAGGTGAAGAAGGACTTCGGCTTCGACCTCAACTTCGAGAAGGGCAAGGACTTCCTCGAGGAGAACGACGGCGCCGGCAACACCTTCAAGGCGACCTCGAAGCCGGTGCTCATCGGCACCGCCGTGGTGGGCGCCACCACCATGATCTTCTCCATCATCACGGTGCTCACCCAGGGCCTCACCACCAACCTCGACAAGCTCTCCGTCATGAACCCGATGTTCCTCATCGGCCTCATCATGGGCGGCGCGGTCATCTACTGGTTCTCCGGCGCGGCCACGCAGGCCGTCGCGACGGGCGCCTACCGCGCGGTCGAGTTCATCAAGGCCAATATCAAGCTCGAGGGCGCCGTGAAGGCGTCCGTGGCCGACTCGAAGAAGGTCGTCGAGATCTGCACCCAGTACGCGCAGAAGGGCATGTTCAACATCTTCCTCACCGTGTTCTTCATGACGCTCGCCTTCGCCTTCCTCGACCCCTTCCTCTTCATCGGGTACCTCATCGCCATCGCGCTCTTCGGCCTCTTCCAGGCGCTCTTCATGGCCAATGCGGGCGGCGCCTGGGACAACGCGAAGAAGGTGGTCGAGGTCGAGCTCAAAGCCAAGGGCACGCCGCTCCACGCGGCCTGCGTGGTCGGCGACACCGTCGGCGACCCCTTCAAGGACACCTCGTCGGTGGCCATGAACCCGGTCATCAAGTTCACGACGCTCTTCGGGCTGCTCGCTGTCGAGCTGGCGCTGCGCCTCGACGGTACTCTCCGGGCGTTCCTCTTCATCGGCTTCTTCCTGGTGGCTTGCATCTTCGTGTACCGATCCTTCTACGGTATGCGCATCCAGGCGGCCCCCAAGGCCGAGGTGACCCCCGCAGCGCGCGCTGCGCACGGGTAGCCAAGCTAAAGAAAAGCAAGGGCTCGGCAGGGCCACCGCTCACGCGGCGGCCCGCGCCGAAGCGAGGGCGCCGCATGAGCGAGCACGTCGCAGGTGCTGACCTCGGCGAGCTTCGAGTGCAGCTCGCTCGCTCCTGCCTTGCCCTCAAGGTCTTTCCTCTACCAGGCGTGGTCGTCCTTCCCGGGACGCCCACGCCTTTTCATGTCTTCGAGCCGCGCTACCGCGCGATGACCGCCGACGCGCTGGCGGGCGATCGCATGCTGGCTCTGGCGACCCTCGCCTCCGAGGAAGGCGCCTCGCAGGACCGCGCCCCCATACACCCCATCGCCGGTGCCGGCTTCGTCGAGTCTGCCCAGAAGATGCCGAACGGGCACTACGACATCCAGTTGCGCGGCGTGGCGCGGGTGCGCCTGACGGCGGAGCTCGACAACGGGAAACCCTACCGCGAATTCAGGGCGGAGCTCCTGGAGGACGTCTACCCTCCCGGCGGTCCGGCTGCTCTGGCCCGCCAGCGCACGGCCCTCGAGGCCTGCGTGCTGCAACTGGCGGAGGTGTTGCCGCGCGAGTCCGGCGCTCCGCGGCTGGCCGAGCTCGCGGCTCGCACCGCGTCGCCGTCCCTGCTCGCGGACGTGGTCGCGGCCGCAGTGGTGAGTGAACCTGTGCAGCGCCTGGCGGTGATCGAAGAGCTCGACGTCGGAAGACGCCTCGACCTCGTCACGGGCGAGGTCGCGAGCGTGATCCTGATGCTGTCGCGGGGACGGACGGCGCGCGCGTGACCGGGCTCTCGCCCGCGGCGTAGCGCTCGAAGAGCCTTCCCCAGGGCGTCCCGGCCTTCCAGGTCTCGAAGACGCGCCGGTCCTTCATCGGCCAGCGATAGAGGTCGTGGTAGACCTCGCTCCCGAGGGTGAATACACTCACTAACGGTGTGTGAAAGAACAGCCGCTGGAAGGGTTTGAGCGGCCCGAACCACATGGCGTCGCCGACCAGCGAGGCTCCGTTGTCGCCCACGGCGAAGCCCCAGCGCTCCTCGGCTGCCGCCGCGTCGCCCACGATCTCCACCTCGCGTGGGTCGGCCACCCCCAGGCCGTCCTCGTGAGCCATGCGGAGGTACGGGATCGACATCGGATCGAAGCCCATCATGCGCGCCGCCACCGCGTCGACGGCGACCTGATCTGCCGATGCCAGCATGAGGTCTTTCACCACCGGGAACATGGTTCGCGGGCCTGGCCCGTTGCCGGCGGTGGTCCCGTCCATGACGGCGAAGATCCCGGGGTGGATCTCCTTCTGGATGGCGAGCAGGTCCACGAGCGTCTCGTGAATCCAGGAGTGGCAGTAGTGGCGCCGGTCGTGAAGCAGCCCGCCGAAGGCGTTCTTCATGGCGCCGGTGGTGGTGGTGTAGATGTGGCACTTCACGGTCGGCAGATGCACGACGTTCTTGCCCAGGAAGAAGTCGGGTACGCGGATGCCCTCCGGAAAGACGCGGTCCAGGGCGCGCAGGCGCGCGCTCGGGCGATAGACGACCCAGCGCATGTCCTCCGGGCGGAAATTGTAGCGGACGGGGACGTCGTGCCGGCGCAGGACGGGCAGGTAGTGGTTCAGGTCCTCGCCCTTGAAGGCGTCCGTCACCACCGTCTTGTTCGCGACGCAAGTCTGCTCGGCGTAGCCGCGCTTGCGGAGCGCGAGGATGGTGCCCTCCAGCTGCCAGGGCGTGGTGTTCGCCGCCGGAAAAGGGAAGTGCCACGAGATGTTGTCCTTGAGGATGGTAGGCGCCCCCGGCGCGAGGGCGCTCGAGACCCCACCCAGCTCGCACAGCCGATCCACGTCCTCCAGGACGAGCTCGGGTCGGGTGCGCAGCACCGCCACCTTCGACTTGGCCATGAGTCCTCCTAGTGCTCCCACCCAGGCACAATGCCTACTGCGAGCGCGTCACTATGTCTGGGTCGGAACACTGGCGCTCGCTAGACGTTCAGGGCGCCACGACCAGCTTCGCGGCGGCCTCCGAGCCACGCACGAGCCACAGGCGCCTGGGGTCCTTCGCGCTCTCGACGACGGCGTCCACGGCCGCTCGCTCGGCGCGTCCGAGCACGGGAGTGAGGGCGGCCGCTCGCTCCCGGACGGAAGGGAAGAAGTACGAGACCAGCGCACACGCACCGTGAAGTGCCCGCGACAGGCGTGCCCTCGCCGCGCGCGAGCGGACGGCCTCGACGCGGGCCGCCTCGCCGAGCGCCGGCAGCGTCAGCAGCTCGCGCAGATCGACGAACGCCGTCAGTGACGCGTGCAGTCCCGTCAGCGCCAGGTCGGCGACGGTGACGAGGAGCGCATCCTCGGCGGCGGGGCGGGCGGCCGTGCGCCCGAGCGCGGGGAAGGGCTCGCGACGCTCGAAGAGCCCCTGGTCCTCGGGGCGCCCCGCCACCAGGCCTTCCTGGATGCGGATCTCGATGCGACCGTCGCCGAAGGTGGCCGTGTGCCCGCCCGGCCCGGCGCTGGCGGCGCCGAAGCCGCCCTCCGCCAGTTGCTCCGCGAAGCGTTCGCCGTCCGGGCCCCGCACGGCGAGCCGAGGTTCGCCGACGTGCCGGAAGGCGAGGTGCGGGTAGAGCCAGTCGACATAGGCCGCCCCCTCGAGCAGCACGACCGGCACGTCCACCGCGCGCAGGGCACCCTTCAGCGTCACGAGCTTGAAGACGTTGTCGTTCACCATGCCCTGGTAGAGAGGGAGGAGCCGCTCGCGGAACCAGCGGGGCGCGCCCGCGCCGATGCGACGGGTCTCGAGCTGGTACGACGCGAGCGGGGCCAGGCCATGCGCGTCGAGCACGTCCGCCAGCTCCTGAAGGTCGCAGGCGGGGAGCGCCTCGGGTGGGTCGAAGGAGGTGAGGGCGCGCAGGGCGTCGAGCAGGGCAGACTCGCATTTGAGGTCCTTCGTGCTCACCGAGCGCTTCCGAGTCAGCCGCGATCGAGCGACATCGTCCCTGGTCCGTGGCTGGCGAGGAGCAGCATTCCCCCGGCGATCCCCGCGTTCTTGAGCAGATGGAGAACCTGGGCGTGATCGCCGCGCACGGCCGGGTGCCAGTGGAAGAGAAAGGAGACGAACACGAGATAGCCAAAGGCAGCCAGGGCCGCGGGGCGCGCCCTGAGGCCGAACACCAGGAGCAGCGCGGCCGTCAGCTCGAAGGCGCCGGCCGCGTACGCGCCGGCGGTGGCGAAGGGGAGCCCGCGCCCGGTGATGCTCGACGCCGCCCGGCCGGTGGCCGCGAACTTCTGGTACCCCGAGTAGAAGAAGACGGCGGACAGCAGGAGCCGGCTCACGAGCGGCCCCAGCGCAGCGAGGGTGGGCGACACTAGCCGTGCCTCGACACGGCGGGCCCTGCGCCGGCGAGGCGCTCGCGCTCGGCGAGCTCCAGGTCGGAGTCCATCATCAGGCGCACCAGCTCCTTGAACGCCGTCCGTGGTTTCCAGCCGAGCAGCTTCGCCGCCTTCGACGCGTCGCCGAGGAGGAAGTCGACCTCGGTCGGGCGATAGTAGCGCGGGTCGATCTCGACGAAGTCCTTGTAGTCGAGGCCGACGTGGGCGAAGGCGAGCTCGCACAGCTCGCGCACGCTGTGGCTCTCGCCGGTGGCGATCACGTAGTCGTCAGCGCGCGGCTGCTGCACCATGAGCCACATCGCCTCGACGAAGTCCTTCGCGTAGCCCCAGTCGCGCTTCGCGTCGAGGTTGCCGAGGAAGAGCCTATCCTGGAAACCGAGCTTGATGCGGCTGGCGGCGCGAGTCACCTTGCGCGTGACGAACGTCTCGCCTCGCCTGGGGGACTCGTGGTTGAAGAGGATGCCGTTCGTGACGTGCAACCCATACGCTTCGCGGTAGTTCACGCCGATCCAGTAGGCGTACACCTTGGCGCAACCGTAGGGGCTGCGCGGGTAGAAGGGGGTCTTCTCGTTCTGCGGCGGTGGCGAGGCGCCGAACATCTCGGAGCTGGAGGCCTGGTAGATGCGCGTGTCGGCGAGGCCGAGCTCTCGCACCGCCTCGAGCAGGCGCGTCGCGCCGAGCCCGGTCACCTCGCCCGTGTACTCCGGCACGTCGAACGAGACGCGCACGTGGCTCTGGGCGCCCAGGTTGTAGATCTCGTTGGGGCGAATCCGCTTCAGGAGCAGGTTCAGGGAAGAGCCGTCGTTGAGGTCGGCGTAGTGCAGGAAGAGGCGCGCCCCCGGCGTGTGCGGGTCCTGGTAGACGTGGTCGATGCGGCCCGTGTTGAACGACGACGAGCGGCGCACGATCCCGTGCACCTCGTACCCCTTCTCGAGGAGCAGCTCGGCGAGGTAGCTGCCGTCCTGGCCGGTGATGCCGGTGATGAGCGCCTTCTTCACGTTCTACCCCCGTGAGCTCCGATGGTCGATCCCTTCGTGGATCATCCCCTGGCGGTCGCCCCGCCGTCTATCGTTGCCGCTCGAACCATTCCACCGTTTCCCGCAGTCCTTCCTCGAACGGGATCCGCGCCTTCCACCCGAACTCGCGCAGCGCGCGCGACGTGTCGAGCATGCGGCGCGGCTGGCCATTGGGCTTCGATGCATCCCAGGCGATCGCGCCCTCGAAGCGACACAGGCGAGCGACCATCGGTACGAGTTCCCGGATCTTCACCTCGAAGCCGGCGCCCAGGTTCACGGGATCGCTCCTGTCGTAGCGCTCCGCCGCCGTGACGATGCCCTCGGCCGCGTCGCGCGCGTGCAGGAACTCGCGCGAGGCGGAGCCGTCGCCCCACGCCACGATCTTCTCGTCCCCCCGCACGCGTGCCTCGACACACTTGCGGATGAGCGCGGGGATGACGTGCGAGGTCTCGAGTTCGAAGTTGTCCTTCGGGCCGTACAGGTTCACGGGAAAGAGCACGACCGAGTTGAAGCCATACTGCTGCCGGTACGACTCGCTCTGCACGAGCAGCATCTTCTTCGCGAGGCCGTACGGAGCGTTCGTCTCCTCCGGGTAGCCCTCCCAGATGTCCTCTTCCCTGAAGGGCACCGGCGCGAACTTCGGGTAGGCGCAGATCGTCCCGAGCGCGACCAGCTTCCGGAGGCCCACCTGCCGGCCGACCTCGATGAGCTGCACGCCCATCATGAGGTTCTCGTAGAAGAACCTGCCCGGGTTGGCGCGGTTCGCGCAAATGCCGCCCACCTGCGCCGCCAGGTGGAGGACCATCGAGGGCCTGGCGTCGGAGTAAAGGCGCTTCACCGCCGCCATGTCCACGAGGTCGTACTCGCGCGAGCGCGGGACGAACACTTCGCGCGCGCCCCGGCGCTGCAATTCCTCGAGGACGAAGCTCCCCAGGAAGCCGGCGCCGCCGGTGACGACCACCCGCTCCCTCGACCAGTCGAACGACATGTGCACTCCGCGCCTCGCCGTGGAACCACGTCCAAGGCCTGTCCTTATGGCAGAGAAGGAGCGCGCGGAGCAACCGCCGCCAGGGTCGATCGCTCGACGACTCCTCACCGGCCGCCGCCCACGAGGCGCGACTCCATGAGCCTCCGCGTGCGCTCGAAGTGATCGGCGCCGCCGAGCCACGACCGGGCGGCGAAGAGGCCGACCGCGAGCAAGACCGCGAGGACGACCGCGAAGGGGGTCCTCCTCGGCCGGCTCGTCTCTCCCCGGCGGCGAGAGAGCTGGATGGAGGCCCACACGGCGGTGACGAGGAGAGGGGCGAGCCACGGCAGGAGGGTGAAGCCGGATGACACGTGCAGCGCCATCCCGAGCACGTCGGGTGAGCGTAGCCCCTGCCGCGCGAGCGGAACCACCAGCTGCCAGACGGGATTCGTCAGCTCGTCGGGCAGGTAGGGGCACACCGCCACGGTGAGTGCCAGGACCGCCACGCCGGAGAGCGCGAGGCCAGCGGCGACGAAGCCCAAGCCGCGATCACGCAGCCACTCCGCGGCGGCGAGGGCAGGCGGGACGAAGAACGCGCACGCGGTGGTGATGTGCCGCGGCCCGACGGACCAGCCCCAGGCCTGGTAGGTGAAGCTGGCGGTGAAGAGGGCGTACAGGCCGAGCTCCGCGGCGCAGAGGAGCGCGAGCGGGCGGTCGCGGTGCCAGAGCGGAACGAGGCCGGGCACGCCGAGCGCGAGGAACGGGCTCCAGGAGAAGAGGCCCCGCGCAGGATCGAGCAAGCTCCCGGCGAGCGCGCGCAGGCTCGGCGCGCCGACGCCCATGAAGCCGCGGGCGTGCCACTCCGTGAAGACCGGGTTCACCAGATAGCGGTAGCCGGCGTGGAAGGGATTGCCGAAGGCGGCCTGGTGATAGAGGGCGAGGGCGAGGACGGGGGGAAGGAAACCGAGGGCGATCGCGAGGAGCGCGGCCTGCAGCTCCCCGCCCTTCGCGGGGGCGGGGGCTCGTCCCCCGCCGCCGTGCCGAGGATGAGATCTGCAGCCGGAGAGGAGCAGGAGCGGTATCAGCGCGAGCGCGCTCGTGTACTCGAGCAGCACCGCCCATCCTCCTGTGAAGCCGGCGAGCGTCCACCAGCGCCAGCCGCGCGTCACGCGCGCTTTCTCGACGGCCCACCAGCACGCGACCACCGACGCCGCGGTGGGCCCGTGGCTCATGAGGAAGGTGGAGTAAGGCCACATGATCGTCCCGAGCGCGAAGACGATCGCGCCGGAGGTGGCGAGCGCGGGCTCGAAGCGCCGCGCGAGCATCCGGCGCAGGAGCTCCGCCGCCGCGGCACCCGGCAGCATGCACACGAACAACCTGAGCCAGAAGACGGCTGCGGCCTCGGGCACGGCGTCCCCATCCCGTCCCTCGTCCACCGCGCGGGAGAGGACAGGGAAGCCGCGGGCGGCGCGCACCGCCGCCAAGGCAGCGGCGCCGAGGAACGACACGCCGGGCGCCTTGTTGGGGTAGTAGCGCCCGTCCTTCACGGAGAGGTCGCCCACCGGCCCGTGGCGAGCGAGCTGACTGTTCAGCGAAAGGGAACGATCCTCGACGATCGCCCGCGCCTGGTACAGCCGCGACAGCTCGTTCGGGCTCCGAAGGGCGGGGATCCAGGGGAAGAGCCAGGCGTAGAGGACGAGGACGAGGAGGGGGAAGGCAAGAGACTTGAAAGACAGGCGGCCTCCCGACACGGCCGGCTCAGCGCGGCGAGTGCGCAACCAAAGTGCCAACGGCAATTCTCGACGGCCGGCACCTCGCGAGCCAGGCCACACCCCGCGCTGAGGACTTCCGGACCTCCGGTCCTCAAGGCGGGGGGGAGCGCCGGCTCCCCCCACACCCCCCAGACGAACAGTAGTCGAAAGGAGCTCCCCGCGGTCAGGCCCGCGCCGACGGTCTCCATCCGGGCGGCCCTGGCACATGCTGGCCCAGCGCCCTGGGAGCGCTCACCGGCGTCCCCTCGTCGAGCTGGAACGCACCGACCATGGCTTCGAGCTCCTGGGACTGGCCCGCGAGCTCGGTGGCAGCAGAAGAGGACTGTTCCGAGTTGGCGGCGTTCTGCTGCGTCACCTTGTCCACGTCGGCCACCGCCCGGGTCACCTGCTCGATCCCGGCCGCCTGCTCTTTCGCCGACGCCGAGATCTCGGCCGCGATGTCGGTCACCTTGGCGATAGAGCTGACGATGGTCCCGAGCTTGTCCGAGACCTGCCTGGAGGTGGCCTCGCCCTCGCCGGCCTGCTGCACCGACTGGCGAATGAGAACCTCGGTCTTGCTGGCCGCCTCCTTGGAGCGAAGCGCCAGGGACCGGACCTCCTCGGCGACCACGGCGAAGCCGCGCCCGGCCTCTCCGGCGCGCGCGGCCTCGACGGCGGCGTTCAAGGCGAGGAGGTTCGTTTGGAAGGCGATGTCGTTGATGTCCTTGATGATCTGCGAAGTTCCCTCGGCCGAGGCCCTGATCTTGCCCATCGCGATCATCATCTGCCCCATGATGGCGGCGCCCTCGGTGGCTGCGTCGCGTGCGCTCTGGGCGAGGGTGTTCGCTTGCTGGGCGTTGTCGGCCGACCGCCGGGTCATGGAGCTCATCGACTCGAGCGACGACGAGGTCTCCTCGAGCGCGCTCGCCTGCTGGCTCGCGCCGTCGGCGACGGACTGGCTGGACGAGGCGATCTGGCCGGAGGCCGCCGACACTTGGCGAGCAGCGTCGGCCACCTGGGCCAGCGCGTCGTGCAGAGCGGTCGCCGTGGCGTTGAGCGCGTCCTTGATGCGCGCGTGGTCCCCCCGGTAGTCGCCCTTCATGCTGGCGCAGAGGTTGCGACCGGCGAGCTCCTCGAGCGCCGCCGTGGCTTCGCGGATGGGCGCGAGCACCGCATCCGTGAGCGCGTTCACGCCCTTCAGCACCTCGGCATATGCGCCCGCCGAGCCCACGGCGGATGCGCGCTCGGAGAGCCGGCCCTCCACCGCCGCCCGCGACACCCGGCCGATCTCG
>MEMX01000079.1:24787-28797 GCA_001768075.1 Anaeromyxobacter sp. RBG_16_69_14 | reverse complement strand
GCCTGGTCGAGGTCACCCCTGGCGAGGGCGCTCGCGGCCGCGGCCATGCTGCGGACGTACTCGATGGTGTGGCGGAAGGAGACGGCGAGACGCCCGACCTCGTCGTCGGAGTCGCAGGCGATCGACTGATCGACGTCGCCCACCGCGACGCGCTCGGCCGCCGTCGCCATGGCCTCGACCGGCGCGGCGATGCGGGCGGCGGCGCGGCGCGCCAGCCAGGTGGCGCCGGCGAGGAGCAAGGCGGCCAGGAGCACGACCACCACGGCGACCAGCGTGAGCGACGACTGCACCTCGTGGGCGGCAGCGTTGGCCTCCGCGCGGTCCATCCCTGCGAGCACGATCCAGTCCCAGGGCGCGTAGTAGGCGAATGCGGCCACCCGGTCGTGCACCTCGGAGTCGCCGGGCCTCTGGAAGGCGTACTCGGCCAGGCCAGATCCGTCGTGGCCGGGCGCGACAGCGCGGGCCACGATGTCCTGGATGAAGGGCTTGCCCGAGGTGTCCTTCGCCTCCCAGAGGCTCTCGCCGTCGTGCTTGCCATCGGCCGACAGGACGTAGGCGCCCCGCTGCTTCCCCTTGCCCCCCAGCACCACCACGTATCCCGAGGTTCCGAGGCGCATCTCGGAGACGGCCTTGCGGATGTTCTCCAGCCCGTCCTGGCGGATGCCTACGAAGAGCATGCCCGCGACCACGCCCGAGGCGTCGCGCAGCGGCTCGTAGGCGGTGAGGTACCAGGCGTCCACCACGAAGGCCCGCCCGGTGAAGGTCTCGCCGCGCAGCACCGCCGCGATGACCGGGTTCGCGGCGCCGTCGGCGCCGGTGGCGGGGATGAAGGTGCCGATGGCCCGGCTCCCTTCCTTGGTCGGGACGTTGGTGGCGACGCGCAGCATGTCGCCGCGCGCGTTCATGCGCTGGAAGACAGTCGAGGCGCCACCCACGAGGCGCTGGACGTCGTCCACCACGGGCGTCGGTCGCGCGCGGTCGGCGTTCTGGCCGAGCCAGTCCGTGCCCACGAGCATCCGAGGCAGCTCCACCTGGCTCGCCGTGCCGTCGACCTGGCTCACCGCGCGCCAGGAGACCTTGTCTCGCGCGAAGGCGACGCCGCCGCGCCGCGCGAGCACGTCGCGCGCGACCGCGAGGTTGTGACCGAGCTGGCGGGTCAGCTCGGTGTTGGAGGCCTCGCAGAGGAGGCGCACGTCGCGCGCAGTCCGCTCGAGCTGCTGGCGCACGAGCCCGCCCACCTGATCCTGGACCCGGCCGCCGACGCGGGCGCGCTGCACCCCCAGCACGACCAGGAAGGCCAGCGCGAGGACTGCCGCGGGCCAGATGCCGACGCGCACGATCTTCTGTCGCAACGTGGAGGCCATGGGTCTCTCCTCGCGCAGGCCGGACCCGAGTGCCTGGTGGTCCGCTGCGGGCCTGGAAGGCCGCCTGCCGAGCGATGGCAGATGTGCGAGGAGGGCGCCAAGAGAGGGTTTTCCGCGAGGGTCGGGTTTTGTTGCGTGATGACGGGCGGTTGGCGTGGTGCCAGGCAAACCCGTGCCGTCGCTCGACGGCAGGTGGCGGACTACCCGGGTCGGCGATCACCTGCGCCATGGGTGCGCGGCGGCTCGCGCTCTCACGGCCACGGCCGGACGGTCGCGAAGTACGCCTCGCCGTTCTTCTCGTCCGTCACCTGGTGGACGATGCGCTGGTCCTTGGAGATGGTCAGGCGCGAGTTCGTCCGCCGTGCGGGGACGCGGACCTGGAACGTCACGGTGTCCTTTTGCGCATCCACGAGCGTCAGCTCCAGCGTCGCGCCGTCTGGCAGCGGCAGCGAGACCGACTTGCCGAGGCCCATGTCGGCGTGGTGCTCGCCGACCTGGTCCCACTTCACGTAGGCGAGCCTGCCGAGCTGGCCGCGGAGGTCGGCGAGCCTGGGATCCACGGCCGCCGGGCCCTGCCGCGAACCCTTGATGATGCGGATGCGGACAGGAACCGTCGCCGCTTCCGCGAGGGTGGGCGCGGCCGCGAGCAGCGCAACCGCCAGGGTCGATGCCGCGAACCCGCTCCTTCCGATCATGGCTCTCCTCACGAGCCTTCCGGCTCGAGATCCCCCAGCAGCACCACCGGGCCCTCGCTCGTCTCGAGCACCATGGTGGAGCGTCCCTCGGAGCTCACCTCCACCGGCGCGCCCTCGGGCGCGTTGCCCTGGCCAAGGTACACGATGAGCGCCAGGGCGGCCAACGTCGGAGCCAGGGCCGAGGCCGCTGCGAGCAGACGATGGTGCCCTACCCACCCGAGGATGGGCGCGAGCATCCCGCCCCGCGGAGCGGGACGCGCCGCCCTGCCGAGGGCAGGGATGCGGGTCAGGACCTCGTCGGAGAACGCCGAGAAGTCGCGGCGGTTCGCCTCGGCCAGGAGGGCCTCGGGGAGCATCCCCGAGAGCGCTTCCTCGTCGGCGAGCCGACCCTGGCAGGCGCCGCAGGAGGCGAGGTGCTCGGCGAGCGCGCTCGCCTCTTCCAAGGTGAGCTCGCCGGGGCGGGCGCCGATCATCGGCGCGAAACGCAGGCAGGCCGTCATGGCTCCGTGCCCCCTTCCGCCGCTTCTCCTCGCTCGATGCCCGCGTACTCGCGCAGGAGCGCCTGCATCTTCTTGCGCGCGTGGAAGAGCCGACTCATCACCGTGCCCTTGTGGAGGCCGAGCCGCTCTGCCAGTTCCTCGTAGGAGAGCCCCTCCACCTCGCGGAGGACGAGGATGGTCCGATGCTTCTCGGGCAGCTGGGCGAGCGCCTCCGCCATCTTCCCCGCCAGCTCGCGCCGCAGCGCGTTCTCTTGAGGGTCGTTCCCGAGCGCCGTCGCCAGGATACCCTCGCCGCCCCCGGCGAGGTCGGTCTCGCGCACGTCGTCGATGTCGTCCTTGATCGCGGTCCGTTCCTTGCGAACCGAGTCGATGGCGAGGTGGCTCACGATGCGGAGCGCCCAGGTGGAGAAGCTCGACTCTCCCTTGAACTCGGGCAGATGGGCGTGGACCCGGACGAACGCTTCCTGGGAAATGTCCCACGCAAGATCGCGATCTTTGACGATGCCGAGCGCCACGGCGTACACCTTCCTCTGGGTGCGGACGACGAGCGCGCGGAATGCCTCGGGGTCGCCGGCCTTGGCTCTCGAGACCAGTGCTAGGTCGTCTGCTTCCATGAGGACGGGAGGCGGGCGGGGATATTCACCGCAGCGTGGAGTCATACCACACCCCGGCGCGAGGTCATGGGGCGAGGCGCCCCGGTGGCGCAGTCGCCGACTTTGCCCCCCGACCTTACCCCCCCCCGACCCCCAAGGCGGGGGACAAGCCCCCGCCCTACACACTGGGCGGTAGCATCAGGAACCGAGGGAGCCGGGACGCGGCGTCCCCGTTATACCCGAGCCGGCGGGTCGGAATGGCTGGTCGGCCAGCCTGTTGGCCCATGCGATGGCGATCGCCTACTCGGACATCGCGCGGGTCCTGGACGGGGCCCGGCGCAGGCAGGGGTGGGTCGTCCTCGCAACCGCCCTGGGAGCCGGCCTGGCCGGCATCCTGGCCTGCCTGCTGCTCGGGGTCGCCCTGCTCGGCAGCGCCATCGGCCCTGCTGCTGCCATACGCGGGTCAACGCTCGCGCTGGCCTCGATCCTGGCGGTGATCGCCGTCACCTGGGCGGCGGTGGCGCTCATGCGCCGCGCCTCGACGCCGGTCGCGGTGGCGAAGAGCATGGGCCGGACCGTGCCCGAGCTGAAGGGCGACCTCCTCTCCTCGGTCGAGCTCGAGGACGAGTACGAGGACATCCGCGGCTCCGGCCGCTACAGCGTCGCGCTCGTCGACGCGCACATCGCGCGCACGGCCGAGCGCGCGCTCGGCCTCGACCTCACGCGCGTGGTGCCTTCCACGCCGGCGCGTCGCGCGGCCTGGCTCCTGGCCGCGGCGGTGCTGGTGAACCTGGTGGCCCTGGGGGCGGCGCCGCGCACGCTCGCGGCCGGGTGGCAGCGGCTCGTGGGAGTGGCAGG
>MEMX01000079.1:932-24762 GCA_001768075.1 Anaeromyxobacter sp. RBG_16_69_14 | reverse complement strand
GGTGCGGCGAGCCGAGCCGATCACCGGTGACATCGAGATAACCTACCTCTATCCAGCGTACATGAAGCGCGAGCCGAAGACGCTCTCCGGCACGGGCGGGGAGATCAGCGCGCCAAAGGGGACGGAGGTGCGGCTCCGGACGCGTGCGGATCGGCTGGTGGAGAGCGCCGAGATCGCGATCGAGGGCGCGACGGCGCAGGCGAGGTCCGTGAAGACGCACCGACTCGAGGTGAACAACGGCCGCGAGCTCTCCGGCGGCTTCGCGCTCGAGGACGGTGGCGCCTACCGCTTCCGCTTCACCCATGGAAAGAAGACCGTGGTCGAGGGGCCACCCCTGCCCGTCGTCGTGGAGGCGGACGCCTTCCCCGAGATCCGCATCACCTCGCCGGCCCAGGAGATAGAGGTGGACGCGAAGGCGCGCGTGCGCGTCGCATGGAACGCGTCCGACGACGTCGGGCTCTCCGAGCTGGCGCTCGTGACGAAACCGCCCGAGGGCGAGGAGCGGCGCGCCGTGCTGCGCTCCTTCGACGGAGCGCGTCGCGAGTCGGGTACGCTCGACCTCGACCTCGCACCCTTCGGGCTCGCCGAGGGCGAGCGACTCCTCTACTGGCTCGAGGTGACCGACGGCGACACCGTCTCGGGCCCGAAGCGCGCCGCCTCCGCGACGCAAACGGTGAAGCTCTACAGCGAGGCGGAGCACCGCCGGGCCGCGCTCGCCCGGGCGCAAGCGCTCTGGGAGGAGCTCGTCCGGCTGCTGGGGGATCGGCTCGCTTTCTTCGACGGCAACCCGGCCTGGACGGCGGAGCGCGTGCTCACGGCACAGGCGCTGGATGAACGGACCCGAGGGCTGCACGAGGGGATGCGCGCCGCGGCGCAGGAGCTTCGGCGGGAGCGCGCCGCCCCGCGCGAGCTGCCGGCAGCGCTCGCCAACGTCGCCGGCGCGCTCAAACGGCTGGAGCAGAACCTCTCCGCGCTGCGTACGACGCTCGCGCGCATGCAGCGCTTCCAGCAGCCCGGCGCGAGCCCGCTCCGCGCCCGCGTCGCCGATCTCGACGGGCAGCTCGACCGCGAGCTGGAGAAGGACGCTCTCTACCTCGAGGAGTTCTTCGACAAGCAGCGCGCCGACGACCTCTTGCGGGTGGCGAAGGACCTCGCCGCGCGCCGACGCGATCTCGCGAGCCTCCTCGAGAAGTACCGGCAGGCGCCGACCGAGCAGGGGAAGAAGGAGCTCCTGACCGAGGTGGCTCGCATGAAGACGCGCATGCAGGAGATGATGCGCCGCATGGCCGAGCTGGCGAAGGGTATCAACGACGAGCACATGAACCAGGAAGCGCTCGCCGAGCTGGCCAGGTCGAAGGACGCGCTGGGCGGCCTCGACGAGGTGGAGAAGATGCTCTCCAGGGGCGACGTCGAGGGCGCCATGAAGGCGCTCGACCAGCTCGGGAACACCATGCAGCAGATGCTCGCGTCGCTGGAGCGCACCGCCGGGATGCCCGGGCAGAAGAACACCGAGCTCATGAAGGACATGCTCGCGTTCAAGAAGCAGCTCGAGGAGGTGCAGGGCGGGCAGGAGCAGGTGGCGGGTGAGACGGAGCGGGTGAAGGGCGACTACAGGAGGAAGCTCGCCGACAAGGTGAAGCAGCTCGAGCCCACCGCCAAGGAGCTCCAGGAGCTGGCGGCCGAGGCGCGCAAGGAGATCGCAAGAGCAGAGAAGGGCGTCACCTTCCGCTCCGAGGACGACTACGCGCAGTCGCGGGACCGCCTCGCCGATCTGGAGAAAGCGCTCGAGGCGCGCGATTTCGACGCGGCGCTGGAGACGGCGCGGCGGACGCTGCCGCCGATGCAGCGGCTCGCCGCGGGACTCGGTGACGACGCCGCCATCTCCGAGCGTTACCGCCAGCTGCAGAGCAAGGACCCGCGGGACCTGCGCGAGGCGCAGCGGCATGCCGCCGGCGCGCTCGACCCGGCGCGCAAGGTGAAGGACGCGCTGGAGCAGATGTTCCCCGATCCACGGAGCGTGCTCGGGGAGAGAGAGCAACGGAAGCTGGGGGAGCTCGCCCAGAGGCAGGGCGAGCTGGAGCGGAAGGCCGGGGAACTACGCCAGAGGCTATCCGAGCTGGCGCAGAAGGCGCCCGTCTTTCCGCCACAAGCGCAGGAGATGCTGGGCGGCTCGCAGGGGCACATGCAGCGCGCGCAAGGGGAGCTGGCGCTGCGGAACCCGCAGCGTGGCCACGGCGAGCAGCGCCAGGCGCTCGACGACCTGGCGCGCTTCCAGCGCGGCCTCGACGAGATGGCCAAGAACTCGCAGCGGGGTGAGGGCGGCGGCTTCCCGTTCCCCTTCGGCGAGGAGCAGGGCGGCCGCGAGGGCGAGGGCGCGGATCCGTCGGCGGAGAAGGTCGAGATCCCGGGCGCGGAGGCTTACAAGGTGCCGGACGAGTTCCGCAAGGATCTGCTCGAGGCGATGAAACAGGGCGCGCCCGACGCGTACAAGGGCGAGGTGCAGCGCTACTACGAGGAGCTGGTGAAGTGACCACGGGGCGCGTCCTTCCGCTGCTGCTCCTGTCGGCCCTGTGGGCGCGACCCGTCCATGCACGTGAAGCGGCACGTGGAGCGGGACAGGGAGCGACCCGGGGGGACGAGGCCGGGCCGGTCATGCCCGTCCTCCGCCGCACCATCGCCGCGCTCGACGACGAGGACGTCCCCGCCGCGCGCGCGCTCATCGAGCCGCTCTTGAAGGAGCGTCCCGACGACCGCGCCGTTCTGACGGTGGCCGGCCTGGTGCGCTTCTACGAACAGCGCTACGGCGAGGCGACCGAGCTGCTCGAGAAGGGCGGCTTCCCGACCGGCACCACCGACTACCTGGCCCTGGCCAGGGCGGCGCGCAGCGTGACGAGAGATCACCAGCGCGTCGAGGGCGATCACTTCGTGGTGTCGTATCCCAAGGGCAAGGACGAGGTGCTCGTGCCCTACGTCCTCGACGCGCTCGAGGCGCAGCGGCGGGCGCTGGAAGAGGACCTGGGCTGGGCGCCACCGGGCAAGGTGACGATCGAGTTCCTCAACGACACCCGCGAGCTGGCGCGCCTCTCGACCCTCAGCGAGGAGGAGATCAAGACCTCCGGCACGATCGCGCTCTGCAAGTTCAACAAGCTCATGGTGGTGTCGCCAAAGGCGCTGGTGAAGGGCTACGACTGGCTCGACACTGCGGCCCACGAGTACACGCACTACGCCGTGACGGCGCGCACCAGGAACAACACCCCCATCTGGCTGCACGAGGGGCTCGCCAAGTACTCGGAGTCACGCTGGCGCGGGAGGGGGGGCGAGCTGTCGGCCCTGTCGGCGGAGCAGCTGCGCCGGGCGCTCGAGAAGGACCAGCTCGTCACCTTCGAGCAGATGCACCCCTCGATGGCGAAGCTGCCGTCGCAGGAGGCGGCAGCGCTCGCCTTCGCCGAGGTGATGGTGGCGGTCGAGTATCTGCAGTCGAAGGGAGGGCGGCCGCTCATGAACCGCATCCTCGATCTCGTGGCGCAGGGTACGAGCGCGGAGAAGGCGGTGGCGCAGGGGCTGGGGGTCTCCTTCGAGGGCTTCCTCGCCGACTGGAAGCGCTACATGGCGGCGAGGCCGCTCCCCGAGCGCGGTGACGGGGCGGTGGAGAAGCTGCGCTTCAAGGGCGATCCGAAGCACGGCGGTACGCACTCCGAGTGGGCGGCAATCGCGGACGAGAAGGCGCGTGGCTTCGCCCGGCTGGGCGAGATCTTCCGCGAGCGCGGCCGCTGGGCGGCGGCGCGCATCGAGTACGCCAAGGCGATCGCGCGCGTCGGGAAGGGCATTCCAGTGCTCGCCGACAAGTTCGCGCTCGCCGCCATGATGTCCGGCCGCGACGACGAAGCGCAGGGCGCGCTCGTCGAGGCCCTGCGCCGCCACCCGCACTACGCCGCGCTCCACCTCCATCTGGCGCGGCTCCATCTGAAGAGGAAGAGCTGGGATCTCGCGAAGGAACAGCTCCTGCTCGCCAACGCGGTGGACCCGTTCGACCCCGAGATCCACGCTGCCCTCGCCGTGGTGAGCGAGGCACAGGGCGACCCGGGCGTTGCCTCCCGCGAGAAGCGCTTCGCGCAGCTCCTGGCCGGGCACCAGTAGGGCGGGGGCTTGTCCGCGTGCCGGTAACCCCTTGGCGGAGGACGAACCAGCCCACGTCAATCCAGAGGACCTCGATGGACTCCACGCACCCGCACCACACACCCCACGCCGTGGGACCCGAGGCCGACCTCGCCGCCGTCCGGGAGCTGGCCGAGGCGCGCCGCCTCATGCTGGCGGAGATCGAGAAGCGCATCGTGGGCCAGCACACGGTGGTGGAGCACCTCCTCGTGGCGCTCTTCGCGCGCGGGCACTGCCTGTTCGTGGGCGTGCCCGGCCTCGCCAAGACGCTCCTCATCTCGACGGTGGCCGAGGTGCTGAACCTCTCCTTCAACCGGATCCAGTTCACGCCCGACCTCATGCCCTCCGACATCACCGGTACCGACGTGCTGGAGGAGGACCACACCACCGGGAGACGCGCCTTCCGTTTCGTGCCGGGGCCCGTCTTCGCTAACCTCATCCTCGCGGACGAGATCAACCGGACCCCGCCCAAGACGCAGGCGGCCCTGCTCCAGTCGATGCAGGAGTACCGCGTCACCGCCGGCGGGCAGACCTATCCGCTCGATCTGCCCTTCCTCGTCTTCGCCACCCAGAATCCCATCGAGCAGGAGGGCACCTACCCGCTCCCAGAGGCGCAGCTCGATCGCTTCATGTTCTACGTGAACGTGCACTACCCGAGCGCGGAGGAGGAGATGGAGATCGTCCGCTCCACGACCACGGCGGCGCGGCGGACGCTCGAGCGAGTCCTCTCACCGCACAAGATTCGAGACCTGCAGGACCTCGTGCTGCGCGTGCCGGCAGCGGATCACGTCATCCGCCACGCGGTCGAACTGGTACGGCTCACCCGCCCCAAGGAGCCGGGCGCGCCAGACTTCGTGCGTGATCTCGTGGAATGGGGTGCCGGCCCGCGCGCGAGCCAGTACCTCATCCTGGGCGCCAAGGCTCGGGCCATCCTCGACGGCCGCATGGCGGCCTCCGTGGAGGACGTGCGCGCGCTCGCGAGGCCGGTTCTCGTCCATCGCGTCATCACGAACTTCAGGGCCGAGTCGGACAACATCAAGGCCGAGGACGTCGTGAGCCGGCTCCTGGAGAAGGTGAAGGCGTGAACACGCCCGAAGCCTGATATGACCGATCGCAAGCACCTCCTCGATCCCGCGATCCTGGCTCGCCTCGCGACGCTCAAGCTGCGCGTGCGCGCCATCACCGAGGGCATCCTGACCGGACTGCACAAGAGCCCCCACCACGGCCAGTCGGTCGAGTTCGCCGAGCACAAGGAGTACGCCCCCGGCGACGACGTGCGCCGCATCGACTGGAAGGCCTACGGGAAGTTCGACAAGTACTACGTGAAGCAATTCGAGCAGGAGACGAACCTGCGCGCCTGGCTCGTCGTGGACGGCTCGGGCTCCATGGCTTACCGCGGTAAGCCCGAGCGGCTCTCCAAGCTCGAATACGCGAGTGCGCTCGCCGCCTCGCTCGCGTATCTCCTGGTGCGGCAGGGCGACGCCGCGGGGCTGGTGGTCGTCTCAGACCGCGTCGTCCGCACGCTGGCGCCCCGGGCCGCCGCTGCGCACCTGCCCCAGATCCTCGAGGCGCTGGAGGGCCTCCCCCCCTCCGGCGAGACGCGCCTCGCGGCCGCGGTGGACCACGTCCTCGAGCACGCCGCTCGCCGCAGCTCCGTGGTCATCCTCTCCGACCTCTTCGACCGCGAGGACGGCGTGCTCCGGAAAGTCGCCCAGCTCAGGCGGTACAAGCACGAGGTGACGCTCTTTCACGTGCTCGATCCGGACGAGCTCGAGTTCCCCTTCGAGGATCCTACGCTGTTCCTCTCCATGGAGGACGGGCGGCAGGTCGAGGCGAACGGGCGAGACGTGCGCAAGGGCTACCTCGAGGTCCTGGCGCGCTGGCTCGCCGACGTCCGGCGCGTTGCCGGAGAAGCCGATCTCGAGCACGTCCTCTGCCGAAGCGACCAGCCGCTCGACGAGGTGCTCTTGCCCTTCCTGGCCCGGCGGGAGCGGCGCGCCGCATGAGCTTATCTTTCGTCCATCCCGCGCTGGCTTGGGGGCTCCTGGCGGCGCTCGTCCCGCTCGTCATCCACCTCTTCTTCCGGCGGCGCCCCAGGCCGACGCCCTTTCCGGCCATCGACTTCATCCTGCGGGCGCGCCGCGAGACGGAGCGGCGGCTGCGCTTGAAGAAGCTCCTCCTCTTCGCCGCGCGCACGCTGCTCGTGGCGGCGATCGCCGCCGCGCTGGCGCGCCCGCGCATTCAGAGGCCGGAGGAGGCCGCGGCGGCCGTGGCGCGCGGACCCTCCGCGGTCGCCATCGTCCTCGACGCCTCGGCGTCGATGAGTTACCGGCTCCGCGGCAGCGCCCTCTTCGAGCGCGCCCGCGCCGACGCGCTCTCGGCGCTCGATGAGCTGTCGGGCGAGGAGCCCGCCACGGCGGTCGTCTGCGGCGGGCCAGCCGTCCCGGTGGCGCTCCCGCCAACGTTCGACAAGGCCGCCGTTCGCCGCGCCCTCTCGGAGGCGGAGCCGACGGCCGGGTACGCCGACATGACCGCCTGCGTCGGCGCGGCCGTGCGTGCGCTCTCCGACCCCGGGACGGGCGAGACCGCGGCGGGCAGGCCCGCCCTCTCGTCGATCGGCAAGCGCGTCGTGGTCGCGACCGACCTCACCGCGTCCGCCTGGCGGCTCGACGCGCCGCCGCCCATGGTGCAGACGGCGCAGGGTCCGCAGCGGCCGGAGGTGACGCTGCTCGACGCAGCGCGCGGGGCGGCGCTGCCGAACCTGGCCGTGACGCAGCTCACCGCCGAGCCCGATCCCAACGTCGGGCCGCGCGGCTTTCGCGTGACGGCGGCGGTGGTCTCGCGGGGCGGCGCGCATGCACCGGAGGCCTCGCCATCCGCTCGGGAGCGGGGGGCGGGGCCCGGTGGCGAGGGCGACGTCGAGCTGCAGCTCCACGCCGGGCCGCCCCAGGCGCCGGTGGCCATCCGCTCCTACGCGCGAGTACAGGAGGGCGGCGCGGCCAGGAAGACGCTCTCCTACCGCTTCGCGCAGGGCGGGCCAGCGGCGCTCTCCGTGACGCTGTCCCCGGGTGACGCTCTCGACCTCGACGACGCGCGCGTCGTGAGCGTCATCGTTCCACGCGACGTGAAGGCCCTGGTCGTCAACGGCGTCCCCTCGCCGGTGCGCTACCGCGACCAGGCCTTCTTCGTCGAGGCGGCCCTGTCGTCGCCGGCCTCGCCCGTGCGCCCGACCGTGCTCGACGCCGAGGCGCTCGGCAAGGCTCGGTTCGCGGACTACGACGTGGTCTTCCTCCTCAACGTCCGCTCGCTCGGACCGAAGGCGGCCGAGCTGCGCGACTTCGTGGAGAAGGGGGGCGGGCTCTTCCTCGCCGTGGGTGACGAGGTCGACCCGGATCTCTATGACGCCGAGATGGGGGCGTTGCTCCCGCGGCCGCTGCACGTCTTGAAGACGGCGGCGGAGCGCGGTGCGCCGGGGGCGGGTGCTCGGGCCGCGCGCTTCGCGGAAGTGGACTGGTCGCACCCGGCCCTCGAGATCTTCAGCGGCTCTGCGCGCGAGGGATTCGAGGGCGTGCGGACCTGGAAGTACATGCTGCTCAAGCCAGTGGAGCGAAAGAGCCCTGGCGAGCGCGTCCTCGTCTCCTACGACGACGGCGCGCCGGCGCTGGTGGAGGCTCGGCGCGGGCAAGGCCGGGTGATGCTCTACACCTCGACGGTCGATCGCTCCTGGTCCGACTGGACCATCCGCACGAGCTTCCTCCCGGTGGTGCAGCGCATGGCAGCCTGGCTCTCCGGCGGGCTCGAGGAGCGGCGCGACGCGCCGTCGGTGGTGAACGCACCGCGAGCGATCGCCGTTGGCGAGGGCGAGAAGCTCCTTGCGGTGGTTGGTCCGGACGGCCGCGAGCGCCCGTCGTCGGCGCTCCATCGCGTCGCGGGCGGAGCGCCGACCCTCGCGCCGGACCGGCCAGGGCTCTGGCAGGTGAAGGTCGAGGAGCGTGGCCAGGCGCGGCTCGATCCGCGCCTCGCCTTCGCGGTGCTCCCCGATCCGCGCGAGAGCGACACCTCCCGCCTCGACCCGCAGGAGCTCACCGCCTACTTTGGCGGCGCCACCCACGCCCACATGGCGAACGACAAGCCCACCGGTGATCGAACCATCCCGCTCTGGTCCATCCTCCTCGTCCTCGGTATCGCTGCCTTCCTGGGGGAGGGGCTGTTGCTCGCGTGACCCCTGCCGAGTCAGACTCGCTCTTGGCGGTTCTGGGCCACAGAGGGCGAAACCCGAGACAGCCCGCTTGATCCGTGCAGTCCTCGACCTCGCTCCCTTCGGCCACCTAGAGCTGGCGGATCCGAGCCACGTGCTCTGCGCGGACTCGCTCGCCCAGGTCCGGCCCGCGCTCCGGGCTGCCGCAGCCGCCGCAGCCGCGGGGCAATGGGTGGCAGGCTTCGTGTGCTACGAGGCGGCGCCGGCCTTCGACCCGGCGCTCCGCGTGCGCGCTCCGCTCCGCGGGCCCCTGGCCTGGTTCGGCGTCTTCGAAGGAGCCGCCGAGCCCCTGCCTCAGGGGGCCGGCGAGGCGCGGCTGTCGGCTCTCGCGCCCGACTTGTCTCGCGCCGAGTACGAACGCTCCGTGGAAATCGTCCGGGCAGCGCTCGGGCGAGGCGAAGCGTACCAGGTGAACCTGAGCCTCAGGATCCGGGGGCGCTTCGAGGGTGATCCGGCGGCGCTGTACCGGCGCCTGCACGCGGCTCAGGGAGGGCGCAGGAGCGCGTTCTTCCGACTCGGTGGGCGCGCCATCGTCAGCGCCTCCCCCGAGCTCTTCTTCGAGCGACGCGGAGATCTACTCACGGTCCGTCCGATGAAGGGTACGGCGCCCCGGGGGCGGTTCGCCGAGGAGGACGAGCGGCTCGCCGCCGACCTCGCCGCGTCGGAAAAGGAGCGCGCGGAGAACGTGATGATCACGGACCTCATGCGCAACGACGTCGGGCGCATCGCCTGCGTGGGCTCGGTGAAGACGACCGAGCTGTGCGCAGTGGAGCGCTATCGAACCCTCCACCAGATGACCTCCACCGTGGAGGCGCGGCTGCGGCCGGGGACCACCCTGGAGGACGTGTTCGCGGCGCTGTTTCCTTGCGGCTCGGTGACCGGGGCACCCAAGCCCAGCGCCATGGCCATCATCGCCGCGCGGGAGCGCACTCCGCGCGGGCCCTACTGCGGCGCTGCCGGGGTTGTCGCTCCGGGGGGCGACGCGGTTTTCAACGTGGCGATCCGTACCCTCGACGTCGATCTCGAGACCGGTGAGGCCACCTACGGAACGGGCGGGGGGATCACGTGGCTCTCCTCGCCGGAGGCCGAGTGGGAGGAAGCCATCGCCAAGGCCAAGGTGCTGGAGGAACGCGAGCCCGCGTTCGAGCTCCTGGAGACGATGCGCCTCGAGGGGGGCGCCTGCGCGCTCCTCGCGCGGCACCTCGCACGCCTCGAGGCCTCGGCCCGGCATCTGGGGTTCTGCTTCGATCCGCCGGCTGTCCGGGCCGCGTTCGAGCGAGAGGCGGCGGCGCTCGCCGGCGGTGCGCACCGCCTACGGCTGGCCCTGGACGAGTCGGGCCGCGTCCGCTTCGAGGCCTCGGCGCTCCCCGCCGCGGCGGCGGAACCGCTTCCGGTCGCGCTGGCCAAGAAACCCGTGTCGCGGCACGATCGGCTCCTGTTCCACAAGACGACGCGGCGCGCGGCCTACGAGACACGGCGCTCCGAGCGGCCGGACGTCTTCGACGTCATCCTCCAGAACGAGGAGGGCCACCTGACCGAGCTGACCATCGGGAACCTCGTCGCGGAGATCGGCGGCGAGCGGTTCACGCCGCCTCGCGAGGAGGGGCTCCTCGCCGGCGTGTTCCGCGCGGAGCTCCTGGCGCGCGGCGAGATCCGCGAGAGGCCGCTCAGGGAGGCCCACCTCCGCGAGGCGCACCGGCTCTGGCTCGTGAACGCCCTGCGCGGATGGGTGCCCGTTCGGCTCCTTGGGTAGTACATCATGAGGTAGGTAGATGAACATGCTCGACCACGATGTCGCCGGCCTCTTCGCGGTCGGCTTTCGCGGCACCTCGCCTTCGAAGGAGCTCCTTGAGCTCATCCGGCGCGGCGTGTACGGGGTCATCCTCTTCGGCCGCAACGTCGAGAGCGCGGAGCAGGTGGGAGAGCTGGTGGCCGAGCTGAAGCGCGCGGCGGGGCGGCCGCTGCTCGTCTCCGTGGACCAGGAAGGCGGCCGCGTGGCGCGGCTGCGCTCGCCTCAGGGGTTCACGGAGCTGCCGCCCATGCGCGCGCTCGGCGCGACCTCGGACGAGAGTCTCGCCTTCGAGGTCGGCGCGCTCATCGGGCGCGAGCTGCGCGCGGTCGGCATCGACCAGGACTACGCGCCGGTGGTCGACGTGGACACGAACCCCCAGAACCCCGTCATCGGCGACCGCAGCTTCTCGCGCGACGCGCACGAGGTCGCGCGCATCGGCACGGCGCTGGCGCGCGGGCTCCAGTCGGCCAGCGTCGCCGCCTGCGCCAAGCACTTCCCCGGCCACGGCGACACGAGCCAGGACTCGCATGCGGATCTGCCGCGGCTGCCGCACGGGCTGGAGCGACTCCGGGAGGTCGAGCTCGTGCCCTTTCGCGCGCTGGCGGCGGCGGGCGTGGCCTCGGCCATGACGGCGCACGTCGTCTTCGAGGCGCTCGACGCGCGTCGTCCGGCCACCCTCTCACCTGCCGTGATGCGGCTCCTGCGCGACGACTGCGGCTTCGACGGCTGCGTCATCTCGGACGATCTCGAGATGAAGGCGGTGGCCGAGCACTTCCCCCTCGAGGAGGCGGTGCCGGCCGCGCTCGGGGCGGGGGTCGACGCGCTCCTCGTCTGTCACAGGACCGAGGTGCAGCACCGCGCCATCGACCTCGCCCGGGAGGCGGTGGAAGGTGGCCGCGTTCCGAGGGAGCGCCTCGCGGAGGCGCGCCGCCGCGTGGCGACGATGCTCGGGTGGGCCGGCCCGCCGCCCCGGCCACGGGAGGTGAGTGCGCGACTGCGCACGGAGGCCAACCTGGCGCTCGCCGCGCGCATCCCGCCGCTCGCGACCGGACGCGATCCCACCGTGGCCTGATTCGGCCTAGCGTTTTTCCAGGATCTCGAGCGCGACCAGCGCCCAGAGCGTCGCCCGCACGGAGGCGTCCGGCTTCTTCGCCAGGGCGATCAGCTCCGCTACCGTGCGCGTCCCGTTCACGCGCGTGAGGAGCTGCGCCTCCCAGACGTCGAGATCGACCTCGTGCAGCCCGTAGGCTGGTTGCTGCGTCGGCATGAGGCGAACGCGGTCCGGGAGGAGGCGCGCCAGGCGCTCCGCGCGGTAGAGCTTCTTCACCCCGCGCCAGATGAGGTGCGCGGGCTGGAGCTCGATCTTGGTCGACTCCAGCGAGGCGCGGTCGGCGAAGTGGATGCGGTACTGGCCGTCCTCCCAGGCGAAGAGCGAGTACGCGATCGCCTTCACGCGCTGCGCGAGGTAGTAGAGCTTCTCCGTCTCCTTCAGGATTCCCATCTCGACCAGCACCTCACCGGCCCGGCGGCCCTTCTTCTGGGCAGCCGCCACGCACAGCTCGAGCTGGGTCGCGGTGAGCTTGCCCACGCGCACGAGGAACGGCCCGAAGCGGTCGGCGACCAGGTTCGAGATGGCGTAGCAGGGACGCCCCCTCTCGAAGTAGATGGCCTTCTTCACCCGCCCCCGGTGCACGGCCAGCTCCCCGGTCTGCTGTGCCAACCAGAAGGCGGTGACGAGGTCGGGCAGGTTGTCGCGCAGCTCGCCCTCGTCGGGCGGCTCGTTGCGCGGTGCCTTGGCGTCCGCGGCGCCCGCGAGCGAAGGCGCGACAGCGGCCGGCGCGACGCGCGCGGCCTGCAGCGACTCGCCGCAGATGACCGCCGAGACCACGCCCATCTCGTTCACCTCCACCTTGCCGGTGAGCTCGAGGGCTTCGACCGGCTCCTCCACCTCGACCGCGACCTCCACGTCGAAGTCGTCGTCGCTGTCCGCGGCCGGCTCCGGCCTGGCGAGAGCCGGCTGCTCGACCGGAAGCAGTCCGCGAATGGCGTCGAGCAGCTTCCTCGCCTCGAAAGGCTTCTCGAAGTACCCCGCCGCACCGTGCTGGATGCGCGCCTCCGAGGCGGCCCGCCCGCCCTTGAAGATGCCCGTCATGAAGAGGAACGGGATGCCCACCTTCTTGAGCGCCACCCCCACGTCGTAGCCCACCATGTCCGGTAGGAGCACGTCCACGACCGCAACGGCCGGCCTCTCCGTGGCGATGGCCCCGAGGGCCGCCTTGCCGCGCCCGTAGGTGATGGGCAGCCAGCCCTCCGCCTCCACGAGTCGCGCCAGCAGCCGGAGCAGTTCCTGGTTGTCGTCGACGAGGAGGATCTTGTGGCGGTAGCCCATGTCCGAGCGTCACCATATCCGGGGATAGCGCGGCTGATCAACGAACAAACCCGTGGCAGCGCGTGGCGGCGGGCAAGACGTGCCTAGCGACGCAGGGAAGCCGCGTTCCTTGCCCTACATCGCACCACCCATGTCGTTCACGACCAGATCGTAGTTCATCACGGTCTGCTCGGGATCGACGAGGAACTCGGTGTCGCGCGGCAGGTGGCGCGTCTTGCGGATGTCCGCGCCGGCGTAGGCATGGATCGCGTCGCGCGAAGTCGTCGTTGAGATAGCGGTAGCTGGACCTTCTTCTACCCGCCGTCTCGCGCCCCGGCTATCTGGTTCAGGAGCGCCGCAAGGCGGACACCGCCCCGCTGCAGGGCTACCTCGACACGCTCGCGCTGTGCCGCAACGTACTCGGGTGGCAATCTGAGAATGGTCTTGTCCGAGGGCTGTCGTCCCAGCTCTGCGTAGATCGCCGCGGCCTCTCGGCTTGACTGCTCGGCCCAGGAGGCCGGGGTGAGATCCGTTGCCCATCTCCCCGCGTCGGCGGGAGCGATCCTGTCCGCCAGCATGCGCGCGGCCACGACCACGGTACGGTGCCGGAGCAGCGGTTTCACCACATCCTGGTCCCACACCCGGTGCAGGTTCGAGGGTTGACGCCTGCGCCCGATCCGGACCGGGAACTCGTTGCCGCCCCGGTCCCAAGGATCACCTGCATGCAGCGGCTGGTGCAGGTCGGCAACGAGGTGGACGAGCCATCGCAGCGCGTCTCCCCGTTGCATCGCGCTGCTCCCCGCGGTGAGATCGCCCTTGGCTCGCTCGATGGCTGCTACCGCGCATGCGCCGCTCGGACAATCGCGGTGCGCGTCATACCGTCCGGACGACATGGGAATGTTCACGTAATGCCAGGGCCGGGTGGCTCGAACTCGCTGGGCGTCGGCCCATGTGGCGATGGCACGATCCGAGATCGGCACGTCTCCCGCGATGTCGCGCACCATCCGACGCGCCTCCGGGCTGAGACGTGCTTCCGCGACTGCGGCGACGATCTCGTGTCCAGCTGCCCCCCACGCGAGGGCGGGACCGGGCGCGAACATGGCAAGCGCCAGCCCGAGAATCTTGCAGAGCTTGCCTGTCTCGCTCGCGTATCCGGCACTTCTCCGCTCAGGACGGCGAGCCCAGCCCACCGCGCAGTCCGTGAAGCCCCTCGCCCCTCGCCCGCCAGTCGCCATGGCATTCCCTCTCCGTGACCGCCGCGAGAGTCGTACTGGCCGTCAGCGGCACCGCCGTTGTCTTCGAACCCGTCCGCGGTGGATCTCACAGCGGCGACCAGTTGATGTGATTCTCCAGCGGCACCGCCGCCGCTGTGAGCTGATGTCCGGCGCCTTGCGGCGCCTCAAGCGGAGGGGAGAACTCTCCCCCCGCGCCCCCCATCTCGAGCGTCAGTTCATGTGGCATGCGCTATCACGAGCCGGAAGCCCTACTCGCCGAGGTAGGCCTTGCGCACCTCGGGCGAGGCGAGCAGCTCCTTGCCGGTGCCCTTCATCACCACCTCGCCCGTCTCGAGGACGTAGGCCTGGTGGGCGATCTGCAGTGCCTTGTGGGCGTTCTGCTCCACGAGGAGGAGGGAGACGCCGGACTGCACGACGTCCTTCAACACCTGGAAGATGCGCTCCACCACCTGGGGCGCGAGACCGAGCGAGGGCTCGTCGAGGAGCAGGAGCCGGGGGCGGCACATGAGGGCGCGGGCGACCGCCAGCATCTGTTGCTCGCCGCCGGAGAGCGTGCCGGAAACCTGGTCGATACGCTCCTTGAGGATGGGGAAGAGCTCGAATGACCTCTTGAGGTCGGCGGCGATGCCTTCGCGGTCGGTCCTCAAGAAGGCGCCCAGTTCCAGGTTCTCACGCAAGGTGAGGTTGAGGAAGATGCCGCGGCCCTCGGGCGCATGGGCGAGGCCGCGCGCCACGATCTCGTGCGGCTGAAGCCGCGTCAGCTCCTCCCCGCGAAAGCGAACGGAGCCCGCGCTGGCGCGGACCATGCGGGTGATAGCGCGCAAGGTGGTGGTCTTGCCAGCGCCGTTCGCGCCGATGAGAGCCACCGCCTGGCCGTCCAGCACTTCCAGGGAGACGCCCCGCAGGGCGTGGATGCCGCCGTAGTGAACTTGAAGATCCTTCACTGTGAGAACGGATTCGGTCACCGGGTCTCCCTGTATCGGAAGATCTGAACTGCAGGCTCCCGGCCGAAGCCCGTAGCCTGTAGCCCGTAGCCTGTACTCACGTGCTCTCCACCGGGACGTGAATGTGCTTCTCCTCGAGGTAGGAGTCGCCCAGATAGGCCTCGATCACCTTGGGATCCTTCTGAACCTGCTGCGGCGATCCGCGGGCGATGGTGACGCCGTGGTCCAGCACGACGAGGCGCTCCGAGACGCCCATGACCACCCGCATGTCGTGCTCGATGACCAGGATGGCGATGCCGAACTGGTCGCGGATCCTCCGGATGAGCTCCATGAGCGCCACCTTCTCGGAGGCGTTCATGCCTGCCGCCGGCTCGTCGAGGCAGAGGAGCCTGGGGCCGGTTGCGAGCGCGCGGGCGATCTCGAGGCGCCGCTGCTCGCCGTAGGGGAGGTTCCTCGCCAGGGCGTGGCGTTTGTCCGCGAGGCCCATCACCGCCAGGAACTCCTCGGCGCGCTGGGTGATGCGCTCCTCGTCCGCGAGGAAGGCCGCGGTCAGCAGGAACGCGGCGGTGAAGCCGGCCCTGTGCCCGTGGTGGCAGGCGACGCGCACGTTGTCGAGCGCGGTGAGCTGCTTGAAGAGCCGGATGTTCTGGAAGGTTCGGGCGATGCCCTTCATGCAGATCTGGTGCGGGCGCCGCCCGTTGACGCGCTCTCCGAGGAGGATGACGTCGCCCGAGGTGGGCGGGTAGACGCCGGTGATGGCGTTGAAGGCGGTGGTCTTGCCGGCGCCGTTGGGGCCGATCATCCCGACCAGCTCACCCGACATGAGCGTGAGATCGAAGTCGACCAGGGCCTTCAAGCCCCCGAACTGCATGGTGACCTTGCGCGCGTCGAGGACGGGCTCGCTCACGGCGACCCTCCCGCGGCGCCCTGGGCGCGGTGGCGTCCCCACTTCGGCAGGATGTCCCAGATCTCGCGGGTCCCGAAGATGCCCGTGGGGCGCGTGAGCATGAGGACGATGAGGAGGAGCGCGTACATGACCATGCGGAACTCCTGCACCTCGCGCAGCCCCTCGAGCGCGAGCGACAGGACGAGCGCCGCCAGGATCGACCCGGTCACCGAGCCCATGCCGCCCAGGACCACCATCACCACCACCTCGAACGACTTGATGAAGGTGAAGGAGCGCGGGGTGCAGAGCTGGATGAGGTGGACGAGCAACCCGCCCGCCAGGCCTGCGAAGGCGGAGGCGATGACGAAGGCGCGGACCTTGTAGCTGGTGGTGTCGACGCCCATGGCCTCCGCGGCGATCTCGTCCTCGCGGATGGCGAGGAGGGCGCGGCCGTGCGTGGACTCCGCGAGCCGCTTCGCCATCACCACGGTGGCGACGACGCCCATCCCCACCCAGACGAAGTTGGTGAGCCGGGGCAGGCCGGAGATGCCGGTGGCCTGGCCGAGGAAGGGCGTGTTCTCGATGATGACGCGGATGATCTCGTTGAAACCGAGCGTCACGATGGCGAGGTAGTCGCCGCGCAGTCGTAGCGAGGGAGCGCCCACCAGGAGGCCCGCCACCGCCGCCGCGACCATGCCTGCCACGAGCGCCAGGAGGAAGAAGAGCTGGTCGGAGGCGTCCGAGGAGATCCCCGCTATCTGCACGAAGCGGAGCGCCATCGTGATCTTCGCCGCGGTGTACGCGCCGACGGCCATGAAGCCGGCGTGCCCGATGGAGAACTGCCCGGTGAAGCCGTTCACCACGTTGAGAGATACGGCGAGGATGATGTTGATGCCGGCCACCATCAGGACGATGGCCCATGAGCCCGAGAGCCCCTTCGAGATCATCGACAGCACCGCCAGGCCGGCGACGAAGGGGAGGAGTGACTGGGATACGAGGCGCAGGGCTCTCACGGCTACACCTTCTCCGGACGGAAGGTTCCGAAGAGCCCCGCCGGGCGCACCAGCAGGACCACGATGAGCAAGGCGAAGGCGATGCCGTCGCGGTACGACGAGACCATGTAGCCGGAGACGTACTCCTCGGCGAGCCCGAGCGCGAGCCCGCCCACCATGGCGCCGGGCACGTTGCCGATGCCCCCGAACACCGCCGCAACGAAGGCCTTGACGCCGAGGTTGAGGCCCATGAGCGGGTCGATCCTCGGGCGGGAGCCGGCGAACAGGAGCGCCGCCGCGGCCGCCAGCGAGCTGCCGAGCGCAAAGGTGTACGCGATGACGCGGTTCACGTTGACGCCCATGAGCCCGGCTACCTGGGCGTCGAAGGAGACGGCCCGCATCGAGGTACCGAACTTCGTCCGATACACGACGTACTGCAGGGCGAGCATGAGCCCGACCGCGAGGAAGAACGAGACGATGTCATAGTTGCTGATGTGGACGCCGGCGGGTTCCCAGGCCACCCGGGTGAAGATCTCGGGGAAGAAGCGGGGCGTGGGGCCGGGCGGGAACGGGATGCCGAGGTGGGGGATCGACGGGAGCTGGAACCCGAACTCGAGCAAGAGGGAGACGCCGATGGCCGTGATGAGCGAGGTGAGGCGCGGCCGTTGCCGCAGGGGGCGATAGGCGAAGCGCTCGATGACGACGCCGAGCGCGCCACAGATCATCATCGACCCGACGAAGATGACGACGGCCTTGCCGATCGTCGGGTTCTCCTCGACGCCCATCGCGTTCGCCAGGTAGAGGCCGACGAAGGCCCCCACCATGTAGACGTCGCCGTGGGCGAAGTTGATGAGCTTGAGGACGCCGTACACCATCGTGTAGCCGAGGGCGATGAGGGCGTAGATCGTCCCCACCGATATCCCGTTCACGAGGTGCTGGAGGAACTCGGTCACGTTGACCTCTGCCTGGAGGCGTTTCCGGTAGAGGCGAACGAAGGAGGAGCTGTCCCGAAAAGCCCCTCCCTCGCGGCTCGCGGATGCGGTTACGGGCTGATGGTGGCTGCGTAGTGCGGCTTGTTCTTCTCGATGCCGAGCACCACGGCCGGCTTGACGGGGTTGTGGTCGGCGTCGAGGGTGATGACGCCGCTCACGCCCTGGAAACCCTTGGTCTGCTCGATGGCGTCGCGGATGGACGGGCCGGTGAGGTCCTTGGCGCGCTCCATGGCGTCGAAGGCGACGAGCGCGGCGTCGTACCCCAGGACGGCGAGCGCATCGGGGACGGCGCCGTAGGCGGCCTTGTACCTCTTCACGAAGTCCTGGACGACCGGCGACGGGTCCTCGTCGGTGTAGTGGTTCGAGAAGTACGAGCCGTCGAGCGCCCCCTTGGCGATCTCGTAGAGCTTGGAGGAGTCCCATCCGTCGCCACCCATGAGGGGGACCTTGATGCCGAGCTCGCGCGCCTGGCGGGCGATGAGGGCCACGTCGGTGTAGTAACCCGGCACGTAGATGCCCTGGGGCTTCTTGTTCTTGATGGACGTGAGCTGCGACTTGAAGTCCTGGTCACCCGCCTTGTAGCTCTCGTCGACCACGATCTTGCCGCCGAGCTCCTGGAACGTCTTCGTGAAGAAGTCGGCGAGGCCCACCGAGTAGTCGTTGCCCACGTCGCGGAACACGGCGACCTTGGTGATCTTCTTTTCGGTGGCGAACTTGGCCATCACCGTCCCCTGGAACGGGTCGATGAAGCACGCGCGGAAGACGTAGGGGCGGGTCTTCGGGCCGTCCTTGGTCACCCGGGGATTGGTCGAGGTGGGGGTGATCATCGGCACCTGGTTGGAGTCGGCGATGGGGGCCATCGCCAGCGAGCGGCTCGAGGCGACCTCGCCGAGGAGCACCGCCACCTTGTCCTGGGTGACGAGCCGGGTCGCCGCGACGGCGGCCTCTTCGGGCTTGCCGCCGTCGTCGAGGGTCTTGAGGACGAGCTGCTTGCCCTTCACGCCGCCCTTCTTGTTCTGCTCCTCGATCGCCAGCTTGATGGCGTTGTCCGTCGAGGTGCCGAAGGTGGCCTCGCTGCCGGTCATCGAGCCGACGTGGCCGATGACGATCTTGTCGCTGGCCGGCGCTGGTGCCGGAGCCGCGGCGGGAGCTGGGGCAGCGGGTTGAGCTTCCTGTTTGGACTGGCAGCTGGCCGAGAACGCCGTCAGGGTCGCCAAGGTCAACGCACGCGCGAATCGCATCGCAACCTCCAGATAATAGGGGATGCAGAAGGTATCGTTCTTAGCACGGGCCTCCGGCCTGTGGTCCATTTTCTGCCGCGCTGGTACGCTGTTTCCGTGCCGGTGCCCCGTCCTGGCCGCACAATGAGGCCGGAGTCGAGTCCGAGAGGACCCGGCCGAGCCCACCCGGAGCATCCCCATTGAGTGTCAATCCGCCCGTGGCAATTTGCCCGGTGGGCGCTCCTTTTCTTGCCCGCTGGGCAGGGGCGTGCTCTAGTCAATCGCCCCATTCGTTCACTGTGAGTTCACCGGAACGGGAGATCGACGACATGACACGTTCAAAGCTCGCGGCAATGGCGCTGACGCTCGCGCTCCCCTTCGCGGGTGCCGCCGAGGACGCCCCCGGTACCTGGAAGTGGGGTGACTCGACGCTCAAGCTCTACGGCTACGTTCAGCTCGATGCCACGTTCGACTTCCTGAGCCGCGACCCCAACGTGGAAGGCAACGACTGGGCCACGGTGGCCGCCGTCACTCCCCTCGACGCCACGTTCGACGCCAAGAACAAGAAGGGCCAGCTCTACCTGACGGCCCGCACGAGCCGCTTCGGCCTCGCGACCACGACGGCGACCGCAGTGGGTACCCTCGGGACCAAGCTCGAAGGCGACTTCAACGGCGTGAACCTCGAGCAGGGGCAGAGCTTCACGAACTCGGTCCTCTTCCGGCTCCGCCACGCCTACGGCGAGCTGACTGGCAGCGCCGGCACGCTGCTCGCCGGACAGACGTGGTCCACCTTCCTGGACCTGCCGTCGTATCCGGACGTCGTGGACTTCAATGGTCCCGGTTCGTTCGCCCTCGTCCGCCAACCTATGATCAAGTACACGAGCCCTGCGTTCGCCGGCTGGACGCTCACGCTCGCGGCGGAGAACGCGCCCGGGACCGATGGCAACGACGTCAGCGATCTCGGCGGGTCCGAGGGCATTACCGCCTTCCAGTCGATCCCCGACTTTCATGCCAACCTCGCCACGTCGGGTGACTGGGGTACGTTCTCCCTGCGCGGCGTCACCATCAACTACAAGAGAGCCTCGCCGACCCCGGGCGAAGGCTCGCACTCGAAGCAGGGCTACGGCCTCGCTGCATCGGGCAGCTTCAAGTTCATGGGCGATACGCTCGTGGCGCACGCCGAGGGCGGTGGAGGTATCGGACGCTACCTGCTCAATACCATCAACGGCGAGCGCAACCCTGTCGACAGCGGCACCGAGCTCTTCCTCTGGGATGCGCTTGCCTACCACCTCGGCTACACGCACGTGTGGAACCCGCAGTGGCGCTCCAACCTGGTCTGGAGCCAGACGTTCATCAAGCCCAACCCTGCAGCCGGGGACATCTCGGGCTTGAACCAGCGGATAGATCAGGCCTTCGTGAACACGTTCTGGACCTTCGCCAAGAACGCGTCGTTCGGCATCGAGTACGTGTTCGGCCGCCGCGCGACCTTCGGCAGCGCCTTCGGGGCGACCGCCAGGGACTTCGGCCGCGAGAGCCGCATCAACGCGTCATTCCACTACAATTTGCTCTAGACCAGGGAGCACGGTGAAGCCTGCTCCCGTCGCTCTCCTCGCCACGCTGCTCCTCGCCGTCAGTACCGCCGGCTGCGGGTCAGTCAAGGTCAGGCCCTCGGGCTCGGCCCTCCGGTCCGAACCCAAGCCAAAGGGCTGCAGCATCGAGTTCCTGGGAAAGGCGCCTGATCGCGCCTACGAGGAAGTCGCGGACCTGCAGGCACACGTGACCTCGCCGCCAGCGGGCGGCGCGGACGAGGTGCTCCGCGAAAAGGCCTGCGAGCTCGGGGCGGACGCCGTCGTCGTGACCCGGAAGTTCGTCACCAACGCCTACGGGCACATGCTGGTGGCCGGCACGGCCATCAAGTACGTCGAGGACGCCCAGCCTGCGCCGCCCGAGGAGCCGCCGGAGGGAGAGCAGGTCCCCGGGACGGTGAATCTGTAGGCACGGCTAGATCGCCCCCCCCATCGCCGCCGCCGCGGTCTCTCGCAGGTAGCGCGCCGCGAGCGCGAGGGTGCGGGTAGGCTCGCCGTCGCCATGCGCGAGCGGCGGTGCCACCTCCATCACGTCTCCGCCGGCGAGCCCCACCTCGCGCCCGAGCCGCCGGATGAGCTCGACGACGAAGTCGGCGTCGAGACCGCCTGGCTCCGGCGTGCCGGTCGCCCGCGCCGCGCCCGCGTCCGTCCCGTCGATGTCGTTCGAGAAGTAGACCTCCTCGACTCCGGCCTGGCGGACCAGCGCGACGACGACCTCGAGCGCGCGCGCGGGGTCGGCGCGCACCTCCTCCGCCCAGAGCTGCCGGACGCCGTAGCTCGCCTCCCAGTGCCCGCGGTCGCGCCGGGACGCACGCACGCCCACCTGCACCAGCCTCCCTCCACGGCCGAGGAGCTCGTTGGCGTGGTACGACCAGGTTCCAAAGCAGTAGCGCACCCCGAGCCGCTCCTCGAGCAGGTCGGTGTGAGCGTCGATCTGCACGATGCCCAACCCCGGCCGCGCCGCCGCCAGCGCCTTCACCGGCGGCCAGGCGCAGGAGTGATCGCCCCCGAGCACGAGGAGCCTCGCGCCCGGGCTCAGGCGGAGGAGGATCTCGATCGCCCGCTCGGCCATGGAGAGGGGCGAGACCGGGAGGCGGGCGCGCTCGCTCTCGGGGACGCCGAGGTAGATGGCCGCGCGCGTGGCCGCCTTCTGCGCCTCCGAGAGCATCTCGTCGTGGAGGAGCTGTGGGACGACGAAGACGTCGCCCACGTCGACGAGTCCCCGGGCCGCGGCGCGCGAGAAGAACTCGGGGTCCTCCTCCACCAGCCGCGAGCGGATCGCCTGTGGCCCCATGTTGGCGCCGCGCAGGAAGCCGGCGCCCACGTCCGAAGGGATTCCGAGCAGGAAGGCGCGCGCCGACGGCGCGCGAGCGAGCGCCTCGCGCCAGCGGGCCGCGACGTCGTTCTCGCTGCCTCCGCCGTAGATCTTGCGCTGCACCGCGAGCTGCTCTTCCCTCCCGGTCGAGACCACGTAGAGCCCGCCCGCGGCGGGGCGGAGGAGGAGGGCCAGCTCGTCGAGTGGGGTCACGGCCCGAGCATAACCCGCCGCGGCGGACCCTGCCGCTCTGCCGGATCGCCGTCGGCCTCACCGCGGTTGTCGCGGCCCATCCTACTCCCGCTTCTCCTTCGAGCCCGGACGCGTGGAAAACGCCTCCGGCCTCCACGCCCGCACCAGTTCCACCAGGGTCCGCACCGCCACGCCCGTCCCGCCCTTCGCGACGTAGCCGCGCTCCTTCGAGCTGTGCGACGGGCCGGCGATGTCGAGGTGCGCCCAGGGCGTCTCGCCCGTGAACTCGTGGAGGAAGTGGGCCGCGCTGATGGCGCCGCCCCAGCGCTCGCCGGTGTTCTTCATGTCGGCGACGTCGCTCTTGAGGGTGTCCTTCACCGCCTCGGTCATGGGCATGCGCCAGAAGTCCTCGCCCGCCGCCCCTGCCGCGGCGAGCACCGCCTCGATGGCGGTGCCGTCCGGCCCGAAGGCCCCGACGGTGGTGTTTCCCAGCGCGACCACGCAGGCCCCCGTGAGCGTGGCCACGTCGAAGACGGCGGCCGGCTTCAGCGTGTCCACGCCCCAGGCCAGCACGTCCCCCAGGACGAGCCGCCCTTCGGCGTCGGTGTTGGTCACCTCCACGGTCTTGCCGTTGTAGGCGGTGAGGACGTCGCTCGGCTTGTAGGCGCGGCCGCCGGGCATGTTCTCGCAGGCTCCGAGCAGCGCGTGCACGGGGAAGGGCGGCGCGATCGCGGCGACGATCTTCATGGCGGCGAGCACGGCGGCGCTTCCCGCCATGTCGCCGTTCATCGTCACCATGCTCTCGGTGGGCTTGAGCGAGAGTCCGCCCGAGTCGAACGTGATGGCCTTGCCCACCAGGACGAGCGGCTGCACCGCGGCCGTCTTCCTCGGGAGCCCCGGGGGGAGCCACGAGACCTTCACCAGCCGGGGCTCCTCGGCCGAGCCGCGGGTGACGCCCAGGAACATACCCATCCCGAGCGCCTCGATCTCCTTGGGGCCGCGCACCTCGCACTTGAGACCCGCCTCCCGCGAGAGCTGCTGGGCGGCGCGGGCCAGGCGCGAGGGCGTGCAGTGCGCGGGCGCCTCGTTGACGAGGTCGCGCGCCCAGGCGACCGCGGTGGCGACCTCCTGGCCGAGCCGTGCGGCCTCCTTCACCTCGCGCGTCGCAGCCGCTGGCCCGGCCAGCACCAGCGTGCGCAGGCTGCCCTGCTCCTCCTTCTTGCTCTTGTACCTGTCGAAGCGGTACGCCCCGAGGAGCGCGCCCTCCACGGCGGCCCGCGCCGCGCCGGCCGGGTCGAGCTCCGGCGGTAGCGCCAGCACCATCTTTGCGGCGCCCACCTTCACCGCCGCGCGGGCGGCCATGCCGGCAGCCATGCGGAAGGGCTCGAATCCCGCCCTGGCGATGCCCTCGGCCCTGGCGCGCCGTCCCAGGCCGAAGAGCAGCAGGCGCGCCGCCGGCAGCCGCCCGAGCGTGTGCAGGTGGAGAGCCTGATCCGCCTTGCCCTTGAAGCGTTCCTCCTTCGCGGCCGAGGAGAGATGGCCGTCCAGTTTCCGGTCCAGGGCGGAGCCGATCGACGCGGCGGAGCCTGCGAGATCGTCCTCGAAAACCCCCACCGCGAGCAGCCCAGTCTCGATACCGAGCGCCTCCGCGCCCGTGAGCTCCACCTGCGACATGCCGTGCCTCCGCGTGAATCTCGCTGGGGCGGAGCCCGTGCCCCGCCAGATGAATCGCGCGGTGTAGCACGGCGTGGGGGGACGCCGCCACGGCGGCGGTCGATCCCGGAAGGTGTCACAGCGGCGACCAGTTGATGTGATTCTCCAGCGGCACCGCCGCCGCTGTGAGCTGATGTCCGGCGCCTTGCGGCGCCTCGAGGGGAGAACTCTCCCCCCGCGCC
>MEMX01000079.1:0-878 GCA_001768075.1 Anaeromyxobacter sp. RBG_16_69_14 | reverse complement strand
TCTCGATCCGCTCGATGGCGGCGTCCGCCTCTGCCGCCCCGCAGGCCATCACCCGCCGTGCCGGCCCGAGGCGACCGTGAACGTCGAGCGTCTCGCCGGCCAGCTCGTTCAGCTTGGGGAGGGCGGCGGGGCTCCCGATCTCGGCGAGCCGGCTGGCCGCGCCGCGGCGCACGTCACAATCCTCGTCCTCGAGCAGCTCGCCGTACGCGGCCACGCGGTCGACGCGTCCCTCGGCGCCCAGCTTGCGCGCGAGGTCGAGCGCGCGCAGCCGCGCGACCCCTCTCCCGGAGCGGGCGACGGAGAGCACGGCCGGGATGGCCGGTGCCCGAGCGCGGGCGAGCAGTCGGGCGGAACGGTCGGCGAGCTTGCGATCCTGCGACAGGTCATTCGCCAGATCCGAGAGCGCCGCGCCGTCGAGCGCGCGCGGATCGAGATCGAGCGCGGTTGCGTAGGCCTCGACCGCGGCGGTGGCCTCACCGCCTATCCGGTGGAGGGCTCGGCCGTGCAGGACTCGCAGGCGGGCGCTGGTCGGCCGGTGCAGCACGGCCGGTGCGATGACGTCGCGCGCCGCCTCCGGGTGACCGGCGGCGAGGAGTTCTTGCGCCTGCGCTATCGGACGCTCCTCGAGCCAGCGCACGGCGACGATCGAGAGCGAGAGGAGGGCGGCGGCGAGCGCGAGCGAGGAGAGGAGCGCGTGCCGGTCGGAGGCACGGCTGCTGGCAGGGGGGGCGAACTCGACCGGCGGCTCGTCGAGCGATGGCCTGCCACCTCCGAGAATCGTCGAGCCGCGCGACGATGTCGACGCCGCTTCGAACTCGGCGCACAGCTCGGCTGCGCTCGCATGGCGCTCTCCGGCGTCCTTGGCGCAGGCGCGGGCG
>MEMX01000078.1:46717-47101 GCA_001768075.1 Anaeromyxobacter sp. RBG_16_69_14 | reverse complement strand
CTCGGTCGTGCGGTGTCGCTGGTGGACGTCGCGCGCCTCGGCCTCGATGACCGACTGCGGTATCCCACTGGTGCTTGCCCAAGAACTGCTGGGGCAGCTCGTCGTTCCAGGGCGGCCTGCCGTTTTCCGTGTCGGTCATGTTGCCCGCTCCGGCGCGCCCCTCCGTGCGTGAGCATCCTCTCTCTCGATGCTCGGCCCGTTACAGGTTGAGCCGAGGCTCAAGGTTGCTCAAGAGCTGCTTGGTATTCCGAAGGTGAATAGCCCTTGACCACCTTGCCGCCGATGATGACCCACCTCGTAGGCGCGCTCGGCAGACCGGCGGGTCTTCTCCGTCACTTGTCGCGACTTCGGCGGTTTCAGGGGAATGCCGGCCCTGCGGGCCTC
>MEMX01000078.1:27354-46701 GCA_001768075.1 Anaeromyxobacter sp. RBG_16_69_14 | reverse complement strand
ACCGCCTGCTGCGGAGAGCGCGCGCCGTGCTTCCCAGGCGCAATCACCCCTGCTACGGTGCGACGGGTCAATGCAGGTGCTGGACGATTGCTGCACTGAACTCCTTTCAGGCTGAAGCATGATCATCTGGGGGCAGCGCCGCGAGATCCCACGACCAGAGCGGGGGAGGGCGCGAGCCCTTCTCGGGAGAGTTCCAGCGCCCGCACGAGCGCCGGTCATGCCGGGGAGGGCGCTCTCTCCCGGCGAGGGAGCGCTCATCGTCCCGGGCTCAGGATCCTGGATAGCTCGTACGGCGGCGTCACCTCGAGCTGGTCGTAGCGGCAATCTCGCGGCGACCGGTCCGGCCGCCACCGCAGGAAGCGCGTGGCATGTCGAAAGCGGTTCCCCTGGAGGTGATCGTAGGCGACCTCGCAGACACGCTCGACGCGCAGGGGTTCCCAGGAGAGATCCCGCGTCCGGTTCCAGCGGCTGCTCGCGCCAGGCCGTCGCAGCTCGGGCCGGGCCTCGTCGTCCACTCCCCCGGCCCGATCGCGCCAGGGATGGCCGTCCGCCGCGCCCTGGCGCAGCGGCGCCAGTTCCTCGACCAGCTGCTTGCGCCGAGCGCTCGTGAAGCTGCTGCAGATCCCGACGTGGTGCAGCTCTCCCGGATCGTCGTACAGCCCGAGCAGGAGCGAGCCCACCATGGTGCCCTTGCCGTCCTTGTACCAGCGGAAGCCGCCTACCGCGCAGTCGGCGGTACGTCCGTGCTTCACCTTCACCATCGCGCGCACGCCGGGCTGGTACCGCGAATCCAGCCGCTTGGCGACGACGCCATCCAGCCCCGCTCCCTCGAACCGCGAAAACCAGTCCTGCGCCACGTCGCGATCCCGCGTCGCCGGTGTGACGTGCACCGATGGCGCGCCGTCGGCCAGGGCCCGCTCGAGCAGCGCGCGACGCTCGACGAGCGGGGACGTTTGCAGGTTCCGGTCGCCCAGCGCGAGCAGGTCGAACAGCACGATGCCAGAAGGATTCGTCTGCGCGAGCAGCTTCACCCGCGAGGCCGCCGGGTGAATCCGGAGCAGCAGAGCCTCGAAGTCGAGCCCAGCTTCGCCGGCGATGACGATCTCTCCATCGGCGACGCACCGATCGGGCAAGTGGGCGAGAAGCGGCTCCACGAGCTCGGGGAAGTACCGGTTCAGAGGCCTGCGCTCGCGCGATTGCAGGTGGAGCTCCGATCCGTCGCGGAAGACGAGGACGCGGAACCCGTCCCACTTGGGCTCGAAGAGCCAGCCCTCGCCCTCGGGCAAGGCGCAGGCGAGCGTCGCGAGCATGGGTTCAACCGGCGGCGCGATCGGATAGGACATCGGGCTCAATGTGCAGCGGCCGGTCTCTCTCGCCCCGCAAGGCGGGGAGAAGGCTGGGGAGAGGGCCGTCTGGCTGGACGATCGTCGTTTCTCGACGATGCCAACGGTGCGGTACGTGTGCACAAGTTGACCAGGAGGAGAGGCGTGGGGCGCGTTGCTCGCTCCCCTCTTGACGGACCGGAGGCCGGGAGGGCCGGGGAGCGACCCGCCAGGAGAGGGCTCCAGCGGCGGGAGGAGAGAGACCCATGCCAGCTCACACCAGGTCCGTGGGATTGGCGCTCGTGTGAGGGCGTCCCACCCCGCATCAGCAGATCCGCAGAGCGCTCCCTGGCGATCCTCGCGCTCGGCGTGGTGGTGGCCTTCATGGGGGGCCGGTGGGGCTGCTGCTGGCGGTGCCCCTCCTCTCCTCCATCCGCATCGTCTGCACCCATATCCCGCGCCTGAAGGTCGTCTCGGAGCTCCTCGGGAGCTAGTCGCGATCAGTTCCTTTGCAGGGCGGTACGTCAGTGGAAGAGCCAGGAGGGAAGCCCCTTCTCGGGGTTCGCGGTTCCTGCATCACGATCTATCGTTCATGCATGCGGCCAGGAGAGGTAGGCCGTGAGGGGGGTATGTCTCATCCTGCATTCCGCGCCGTGGTTGTGCTCGCGGCCCTGGCCGCCTCTTCGGCCGCTCGCGCCAACACCTCGCTCACGCTCGAGGGCTTTGGCGGCTGGCAGCACCTGGAGCTCCACAACCCGGCGCAGCAGATCGCCAACGCGGGTTCGAGTTGCCGTGACCCCGCGAGAGACAGGAGGAGGACGACCGCGCGTGGCGTACCTCCGCGAACCCCGCGGTTAGCGGGTGCGGGAGGGAAGTCCAAGCTGCGGATCGCGTCTGATAACGCGCATCCCGATCCCCCTGTGCCGCTGTCGAATCTCCGGCTGCTGGCGAGTGGACGCACAGGGGGCAGCTCCACTCGTATGCTGACGCCGTCGAAGTCGATGGTCCGGGAGCCGTAGCCAGCCGGGTAGTGTTCGAAAGGCCTGCTCGATCTGGGCGACGCCGGGCCGAGTCGCGGTATGAGGACCCGATGCTCCTCATACACCGCGCAGTCGCACCCCGATCACCCTCCGAACGGCCGCCGCTCCTCGTGCTCCTGCACGGTATCGGGACCGACGAGGAGGATCTGCTTCCGCTCGCGCAGTTCCTCGATCCGCGCTTCCTCGTGGTCTCGGCCCGTGCGCCGCACGAGGCGGAGCCGATGGGCTTTCGCTGGTACGCGATAGACTGGGCCGCCCCGCCGCCGCGCAGCGACCCAGTTGAGATCGGCGCGAGCCGCGATCTCCTGGCTCGCTTCCTCGAGGAGACGATTGCTGGCCAAGGCACGGATCCCTCCCGCGTTTTCCTTCTTGGCTTCAGCCAAGGCGCAATCATGGCGCTCGCGCTCCTCTTGGCGCGACCGGACCTGGTCCGCGGCGTGGTCGCGCATTCGGGGCGGCTCGTGCAGTTGCCCGGGTCGGACCCGACGCCGGAGGCGCTGTCGCGCGCTGAAGTGCTCGTCCTGCACGGAGCGCAGGACGAAGTCATCCCCGCCGTGCAGGGGCACAATGCATACGAGGTGCTCGCGCCGCTGCTCGGGACACGGGTCGCGTATCGCGCATTCGATGCGCTCGGGCACGGAGTCTCGGAGGAGAGCCTCGGCGAGGCGGCGCGCTGGCTGACGGCCCGGCTCGACGAAGGGGCGTAGCCACCAGCGCAAGCTCCATACTCTCCAAGAGAGGCAGCATGGGCCCCCATACGTCCATGACCTCGGGCGTTCGGTGGGCGGTGTCCGACGCCTTCCGGTCCTTCCACTCGAACATCTCCACGAAGTAGACCCGCCGAGTCCGCTTGTCGTTTGCGCTCCATGCGTGGAAGCGTGGGGGCAACGAGGCCAGCCTTCTTTAGCGTCGGCCAGTGCCGCTCCGGGACGCCAGTCAACTCCACCCAAGCGGGCTACGTCCACGCCTCCAGAGGTCGCGACCAGCACGAGACGGGCAACGCGCTCCGGGTGCCCCAGCGCGAGGCGCACGGCGAGAATTCCGCCCATCGACTGGGCGATGATGTGACTCGCTCCTGTAGGCAGACGCTCCACGAGCCAGCCGAAGAAATCGTCCAAGCGAGTGGATGCTCGGTTCCGCAGGAGGCCGCCGAAGCCTGGGTAGTGGAAGAGGTGAACGGGGCCGAGGACGGCCAACCTGTCGGCCACCGGCCGCCAAAACGAGGCGCTTCCGCCAGCACAGGGGAGGAAGACGAGGGGCGGCTCGGTCGCGAGACATCCTTCCTGGATCGAGAACGGCCCGGACAAGTCGTTCACGGAACGCGAAGGGGACCCACCCTGGCCTTGAACATCTGGAGCGTCTTCCGGCTAGCGACGCTGGCGCGCGGTGCCCTGAGCGCTAGCCGTACTTGGCTCTGAACTCAGCGTCTGACTTCGTCAGGTAGACGATGCCCTCGATGAGCGCGATCACTGAAGGAATGAAAGTCCAGCAGAAGAGGAGGTAGAGGATGCCCTGCACCGGCTTCCCGAGATAGAACTTGTGAACGCCGAGCCCGCCGAGCAGGAGGGCGAAGATTCCTGCCGACGTCTTGTTCCGGCCTCCGACCGGGGCTGGCTCGCTCTGGCGGACGCCGCACTTCGGGCACAGCTCGGCTCGGGCGTCGAGGACCGCAGCGCAGGCGTGGCAATATTTCTGGTTCGCGCTGAGCGTCTGGGGCGGGGGCGCAGTCGTGGCTGCTGGTTCGGCTGGCATGTGGGTTCTCTCCGGAGATCAGCGGAGGCTTCGCCGCTGCGGCGTTCTCTTGAGCAACCCTACCAGTCCAGCCAACGCCCGGGTAGTGCTCATAGTCACAGCCGCGCCCGCACGACGGGCAACCTTGTGAGCACGCGCCCACCTTGAGCGCAGATCGAGATGCCCGCTCTCGGACCTGAGCAAGCATCCGGTATGTCGGCGCTCCTTTCGAGGAGGAGCTAAGCTGCCCTCTGTGTTCCTACCCGCGGTCACCGCTCGAGCCCTTCTCGCCGGCTTCGGCGCGGTCGGGCTCGACGCGGGCACCCTCCGCAAGGCCGCCGGAATCGCCGAGGCGGAGCTCGAACCCGTCGACGGTATCCTACCCCTGGAAGCGTTCGACCGCCTGTGGGAGGAGTCATTCCGACGAGCCTCGCGGGAGGAGCTCCCCACCGAGGTGGGCCTGGCAGTCCCCTTCGGCGCCTTCCGTGCGCTCGACTATCTCGCCGCCAGCTCCGAGACGGTCGAGGCCGCCTTTCACGCGCTCGCGATCCACTTCCGGCAGGTGGCCGAGGGTTTCTTCCTCGAAGTCGCGCGCACCGACCACGACGGTGGCGAGGTTCGGCTCGTCCCCGCGAATCCGGTGCACCACGCGGACCGCGACCGGACGCGCGAGGTGAGCGACGAGTTCACGCTCGCGGTCTTCGTTGGCCGCTTCCGCTCGCAGCCGCTCGCGAACCCCTTCCGTGCGTCGGCAGTGCGCCTCACCCGGCAGCTGCCGAAACGGCCCACCCGGCACGCTGCGCTCCTCGGTGCGCCGGTCGCGTTCGGGTGTGCCCTGGCGGCTTTGGAGGTGCCCGAGGCGGTGTGGACGTCGCGGCTCGCCACCGCCGACCCGGCGCTCCAGCAGACTCTGCGGCAGCTCGCCGAACGCATCGGCCTCGGGGCCGCTGCCAGCGACCTGGAGTTGGCCGTGCGGGCGCGGCTTCGGCCGCTCCTGCCCGATGGCCGCGCCGAGGCGTCGGAAGTGGCACGGGCGCTGGGCATGTCGGAGCGCACGCTGCACCGGCGGCTTCGGCAGGCGGGGCTCGCCTTCGGCCAGGTCCTCGATGACTTCCGGGAGGCGGAGGCGGAGCGGCTCCTCGGCGCGGGCCGCGTCTCGCTCATGGAGGTGGCGCTTCGCCTCGGGTACTCCGATCAGACCGCCTGGAACAGAGCGTTCAAACGGTGGAAGGGGATGTCGCCGTCCGAGTGGCTGGCGTCGCGGGGACCTCGAGCCGGTGGGCCTCCGACCGGAGTCTCCGGAACGTAGCCGGGCCGCAGGCCGCCGCCGCGCACATGAGCCCGGACATGGCGGTCCCCACGACCCCGAGCATGAGGGCGTCGGCTCCGGTGAGGAGGAGCCCGGGCACCGGAGTGCGCACCTGGAGCCACCGATTGTGAAAGCGGTCGGGCGTCCACGGGATGGCGTAGCTCTCGCCGCCCGGATGGGCGGTGAACTGGCCGGTCGTGAGCGGCGTCGACAGCTCGCGGTAGGCCACGAGATCGCGGAAGCCAGAGAGGCGCTTCTCCACCGCGGCGAGGAGCCCGTCCGCGATGCGGTCCTTCAGCGCCTGGTACTCCGCGCCGCGCCGCTTCCAGGCCGTGCCCTCCCAGCGAGCGAAGTCAGCGGCGTCCACCGTCGTCACGATCTCGGCAGTGTGGGCGCGTGCCTCGGGGTCCTTGAGTGATGGAAACGAGAGGTACACGTGCGGCGGCGCGCCGGCGAGCGTCTCGCCACGCCGTGCCCAGAGGGCGTCCTGGTCGAAGCCCTCGTGGATCCAGAAGTTCTCGCCGCGAACGCCGAGCGCGGCTGGCGAGCGGGAGAGGCCGACGTACAGGCTCACCGTGGCCATGCCGGTGGGGATGCGGCGGAGATCGTCGCGGAAGGGGAGGGGGACGTCGGCGGGGACGAGCCGCAGGAAGGTATTGCGAGCCCCGGTGTCGGAGATCACTACAGGCGCCAGGATCTCCTCGCCGCTCGCGAGGCGAACGCCCCGGGCCCGCCCGTCGCGGACGAGGATCTGCTCCGCCGCGGCGCGCACGCGCACCTCACCCCCGGCGTCGGAGACGACCCGGGCAGCCGTCTCGGCGATGCGCGCCGCTGAGCCCACCGCTGTGGCTCGACGACTGCGCGGCTAGCCGGCCCACCGGGCGAGCGCTCATGGCCAGATGCCGCACATGGGGCAAGAGGGCCCCTGAGGAGTGAACGTGGGCGATTCGTGGTTAGGCGCTCCACATGGGTTGAGCCGACCTTGGCCCAGGCATTGCTTTATCGTGTCGGTGAATGTGATAGCGCATGCCACATGAACTGACGCTCGAGATGGGGGGCGCGGGGGGAGAGTTCTCCCCTCCGCTTGAGGCGCCGCAAGGCGCCGGACATCAGCTCACAGCGGCGGCGGTGACGCTGGAGAATCACATCAACTGGTCGCCGCTGTGAGACGCTGCCTCCACGCAGCCAGGGGAAATGCCGTGCAGATTCCACTCGACAACAACAAGGGTGCCCAGATCCTGGCGCGGTCGCTCTTCAAGGACTTGCGCGGCAACGGCTACTCTGCGCACCAGGTACTGAGCCTCACGACCGAGCTCATCGACCTCGTGACGCAGGGTCTCCGCGAAACGTTGGCGGCGCGGCAGAGCGAACTTGAGATCCACACGCCGGCGCAGCCTCAAGTAGACGCAGCCTGGCGCAGCTTCGACGGTAGCTGTGGTTCTGGACGCAAAAACGGCACAATAGCGACTGGGTGCGCAGAATCAGCGGACACCCGAGCGGGCCCCTTGACTGAGAATCAGCGGCACTGTGCGGTGGCAGGTAGCGCGGAAGGATAGACCTACCGTCAAGGGTACCGGTATCCGGAGCCCTCAGCGCATGCGTGCAGAGAGCCAGCCGTCGCGTGATCGTTCTACGAAGGCGACGATCGCTGCCACGATGCCATCGTCGATAGCCTCCTGTGTCAGCTGGCGCTCGCGGAGGGCGCGAACCCCGAGGCGCAGCGAATGGTCGCCACCCTCGACGACGATGGACGTGGTTGCATCCGGCGCTCACCGTCTCCCGGATGGTCTCCAGCGCCTGGATCGCGCTCCGGCGTGGCCGGAACCCGAACGACGAGACCTTGAAGTCGGCCTCGAAGATCGGCTCGATGACGAGCTTCATCACCATCCGCGCGATCCGATTCTTCACCGTCGGTATGCCAAGCGGCCGCAGCTTCCCGTAGATGGCCGACGAGCATGGCCGCGTGGAGGAGCTCGCCGCGGGGTCGGTCGCCGTTCGGCGAGGTGCAGATGGGGCGTTCGCCGCCCCCGGGACGGCGCGGGCGCGTGACGCGAAATAGAGGCAGGCTATGGTCACCGCCGAGATCCTCGAACGCCATCGCGCCGCGCTGACGGGTCATTGCTACCGCATGCTCGGCTCCGCCTCCGAGGCTGACGACGCCGTCCAGGAGACGCTCGTGCGCGCCTGGCGCAGCGGCGATCGGTTCGAGGGCCGCTCGTCCCTACGTACCTGGCTCTACCGCATCGCCACCCGGGTGTGCCTCGACGCGCTCTCGGAACGCTCGAGGCGCGCACGGCCGATGGACCTCGGCCCTCCGAGCGCCATCGACGCGCCGCTCACCGCGCTGCCGCGTTCCCACTGGATCGATCCGGTGCCGGACGCGAGCGCCGTCCCCGCCGAGTGCGATCCCTCCGAGCGGGCGGTGCTGCGCCAGAGCATCCGGCTCGCGTTCGTGGCCGCCGTGCAGCGCCTTCCGCCACGCCAGCGCGCCGCGCTGCTCCTTGCGGACGTGCTCGGCTGGTCCGCGGCCGAGATCGCGGACGCCGTGGACGCCTCCGTCGCCGCCGTGAACAGCGCGCTGCAGCGTGCCCGGGCGACGCTGTCCGGTCTCGACCTCGGCGAGCCGCTTCCGGCGCCGTCGGACGAGGAGCGCGCGCTCATAGAGCGCTACGTGGACGCGTTCGAGCGGTACGACATGGACGCGCTGACCGCGCTCCTCCACGAGGACGCCACGATGTCGATGCCACCGTACGCGCTCTGGCTGCGTGGCCACGACGCCATCCGCGCCTGGCTGGTGGGGCGCGGGGCGGCTTGCCGCGGATCGCGCTTCGTCACCACGGCGGCGTGCGGCTCGCCAGCGTTCGCGCAGTACAAGCTACCGGCCGCGCCCGGGCTGGGGCGCCGGGCGTGGGCGCTCCTCGTGCTCGAGCTCGCGGCGGGCCGGATCACCGGGATGACCTTCTTCCTCGACACCGACGCGGTCTTCCCCCGCTTCGGGCTGCCGCTCGAGCTTGCCCCATCGGCGGCGCGCTCCTGGGCAGGGGAGGCCCCGACGGGGGGCCGATGAGTTCGAGAACGCCCCGCTGTCCCTCTCTCGAAACCGTCTACGGAGGCCCACGATGGCTACGACCCGCGCGCGAAAGATGTTCGTCAACCTGTCGGTCCGCGATCTGAAGACGTCCATGGAGTTCTTCTCGAGGCTCGGCTTCGAGTTCAACCCGCACTTCACGGACGACAAGGCGGCCTGCATGGTCGTGAGCAGCGACGCGTTCGTGATGCTCCTCACCGACCGATTCTTCAGGACGTTCACGAAGCGCGAGACGTGCGATACCGCCACCCACACCGAGGCCCTGCTGGCGATCTCGTGCGAGTCCAGGCGCGAGGTGGACGAGCTCGTCCGGGCCGCGCTCGCCTCCGGAGGCGCGCCCGCTCTCGACCCCGTCGACCACGGTTTCATGTACGGCTGGAGTTTCTACGACCCCGACGGTCACCACTGGGAGGTCTTGTGGATGGATCCGAAGGTCGCGTCCGGCGAGCGGTGCCTCGACCACGTCCGCGAGACCTGATCCCTCTGGGCAGGCCCCTTCACCCCCAACCCGTCGCACAAGGAGGCCCCATGGCCACGATGAGCCCATCGAAGATCACTCCCCACCTGTGGTTCGCCGACAAGGCGGTCGAGGCGGCGAAGTTCTACGTCTCGCTCTTCCCCGACTCGCGCGTCGACAGCGTCACGCCCATCCCGGCGGACACTCCGAGCGGACCCGCCGGATCGGTCCAGGTCGTGGAGTTCACCCTCGCAGGCCAGAAGTTCATGGCCATCAACGCGGGGCCGCTCGACCCGTTCAACCACTCCATCTCGTTCATGGTGAACTGCGCTGACCAGGCCGAGGTCGACCTGCTCTGGGACGCGCTCTCGGACGGCGGCACGGTTGAACAATGCGGCTGGCTCCGGGATCGCTACGGCCTGTCCTGGCAGATCGTGCCGACCGCGCTCGGAGAGCTGATGCGGAGCGGCGATCGCTCCCGTGCCGGGCGCGTGATGCAGGCGATGCTCGGCATGAAGAAGATCGACCTCGCCGGGCTCCGGCGCGCGTACGAGGGCGCGTGAGCGCCACCCAGGTGGGTTCTGCTGGAACGAGCTCCTGACGAGCGACAGCGCCGCCGCGTTCCGGTTCCACTCCGAGCTCTTCGGCTGGAAGGTGCTCCAGGACATGGACATGGGGCCGATGGGGACCTACCGGATCTACGGCGTGGGCGAGCAGCGCCTCGGCGGGATGATGGTGATCCCGAAGGGCGCGCCGATGCCTCCCATGTGGATCTACTACGTGAGCACGAGCGATCTCGAGGCGGCGATCGGCCGCGCGACGAGGAAGGGTGGCAAGGTGATGAACGGCCCGATGGACGTGCCCGGCGGCCGGATCGCGCAGCTCACGGACGCGCAGGGCGCGGCGTTTGCGCTGCACCAGGTTGCCGAGAAGTAGAGCGGCGCCGGCGCCGGGCGCGCGGCCCTGCTTGGAACCGCCCGCGCTCGGCGCTAGCCTCCGCGCGCGTCCCGCCGCGGCGGCTCTTTGTGGACGACCGGCGCTGGGTCTTCAACCGCGTGCGCCTTGCCGCCAGGGAGTCGAGGACTGTCGAGGACCAACAGCGTCCGGCGGGCGTCAGCAGCCGCATCTGCGGCGAACAAGGACGGGCCCGTCCACAGGGGATGAATGAGCCGGGCTAGTGCGCTTCGGCTGCGCGAAAGTCCCGCTCGATCTCCGCCGCGGTCTCCTCGACGGAGCGGCCGTCGGTGTCAACCGCTAGGTGGGCCAGGCGCTGGTAGAGCGGGGTGCGGCGGGCCAGGACCTCCTCCACCTCCTCGGTGAAGCTCTTGGTCCCGGTGAGCGATGGGCGCTCCGTGTCGCCGCCGATGCGGCTCACGATGGTGGGCACCGAGGCCCGGAGCCAGAAGACCCGCCCGTTCCGGCGCAGCGACTCGAAGTTGGCGCCGCACTCCACCACGCCGCCGCCGCAGTCGAGCACCCGGCCCTCCTCCTTGCCCCAGCGCCGACAGAGCTCCTCCTCCAGGTCGCGGAAGTGCGCCCAGCCTCGGGCCTTCACCAGTTCGGGGATGGAGCAGCCCGCGGTGCGCACGATCTCCTCGTCGAGGCTCACCACTGGGCGCCCCAGCGCCTCTCCCAGAAGATGCGCCACCGTGCTCTTGCCGGTGCCCCGGTAGCCGACGAGGACCAGGTTCACACTCTCTCCAGGACCACGCGCCGCATCACCTCCGCCGGCGGCTTCTCGCCGGTCCAGACCTGGAACTGAACCATCGCCTGACCCAGGAACATCTCCATGCCCTCGACCACCCGGCAGCCGGCCGCGGCTGCGTCGCGCAACAGGCGGGTGCGGCGCGGGTTGTATACGGCGTCGAAGACCGTCAGTCCCGGCCGCAGGAGCCCGGGCGGGACCAGGGACTGCTCGGTGTCGGGGTACTGACCCACCGGCGTGCACTGCAAGAGCAGGTCGGCCCGGGCCATGGCCTCGCCGAGCGCCACCTCGCCGAGGGCGCGCCCCGAGACCGCGGCGCCGGTGCGTTCGGCCACGTCGCGCGCCAGGCGCTCGAGTTCCTCCGGGACCACCCCGAGGAGGAGCAGCTCGGCCGGACGGGCCTCGAAGGCCAGGGTCATGGCCAGGGCCCGAGCCGCGCCCCCGCTACCGAGCAACACCACGCGCTTCCCGGCCGGGTCGGCGTGGGCCTGGCGCAGGGCGTCGAGTGCCCCCAGACCATCGGAGTTGGTGCCCAGGAGCCGGCCGTCCTCGTTCACGATGGTGTTGATGCAGCCGATGGCGCGCGCGGTGGGGTCGATCTCGTCGACGCAGGCGAGCGCGGCCACCTTGTGAGGGATGGTGACCGAGAGTCCGCGGTAACCGAGCGCGCGCGCTGCCTGGATGGCCTGCGGGACGTGGCCAGGCTCGATGTCGTGCGCCACGTAGACGAAGGGCAGGCAAAGCGCCTCGAAGGCGGCGTTGTGAAGGGCCGGGGAGAGCGAGTGACCTACGGGGTGACCGAGGAGCGCGCAGACCCTGAAGCTGGGATCGATCCGGGACATTCGTACTCGAGGAGACCGAAGCCTACCACGCCGCCTCTGGCGAGCGCGAACGATCTGGCTGGCGATTTGGGCGCGCCCGGAAGCGCAACGGCGGAAGAAGCACAAGGCCCGTCACGCTCGGTGGTGAAGGTGTCGGACATGGGATGACGCGCCGTTGATTCATTCCCCGCCATGGGCGGCAGCCATGTTCTTGGAGACGATGTCGATCGTCTGCTGATACTGCTTCTCCGGGCTGAACTCGAGCACCTCCGTCTCCTCCTCGAACACCGGGACGTGCCCTGGCTCGAGGTGATAGACGTCGCCGGTCTTCAGCACGGCCTCGCCACCCGGTGTCCGGATTCGCATGCGGCCCCTCAGGATGTGGCCCCAATGCGGTGACTGGCACATGTCTCCCGGCAACCCCTTGAACAAGGGTGTCGCGTCCACGCCCTTCGGGAAGATCTCGTAGGAGACGATCATCCCGCCCCAATTCACCATGCGGCTGCAGAAGCCCCCTCCGTAGTCCTCCACGACCGGTAACTCGTTCATCGCGAGGTGCATCGTCGGCCTCCCTTTCGCCTGAGGATACTAACGCCTCGCGAAACATGAGAAGGACGCAGGCGAGCGGCCGGCTCCATCACATGGGCAACCTTCGAGGGGCGCGGCGCGTGTCGGTTCTCCGCACGCGCTCCCAGCCGGATATGCTCGATCTGTGACACAAACCATGCAGCACCGCACGAAGCACACTCTCCTCCAGAGCCAGGAATGAGGAGGCGGTCATGGCGACGAATCAGAAGGTGACGCTGGTGCTCGGCGGGAGCGGCAAGACCGGTCCTCGTCTCCTGACCTTTGCAGAGGCGATCGCGGAGATTGCCGGGGCGACCGGGCGGAAGATCCGCTGCGGCCAGATCCCCATCGACGAGTACGCGTCCACGCTCGCGGCGGAGGGGGTGCCGGCCGAGTTCGTCTCGCCGATGAGGCACCTGTTCACCGCCGTCCTGGATGGTCGCAACGGCCACTTGATGGACGGCGTGCAGCGGGCCCTGGGCCGGACCCCTCGGGTCCTCGCCGACCACGCCCGAGCGACGGCTGCGGCGGGAGCGTGGAACCCATGAGCCTTGCCCTGTCCCTCGTGACGCTCCTCGCGGCGCTGGGCGCTGGATTGGTCGGAGGGGTCTTCTTCGCGTTCTCCACCTTCGTGATGCCCGCGCTCTCCAGGCTCCCACCGGATCAGGGGATCGCCGCCATGCAGTCGATCAACGTCGCGGCGATCAACCGCTGGTTCATGGGAGCGCTGTTCGGGACGGCCGCGGCATGCGTGCTGCTCATCGTCCTGTCGCTCCTCGCATCGAGCGAGGCGGGCACCGGCCTCCGCGTCGGCGGCAGCGTCCTGTATCTGGCTGGCACCATCCTGGTCACGATCGCCTTCAACGTCCCCCGCAACGACGCGCTGGCTTCGATGGCTCCAGCCAGCGCGGAGGCGGCGCACCTGTGGCGTCATTATCTCCGAGGGTGGACCACGTGGAACCACGTCCGGGCAGCATCAGGGCTCCTGGCAGCGGCCGGCCTGACGCTTGCGCTGCTGGCCTCTCGCGCCTGCCCTGCCGGAGAGGTGTGAAGGTGTCGCGATGCTCGAGGATGGCCCACGCTCATCGACCGAGCCATCAAGACGCGCGCTCAGGAATGTGCCGGCCGCAACCGTGAGCGGAGAAAGAACATGGCGGCGCTCGCGGCTGCGACGACACCGCCGACGTGGAAGACGAGCAAGTGAAGCAGGGAGCCGTGGGCATCGCAGGTGACCCGGAGTGCTGCATCGGCCGCCACGGCGCCGGCGGCCGCCGCAGCCGCGAGGACATGGCGAGCCCGGGCAGGCGGTTCAGGACGAAGAGCGAACCAGGCCGTGCCAGCGACGGCCGCAGCGGAGGCGATCTCGGCCCCGAGGCAGTGAATGCCCGCCGACAGGGTGAGTGGGCCATCCCCTCCGCCGACGAGCGCCGCCGCGAAGGCCACCGAGACGGCGGCGACGACCACGCCGAGCGAGAAGCGGCTGGAGAGCGCAGCGAGAGCCAATGCGGCGGCGGCGAGGGCCAAGGCGATGGCCCAGTCCTCGGCCGAGGGCGAGCGGTTCGACGCGAACCCCACGAGGAGCCCGAAGGCCGCGAGGGCAGCGAGGGCCGAGCCCGCGGTCCGCGTGCGCCCTCCCCGCGAGGTGGTCGATGTGGGGAACGTGAGCTGCGGAGCCTGTGCCGCAGGACGACGCTCTTCCGCCGCTTCCCGGTCCGCCTTCCAACCGTCAAAACGACGCAGGAGCGCGCCCGTGAGCTCGGGCGAGATCTCCGGCTCGGGAAGAATCCGGAGAGCGCGGGCGGTGATGTCGAGCTGCCTCATGTAGGACCGGCAGCGGCGGCAGGTGGCGAGGTGCAGCCTGAAGCGGAGGTTGTCCGGCAAGCGGAGGTGTCCCTCGGTGTAGGCGGTCGCGAGCTCCGTGGTCTGCTTGCAGGTCAGCATCACCGCGCTCCGCCAAGATGACGCTCGAGCGCCTGGCGCACCCTTGCCCTGGCTCGGTGCAGGAGCACCCTCTGATTCGTCACCGTGATGGCCAGGAGATTACAGATTTCGTCCGTGTCGAGGCACTCGACGTCCCGAAGCGTGATGACCGCCCGCTGCCCTTCGGGCAGCTCGGCGATCGCGGCCTCGATGGCGGCCCGAGTTTCTCGGTCTTGCGCCAGGCGTTCGGGGTTCTCTTCCGACCAGACTACGAGAGGGTCGTTCCACCTCCCCGTCTGGTCGAACCGATCCGGGTCGACGGCGGGATTCTCACCCTCATCCGACTGGGCGAGGGCGGAGAAGGGAACGGTTCGCCGATCGCGAGCGATCCGCGTCCGCGCCCTGTTGGCGAGGATGCGGAAGAGCCAGGTCCGGACCGAGGCCCTCCCCTCGAAGCCCTGGAGGCCTTCCAGGGCGGCGAGCCACGTCTCCTGGACCAGGTCCTCCGCCAGAGGTCTGGTCCTTGCGAAGACATGGGCGAACCGGAGCAGCGCGCCCCCGTGACGTTGAACGAGCGCGGCGAACGCGTCGCGGTCCCCGGCACGCAGCCGCAAAAGAAGAGCGTCCTCGTCCGCCCTCGAGAGCGGAGCGGCGCTCGGGGCCAACTCGGGCGGATGTGCGAGGCGGGGCATGCGAGGCCACTCGCTGGTGTACTCGAAGCCAGTGCGGCTCGCTGCTGCCAGGGTCTCGCCTTGCATGAAGGAGTCACTCGGTCGGGGGAGAAGACCGACGTTTCGATGCCACCATTCCCGGATCAGCCTGCGCTCGAGGCGTCGGCGATCCACCCTTCGTCCACCCAGGAAGCGAGGACGGCGGATGCGGCGCCCGCCGGATCCTCGCGATCATGGAACGTGGAGCAGACGTGCCGGAGCGGCTCGCCCGCCCGGGCGATCTCGATCGCTCGAGCCTCATCGGGGTCGATGCGGGCGTGAAACACCTCGAACCCGGCCCGCCATACAGCCACCGCGGTTGGGCAGACGACCGCCGACTCCAGGGGATCGCCGTCCTCCAGGTGACGCCAGACCGTGGCCGCGTCGTGGTCGAGGACGAGGATCCGGAGAGCGGGAATGAGCTCGAGGCGGGCGTCGAGGAACGCGTCCGGTCCGAGAGCTGCGAGCGCATCGCGCGCGATCGACGTGGCGGGCTTCTCGAAGAAGACCTCCGAGCGCGCCCACTCGAGGTCGGCGAGGTCGGCGAGGTCGGCGCGCTCCGGCGCAGGCAACCGGCGCAGGAAGGCCGGGAGGTGACGGCCGAAATGGCCGAGATCGGGTTGGTCGGACGGGTGCTCACGCGCATATGCCTTCGCGAGCGCGAGAAGCCGCTCGTCGCCGAGCAGGGCCGCGGTCTTGGGGTAGTCCTCGCGGAGCGCGTCGGTGAGACGCCACAGGTACATGTCGGCGTAGATGCCGATCCGCTCCGCCGCCGGGAACGCCGGTGAGCCGACGAGGAAGCTCTCGGCGGCGGCAGGGAGATCTGCTGCTCGCGTCGCGAGCGCGTGGAAGGCGGCCTGCGTCTCCTCGAGAGTCATGGGACGGCCCTCCGGAACGGCGGCGCGAGAGCCTCCGCCTCGATCGCCGTGGCGCGCCGGCTCTCCTCGACGAGCCGCTCGAGCGGCGGGACGTTGTCGTCCCACTCGATGAGCGTGGAGACGGGTCCCAGGCGCAGCACCGTTTCGCGGTACAGGTCCCAGACCGGTGCGGGGACCTCGTGGTCGTGCGTGTCGAGGAGGTAGCGGCCCTTGTCGGAGTGGCCGGCGAGGTGGATCTGCCCGACGCGCGCGGCAGGGACGGCAGCCAGGTAGGCGTGCGGGTCGAACCCGTGGTTCCGGGCCGACACGTAGACGTTGTTGACGTCGAGCAGGATTCCGCAGTCGGCGCGATCGGCCACCTCGGCGAGGAACTCCCATTCCTCCATCTCGGATGCCCGGAACGCGACGTACGACGAGACGTTCTCGAGCAGGATCTGGCGGCCGAGCACCTCTTGAACGTGCTCTACGCGGGCGACGACGTGCCGGATCGCCTCCTCGGTGTACGGCAGCGGCCAGAGATCGTGCGCGTACCGGCCGCCGTGTGAGCCCCAGCACAGGTGATCGGAGATCCAGGCGGGCTCGATACGCCCGGCGAGCTCGGCGAGCTGGCCGAGGTAGCTCTCCGAGAGCGGATCGGTCGAGCCGATCGAGAGCGAGACGCCATGGAGCACCACGGGTACGTCGCGGCGGACCTTCTCCAGCACGGCCACGGGACGGCCGCCGGGGGCCATGAAGTTCTCGCTCACAACCTCGACCCAGTCGACGGGCGGGCGCGCCGCGAGGTGCTGGGCGAAGTGCTTCGTGCGAAGGCCGATGCCGTGGCCGAGGATCTTGCGCGTGAACGCCATGCGGGTTCGGGGACCGGCGCAGCGCGCCGGTCCCCGCTCCGGTCTACATGTTGGAGGCGAGGACCTTTCCTCCCTTGTCGGTGCAGGCCTTTCCGCTCTTCTCCTCGGTCCAGCCCTTGCCCTTGCAGGAGTTCTCGGCCTTGCACGAATTGTCGGCCCCGGCGCAGCTGCCCTTACCCTTGCACTCGTTCACTCCGGCGCACTTCACGACCTTGGCGCCCTCCTTCGTCTTCGTGGCGGCCTTGTCACCCGCGAACGCGGCGCCGGACGTGAACAGGGAGAAGACGGAGGCGGCGATGGCGGCACCCTTCATGGCTTCACGGATCATGGTCTTCCTTTCGGCTCTGCTTGTGACTGCTGGTGGTGCTGCGGTGGACGGACCGCTCGCGCGGCCCCCGCGGACTTCACTTCTGTGCGCTGGCGGCGCCGTTCGCCTTCGCGAACAAGGAGAGCTCGATCGTCCCCTCATCCGCGACGACCTTGGCGAGCGACTGGACGCGGGCGATCCAGCCCTCCGTGTACTTCGGGCCGATGTGATAGGCGTCGCGGTCGAAGCCCTCGATCGTCGCGCGGATCCGGACGGTTTCCTTCTGACCGTATGCGCCGGGCGGGAAGAGGAGAGCGGTTCCCTTCACCTTCTCCTTCCGTCTGTCGTGAGGCTTGCGGCCACAGACCATGAACGGGATCTCGGCGGTGAAAGGCATGGGCCGCTCGGCGGCGAGCGCGCCGACCTTCACGCCCTCGAACGAAGCCTCGAACCGGCATCCCTTGGGGTCGCTCTTCTTGTTCGTGACCCACTGCTGGAAGTGCTCGGTCTTGGTGTCCTCGTTGTCCACCTTGATGCTCGTGAGCGGGACGGAGCATTGACCGGAGGCGAGGCCCGTCTTGTCGTCGTAGCGGAGATCGCAGGCGACCGCGGAGCTCTGGGCGGTGATCCGCTCCCCGAGCTTCGCGTCGAAGACCGCGTTGAAGGTGTTGTTGCCGGCGTCAGGATCGACGCGGAGCTCCTCCGCGAGCGCGGGCGACGCGAGAGCGGCCGCGAGCGCGGCGAGCGCGATGGTGCGGGTCATCGGGTCCTTCCTCCTCCCGGCCACCAGGCCGGCATCGTGGAGGACAGACCAGGCAGGCCCGCGATGATTACAGTCTGGCGGCTATCCCGGTGGGGTGCTGCTCGAAGGGCTCGGTTTCGCCCTTCCCGCCCGCGCGGCGAGCACAGCGGGAAACAGCAGCGCCCGTACCTACCGTCAAGGGCACCGCCATCCAGAGTCCTAGGAGTGTGCGTGGGGAGCGTCTACTGTCGCGTGACCGCTCACGAAGGCGACGACCGCCGCCATGATGCCGTCGTCGATCGCTTCCTGTGTCAGCTGACGCTCGCGGAGGGCGCGAGCTCCGAGGCGCAGCGAATGGTCGCTACCCTCGACGACGTGGAGGACCGTCGGGGCCACCATGCGCTGGCGCACGGCGCCCAGCGCTTCCAGCGGGCACAGCGGGTCGCGCGAACCCTGCACGAAGAGCACGGGCGTGCGCAACGCGAGGAGCACGTCGCTGCGCAGATCGCCGCGCGCGCTGCGGAGCGGATACCCCAGGCAGACGATCGCCGTGACCGGCTCCTCGAGCGCGACGTGGCAGCCTATCCGCGACCCCATGGACTTCCCCACCAGGATGACCGAGTCGGGTGCTTGCGCCCGTGCGTCGGCGAGCGCAGCCCGGTGTGCCGCGATCAGTACCGGGAGGCGATCGGGGCTCCGCTTCCCCGCGATGGCGTATGGATAGTCGAACCGAACCACCTGGCCGATTACCTTCAGCCTCTCGGTCCAGCTCGTCATCCAAGGGGAGCCGGAGGGCGCGCCGGCTCCCGGAGCGAACAGCAGGAGACGTTGGGTCGGACTCATCTCGTGAGGACCGCCCGGGTTGGTCGGGCTGATAGCGCATGCCACATGAACTGACGCTCGAGATGGGGGGCGCGGGGGGAGAGTTCTCCCCTCCGCTTGAGGCGCCGCAAGGCGCCGGATATCAGCTCACAGCGGCGGCGGTGACCCTGGAGAATCACATCAACTGGTCGCCGCTGTGAGATGACAATAGTGCTGGAGCCGCCTTCTCGCCGTGTTTTACGATGTGGCGGATGACCCCACTCGCTCACCACGACGCATCCGCGGCAGGCGCATCCCCCGAGCTCGCCGAGGTCGTCCCGGGCATCCGCGGCAGCGTCATCCGGCTCCCTCCTGAGCTCTCCCGCGCGACGGTGCGCGAGCTCTTGCGGCGCGAGCAGCTCCCCGGAGGCGTGGTCATGGGCCCCGCCGACATCGCGGGCGTCGGCAGCATCGCTCCCGAGCAGTGGGCGATCATCGCCCCGGTGAGACACTTGCGCCTCGCTCCCGAGGGGGGTCCCGTCATCGTGCGTGACGGACTCGAGGGCAAGGCGGTGTTCGTCTTTCCAAGGCACACCCTGGTGCTGCCGGACTCGCAGGTGTGTTGGGTGCTGTCGGCGCTGGAGGGCGTGAAGCCCGAGAGGCTCGATCCGGAAGGCCGGCCTCTTCCCTGGGTGCCCGCAGTCCCACGCTCGCCTGCGCCGGTCCTCGAGAGCGGGCGCGACGATGACGCGCGGGTGGACGACCGCGAGGCGTTGCCGGAGTGTCCGCAGCCGGTGGGCGACGACGAGGGCGCCGCCATCGCGACCTCGACAATCCGCGAGTGGTTCGGCCAGCTCCGCGCGGCCGCGCGATTCCCCGAGGTGTCGTTGATCGTCAACCGTGGCCGGACGGACGGGCGCGGCTTCGTCGTCGGCAGCGTCGAGATGACCTCCCGGTTCGCGCCTCGCCGCATCGTCATCACCACCTGCCCGAACGCCGACCAGGCCGAGATCGTCGCGACCCTCGTTCACGAGATGGCCCACCCGCTCGCCCGCTCCCGGGACCACGGTCCCGCGTTCTGTCGGGCCCTGGTGGACCTGG
>MEMX01000078.1:0-27346 GCA_001768075.1 Anaeromyxobacter sp. RBG_16_69_14 | reverse complement strand
GCCTGCCTCTGGGGCGAGCCGTACTTCGCCGGCGCCCGGGCCTCCTCTGCCGGTCCCTACGCGATCGTCGACCGGTGGGTCACCTGCGGCGCCCGCGCCGCGCTCGCGGGCCGCGAGCCGCCGGCCCGCAAGGTGTGCGACGACGGCCACGCTGCGCGGATCGTGAGCAAGATCGCCAAGCTGTGGGCGCTGGCCTCCGATCAGCTCGGCAAGCCGGAGGCCATCGGTGCGACCGCCCTGGCCAACGACATGATCACCGTCTACGGCCTCGACCGCAGTCAGGTCTGCACCGCCCCGAGCATCGACGATCAGCTGACCGACCGCTGGGTCTTGCTGGAGCCGAGACAGCCCTGGCAGCGCACCCTTGCGTTTGACGTGGCACGTTTCAACGGCGTCTACGCGCTGTCGATGAACTCGAAGGCGCGGATGCACTTCTTCGGGCGCTACTCGGACGTCGTCGCAGCCGAGTACCTATGCGCCATCAGTACCGAGCGGATCAAGCGCGAGTGCGCCGCACACCTCGAGGAGCAGCGCCGCCGCGGCCTCCTCTTCCGAGGTGAGGCGCGCCGGGCGAGCGTGGCCTTCAGCGAATCGGCGGCGCGCGAGTTCGGGCGCAAGCTCCACAGGATCGCTGCCGAGGAGTCGGCACGCTCCCCGGGTCCGACCGAGCAAGTCGTGGCCCTCGACGAGGCCAGGAGCTTCGCCCGGCGACAGCTCGAGATGCGTGGCGCACGGGTGACGGCGGGACGCGGCCGCGAGGTCCGCCACAGCGCCGAGGGCGCCGAGGCCGGGAGGCGCATGCAGGTCGTGCGCGGGCTCGACTCCCAGGGCGGACCACCGCGCCGGTTACCCGGCCGCAGGTAGCAGCAACGCGACAGCGGTGACTGCGAGCGGGTCGCTCGGAGACCGCACTGACAACGCGCGCTCAGGCGCCGGGCGCATCGAGACCCCGGCTGGGGCGGAGCACCCTACCGTGGTGAGTCCCCTCGCCGGGCGAGACGTGGTAGAGACGATTCCCCGCAGCTGAGGGCTGCACGGCGAGAGCGGGACGATGGTGAGCGAGATCCTCGGCAGCGCCAGCACGGAGCGTGCGCGCGCCTTCATCGAGGCGCAGGGCCTCCAGTTCGAACCGGGGTTCGACGACCTGGTGGGCATCTTCGAGGGCGGTGCGCTCGTGGCGGTCGGCGCGCGCGAGCGCGACGTCCTCAAGATGCTCGCCATCGTCCCCTGCGAGCAGGGTGGCGCCCATCTCGGCGCGCTCGTCACCGACCTGGCGCGGCGCGGTTTCGCTGCGGGTCACGAGGCGCTCTTCGCCTTCACGAAGCCTGATCATGCGACGAGCTTCGAGGCACTCAACTTCGAGCTCCTGGCGAGCAGCGGGCGCGCCGCGCTCCTCGAGCACGGGCGTGGGCTCGCCCGCTACCTGGAAGCGAATGGCGCTGCCGTGCGCGCTGGGGCAAACGGCGCCGTCGTGATGAACGGCAATCCCTTCACGCTGGGGCACCGCTACCTCGTCGAAGAGGCGGCGAGACGGGTCGACACCCTCTATGCGTTCGTGGTGCGTGAAGACCGCTCGGCGTTCCCGTTCGAGGTGCGCTTGCGGCTCGCGCGGGAGGGGACGTCCCACCTCGGCAACGTCCACGTCCTCGACACATCCCACTATGCGGTGAGCGCGGTCACCTTCCCATCACCTGCGCAATGGAGACGACGTCCTCAACCACGTCGTGCGCGTCGTCCGGAACCTCGGCCTCCGCGACATCACCATCGCCTCCAGCTCGATTCACCCGGTGCACGGGGCGATCATCGACGCCATCCGCGACGGGACGATCACGCGCCTCGAGTGTGGCGTGAACGGGATCATCGGCGAGCTCGCCAGCAGGGGCGAGCTCGACTGTCCCATCACCGTTCGCTCACATGGCGGACGTGCCCGCGCCATCGTCACGGGCCAGGTCCCGATCGACGCCGCCGTCATCGCCGCGCCCTGCTGCGACGAGTACGGCAACATGAACGGGTTCTACGGACCGTCCGCCTTCGGTAGCCTCGGCTACGCGTTCACGGACGCGCTGCACGCGAGGACCGTCATCGCGGTGACCGACAACCTCGTCCGCTTCCCCGCCGTCCCGGTGAGCATCCCGCAGAGCATGGTGGACTGGGTGGTACCGGTGCAGCGGCTCGGGGATCCGGCCAAGATCGTCTCCACCACGACGCGCGTCACCACCGATCCCCTCGGCTTGCAGATCGCGCGCTACGCCGCGCAGGTCATCGAGGCCTCGGGGCTGCTCCGCGACGGGTTCTCCATGCAGACGGGCAGCGGCGGCATCTCGCTGGCCGTCGCCGAGAACGTGCGCAACATGATGCGCGGCCAGAAGGTGAAGGGCAGCTTCGGGTCGGGTGGCATCACCGGATACTTCGTGGACATGCTGGCGGAAGGGCTGTTTCAGGCGCTCTTCGACGTCCAGTGCTTCGACCTCCGCGCCATCGAGTCGATCCGCAAGAACCGGAACCACGTGGAGATCAGCGCCGACACCTACGCCAACCCGTTCAACGCGGGGGCGGTGGTGAACCGCCTCGACTGCGTCATCCTCGGGGCCACCGAGGTGGACGTGAACTTCAACGCGAACGTCAACACCGAGTCGAGCGGGTACCTCCTCCACAACACGGGCGGCCACAGCGACACCGCGGCCGGAGCCGAGCTGGCCATCATCGTGGCGCCGTCCATCCGCGGCAGGCTCCCCATCGTGAAGGACGAGGTGACGACCGTCACGACGCCCGGTGAGACGGTGGACGTGGTCGTCACCGAGCGCGGTATCGCCGTGAACGACCGGCACCCGGATCTCAAGGCCGAGCTCCGCCGGAGGAATGCTCCGCTGAAGGACATCCGCGAGCTGCAGCGCGAAATCTACCAGGTGACGGGCACGCCCCGGCCGCTCGACTTCCAGGACGAGATCGTCGCGCTCATCGAGTATCGAGATGGCTCCATCATCGACACCGTACGAAGAGTCAAAGGGTAGCATCCTCGCCGCTCGCGACGCCCGGCAGGCGGAGATGGATCGCCACCTGGGCGCCGGCGCTCTCGTCCTGGCCGTGTCGCTCGGGATCCCGGGAGCGGAGAAGACGCCGCCCGGCGCGGTCGCGCTCTTCGCCTGGGCGGTCGGCCAGGTGCTGGAGGCCTTTCCCGGTGCGAGGCTGCTCCACTCCTGCAGCGACGCGCTCGGGCCGTTCGCGCTCTTTGCGGCGCCGGCCTCGCCGGCGGAGGCGAAGGCGCGGTGCGTCGGGATAGAAGCATCGTGTCCGGCCGCTCGTCTCGTCGATCTCGACGTGTACTCTCCCCGGGGAGCCTCCATTGATCGCGCCTCGCTCCAGCTGCCACCCCGCACCTGCCTCTGCTGCGAGCAGCCGGCGCGAGAGTGCATTTGCCTCGGACGCCACGGTTTTCCCGAGATCGTGGCGAGGGCGCGCGCTCTCCTCGCCGGCCTCGGGAGCTGAGCTCCTCGCCGCGGCGCTCGTCGAAGGGCTGCGGCGCGAGCTCCATCTCACCCCGAAGCCAGGGCTCGTCGATCTGGACGACGCGGGGTCTCATCCGGACCTGTCGCTCGCGATCATGGAGAGCTCGATCGCGCTCGTCGCCGACTATCTGGAGGAGCTCGGCACGTCCGTGACGCGGGGGGAACCCATCGGGCGTCAAGTCTCGGTCGCGCGTCGGGCAGAGCGGCGCATGCTGGCGAAGCTCGGCTCGAACACGCACAAGGGCGCCATCTTCATCTGCGGGATCCTCGTCATGGCGCGGTACCGCACGGATTGCGATGACGAGGGGGCGCTCCGCTGCGCCGTGTCGCGGGTCGCGCGCCAGGTGGCGGCTGCCAGCGCGCCCCGCGGAACGCACGGCGAGGTGGCCCGGGACCGGTTTCACGTGGGCGGGATCCTGCGCGAGGCGGAGATGGGACTGCCCTCGATATTCGAGGTGGCCGTGCCCGCCTTCCGGGATGCCGTGGCGGGCGGCGAAGTGGACGCGGCCTTGCCGTTCAGGATGCTCGCGAGCCTCATGCAGACCGTCGAGGACACGACGGCGCTGCACCGGTGCGGGAGCGCGGGACTGGCCCGCGTTCGCGAGGACGGCGCCCTCCTGGCGCGGCTCATCCCGGCCGGCGCGCACATCCCGTTCCTGCGTGAGCGAAACGCGATGTACCGGCGCATGAACCTCACCATGGGTGGCGTCGCCGATCTCCTCGCGGTCGCCCTGGGATGGCTCGTCTATCGCGGCGAGATCCGTTGGGAGGCCGACGACGCGCTCCCGGGGCCGTCCTTTACCCCTTGACCGGCCAGAACAGCGGGCAACCCTCGCGGGTGAGGCAGTCGCCCACGAGATGGGCCAGTGCACCGAGGCCGACCGCGAACGGCATCCACTGCGGCGTCGCCGACATCCAACTGTCAGCCATGGCAGTGCCCGCGGCAGCCAGGAGCGTGACGACTCCCCAGGAATGGATTCCCGTGCCTGGCGGGCACAGACGCAGGGCCCGTACCGCCAGCGACAGCAGCACGAACACCAGCGCCAGGGTGAATGGCCGGTGCAGGTAATGGACCCCTGCCCAAGAGCCGCCGAACGTGAGCGCCACGAACAGCAACGAGTGGGTAGCGTGCCGGTGGCCACCTGATGCCCAGCACACCAACCGACAAAAGTAGTGTGATACCGGCCCGAGGAAGTGGGCGATCGTGCCGGACGGGTGATCAAGATCGGGAAGCAAGGCAGCGCCCGCGCACAGGAACGCGCCGAGCAAGATGTCCGTGGTGCCGAGGTGAATGCCGATCACCTTCTCCGGTAGTGCCGCCGCGGCGGCGACCGCCCACACCAGCGCACCGCTCGCGGCATGCGAGTGTCCAGGCATCGGCGTCAACCCCCTTCAGACTCGCCCTTCGCCCTTATTCGTGCTCGCCCAGCGCTCCAGAGGCGAGTCTGAGTGATTTCCCACCGTACGCCGCTGAGAAAAGAGCGAAACACGAGTCAGAACCCGCGGGATTCATCCCTGGGGAGGTTCAGACCTGGTGCTCTTTGCGCACGATCTTTCGGGCTCCGGAGTGCCAGGCGGGGCGCCAGTCCTTGGGCGGAACGATGGAATCCAGGCGGTCGAGCTGGTCGATGCTCCTGAGGCGGGCGTAGATGAGCTGCCAGGCGCAGGGGCGGTCGGCGTCCACCTCGCAATGCTCCTCGGTCGAGCCACCGCACGGGCCGTTCAGGAGCCGCTTCGCGCACCGGGTCACCGGACAGACACCGCCGTACTGCGCCAGCATGCAATCGCCGCAGCCCAGGCATTTCTCGGTCCAGACCGCCTGCTTCTCGAGAATGCCGAGGAACTGGGTGTTGAGTCCGGCGTAGACGGGCTTTCCGGGGAACCGCTCGGCGATGGCCTGCACGCCCGCGCCGCAGCCGAAGGAGACGATGGCTTCGGCCTTGGCCACCTCGTCAGCCAGGTCCTTGATGAACTCGTTCTCGCACTGGCGCTCGATGGTGACCTGGGTGAGTTCGAGGGGCTTGCCCTCGATCTTGCGGGCCATGCGGGTGGCGTAGGAGGCGATGCTCACCTCGCGCTCGCCACCGGCGAGGCAGACGGTGACGCAGGTGCCACAGCCCACGAAGAGGACCTTGCCGTGGCGCGCGATGAGGTTCTTGAGCTCGGTGACGGACTTCGGAGACGCGACGATCATGGCTTTCCCGCACTCACTTTCTGCGTGGGCGACTTGAGCGGACTGGGGCCGAGCGCTCTCACGGTCTCGACGATCTCCTGCACGCGCTGGACGAAGGTGGGAGCCATGGCGGCCGAGAGGTTCACCATCTTGAGCCGCTCACCGCCGACTCCGATCTCGTCGAGGGTCTCACGGATGCGATCGGTGCGCTTGCGAGCGCGCAGGTTGCCCTCGAGGAAGTGGCAACCGCCTTCGAGGCACCCGGCCACCAGCATGCCGTCGATGCCCTTCTCGAAGGCCGCCAGGATGTGCTCCATCTCGATCTTGCCGGTGCAGGGCGTGTGAATGATCCGCACGTTGTTCGGGTACTGCATGCGTTTGGAGCCAGCCAGGTCTGCTGCTGCATACGCACAGTAATTGCAGCAGAAGGCGATGATCTCGGGTTCCCATGCTTTGGGTTCCCGTGCCTCGGATTCCCGTGGATGGGGCGAATTCGTCTGGGTCATGCGGTCGCTCTGGCGACGAGCAGCTCGTCGAGCATGGCCACCAGCGCCTGGTCTTCCTGGTGCTGGAGGGTGATGGTCCTGGCCGGGCAGGCAGCGGCGCAGCTTCCGCACCCCATGCACTTGGCGCCCTGGATCTCGGCCTTGTTGAGGTGATTGATCATGGGGGCCCCGAAGGGGCAGACCTTCACGCAGGTGGCGCAGGCCACGCAGTGCTCGGGCTTCACCCGGGCCGTCTGGCCCGGGATCTCGAGAAACGCCTTGGACAGGACGGTGGTGGCTCGCCCGACGGCGGCCTGGGCCTGGGCGATGGTCTCGTCGATGAACCGTGGTGAGTGGGCCACGCCGCACAGGAATTCGCCCTCGTTGGCGAGGTCCACGGGACGGAGCTTGGGGTGGGCTTCGAGGAAGAAGCCGTCCGACGTGAGCGCGCTTCGCAAGAGGCCCGAGAGCACCGGGTTGTCGGCGGCCGGAGCGATGCCGGTGGAGAGCACCAGCAGATCTGGCCGCAGCTCGAGGTCGCGGTTCGTGGAGCCGTCACGCACGGTGACCTGGAGCCGGCCGCCGTCCTCGACGACCACCGGGTCGCTTCTCTCCGGATATCGGACGAAGAGCACGCCTTCCTCGCGGGCCTTCTGGAAGAAGAGCTCGCGGAACCCGTAGGTGCGGATGTCGCGGCCGAGGATCACCACGTTGGCCGCGGGCAGGCGGCGCTTGATCTCGATCGCGTTCTTGACCGCCTCGGAACAACAGACCCGGCTGCAGTACGCTTTCTCGTCGTTGCGGCTCTCGACGCACTGGATCATGACGACGGTCGGATCCGCCTTGCCCGCGAGCTCCCGCGGAAGCCGTCCGCCGGTCAGGGCCGCCTCGAGCTTGCTCTGGGTGACGACGTGAGGGTTCTTCCCGTGGAGATGGAGCTCGGTCTGCCGCTCCTGCCCGCCGGCGGCGATGATCACCACGCCGTGGCTCACGGCCTTTTCGCGGCCGGCCACGTCGAGCACGCTCTTGAAGTTGCCCACGTGGCCGCTGATGCTGGCCGGACGGGCGCTCAGGTAGACGTTGATCCCGGGGTGCGACTGCACCTTGTCCACGAGTTGTTGCAGGTGGGCCTGGACATCGGCCCTCTCCAGGGTTGCGTGGATGTTGCGGAGCATGCCGCCGAGGACCGGCTCCTTCTCCACGAGGTGCACCTCGAACCCCTGATCCGCGATGCCCAGGGCCGCCGTCATGCCGGCCAGGCCGCCGCCGATGACGAGCGCCGACGCGGTCACCGGCAGCCGTCCGGTCTCGAGCGCCTTGAGATGGCGCGCCCGGGCCACGGCCATGGCCATCAGGTCCACGGCCTTGTCCGTGGCGGCGACCGGGTCGTCCTTGTGGACCCAGGAGCACTGGTCGCGGATGTTGGTCATGGCGAAGAGGTACTGGTTGAGGCCGCTCTCGCGGAGCGTCTCCTGGAACAGGATCTCGTGCGTTCGCGGCGAGCAGGAGGCCACCACCAGGCGGTTGAGCCGGTGCTCCTGGATCATGTCCTTGATGTGCTGCTGGTTGGTGTCCGAGCAGGTGTACAGGCTCGCTTCGGCGTGGCAGACGCCAGGCATCCTGGCCGCGTCATGAGCCACTCGCTGCACGTCGATGACCGAGGCGATGTTGTGACCGCAGTGGCAGATGAACACTCCGACCCGGGGTGACTCGTCGCTGGTGTCCCGCTCCCAGGGATACTCGCGCCGCACCATCATCGTGCCGCGGGCGGGGGCGAGCTCACCCATGGCACAGGCGGCGGCCGCCGAGGCCTGGGCGACCGACTCGGGGATGTCCTTCGGCTCCTGGAACGCGCCGGCCACGTAGATGCCGGGCCGGGACGTGGCCAGGGGGGCGAGCCGCTCGGTCCTGGCGAAGCCGAATTCGTTCAGTCCGAGGCCGAGCCGCTGGGCCAAGTCCTTGATGCCGGCAGGGACCCGCATCCCCACGCTCAGCACCACCAGGTCGAACTCCTCCTGCTCCTCCGCGCCGCCGGGCGCGAAGTAGCGAACGCGCGGGTTCCTGGTGCCGGGCATCTCGACGACGCGGGAGGGCATGGCCCGGATGTACTTCACCCCGTGCTCGTCGCGAGCGCGGTTGACGTAGCTGTCGAACTCCTTGCCGAAGGCCCGTACGTCCATGCAGAAGATGGAGACCTCGAGCTTCTGCCCGTGTGCCTGGCCAGAGGAATGTTCAAGGGCCACCATCGCCTCCTTGGTGGCGCTCATGCAGCAGATCGACGAGCAGTAATTGCTGCCGCGGGCTGCGTCGCGGCTGCCCACGCACTGGATGAAGGCGATCTTCTTCACCTCGCCGCCGTCCGAGGGGCGCTCCACGTGGCCGGCGGTCGGACCCGCAGCGGAGAGCATGCGCTCGAACTGCACGCTCGAGAGCACGTTGGCGTATCGGCCGTGGCCGAATTCCCCGCGGAGCGAGGCCTGGAACTCCTCGAAACCGGGGGTGAGGATCACGCTGCCGGCGTCGATCTCGAATTCCGTGGGCTGCTGCTCATGGCAGATCGCCCCGGCCGAGCAGGCCTTCACGCACTGCATGCACTCGCTGCACTGGCCGCAGGCCAGGCAGCGCTTGGCCTCGGCGATGGCCTGCTCTGCGGTGTAGCCGAGGTCGATCTCGGTGAAGTCGCGCAGCCGTCCGGCCGGGTCGGCCTGGGGCATCCTGACGCGGCCCTGGCGCGGGGCGCCCGGCAGAGGGTTCGGGGCCATGCTTTCCGGCGCCGGAGGTTCAGGCCGCGCCGGCCGGGTGCCGCGGAGGTAGGCATCGACGGCCTCGGCGGCCTTGTGGCCGTGGGCCATGGCATGCACCAGGGAAGCCGGGCCGAGGACTGCGTCACCCCCCGCGAAGATGCCGGCGATCGACGTGGCCAGCGTCTCGGGGTCGGCCACGATCCGGCCGCCCGTGCCGGTCGCCACGCCCAGCCTGGCCGCGTCGACGCCCTGGCCGATGGTCACGATCACCGTGTCGGCCTCGAGGACGGTGGTCTTCGAGTCGTCGAACCGAGGATTGAACTTCCCGCTCTCGTCGAAGACGCGGGTGCAGGCGCGGAAGGCGACGGCGATAACCTCGCGGCCGGCGGTCTCGATGCAGGTGGGCCCCAGGCCGTGGTGGAAGACCACGCCCTCCTGGAGGGCCTCGGCCGCTTCCCAGGGGTGGGCCGGCATCTCGGCGCGGCTCTCGAGGCAGGCCAGGCGCACGGACGTGACGCCCGGTAGCCGACGGGCGCAGCGGGCCGCATCCATGGCCACGTCGCCGCCGCCGATGACCACTACCCTCGGTCCGATGGTCCCGCTGGCCGGTCCGGTGCCGTTGTTCACCTCGTGGAGGAAGTCGAGGCCGGCCCGGACGCCATGGGCGTCCTCGCCGGCGATGCCCAGCCTGCGGCTCAACCAGGCGCCGGGGGCCACGAAGACCGCCTTGAACCCTGACTGGAGGAGGTTCTCTGGATTGGCGACGGGCGTGCTGGTCCTGGCCTCCACGCCGAGATCGAGGATGTGCTGGATCTCCCTGTCGAGGACGTCCTCGGGGAGACGGTATCTCGGGATGCCGTAGCGGAGCATGCCGCCGAGGTGCGGCTCGGCCTCGAACACGGTGACGCCGTAGCCGAACCGGGCCAGGTCGGAGGCCGCGGTCAGGCCGGCCGGGCCGCCGCCCACGACGGCGACCATGGCGTCGAGCCTGGCGGCCGGAGGGGGGGCTGCTGGATACTCGGCGGGGTTTGCGTGGACGTAGTCCGCGACGAAGCGCTTCAGATCGCGGACGGAGACGGCCTCGTCGATCTCGTTGCGGTTGCACTTCTCCTGGCAGGGGTGCTGGCACACGCGGCCACAGGCTGCCGGAAACGGGCAGCGCTCGCGAATGAGGGCGTAGGCCTCCTTGAACTTCCCGGCCGCGGTCAGGGCCACGTAGCCCTGCGCGTTCACACCCGCCGGGCAGGAGGCCTTGCACGGTGCGCGGCCGGTGGTCTTGGAGATCCCGAAGACGTTGGGAATGGCCTGCGGATAGGGGCGGAAGATCGCTTTGCGGTTGCCCAGGCGCCGGTCGAACTCGCTCGGGATCTGGACCGGGCAGGCCTCGTTGCAGTCGCCGCATGCATTGCACTTCGCGACGTCCACGTAACGCGGGTTCTGACGGATCTTGACCTTGAAGTTGCCCGGTTGGCCCGAGATGGCCTCTACGTCGGCCAGGGTGATGATCTGGATGTTCTTGTTCCGGGCGCACTCCACCAGCTTGGGCGAGAGGATGCACATCGCGCAGTCGCCGGTGGGGAAGGTCTTGTCGAGCGCGGCCATGCGCCCGCCGATGGCCGGCGACGAGTCGAGCAGGTAGACCTTGAAACCGCTCTCGGCCAGGTCGAGCGAGGCCTGGATGCCGGTGATGCCGGCACCGCAGACCAGCACGGCACCCACCGCCTCTGTCCGGATCGATGCGCCGGCGTGCTCTACGCCGTTGGTCTTTGCGATCATGGTGTCGCCTCGGCGCGGCAGATCCCCTTCGACTTCAGCAGCGCACCCGGCGCCACCACCAGGCTGGCGAGCGACAGCTCGCTGGCGGTGCAGCCCATGGCCAGGCCGAGGAGCTGGGTGAAGTAGAAGATCGGCAGATCGTACCGCTGGCCGAACCTGGCCTCGATGTCCTTCTGCCGCATGTCGAGGTTGAGCTGGCACAGGGGACAGGCGGTGACGATGCAGTCCACGCCCGCGGCCTTGGCCATGGACAGGATCTGGTTCGACAGCCCGAGGACGATGTCGGCGTCGGTGATGGAGAAGCTCGCTCCGCAGCACTCGGTCTTGTGCGGCCAGTCGACCGGAGTGGCCCCGGCGATCTCCATGAGCTGGTCCATCAGGGTGGGATTCTCGGCGTCGTCGAAGCGCGTGATCTCGGGCGGCCGCGCCAGCAGGCACCCGTAGTAACAGGCGACCTTCAGCCCGCTGAGCGGACGGCGGATGGCCGCGGCGATCCGTGCGCGCCCGATGTCGCGGGAGAGGATCTCGAGCAGGTGCATGACCGGAGTCCGGCCGTCGTAGTCGCTGCCGACGACCTCGGCCACTCTGGCCCGCACGACCCAGTCCCCGGCGATGTGGTGGTTCGCGGTCTTGAGCCGGCTGTAGCAGGCGGCGCAGGCCACCGCGACCGTCTTGCCCGCGGCCGCGGAGAGGTTCTTGGCCGGTAGCGCGTCGGCGAGAAGTGCGTCGCTGCCGTGGGCGGCGGTGGAGCCGCAGCAGGTCCAGTCCGGTAGCTCCGGGAGATCGAGGCCCAGCCTGGCCGCCACCGCCAGTGTCGAGCGGTGAAAGTCCCGGGCCGTGCCGTCGAGCGAACAGCCGGGAAAGAAGACGTAACTCACGGGTTCCCTCCCGCCGCGCGGCGGAACATGGCCTTGCGCTGCGCCTTGCCGCGGACGCGCGCCCCGAACAACGACAGCTTGCCCTTGGCGATCATCATGGGGGCCTTGTCCGCGTCGGCGAAGAGGGTGCGCAACCTGAATGCCACCATGCGGCGGACGCGCGGCCCGAGCGACGACAGGTTGCTCTTGGTGATCATCATGGGGACCTTGCCGGCGTCGGCGAAGAGCCGCAGGACCCCATCCCGCCAGCTCGCCATGGTCTCCTGCCGCGCGCTCGCCAGCGAGGCGTTCCAGGAGATCTGGGACAAGGTGCGCAGCTTGTACTGCACCATGAGCCCCACCTCGTGCACGCGGCCGCGCTCGCGGACGGCCTTCAAGAACACCTGGTTGAACACCGGCACGGCCGTTCCAGGGGTCACCATGCCGGCCTCGAGGCTCATGGCGCGCAGGGCGTCGTTCATGCCGGCGATGTCCACCTTCTGCGGGCAGCGGGTGACGCAGGTCTGGCAGGATGTGCACTCCCAGATGCAGCGGCTCCCCAGCACGGCGCGGCGCTGGTCCATCTGGATGAGCCGGACCAGTTCGTGCGGCTTCACGTCGGCCCGCGACGCGACCGGGCAGCCACTGGAGCACTTGGCGCACTGGAAGCAACTCATGGGCGAGGCGCCGCTGCGGGTCTTCACCTCGCGGGCCAGCCCTCCGCCGACCCGCTCAAGCCGTATCGCGGCCGCGCTCATTCCTCCTCCTCCGAGCCAGCCAGCACCGACAGCTTGACCGGGCTCACCCTCCGGTAAACCTCCTGCGGGCTCTTGAGCTGTCCGTCCACGGTCAAGAGGTCCTCGATCGGTATGCCGAAGAGCCGCTGGTTCTCTTCCAGGTAGGGGCGGATGACCCGCCAGTCCTTGTCGTCCAGGTCGAAGAACGCGCCGCCGTTGAGCTGGCGCTCGGTCGTGCTTCGATGCGGGTCGCGGATGTAGATCGCCCCACCACTCGCGAGCGAGAACAGGTTGCTGCCAGGGTAGGGCACCGGCAGGGGGACGACGCGCCCGCGCCGGTCGAACTCCATGCCGTTCAGGATGACGAAGCCGCCGCCATTGTGCGGGTCTCCGGCCATGAACGACTCGGCCAGGAAGTCGAGGCAGGTGCCGTTGATGACCACGCGGGGGCGGCCCACCGCGTTGATGAGCGGCCGGCCCGCGGCGTTGCCGAGGACGAAGACCTCGCCGCCCTTGGCGCCGTACATGAAGGTCTGACCCACGTCGCCGTGGATCACCAGCTTGCCGCGCTTGGCGATCTGGCCGAGCTGATCCTGGGCGTTCCCGTGGATGTGGATCTCCAGACCGTCCATGCCGCTGGCGGTGTAGTCGCCGTTGGAGCCATGGAGGTCGATGCGGACTCCGTCCGTGCCGGGGCCGAGACCCGCGCCATGAAAGCGCTGGCCGCGAAGGCGGTACACGGCGAAACGCTTCCAGCCGGCCTGGTAGGCCTTGCGGAGCAGGACGGCGTCGCAGTCGTCGCCTTCGGGCTGAAAGCCTGTGGCGTCGATGCAGAGGAGCTCTTCCTGGGGCTCGGGAGCCAGGAGGTGATCGCGGGTGGCCCAGGTGATCCGCCGCCAGAAGCGCACGGCTGGCTCGCCGAAGAGCGGGGCCGAGTCGAAGAGCTCTTCCAGCGCCTCCTCGAGCACCTGGACGACCGTCGCGCGGCGCTTGTCGCCCGTGTCGATTCTCCGATCGTGGATGAGCGACAGGAGCTCGATGGCGGCTGCGCGAGACCGGGGATCGTCCGCTCCGATGATCACCTCTCGGCAGAATCGGCGAAGCCGATCGGCCGGCCAGACGGGCAGATCCTGGACCTCCCGGAACAGGGCCGCGACGTCGCTTCTCTCCAGCCTGCCGGCGACGTCGCTGGCTGATTCCTTGTCGCGGATCTCCGCGGTCGCCTGGTCGCAGCGGACCGTGCCGGAGTCGAGCTTGAACGCCCTGCCGAACTTGTCGGAGCAGGAGAGCTGCATGCGGCCGCTCTGGCCGTTCTGGCCGGGCGCCACGGTGAAGATGAAGGCTCCGCCGTCGGTGCTGGAGCCTCCGCGGGCGTTCCAGTACCTGTCGGCCACCGGGCAGAATCGCGGATCCTCTTTGGCCAGGCTTCGCAAGGTGGCGTCGATGGCCTGCTTCTCCGAACAGATGAGGCCGATCTGAACCTGGCCGCTGTCGGAGAGCGCGAAGACTTGCGGTCGGAGCATCGCCGTGTCGGTGATGCCGAGGAGCTGGAATCGGTTCTGGTGGCTGCGGGCGATGATGAAGAACCAGGGGCCGTCCGGAGAGGCATGGATGTGGGTGGCCTGGATCTGGCGGTAGACGAGCTGCTTCTCCGGCGGAAGCTGATCGAAGTCGAACTCGGTCGTGGGGGCCAGCGCCTCGATGATGTACTCCAGAGGATAGCCGTAGACGCGATCCCAGAGGTCGAAGAGCTGGACCGAGACCTCGGTGTCGGTGAGGAACTGCTGGCGGATGTTCCGCTGGCGCAGGTACTCGCAGACCGAGTGGTAGTTGGCGAAGTCACCGTTGTGGACCAGGGCTTCGTTCACGCCCACGAACGGGTGCGCTCCGCCCGGATGCCAGACGCGCCCCTTGGTGGGATAGCGCTGGTGAGCGATCCAGACGTGGGCCTTCACGTCCTCGAGCTGGTAATACTGGACGTTCTGCTCGGCGTACCCCACCAGCTTGTAGACGAGCAGGTCCTTCCCGTGCGAGAGGACGAAGGCGCGCTTCTCGCCGAGTGAAGCGTAGAAGACGTCGTTGAGCTGGTAGGAGTTCCTGAAGATGAACTCGTCCTCGAGCTTTTGCGGCGCGAGCTCGGTGAGCCCGGCGCTGACGGCGAACCTCTCGAGGACGTCGGGCTTCACCCGGACCACGTAACGGTGGACGTCGGGTGGGCGGACTTCCAGGCCGGGGATGTCGCGGTGGTCGTCGAGGTGGGCCTGGCGGGTGGAGAGGGCGATGTCGAAGTGGGGCAGGACGAACCGCCGCTCCAGCTCGGCATGGCAGGAGGGATCGAGCAGGGCGATCTGGAGCAGGTAGTGGCTGTCAAGCACCTCGCGCGAGACGCCCATCTCCTCGGGGACAAAACCTACGGCCGCGATGCCGCCGCCCTTGCCGTTGCCGCGGTTGTGCATCTGGACCGAGGGTTCGTAGATGAATCGACCTCCCACCGGGACCGTGCAGGCGAACCCGGTGACGCCGCACCCGCCTTCGGCCGCGCGTTCCGACAGGACGGGCTCTTCCCTCGAGTAGATCCGCGACCGGTCGGCCAGCAGTCTTTCGGCAAGCGCGCTCACCGCGACACCTCCTCGGCGAGGTCCGGCTCGTCGCTCAGGTAGCACAGCAGATCGGAGCGGCCGCGGAGCTCGCGGATCGACTTCATCCGGAGCCGGGACAGCACGTCGACCATCTGCTCGCGCCACGCGTTGTGCAGGTTGACGAGCCGCTGGGTCGCCCACTCCAGGCTCATCTGCATCATCAGCTCGGGATCGGTGGAGGCGATGCCACGCGGGCATCCCCGGCCGCTTTCGCAGCAGGCGCACCGCACGCAGCCCAGAGCCACCATCTCCGCCGTTCCGATCACGGCGCCGTCAGCGCCCAGTGCTACGGCCTTGAGCACGTCGTGAGGGGTGCGGATGCCGCCCGAGCAGATGAGCGTGACCGCGTCGCGGATGCCCTCGGCCAGGAGGAACTTGTGCACCTTGGGAATGGCGAACTCGATGGGCATCGCGATGTTCTTCTTGGCGATGTCCGGCGCGGCGCCGGTGCCGCCGTAGCTGCCGTCCAGGTGGATGATGTGAGCGCCGGCGTAGTAGCTGCCCACCGCCACCATGTCCACGTCGGTGGGCGTGGAGACCTTCACGCTCACCAGACACCTCGGGTTCACTTCCTTGATCCAGTCGAGGTGCTTCTTGTGGTCCTCGACGCTGTAGACGCTGTGGAACGGGAAGGGGCTGAAGAGCGCGTTCCCGGCCACGGCCTCGCGCATGCGGGCCACCGGCGGGGTGTTCTTGTCGCCGAGGAGGTGTCCGCCCAGGCCCGGTTTGGCGCCCTGCGCGTACTTGAACTCCACCATTCGTACGCGCTGGATGGTCTCCTCGCGCACGCCGAAGAGGCCGGTGGCGACCTGCGTGATCACGTGGTCGTCGTAGGGCTTGAGGCGATCGGGGTACCCGCCCTCACCGGTGCAAGTGAAGCTGTTCCAGGCCGAGGCGGCCCTGGCCTTGGCGAGGATGGTGTGGATGCTCACCGAACCGAAGCTCATCCCGCCGCCGTAGATCGGGATGTCGATGTGGACCTGCGGCCGGCCGTCCTGGCGGTGGTTGAGGTCGAGACCGGTGTCGATCTCGGCCGCCGGAACCTGCGCCGGCCTTTCCGGATCCTCGACCTCGAACTTGAATCGGAGCTTGTCGAAGCCGCCACCCGAGGCGCCGTGCCGGCATTCGAGGTGCGGCGGCGGCTCGTGGCCGGTGGCGGCTTCGTGCCACGTGGCCAGGATGAGGTCGCTCGACCAGCGGGGATCGCCCATGCACTCCGCGCTCGGGTTCCGCCGCAGGCTGAGCGCCTTCTGCGGGCAGAGGGCGACGCAGAAGCGATCGGTCCTGGCGCACTCCGGACCTACGCACTGGTAGTCGTGAGGACGAACGGTGAATGCATACCCGCCCGGCTTGACGTGCACGCCCTGCGGGCAGACCTCCGCGCAGCGGCCGCAGGAGATGCACGAAGCCAGGCGGTCGATCTTGTACTTGCCTATCGCGTTGCGGTAGCGGTCGGGCGCGGGGTGAACCTCGCGGGCGCTCCTGTCCTGTTGGCAGTCGCTCGAATCTGGGCGCCGGGACGGATGCTCTCGCGGCTCTGCCCGGGTCCTGGCCACGACGTCGGTCTCGGTGGTGCTCATGCGCCCACCCGCGACTGGGCCACGCGGGCGATGTCGCCGAAGGCGTCCTTCTCGAGGTCTTCCAGGAACATGGCTCGCCCCACCTCGCCGCGAAGGCGGCGGACCTCGCGGATGCCTGCGGCACCGAGCACCTCGATGAGCTGGCTGTGCCAGGCAGACATCAGATTCACCATCCGCTGAGCGGCGTAGGCGCTGTCGACCGATCCGATCTCGACCGGGCAGCGGCCGTCGGAACACATGGCGTGGCCGTCGCGACAGACCCGGCAGCCGAGCGCCACCAGGAGCGCCGTGTCGACGGATACCAGATCCGCCCCGCAGATGATGGCCTTGGCCATGTGTTCGGCCAGGGCGATGCCACCCCCGGCGATGAGGGTGACCGTGTCCCGCAAGCCGTCCTTCACCAACCGGACGTGCACCTCGCGCAGGACGTCTTTCACGTGCCGCCCGGGTTTGCCGTTGCCCGGCCGCTCGCACCCGTGCTGGTCGGCGCACAGGTGGAGGATCTTCATGCCCGCGCGAGCCAGCTCGGCGGCGCGGTCGGCCGCGGTCGGCCGAAGTACCAGGCGGACGGCGACCGTCAACTCCGGGTTGACGGACCGCATGTCGGAGGCCAGCTTCGCGACCTCCGGGCCGTCCGGCAGCTCCGCCATTCTCACCGCATGGAGGAGGGCCCGGCTCTCCAGGATGTCGTCCCCGTTCATCACGGGCACCACGAATGGCAGTCGCTCGGGCGGGAGCGCGGCGGCGTCGGCCGCCGTCATCACCGCGAGCGAGCAGAGCTCCTTCGCCGCCATGGCGCGGGCCTCGGCCAGGTGACTGTCCTGTACCTGCCAGGCCGGCATGTCCAGGATCGCCGGGAGCTGGATCTCCAGGAGTCGCGCGGGCTCGGTGAGCAGCCTCCCGCCGGAGTCGAACTCGAGGCGCAGGGGCCTCGCGCCGATGTCCACCGAGGTGGAGATGTACTCGCGGCCGTGGATCCCGTCGCGGGTGGGGCGGACGATCTCGGACATGTCCGTCCAGATGGAGTCGAAGCCGGGCCCGTGGAAACGGCCTCGGTAGCCGGCACCGGAGACGGGGATCTTCCCGGCGTCGGATTGGTTCCACGTGGTGAGGAGGATGTCGGGCTTCCAGTACGCGTCGCCCATGTCCAGGAACTCTGGATTGACCGAGACCCCCAGGAGCCCCTTGGTGCAGCCCTGGACACAGGAGAGACACGCCTTGCAGCCGTTCAACGTCTGCAAGGGAGCGGCCGGGTCGTGATCGTGGGCCGACTCCTGCCGGTAGACGTCGTAGGTGCAGCGGAGCTTGACGCAGTTACTGCAACGGGAGCAGTCCTCACGCCAGTCGACGTTGCCGAACTTGCCCACCCTGCGAAAACGCGCAGGGGTTGGAACGGCATGGATGTGGTAGCGATCGGGCATACCGGGTTTCGCCTCAGGCCAGTGCCGCTAGCTCGATGACCTTGGCGGCCAGCGACTCGTGACCGCCGGATAGAATGTGAATGCCGCGGACGCCGGGTACCGCCTTGAGCTGGGCGGCGGCCTCCGCTGCCATGGCCACGCCCTCCCCCAACGGGTCGGACGCCTTGCTCAGCCGGGCGATGGCGGCCGCGCCCACCGGTCCATAGGTCTGTCGCTCCGCGAGGACCTTGGCCTTCTCCAGGCTGGTCAGAGGTAGCACGCTGGCGATGATGGCCACCTTCTTCTCCAGCCCTGCCGCCCGGACCGCGTCCATCCACTCGGTGAAAGCGGGCAGATCGAACACCGCCTGCGTCAAGAGGAAGTCCGCGCCTGCTGCGATCTTCTTCCTGAGCCGGAGCAGGTTGAGCTCCAGCGGCCGCTGGTAGGGATGGGCCACTGCTCCCAGCAGCAACTCCGGGCGGGGATCGGTGCTCCGATCGCTGAAGCCCTTTCCCTGGCTGGTCAGAGTCTTGAGACCCTGGGTGAGCTGGATGGAGTCGATGTCGTGAACGCCGCTCGCCTGGGGGCAGACCCCGAGCGACTGGTGAGCGCCGCTAAGGCAGAGAACGGCGCCGATCCCGAGGCTCGCGGCGCCGAGGGCATCGCTCTCGAGCGCGATGCGGTTGCGGTCCCGGGTGACCATGGAGAGGACGCTGTCGCGCCCTTCGCCTGCCAGGATGGCGGCACACGCCAGGGCCGACCCTTGGATCTCGTCGGGGTTGTCCGCCACCACCACCGCGTCCAGGCCTGTGGGCAGCTCGCCAGCAAGTCTCTTCACGGCGGCGGCACCGCCGCTACGCGGCGGCAGGCACTCGGCCGTGAGCACCCATTTGCCTGACGTCAATGCATCGGAGAACTTGGTCGTGGTAGTCGTCATTGCTGAGATCCGCTTCCTGGAGGGATGCTGGCCGCCTCGTCCGCGGGAGCCCCACGCAGAGCGCTCGGGGGCAGGGCTTCGACGGTTGTGAGCACCCGGTCACGGATGGCGGCGATCAGGGCGGCCACGGTCGGTGAAGTACCTTCCAGCGCGGGCTCTCCCGCGCCGAGCGCCATGTCTTCGGCCGCCGTGCCCGGCAGGGTGAGGAACAACAGGCGTTCGCCACCGAGCCCGATCTCCTGGAGGATCGAACGGACGTGTTCCACCCGGCGGGCGCATCGCTTGCTGCCTTCGAGGTGATGGCAGTTGTCCTCGTGGCAGCCAAGGGCGCAAACAACGTCAGCGCCGGACTCGAACGCCTTCAAGACGTGCTCCGGCTGAAGTCGCCCAGCGCAGGGCAGCAGGATCTGCTGGACCGACAGGGGCCACTGAAAGTCAGGAACGTTCGGCGGCGGCCGGCCGGCAGAGGTGGGCGCCTGGCCTGGTCTGGCGCAGTTGGCGCACACGAAAACTGTCGCCGCTGCGAGGGGGCGGGCGCTGGAGTTGCCACGGGCTACTACGGAGAGCGGTTCGGTCATCGATGTGGCCTTGCGGGGACGAAAGAGCAGGGTAGCAAATTTTCATTGTTAGCAGAGCGACAATTTGTCGTGATGCCGTCGTTTCGGCGTTTGGGAAGTTGGGTCGAGCATCGCCTCGCACGACTGCCCCGCGGTTCCACGAGGGAGCATGTCCCTTGCATCGGACTCGAAGCCGTCGGTCGGCGATCGCGTCAGCGACGAGCGGCAGCGGGAAGCGACTCGGCCAGCCAGAGAGCGAGGCCCAAGGGGCAGTGCGCCGGATCCACGCTGGCGAGGGCGCCACGGCGCCCCGCGAGCGAGGTGTCGCCTACTTTCCCGAGCGGTGCGCCGAGTTCCCTGCTTCCGGGCTCGTTGCGTTCGCGGGTAGGCCATCTGCCGAAGGGTCGTGTCCGGTGGGGCCGGTCTCCGGGGCGCCTGATGGAGCTAGCCTCCGACGCCGCCCAGGTAGCCTGGCATGCTCGGCCGCAAGGAGCATGCCTCAACATGGCTACCCCGCTCGGCTTGGCCTACTCCTTTTCACTCGTGGCGCATGGGGCGTAGCTGCCGGCGTCCCTTTGGTCATGAGCCCATGGGGCTCAAATCCGTATCCCCGTCTGAAGAGATCTCGACCTTCATTATTCGCGCGAGGTCCTGCCGCACGCTGGGGCTATCCGAGTTCTCTGCAAAGAGCTCGTGCAGTTTCGCCGCGTATTGGCGGATCAATTTCGGGTTGGCTCCCGACCTGCCGATCTCCATGCGGGTGCTCGCCAGGAACATGCGCGCCAGCACGAACGACGGCCGGAACGGCGTTTTCCCCGTCACCAGCTCGATCCACTTTGGGTGATTGGCAGGAGGAACTTGCACGACGTGCGCGAGCGTCTGCCGGAAGCGCTTCCGGTCGTCACCGCCCTCGGCTCGACCGGCCAGATTGTCGAGGAGCTTGGGGCCGAGCGTGAGCGCTAGCGGCGCATCGGGAGAAACCCGGCGGACCGCCTCCTTGACGCGGACCTCCGCTTTGGGGCCGAGGTGCCGGGCGACCTCCCTGGCGGGTCGGGGGAGGGAGCTCGACGAGGTGGGGTTCGCGACCGCGATGCCCGCGAGCTCGGCGCTCGAGGTCCGTGATCGGCTCATGCCGGAGGAGCCGGCGAGCCCGGTTCTCGAGCTGGCAGGCATGGAACGCGCAAGCAGGGACGACGCGTGGGACGATGAGGCGGCGGCCAGTGGCGGGGCCGCCGCCAGCGCGGAAGACGCAGCCCCGGCCCCGAGCACCGTCTTGATCCTGTTGGCGGCGACCCGGAGCGCCACCGTCGCGAACGACTGGTTGAGGGTCGCGTCCGCGACGACCGCGAGGACGTGTGTGTCGTTGTCCGAGGTCCCGAGATTGCGCAGGAGGAGCCTGCCGTCGGCGTACCGCGCCGATATCGACTCCCAGTCTTCCTGCTCCAGCTGTACGGTGTCCACGGCCCTGAGCAGGAAAACGCCGAACTGCTCCCACAGGGCCTGGTCGTGGCTGGCGTGGCTGCGGTGGCTGGCGAGCCGGCCGGCGCTGTCGAACACCAGCACCGCGCCCACGCCTGTCACGTCGAGTATCGCTTGAAAGATGGTTTGCATGTCACCGCCCGAGTTGCTGGTTCACGCCGTCGACCGTCTGGGCGATGGCTTCGGCTGCCGGCACGACTGCGCGGCGGTCGCCCGATCCAAGAGCTGGCTCACGTGCTGGACGTCTATACGCAATCCCTTGCGGCGCACGCCAAAGGCCAGGTGCATCATGCAGGCAGGACACTCGGTCGCCAGGATCGCGGCGCCGGTCTTCCCCACGTTGTCCACCTTCCGATCCAGGACGCCCGTGGCCTCCGTGTGGTGCAGGAAAGTGTAGCTGCCGGACGCGCCGCAGCACCAGTCCGCTTCCGGCATCTCCTTGTAGGTCAGGCCGGGGAGGGCCTTGAGGAGCGCCCGTGGCTGGGCCGTGATCTTGGCAAACCGGTTCGAGAGGTGGCAGGGGTCGTGATAGGTGACCGTCGCCTCGACCGCCGCCAGATTCTCGCCCAGGCCGACGGCGGCCACGAACTCGCTGAAGCTCTGCACCTTCCTGCTCAATGCCGCCGCTCGCTCCGCGTAGGCGGCATCGCCCGACAGGAGCCGCCCGTAGTCCTTGAGATAGGTGCTGCAACTCCCACAGTCCGAGACGATCGCGTCCAAGTACGCGGCGGAGGCCAGCCGCTCGACGTTCCGCCGCGCGATGTCTCGGGCGGCTTCCAGGTCGCCGTGGGCGGCAGCCGGGCGACCGCAGCAGGTGTTGTCCATGATGGTGACTGCACAACCCGCGCGGCCCAGTACCCGCAGCGTCGCCTCCACCACCTCCGGGAACTGGAAGCTCAGCCCGCAGGAGACGAAGTAGCCGATCCGACGCTGGGCCGTGGCGGGATCGCCCCCCGCCGGACGCTGCCCGCGGCGGAAGATCCGCGCGGGGACCGACGCGAGGACGTCGTTCACTCCCCCGATTCGCTGGTCCGCGATTCTCAAGAGCCCTGTCTGCTCGGCAACGGACGCCAGCCCGGTGCGCTTGGCCCAGACCGCCATCCGGCAGGCCCACTCCAGCCGCTTGCTGTCCGCCAGCACGGAGCGAAACAGGATCCGTTGCCACATCGGCTGGCCCTGGCGGGCGAGGAAGGCGTGCCGCACCGCGGTCACGACCTCGTCGGTCTTCAAACCCGGGAAACAGTGTGCCGTGCATCCGCGGCAGAGCAGGCAATCATCCAGCGCTTGGACCACTTCGAGGGTCAGCTCGAACTGGCCCAGCATGAGCCCCCGCGCGATGGCCATGCGGCCACGCGCGAGCGAGTGCTCCTCGCCGGTGACCCTGTACACCGGGCAACCAGCCTGGCAGAAACCACAGCGGTTGCATTTCGCTATCAGGTCGTTCAGGGAAACCAGCTCCGCGACGGCCATGTCGGCCTCCCCGCGGAGGGAGCGACCGCTGCCCCCCCCATGCCCCCCACCGGGAGCTCGCTGTAAGAAAGAGCGAAGCACGAATCAGATCCCGGCAAGGAATCGTCCCGGGCTCACCAGGCCCCGGGGGTCGAATTCGACTTTCAATCGTCGCATCACCTCGGCTGCTTCCGGCGGTTTTCCCCAGGCGTCCAGGGAGCACTTGAGCGCAGCGGGCGCTGTCTCCACGACCAGGCTGCCCTCCGCGCTCTCGGCCTGGCCTCGCAGGGCTCGCAGCCCGTCCCGGAGCGACTCCAGGGTGGCTCCGCCGACCAAGTAGCCGGCCCGGACGATGCCGCTGCCCGCGTGAGCGGTGACCGCGCCCCGCCAACCGTTGTGTCGCGCCAGGCGCTCCGCGGAGGAGAGGAGCTCCAGGGTCTTGCCGATCGGCACCGCGATCTTCACGACCACTCTTTCCTCGGACGTCACGCCCATGCGTGCCTGGACATCCCCGATCGCTTGCCAGGCGGCCGCGCCCTGTGCCCCCCCGAGTGTCGTCGTGGCGGTCGCCTGGCTCTCCGCGAGGAGCCGGGTGAAGTCCCGAACCTGGCGCTCCACGGTCTCGCGGCTCCCCGCCACCGCGATCGCAAGACCGTAACCCGACGGATCGGTCAGGCCGATCGCGGAGGCGACGGCTCCCAAAGCCTGGGAGTCCAGAGCTTCCAGGGCTTCGGGCAGCAGCTGGGATTCCAGGGTGCAGGCGACCACGGCGGCCGCCTGGGCCAGCTCCCGGAAGAGGCCGACAATCGTGACCCGCATGGCCGGAACCGGCAAGAGCTTGAACGTCGCCTCGGTGACGATACCCAGCGTGCCCAGGCTGCCGATGAACAGCTTGTTCATGTCGTAGCCGGAGACGTTCTTGACGACCTTGCCGCCGCAGCGGATCCGCTCTCCGTAGGGAAGCACCACCCGAAGCCCCAGAACCCAATCCCGCGCCGTTCCGTAGTGCAACCGGCTCGGTCCGCTGGAGTTGGTCGCCACCAGCCCTCCCACCGTGACCCGGTCGGCCTGTGGCGGATCCAGGGGGAGGAACTCGTGCTTCCCCGCCAGGACGGCTTGAAGATCGGCGAGCCGCACTCCGGCTTCGGCCGACACGTTCAGGTTGGCCTCGTCGAACTCGACGATCCGCGCCAGCCGATCGAGGCACACGACCACATCCAGCCGGCTGGGCGGATTCCCCAGCCCGATCGCCGTTCCGCCGCCCCAGGGGACCACGACCGCGCCGGCCTTGCCGCAGGCGACCACCGCGGCCTCCACCTCTTCCTGGGACCCGGGGTGTACTACCAGGCTGGGCTCCGCGCCGTCCACCGAGAAGCCGCTCGCCGCCGTGCCCTCCCGCACCTGTTCACCGCCCATGATCCCCGACAGCCGTTGCGGCAGGTCATCCAGCTCATGCGGCATCGGTCGCCTCCCTCGGCGCGGGGAACATCTTGCCGGGATTGGAGAGATCCCTCCGATCGAAGGCCCGCTTGACCTTCAACTGCGCGCGAATGTCCGCCTCGGAGAAGACCAGGCGCATGGCATCCATCTTCTCGATTCCGACACCGTGCTCGCCGCTGATGGTGCCCCCCATCTGCACGCACAGTTCCAGGATCTCCATGCCGGCTTTCATCACGCGGACCTTCTGCTCCGCGTTTCGCCAGTCGAAGAGGATCAGCGGGTGCAGGTTGCCGTCCCCGGCATGGAAGACGTTGGGAATCATGAGGTCGTACTTCCGGCTGACCTCGGCCACCTTGCGCAGGACGGTGGGGAGGGCCGTGCGCGGGACGGTACCGTCGCAGACCAGGTAGCTCGGCGTGATGCGCGCCACCGCCCCGAAGGCGCCGCGGCGGCCGGCCCATAGCGCCGCCCGCTCGGCGTCGTTCTCGGCCACCCGTACCTCGCGGGCGCCGTGCTTCCGGCACAGATCCGCGATGGTCTGCGCCTGTTGCTCGAGGTCGTCCGCGAGACCGTCCACCTCGATGATGAGGACGGTGGCGCAGTCCAGCGGAAGGCCGCACTTCATGGACTGCTCCACCGCCTGGATGACGAGCTGGTCCATCATCTCGAGGGTCGCCGGGACCATGCCGGCGGCCACGATGGCCGAGACGGTCTCGCCTCCGTCCTCGATGCGGTCGTAGATGGCGAGGAGAGTCTTCACACCCTCGGGCAGTCGGACGATTCGCGCCACGATCTCGGTGCAGATGCCCAGGGTCCCCTCGCCACCCACGAACGTGCCGGTGAGATCGTACCCCGGGGCATCCGGCGCCTTTCCGCCCAGGTGCGCGACCTCGCCATCCGGCAGGACCACGGTGAGCCCGAAGACGTGGTTGGTGGTCACTCCGTACTTGAGGCAGTGAGGTCCGCCCGAGTTCTCCCCGACGTTGCCGCCCAGCGTGGCGGCCTTCTGGCTGGCCGGATCCGGCAGGTACTGGTAGCCGAGCGGGGCGAGGGCGTTGCCGAACTCGAGGTTGAACATGCCGGGCTGCACCCTGGCGCGGAGGTTGGCCCGATCTATCTCCAGGATCTTGTTCATGCGGATCGTCTCGATGACGACCCCGCCCTTGACCGGTATCGTCCCGCCGCTCAGGTTCGTGCCGCCCCCTCTCGCCACGAAGGGAACCCCCCGTTCGTGGCACGCGCGAACCACCCCCGCGACCTCGTCCGTGGAGTGGACGAAGACCACGGCGTCGGGGCGCCGCTCCTCCAGGTAGGCGTCGTAGCCGTAGAGGTGAAGCCCGACGCCGGCGTCCAGCACGTTGGCCTTGCCCACGATCCCCCGGAGATCCTCCGCGAGCTTTGAGGATGCCATGTCTCGTTCTCCATGGATCGAGCGACCTGCACCCAAAGTCCTCGCCCGCGAGGACTGGCACACTAGGGATCCCAGGCCCTGGACGTGTGAGAAAAACGCCTGAATACCCATTCGGGTCCATTACTCAGGGTCGCAGCCGTAGCGCAGACGCCGAGGTCGAGGATCGAGCGCGGGCTGCCAGCGGGCTGTGCCGTCATGAGGACGAGCGTGCTCGCGGTCGCCTGGCGCCTCGGCCCCGTCTCGATGGTGACCACGACGGTGCCCGGGATGTGGCTAGCGGCATGTCGTTCGGCGATCTACACTCCCGCGCATGTGGCAGAAGTGCAGCGTGTGCAAGAAGCCCATCGCATACGGCGGTCCGTATCTCAAGTGCAGTATCTCCACCTGCAACCGGAAGCGTTTCCAGCTCTACTTCTGCTCCGACGGGTGCTGGGACGCGCACAACCCCGGCCAGAACCATCGCAACCCCGGCTACACCGAGCACGTGGCGCCCAGGGCGCCATGACCCAGACTACCGACCGCGCCACCATGGTCGCGCGCGAGCTCTCCCTTCCGCCAGCCGCGGTGGCCCGCACGCTCGAACTGCTCGATGGTGGGGCCACGGTCCCCTTCGTCGCACGCTACCGCAAGGAGGTCACGGGCGGGCTCGACGACGGCGCGATCCAGCGCATCCACGACCACGCTGCTCGGGTGGACGGCCGCGAAGCCCGCCGGGCCAGCATCCTCGAGTCGCTGCGCGAACAGAACGTCCTCACCCCCGAGCTTGCGCGTGCGATCGGCGCCGCCACCACGCTCACCGAACTGGAGGACGTGTACCTGCCCTACAAGCCCAGGCGCCGGACGCGGGCGCAGACTGCGAGGGAGAGGGGCCTCGGTCCCCTCGCCGCGCTCATCCTCGAGCGGCCGCCAGGTGCGAAGGCGCAGAGCCGTGAAGCCCTCGGCGCGCCTTACGTCGATCCTGCCAAGGAGCTGCCCGACCTGGACGCGGTCTTCCAGGGTGCGCGGGACATCGTCGCGGAGCAGGTGGCCGAGCGCGCCGACGTGCGGGCCGAAGTACGTCGGCTCTTCGAGGCCAAGGGGGAGCTCACGGTGGACGCGGCCCGCGGAAAATCAGCGGCCCCCGAGCTCGCGCACTACCGCGACCACCTGGGCCGCCGGGAGCGCGCCATGAACGCCCCATCGCACCGGGTGCTTGCGGCCGAGAGGGGGGAGGCCGAAGGTTTCCTGCGCGTGCGCGTCCTGATCTCGCCCGACGAAGCAGCGGCGGCCGTGCGGGCACGCGTGGTGCGGAAGGACACGGCCCCCGTGCTGGTCCGGGAGCTCGACCTCGCGCTCGCCGAGGCTCGGGAACGGCTGCTCCTTCCTTCGCTCGAGAGCGAGCTGCGGCGCAAGCTCAAGGACCGCGCCGACGCGGAAGCCATCCGCATCTTCGCGCAGAATCTGGAATCGCTGCTACTCGCCGCGCCGCTCGGGTCCGTCCCGGTCCTCGCCATCGACCCCGGCCTGCGGACCGGCTGCAAGGTGGCGGTGCTCAACGCGGAGGGGGACGTGAAGGCGCTCGCGACCATCTATCCACATACCGGCCAGGAGCAGGCCGCGGCGGCGACGTTCGCCGGGCTCATCCGGACCCACGCGCCCGCGGCGATCGCCATCGGCAACGGGACGGCCGGGCGAGAGACCGAGGCCTTCGTTCGCAAGCTCGCTGCCCTGCCGGACACGGTCAAGGTCCTCATGGTGAGCGAGGCAGGAGCGTCGGTGTACTCCGCCTCCGAGCTGGCGCGCGAGGAGCTCCCCGAGCTGGATGTCTCCTTGCGAGGTGCCGTCTCGATCGGCCGGCGATTGCAGGACCCGCTGGCGGAGCTGGTGAAGATCGACCCCAAGAGCATCGGTGTCGGTCAGTACCAGCACGACGTCGACCAGGCGGCGCTCGCGGCGTCGCTCGACCGCGTGGTGGAACGTGCCGTGAACCAGGTGGGCGTGAGCCTGAACACGGCATCACCGACCTTGCTGCGCTACGTGGCGGGCTTGGGCCCGGCGCTCGCCAAGGCCATCGTCGCGCACCGGGCGAGCCACGGTCCGTTCAAGACGCGGGCTGCCATCAAGGAGGTGCCGCGCCTGGGCAGCAAGGCGTTCGAACAGTGCGCGGGCTTTCTGCGCGTGCCCCATGGCGCCGAGC
>MEMX01000077.1:19397-30476 GCA_001768075.1 Anaeromyxobacter sp. RBG_16_69_14 | reverse complement strand
GCTGTGAGCTGATGTCCGGCGCCTTGCGGCGCCTCAAGCGGAGGGGAGAACTCTCCCCCCGCGCCCCCCATCTCGAGCGTCAGTTCATGTGGCAAATCAGACCGCTTCGATTCACGCTCTGCCGCGTCCCCCGGGCTGGCGAGTCCGCGAGCCGGCGAGTGGCGGCGCCGGTCGGATGGCGCACACCCTCGAGGCACGCGTGCGCCACGCTGTTACGCGTTGCGGCATGCGCCCCGGACGGATATTCTGTCCCATCATGGAAGATCCCCCTTCCGTCTCAGCTGGCACCCCGGTGCGCGATGAGCCCATGCGCTTGCTGGACCGCGCAGCGTCCGCGCCTCTCTCGCAGGCCGAGCGCGCCGTGCGGGCGCTCACCCATGACCGCGAATCGGCGGAACCTCTCGAGATCCAGCTCTTGGAGGCGACGCTCGATTACCCCGCTACCCTCCGGACGGTCGCGGCCGCCTTCGTGCCGCGCTTCGCGGACTGGGGATTCATCCACCTCGTCGACGAGGCGGGCGTTCCTCGCCGGGTGAAGGTCGCGCACTCCGATCCCGGCAAGGCCGAGCTGGCGGCGCAGTTCCAGTCGCTCGCGTCGGGGACCCTCACCGGACAGTGCATCCGCGACCGGGTGCCGCGCCTCGTGCGCGAAGTCAACCAGGACGTGTTGCGCTGGGCGGCGCACAACGAGCACCACTTCGGTGCACTGCAGGCGCTCGGGCCGCACTCGATCCTGGTCCTGCCCCTGCTCGCGCGCGACCGCGTCATCGGCGGAATCACCCTCATGCGGGCCGCGCACATCCCCGGCTTCGGCGAGGCGGACCTGGTGGCGGCGCAAGAGTTGATGGTGCCGGCGGCGCTCGCGCTCGACAACGCGCGCGCCGCCGCGGCCGATCGCCAGGCGCGAGACAGCGCCGCCGAGAAGGCCGACGTGGAGCGGCACGCCCGCATCGAGGCCGAGCGCGGAGTGCTTCGCCTGCGGCGGCTCCAGTCGGTGGCGGGCTCGCTCGCATCGGCGCTCGCTCCGGAGGCGGTGGGGCGCATCGTGTTCGAGAACGGGCTCTCCTTGATGGGTGCCAAGAGCGGCACGCTCGCGCTCGCAAGTGGCGATGGGGACCTCGAGATCGGCTACTCCTTTGGCTGGCCGCTCGCGGTCCTGGAGCAGTGGCGCACCTTCCACGCCGACGCTCCCTCGCTCCTGGCGGAGGTGTTCCGGACGCAGACGGTGCTCTGGGTTGACTCCTTCGAGGCGCTCGCGCAGATCTACCCGAGCGCCCTGGAGCTGCCCAGGGCGTGCGGCGAGGAGGCGTGGGCGGCGTTGCCGCTCGTCGCCGACGGCCGGGTGCTGGGCGCGCTTGCCCTCGGCTTCCCCGGGCGCCGTCACCTCGACGACGCAGAGCGCGAGTTCGTGGTGGCCATGGCCGCGCTGGCGGCACAGGCCATCGCGCGAGTGAAGCTCCGCCGCGACGGCCCTGGACTGCACTAACGGTTCATAGCGCTCTTCTATGGGTCCTCCGTACCTGGAATTATCCGGGCGAGGAAGCTCCCTTTCTTGACGACCGAGAGCGCGTCCACGTCAGCCATCGCGGCGGTCATCTCGGCGAACGAAGCTTCGTGGGTGACGACGAGGATCGGTACCGCCTCCTCCTGCCCGTCCCCGCGCCCGCGCTGAATGACGGAGGCGATGGAGATGCCATGGCGGCCGAGCACTCCGGTCACCGCCGACAGGACGCCGGGCCGGTCGAGCACCGTCACCCGGAGGTAGAACTCGCTGCGCGAGTCCCCGGCCCCGCGCAGGTGGCCCCTCTCCTGGCTTCGGATGCGAGCGCCGCTGGCGGGCATCCGCGACACGGCACCGGAGAGGATGTCGCGTGCTGCCGAGACGAGGTCGGCGACCACGGCGCTACCCGTGGGAAGCGCGCCCGCGCCTCGGCCAAGGTAGAGGGACGGGCCGACGTTGTCGTCCTCGAGATAGATCGCGTTGAAGACGCCATCGACCGAAGCGAGCGGATGGGAGATCGGGACGAGCGCGGGGTGGACCCACGCCTCCACCTCTCCCCTCTCGCTCGCGGCGGAGCAGAGCAGCTTCATCCGGTAGCCGAGCTCTTCGGCCATCGCCAGATCGAGTGGCGTGACCGCGGTGATGCCGCACCGGGTGATCGCGCCGGGAGCGAGGGAGAGTCCGAAGCACAGGTCGACGAGGATGGCCAGTTTCTGCGCTGCGTCGATCCCCTCCACGTCGAGGGCCGGGTCGGCCTCTGCGAATCCGTGCGCCTGCGCGTCGAGGAGGATCTCCGCAAACGGTTTCCGGTCGCGCGCCATGCGCGTGAGGATGTAGTTGCAGGTGCCGTTGATGATCCCGGTGACGCGCTGGATACGGTTCGCCACCAGGCCGCGGCGGATGGTGTGGATGAGGGGGATGCCACCGGCGACGCTCCCCTCGAAGCCCAGCGAGACACGTTTCTCCTCCGCCTTGGTGACGAGCTCCTCCCAGTGAGCCGAGAGGAGGGCCTTGTTGGCGGTGACGACGTGCTTGCCGTTCTCCATGGCGGCGAGGATCAGGCTGCGGGCCGGCTCGATGCCGCCGATCAGCTCCACGACCACCTGCACCGAGGGGTCCTCCACCACGGCCTTCGCGTCGGTCGTGAACACGCCGGGCAGGAGCTCAAGCTTCTTGGCCCTGGCCGGATCGAGGTCGGCCGCGCGCACCAGCTCGAAGGGCACGCCGAGCCGCTGCTCGATGAGTCCGCCGTTGCGCCGCAGGATCTCGACGGTTCCTGCGCCTATGTTCCCCAGCCCGAGGATGGCGATCTTGATCGTCCTTGATTCCATCGTCTTTGCTTCGCCACTCATGCGTGACCTCCGAGCGAGGACATCTACCACGACTGGAGCGCCCGACTGGAGCGCACGACCTCACGCCCGATCGCCGCGATGGATGAACCTCGGGACCGCGCATCGCACCGGGATGCGCATCCCCTCGCCTGGGCGCATCCAGGGCCGCGCTACCTCTCGTCTCGGCCATCTCGCGGTCGAGCCCGGAAAAAAAAGAGGGCCCGGAAAACCGATCCGGGCCCCGAGTCGCGGCGCGGCTCACCGCGCAGGTGGTGCCGCGACTCTGGCTCAGTGTACCCACGTTCTCGCGGACATGCTGCGTGGCATGGTGTCCGGATAGAATAGCGATCGCGTGGGATACCTCGGCCCCAGCCTGCGGCGATCCGCCCGACGCGCAACCCGTCCGGGGTGGCGCGCCGCCTTTGCGCTCGCGATCTCGCTCGTCCTCAACGGGCTGATCCTTACCCAGATCAAGATCGACTGGATGAGCAAGCCCTCCGCGGCCGGCCCCACACGAGCGGTGGCCCTCGCTCCGCTTTCGGCGTCCCAGTGGGACGCGAACCGGCTGGCCGGCGAATCCCGCAGTCGCCCGCCCCCGCCCCGGACGGCAGACGTGCCACCGCCACCGCCACGCCAGGCTCCCGGGCAGGTGGTCGAGGTCGCTCCGTCGAAGAACGACGCGGCGCCCAAGGACACGCGCTTCGTGTCCGATCGCAACAACACGGTCGAGAAGGAGACGCGTTCGCGCGCCGCCCGCCCAGGATACGCCCAGACGCTCGCCAAGCCTTCCCAGCCACCAGCCGTGACGTCCAGGGGTGGCGGGGCGGGGGAAGGCAGGGTGCCGCAGAAGAAGGGGGGGAAGGGCGGCGAGAAGGGAGCCGCCGAGCCCCGCACGTCGCAGGAGAAGCTGGCGCTCCGGCTCGACCCCAGCGGCGGGTTGCGCACGGCTGGGCCGGGACCGAAGGTCCAGGGCGGCGCCGGTCCCTCCCGGGGTGGCGATCCCCCGCGCGGTGACAGCGAGGGGCAGTCAGACGTGGGACGGGGCGCCGGGAAACCGGGGCTGCTTGCGCTGCGGCCTGGCGCGGCGGACTACGAGCGGCTGACCGGTGGCCCTGCTCCCGATCGCCTCGACGGGGTGGAGGACGGCGAGGGTACGTACCTCAACACCCGCGAGTGGAAGTTCGCCGGATACTTCAACCGCATCAAGCAGGCGGTGGCCTCGCAGTGGGATCCTGGCTCCGCGATGGTGGCGCGCGACCCCGGCGGATCGAAGCTCGGCTACAAGGACTGGCAGACGCTTCTCTCGGTGAAACTCGACGGCGGGGGCGCCCTGAGGGACGTGTCGGTGGTGAAGTCGAGCGGGCTCGACTTCCTGGATCGCACCGCCGTCGACGCGTTCCAGAGGGCGCAGCCGTTCTCGAACCCGCCGCAAGGCCTCGCGGACTCGCGCGGGGAGATCGTCTTCACTTTCGGCTTTTACCTGGAAACAGGTGGTTCGGGGCTTCACCTTTTCCGCGGTCCCGCTCTCCCGCGGTAAGACGGCGCCACGGATCCTCGCCTCGCTACGGCGGCGAGGGCCCCGCCGGGTACGCCCTGTTCGACCTGGCGCGAGGGCAGTGCCGGTGTAACGAACACGCCGGCAGATGGACTCCAGGGGGAGAGTATGCGGCGTCCGGCCCAACCATGGATCATCAGGGTCACCCACTGGGCCAACCTGGTCCTGTTCACGATCATGGCCGGGTCCGGGCTGCGGATCCTCGCCGCGTATCCATTTCTAGGACCGCGAGGCGAAGACTACGGGTGGTACCCTCTGCAGGGGGTGAACGCGCCGCCTCTCCTCACCATCGGCGGTTGGCTCGCCGGCGCCCGCCACTGGCACTTCGCCTTCGCGTGGTTCTTCGCCGCGAATGCGCTCGTCTACGCGATCTACCTCCTCGCGAGCGGTGAGTGGAAGCGCAGGCTCTTCTTCCCACGACGCGACGCCTGGAACGCCTGGCAGACCGTGCTTCACGATCTCCGCCTGCGCAAGGAGCCGCCGCCTTCGGTGGGCCTCTACAACGGGATGCAGCGGCTCACCTACACGGGGGTCCTCGCGATGGCGCCACTCCTCGTCTTGTCGGGGCTCGCCATGTACAAGCCGGTGCAGCTGCCGCGCCTCACGGGCCTCCTCGTCGGATATGACGTGGCCCGCGCGATCCACCTCCTCGTGCTCGCGGCGCTCACGCTCTTCACCGTCGTCCACATCGTCCAGGTGTTGCTCCATCCGCGGACCCTTGTCGACATGACGATCGGCGGTCCCGAGCGCCCGGAGGGAACGCCATGACCGCCTCGACGCGCCGGAGCTTTCTCGCGACCGGGATCCGTTCGGCGGGCCTGCTCGCGATGGGAGGGCTCGCCTGCGACAGCATGCGTCCGCAAGAGGGATTCCTGGGCCTGATGGAGCGTGTGAACGAGCGCTTCCAGCGCGCGCTGTTCGATCCGGGCCGGCTCGCCCCCGAGCTGCCGGAGGAGGACGAGAGCGATCCCGATGACTTTCCCGCCTACAAGATCTCGGAGGAGTATCCGGTCGTGCCCGGCGGGTGGGTCCTCCGGATCAGCGGACTCGTGGCGCGCCAGCTGACGCTCTCCGCGGCGGAGCTACGGCGGCTACCCAGGACCAGCACCCGCGTCCGGCACCACTGCGTCGAGGGCTGGTCGGCGGTCGCATCGTGGGATGGAGTGCGCCTGTCGGAGATCGCGCGCCTCGCCGGCGTCGACCCGCGAGCCCGGTACGTCGAGTTCCGGTCGTTCGAGACCGGATATTACTCTTCCTGGGACGTGGAGAGCGCGCTCCACCCGCAGACGATCCTCGCCTATGGCATGAACGGCGAGCCGCTCGCGACGGAGTACGGCGCGCCGCTGCGCCTCTATTCTGCCGTGAAGCTCGGGTACAAGATGGTGAAGTACCTCGGCGAGGTGAGCTTCCTCCCCGTGCGCACGGGCGGCTACTGGGAGGACAAGGGCTACGAGTGGTTTGCAGGCGTCTAGAAGGGCTACGGGCTACGGGTGTACACGAGCCGTAGTCCGCAGTAGCCCGTAGCCCAAGCGGCGGGGTCGGTCCAACCGGTGCCCGAGCGGACTCGTGTTTCGCCCGCTTCTCCGGGCTTCAGGCTACAGTACGCGACATGGCCGAGACCTCGCCGTCGCCATCCCGGACTTCAGGGAAGCGGAAGGTGTTCGGCCTCGCCGGCGGATTCGCCGTCGGCGTGGAACCGAAGCACGCGGACCTCTCCCCATGGCTAAAGAGCACACCGTTCAGCTCATGCTTGACTTCGGCCCCGACGGAATGAAGCTCATCCCGGTGGTGACGCAGGACGTCCGCACCAAGGACGTCCTCATCCTCGCGTTCGTGAACAAGGAGGCCTTCGACGAGACGAGGCGCAGCGGCCAGGCCACCTACTGGAGCCGCAGCCGCAACGAGCTGTGGAAGAAGGGGCTCACGTCCGGCGACATGCTCAAGGTGGAGGAGATCCGCGTCAACTGTGAGCAGAATTCGCTCGTGTACCTCGTCTCGCCGCAGGGCAAGGGGGCGTGTCACGCCAAGCGAGCCGACGGAGCGCCCTACAAGTCCTGCTACTATCGACGCATCAGGAGCGACGACACCCTCGAAGTCCTCGAATCAGCTTGAATTCGTCGCCCTTGAATTCGGCCTTACCATCGGCAGACGGGAAACCTCGTTCATGGAACAAGCGAACCTCAAAATTGGTATGCCGGCCGGCTCGCTGGCAAACGCGCAGCGCGGTGGCAATCTGGTCGATCTGCTCGCCATGAGCGGCTTCGGGACCTCGGGGTACGACAAGGGGGGGCCGACGAAGTTCACGAGCATCAACTTCCTGTTCGGATGGGACGGCCGGCCCCAGGAGTTCGGATCCCAGCTCGAGGTGAACGAGCTCGACGTGGCGATCGCCGGGGACGACTGGATCCGGGAGCGCATGCTCGAGATGAAGCTCGAGTACGGTGTCGACGTCCGCCTCGAGCGAGTCATGACCCTGAACCGTGGCGGGGTCAAGCTCGTCGGGATCGTCCGCGGCGGGGGCTTCGGCACCACGGAGGAGTACCTCCAGGACCTGGTCGCGCGAAAACCCCTGATCACCGTGGCATCCGAGATGCCGTACCTCGCGCTCGACTGGATCAGGAGCAGGCTGCTTCGCCTCGGTATCGAGAACGAGCCCGGGGCCTTCTCGGTGCAGAAATACAAGACCCCCGCCAAGATACAGAAGGGGATCGTCGTCTACGAGTCGTGGGGCAAGACCGAATCGAAGGTCATGCACGGCGCCGTGGACATTGGCCTCGAGATCTCGCAAACGGGTTCCGCCATCAAGGCCTACGGTCTCACGGTGCTCGAGACGGTGATGGAGTCGCAGACCAGCATCTGGATCAACCCCGCCGCCGGCAAGGACCAGGACAAGCGCGACCTGCTCGAGATGTTCCTCCTCAACCTCTACGGCGCCATTCACGCCGAGAACAAGGTGATGCTGTTGTTCAACGTGCCCAATCGCCTGGTGGAGGGCATCGAGCAATACCTTTCGAGCAACAACCTGTTCGGCGACGAGCCCACCGTCAACAAGGGCAAGGAGTACACCGAGTACGACATCCAGGTGGACACCGACAACGCCGACAAACCCATCGCCATGGTGAGGTACAACCTCGCCAAGCTGGGGGCCAGGAGCATCAACACCATCCCCATCAGCTCCTCCATCCCGGGCATCAAGGTGATCCGCTAGCTCCGACGCCGCGGTGCTGGCGTACTTCCTTTTTGTTGGCAGGGCATGCCCGACCGATTACAGGTCGGACGTGCCAGGCGAATCTCTGAAGCGCGTTCTCATCATCGAGGACGACCAGGCCATTCGCGAGTCGATCGCGGAGGTGCTGACGGACCAAGGGTACGTCGTCGCGGCGGCTCAGGACGGGGTGGAGGGCCTGCGCGAGGCTCGTGCCCAACACCCCAACCTCATCATGCTCGACCTCATGATGCCGACGATGAACGGATGGCAGTTCAGGGAAGTGCAGAGGCAGGATCCCTCGATCGCCGACATCCCCGTCATCGTCATCTCCGCCTACTCCGACGTGCGGGGACCTGCCCTGGACGAGGCTGCGCGGTTCCCCAAGCCGTTCGACCTCGTGACCCTGCTCCTGGCGGTGGAGAAGTACGCCGTGAGTACGTGACTTTCCTGGCGGGACTGGCCTGTAGAGAGGGTCGGCGCGAGCGTGTGCTCGCCCGGACGGCGGCAGAGCGTGCGACAGCCGTGCACCCTGGCCGGAGCGGGGCGTCCCACTCTACCCGACAGGGGCCCCGGAGAACCCAGGTGGGCGCAGCGGCACACGCTGCCCTTTTTCGGCCGCGGCCTCTTCACCCGGTTCGGGAAAAGGCGTAGCATTCAGTTGCAGTGCAAAACCAGCAGGAGGCTGAGATAGCGGAACCGTCGCAGAGTCCGACATAGGCGCAGTCTCCACCGGCGTGAGCCGGACCGGCGCTCGCCCGAGAGCGCCCCGAGGTTAGAAGAGAGGAGGCCCCGCAACGGGCCTCTTCTCATGTCTCGAGAGAGTCATGCAGGAGCGCTTCGGCGGAGGGTTGTATGCCCTCCAAGGGGCTTTGACCAAACTCAAGATCAAGCCTCCTCCGGGCGACGGCTCATCGCCAGGGCCTCGGCCGTGTACAGTCCCAGCGACACCCAGATACAGCCGAAAGCGATGGCGTGGGCCGGCGTGAAGCGTTCACCGAAAGCGAACACCGCGATGGTGAACTGGGTGGTCGGGTTGAGATACTGGAGGAGCCCAACTGTCGAGAGGCGCAGCCGCTGGACCCCGAGCGCGAACCAGATGAGGGGCACGGCGGTCACGATGCCGCTCGTGGCGAGCAGCAGGCTCTGCCTCGAGGTGGAACCGAAGGCGCTTGCACCCGTGCCACGCAGCCACCCCAGATACAGCGCCGCCATCGGGGCCAGGACGGCCACCTCGCAGAGGAGCCCGCCGATGGCGTCGACGCGGACCCGTTTCCGGATGAGCCCGTACAACCCGAACGTCAGCGCGAGGGCCAGCGCCACCCAGGGCACGTGGTGTGCCCAGATCACGAGCGCGACGACACCAGCCGCGGCGAGCGCCACGGCCATGAGCTGGCGGCGGGTGAGCGGATCGCGGAGGAAGACGACGCCGAGCACCACCGTCACGAGCGGATTGACGAAGTACCCCAGGCTGGCTTCCAGGACACGCCCGGAGTTCACTGCCCAGATGTAGATGAGCCAGTTGGCGGAGATGAACGCGGCGCTCGCCGCAAGGCTGGGTACCGTCCCCGGCGCGCGGAGCTCCCGTACCACGGGCGCCCAGCGTCGCAGGATCGTGACGAGCAGGATCAGGAAGGCCGCCGACCAGAGGATCCGGTGGGCCAGGATCTCCGGAGCAGGCACGCCGGCGAGAGCGTGGAAGTAGAAGGGGAACAGACCCCATGTCAGGTAGGCTGCCGCTGCGTAGGTGACCCCTGTGACGGCCTTGTGATCACGGCGCGGTGGAGCCATCCGGCGTCCTTCTCCTCGAGGACGCCAGGATTGTAAGCGAAAGTGCGGAGCCGAAGCCCGCACCTTCACCAGATCACGCGGCCGTCACCTCTCCGGCACGGGCAGTCGGATTCCCGATACCGGGCCAGCGATCAGCGCGAACCGACGGTCCGCCCGGAGAGGCGAGCTCATGTCACCTGTAATAGCCGACCGCGCAGACCTGGTCGCCGATCTTCGTGACGTAGCTCACTTTCTGAACGGGCTCCGTCGAGCCGGGGCGCGGCCACATGTAGGCGACCGCGGCGATCTTGCCCTCCTGGGCGACCTTGTAGATGTCCTGGCCCATTGCCTTGCCGGTCTTGTCTTTCAGGTCCTTCAGGCTCTTGCCGACCAGCGAAGGATGAGCGCTGAACAGGCCGTCCGGTCCGCCACAGAACGGATAGAGATCGCGGTCCTTGAAGCCGCCTTTCCCCTTGGTGAAGCTTACCAGCGCGCTCGCCTTGTCGGCCTTGAGCGCAGTGACGGCCTTCTCGAGCATCGCCTTGGCGTCGGGCGCCGCTCCGAAGTCACCGGCGGAGGCCGTAAACGCTGCGCTCAGGAACAGCGCTGCCAGCAAACACTGCAGGATCTTGCGATACATGGGTTGCCCTCCGATCGTGGTCTTGCTGCCACAGGTCGCGCTTCACCCGCGGCAGAGTTATGCGGGAAGGCGAATGGTCTCTCCCCCGGGCTCGAAAAGGCAATGGCAAATGAGGGACCACCGCGAGTAAAACTCGGTCGGGCCCCCTCTTTCGCGTTACGCGGTGGCCTGCTGGCGGGGCCTCCCGAAGAAGCCGGGCGCGTCGGGAGTGTTACCATGTCGGAGCCGTTCTCACACTGCCCGTATGTCCACGTCTCTAGCTGCGGAATGTCCGAGCTGATGGGACTAGAAGAAGAAATACCTTAGGGTAAAGTTCGTCACCCAGGACGTCCCGTTCTGCAGCGCCGGTGTCTTGACGCCGCCGATGTCGAACGGATGGCCGAAGTGGACGCGCAGGAGCAGCGGCCCGAAGATGACGTTCAATCCGAGCACGGCGGTGAGGGTGCGGGCGTCCCAGGCGCCGAACTCGCTCGGCGCGCGGCCCAGGTCCTTCACGCTCGCGCCCGCCGCGGTCCGGAGCCGGTTGAAGACCCCCCCGAAGTCGATCGCGGCCACGCCCTCCAGGTAGTCGAAGATGGCGAGGTGGATGAGCGGTTCGAGCGGAAACTGCAGCTCGGCATTGGCGACGTAGTAGTTCTGGCCAATGAGGTAGGCGAGGTCGAGCGGGTAGTATCCGCGCAGGTTGTCGGCCGCGGTGAGCCACCAGGTGCGCTCCCAGGTCTTCCCCGTGTCGTTGGGCGCGAAGCTCGTGCCAGCCGCGAACCGGAGGCTGAGGTTCGCGCGGCCGGCGATCTGGAAGAACTTGGCCATGTCGGTCCGGGCGAAGCCGTTGACGGCATTGCGGCCCGGTAACCAGTTGCCGCCGATCTCGAGGAGGAGCGAGTTGCCCGAGAGCGGGCCGGTGTGCTGATCGTAGCGGATGGTGTCGTAGCCGTAGCGAAAGGTGGGTCCGACCTGCGGGTTCAGGCCGCCATTGCGGCGACCCCAGTCGCTCACCGCCGGCCGCGGGGCCGGGATGCCGCCGCAGATGACCGGCGCGACGCGCGGGTCGGAGAAGTCGGTGAGGCAGTAGCGCTG
>MEMX01000077.1:5052-19388 GCA_001768075.1 Anaeromyxobacter sp. RBG_16_69_14 | reverse complement strand
CGCTGCACGACGCCCGCCGAGAGCTCCGCCTCGAACCGCCGGAAGCGGTCGAGGGGGAAGCGCAAGGTGCCGACCAGGCCAAAGTCGCGCTGCAGGAAGTCGAGATCCGGGTCCATGACGTCGATCTGCTCGTTCACGAAGTGGTAGGCGCCCAGCGCCCAGGCCGTGCGACCGGCCCGGTTCTCGAACAGCACGAGGGCCTGCGTGAGATCGAACGAGCCGTAGACGGCGAGGTCGAGGTAGAGGAGGTGGTCGCGCAGGAGATCGGAGAAGAGGACCGCGGCGCGGCCAGCCACGCCGTTCGACGCGCCCCCGCCGTAGACGAAGCCGGTCTCGGGCCGCCAGTTGCCTACCGAGTACGGACTGTAGCTGGGCGTACGGTCGGGGAACTCGTCCTTTGGGATGGCCAGCACCGGTCCGGTCGGTGGCGCGACCGCCACCACCGGCTCGTCGAGCCAGGCCACCCGGGGCACCTCCACCAGCCGGAACCGGCCGCGGTAGAAGGTGCTGGCCCAGATGCCGCGCCCCTGGGGCGCCGACGCGGGCGTCGAGAGGCCGGTCGCGAAGTCGGTGAGCCTGCGGGTCCCGCCGTCCTTGAGCACGTACAGATCGGGTTTGCCGGCCGCGTCGCTGGCGTAGAGCACCGACCCGTCCGACAGCGGGCGCGGATGGCCGTCGCTCCAGTTCCCGGTGGTGAGCCGGGTGCGCGCGCCCGTGGCGGTGTCGACGCGGAAGAGGTTGAAGCGTCCGTGGTCGGTCGCGTCGGACGCGTAGTAGATGCCGTCCTTGCCCCAGGCGAGCTCGCGCTCCGCGAAGGCGTCGTCCGTGAGCTGTCGGGTATTCCCGCCCTTGCTCGAGACCACGTACACGTCCACCTGGCCGGTCTCGGTGAGGCCGGCGAACGCGAGCTGGCTGCCGTCCTGCGAGAAGGTGGGATCGGAGATCTCGATGAACCTGCGGCCGGCCGGATGGTTCAGGTCGAGGCGGCGGCGGGTTCCGAGCTCCAGCACCGACGGCTTGCCCTTGCTCGGCGGCTGGTACGTGTAGGGCTGTACGTAGAGCACGTCCCCCGCGCCGCTCTGGGCGGAGAAGGCCAGCTGGCCGTCGGCGATGGCCATGACCGAGTGCTCGATGGGGTGGAGCGACTCGACCCCCGGCTGGTTGTCGCCCGTCACCTCCTGCGCGCCGCGGGGATAGCGCGCGTCCACGAGGAAGAGCTTCGCCCGGCCCGCCTCGCGGTCGATGCCGCGGAAGAAGACGAGGTCACCGTCCGCCGAGACCACGAAGGCCTCGACCTCCGCGGGCAGGTCTTGAATCTCGCGCAGCTGAGCGAGATCCTGTCTGACCTTCATGTACTCGGGGTAATAGCGCTTCTTTAGCCATACCCGCCAGCGCGCGTCCACCTGCTCCAGCGATTCGTTCAGGACCCGCCGCGTGAGCGCGGCAAATCCGCGCTCGCTCGGGGGGGCGCTGCCGCCGCCGGCGTAGCCCCCGGCTCCCGCTCCAAGAAGGTAGGCGTTCTCGATGTAGGCCTGGATCTTCTCCTTCCCGTACACGTCGGCGATGAAGGTGACCCGTGCCTGCCCCAGCTTGTAGGTGGGGATGTAGCCGCGATAGCGGTCCTCCTGGAATGCGACGACCTCGTAGTGCCGCTCCGGATCGGGGTTCCAGACGAGGTCGCGCAGGTACAGGTCGGCCTCGGGGTCGAGGCCGCCCTTGGAGTAGTACTCGGCGATTCCCTCGGTGAACCACAGCGGGAGCGCTTCGATGAAGGAGTCCATCTCCTCGCCACCGGCGAGATCGAGCATCTTCTGGATGTGGAACTGGTGCACGAGCTCGTGGGTAGACACCTCGCGGAAGAGCTCGTGGTTGCCGAAGTACGGGAGCGACATCTTGAGGTCGCGGGGAGAGGTGACGCCGAGCACCGACTCCGTGACCTGGAAGACGTTGGTCGTCTGGAACTCGCGCTGCGAGGAGTAGAGGATGTACGGGATCTGCCTCGTCGGCGTGTAGTGGAACTGATCGACGAGGCGGAGGTATGCGTTGCGGATGACCGGGAGCGCCCGCTCGGCGACGGCGCGCTCCCGTCCGTAGAAATAGAGCCGGATCCCGCCCTGGCCGCCGGAAGGCGAGGGTACGTCGTAGTGGCGCCACTCGAACTCGTACCAGGAGACCTGGTTCTGCCCCGGCCGCTCCGGCAGGACGAACGTCTGCTCGAGATCCTCTCCCTGGCCGACCGGGCGCTGCGCGTGCATGGCGCGCAGGCGGTCCATGTTCCGGAGGGCATCGCCGGCCCCGCCACCCAGAATGGAGGGAGGCGTGAGGGTGAAGCTCTGGGCTGCGGCGGCGAGCGGTGCGCCGGCGAGCAACAGGACCGCGAGGAGCCTTCTCCTTCTCTTTCTCCTGCTCTGTCCCATGGAATCACCGAGGCCGATGCCGCGGCGGGGGCCGCGCGCAGCCGAACGTATGGGGCGAAGAGGTCTCCGCTGTCACTCGGATCCGACGCGGAACGCGTGCCCTCCGAGCCGCAGGACGAATCCCCCCGCGGCTCCGGGATCCTCCTCGAGCAGGAGCCCGAGGTTGATCTGCGCCGAGCGCGTGTACCGCGCTCGGTGCTCGCCGCCCTTCACGAGGCAGTGCAGGACCCCCTCCGTGTCGAGCGTGAGCGTGGCGGGGTCGAGGGCCTCGACGCTCCGATCCGAGAGGTGCAGCGCGGGCCAACCTCGCTCGAGCGTGACGCCGCGCACGCCATACGGGGCGTCCTCCAGGCGCACGTAGCCGCTCTCCCGGCCAATCTGGACGAGGTAGCGCCCGTCCTGGCGACGCGACAGGGACCCCCACAGCACCTCGAGCGTTCGAGCGTGCGTGATGGGGTCGCCCCGGCAGCAGAGGCGCCCTTCCATGTCGATGGAGAGACCGCTCTGCTCGCGCAAGAACTCCAGCGCCGCGCCGACCTCCGGCATGCCTGGATCCTAACCGCCGGATGGCGTCGGCGCGCCGCCTCGCCGGCTCGACATCGGCGAACCGCGCCGCTAGGAACGTTGGCAATGGAGCCCGGGCGCCTCGAGCCGCTGGTCCGCATCCGCTGTCCCTCGCCCGAGGACGAGGCGCGCTGTCGCCGGCTGCTCGAGGCAGGGGGCCTCGCGCCCGAGTCGTCGCTCACCTGGCTCGTCGTCCGCGACGCGAGCCCCGACGGGGTGAACCGGCTCCTCGTCGTCGGTGGCGCGCTAGGGCGCGTGGTCGTCCGCGAGCAGATCGGCAAGCTCATCGGCTGGCTCGTCGACCGCCAAGGGTCGCTCGAGGGCCGCTCGCGCAACGTGAAGAGCCTGGTCGAGCGGGTCCTCACCTCCGGCGGCCTGTCGCAGTGCCACGCGCCGAAGCCGGAGCCGGCGCTGCTGATTGCGGCGCGTCAGCTGTACGAGCGGATCATGGCAGAGGGAGCGCCGTTCGTGGCCTGGGACGAGTTCCTCGAGCTGTTCTGCGCCCCCGTGTCGAAGGCGGGGTAGAGACCCGACGCCATTTTCGGTGGAGGCTGGGGAGCGGCGGTCGCTCCCCCCAGTTGGGATGATCGTGCTTGCGGGGGGCGATGGCCCTCGGTACCCTGCCGGGCCGCGATGACGCCGGGGGGCGGCGCTGCGACGGGGGAGTCCATGCATACACGAGCCGTGCTAGCGCTGGCCGCGGCCCTAGCGGCTGACGTGGTGGGCGCTCAGAGTCAGAACCTGCCGCAGTTCGACCTGGAACGGCTCACGCTCGACCCTGCCGCGCGTGGTTCGCTCGTGGTGGGCAACGGCGAGGTAGCGCCTGCGGGCGCGGGGCGAGTGTCCCTCGCATTTCACTACGAGCGGGAGCCGCTCGTGCTGCTCGAGTCCGGTGCCGAGCGGGGTCGTGGGGTCGGCGAGGACGCGGGCAAGCGAGGCGACATCGTCAGCGCGCGGCTCACGGTGCACGCGGGTGCGGCGTTCACGCTTTTTGACCACCTCGAGCTCGACCTTCGCTTTCCGTGGATACCGTGGCAGCAGAGCGACGACCTCGCCGCGGCCGGCGTCTCCACGCCCAGGGACCACGGGTTCGGCACGCCCTCCGTCGGATTGAAGTGGGGCTTTCTTCGGCAGGAAGACGGGAGCCCCGTGAGCGCCGCCGTCGCCGGCGACCTGCTCGCGAACTGGGGCACCGCGGAGGCCGTGGCCGGCAGCGAGAACGCCGCGTTCACACCCCGGCTCGAGGTGGGCCGGCGCCTCGGCCAGATCCTCGTCGCCGCGCAGGGTGGAGGCCTGGTGCGGACCAAGCCCGTGAGTATCCCCACCGTCGGCAAGGGCACGAGGGACCTGCACAGCGAGGTCCAGGCCGCCGTTGCCCTCGCGACCACCGAAGGCCCCCTCCGCTTCGAGGTCTCGGGACGTGGCGCCTTCAATCTCGACGGGCTCGGTGAGTCCTACGAGGCGCTTGTCGGGGCGAGGTGGCTCATTGGCGCGGGGGAGTTCTTCGCGCTCGGTGGCGCCGGGTTGGGCCGCTTGCCGGGTACGCCGCTCTTCCGTGTGCTTTTCGGTGTCGCGCTGAACCTCGAGCCCGAGAAGCCGGCGCCGGTCGCCGCCCTACCGCCCCCAGCGCCGGCCCCAGCGCCGCCTCCACCGCCGGCCCCAGTGCCGCCTCCACCGCCGGCCCCAGCGCCGCCTCCACCGCCGACCCCAGCGCCGGCTCCGCCGCCGGCCGCACCGCCGACCCCAGCCCCACTGCCGGCCCCGCCCCCGCCGGATACCTGCGAGCCCGGTCAGCAGCACACGCCGGAGCAGTGTCCGGACCTCGACGACGACTGGGACGGTGTCTCCAACGCCCAGGACAAGTGCCCGCTCGAGGAGGGCATCCCGGAGCTGAAGGGCTGCCGGTCCAAGGACTCGGACGGTGATGGGATCCCGAACCACCTCGACAAGTGTCCCGACAAGCCCGGCACCTCCGAGTACCAGGGCTGCCTGCCGCCGCGGAGAGCGGAGCTCAAGGTGGAAAGGGGCGTACCGAGGCTCGTGACGAAGGAAGCGGTCCACTTCGACCCCGGCAAGGCGACCATCCAGAAGCGCTCGAACGCCCTCCTCGACGACGTGGCGCAGGTGCTGAGGGCGCACCCGAAGATCAAGAAGGTCATCGTCGAGGGCCACACCGACGACGGGGGAAACAAAGCCGCGAACATGAAGCTCTCTCAGGACCGCGCCGGTGCCGTCCGCAAGTACCTCATAGGCAAGGGCATTGCCGCGAACCGGATCGGGACGAGGGGCTGGGGCGCGACCCGACAGAAATTCAGCAACAAGACCGCTGCCGGCCGCGAGAAGAACCGCCGGGTGGGCTTCGTCGTGTCGTATTAGTGCGCCCTGGCTCGTTCAGGGGACAAGGTCCGCCCAACCGCGAATGACAACCATATGTCAGTTCACGCCCCCCTTGAACACGAGCGCGCCCCAGGTGTTCACCGCGACGCCCCACAGGCCAAGCGCCCAGAACCACGGGCCCATTTGCCGACCCCCGACGGCGAGCAGCAGGAAGAGGTAGGGGGTGTAGTCGAGGCTGAAGCGGTAGCCGAACTGCACGTATCCGGTGTTCTGGTAGAGGAAACCGGGCAGGGCGGTGGCCGCGATGGTCAGCCAGAGCGGAAGGTGCAGGCGCGGTTTCGCCCGCGGCCACAGTAACAGGGTGAAGAGGGGAGTCGTGACCAGGAGCGACATGCCATCGGGGTGGTAGGCGAGCCGTCCCTGTTCCAGATACGGCAGCCGTGTGAAGGCGGCGTGGAGCTGTCGCTCGAGGTAGTGGAGGGAGAAGAGTCCGTGGCGGGCGATGTCGGCGTTGACGCGGTTGTTCCAGAAGTGCGCGTGCCCGAAGTCGGCCGGAGAGCCAAATCTGGCCCAGTTGGTCCAGGCGGCGAAGGCGACGAGCGGTACGGCTCCGAGCGCGAAGAGCGCCACCTTTCTAAAGCGCGCCGGATCGCGCCAGGTGGCGAGGTGACGGGCGCCCCCCGCCAGTGTCCCACCTCCCGCGATCGCCTCCGCGACGAAGAAGATCGCCGAGAACGCGAGAGGTGTGCGCGTCACGGCCGCGAAGCTCCAGGCGGCCCCGGCCAGCAGCGGGTGCGCGGCCTGGTGAGCGGCGAGGAGGTAGAGACAGGTGCCGGTGACGCCCAGCACCTCGGCGGTGAACCAGACCTCGCCGCGGATGGAGCAGGAGAAGGCGACCGTGCCGAACGCGAAGAGGAGCGCCAGCCCCGCGTTCTCACCGCGCGAGCGCGCGCTGTCACCCGATCGGCGCAGCCGCTCCAGGACCAGGAAGAGGAGGAGCACGTTCAGCGCCGCGAAGAGGACGGTGAACGACACGTCCACGTACTCGAAGCCGAACAGGGCGACGCCGGGGAGCATGAGGAGCGCCGGACCCGGGGGAAACGAGACGTACCAGCGGTTGCCCACGCGCGCCCAGTCGTTCGCGTCGGGTGGGCTTGCGTGCAGGTGCAGCTGGCCGTGCAGCCAGGCGTCGGCCTGGTAGATGAAGTGCGGCGCGTGCGACTGGCGGTAGAAGCGCGGACCGGAGAAGAGCGCGAGCAGGGCGAAGCTGCCGGCGAGCAGCGCGACCTCGAGCCGGTGGGCGCGGAGCCATGCCATGCCCGCGTTAAAGCACGGGGTCGCGGCGCGGTCGAGGTGCCCTTTCCCTCCAGAATGAATCAGCGGATGAGCAGCCTGAGCTGGTTCAGCGCGTCATGAGCGGCGATCTTGCGGATGCGCTCGCGGTCGCCGGGAAAGCGGCGCTCCCAGGGTTGCGTCCCCTGCGGGCCGGCGATGGCCATGTGCACGGTCCCCACCGGCTTCTCCGGCGTGCCTCCGCTCGGACCGGCCACCCCCGTGATCCCGATGCCCCACGTCGCTCTGCCGCGCAGCCGCGCGCCCTCCGCCATCGCGCGCGCCACCGGCTCCGACACGGCGCCGTGGGCCGTGAGCAGCTCCGCTGGCACGCCCAGGATGGCGGTCTTCACGGTATTCGCGTAGGCGACCACGCCGACGTCGAAGGCGGCCGACGCGCCGGGGACGCTCGTCACGAGCTGCGACAGGAGGCCGCCTGTGCAGCTCTCGGCCAGCGCGAGCCGCTCGCCGCGCGCCACGAGGCGCTCGACCACCAGCTGCGCCAGATCCTGCTTCCCCTCGCCGAAGATGGCGTCGCCGAAGACGCGGCGCACCTCGGCCAGGATGCGCTCCGCCCGCGACTCCGCGTCCTCACCGGGCACAGTCCACTTGACGTGGATCTCGGGCCAGTGTGCGCGATAGCCGAAGCGCACGCCGGCGTTCTCGGCCGCGTCCATGATGGGACGCATGGCGTGGTCGGCGTGCGACTCGGGGATGCCGAAGAGCTTCACCAGCCGCGCTGCAGGCGGCGCCCCTACCCGCGCCGCTACGCCCGGTAGCACCACCTGCTCGCAGATTCCTCTGTACTCGTTCGGCACACCCGGCAGGCAGAACAGCTCCGCGCGTCCGAGCACCACCCTGAAGCCGGGCGCGGTGCCGAATCTGTTGGGGATGATGATCGCGCCGCGCGGGAAGCGCGCCTGCTTCGCGTTGTTGGGCGTCATGGTGCGCCCGAGCTTCTCGAACCTCCTCCGGATGGCCTGGAGGGAGGCGGCGTCCTCCTCGAGCGGCACCCCCATGGCGGCGGCCGCGCACTCCGCGGTCAGATCGTCCTCGGTCGGCCCGAGCCCTCCGCTCATCACGACGAGGTCGGCGCGGCCGGTGGTCTCGGCGAGCGCGGCGAGGAGGTCCTGCCGGTCGTCGCCCACGAGCGTCTTGCGCCGGACCATCACGCCCAGGTCCCAGAGCCGGTCCATGAGCCAGGCGCTGTTCGTGTCCACGACCTGGCCCGTGAGGAGCTCGTCCCCGGTGGAGAGGATCTCGACCACCAAGCTCACGGAAGGGGCCCCTCGTTCAAGGCAGGAGTTCCAGGCACCACCAGTGCGATCCGTTGCAGCCGGCCAGGATGCGTAGCCCGAGCCGTACGAGCTCCAATGTGCCCCATGCCCAGACCCCCGCGGCGACGTCGTCCATCACCACCCCGAAGCCGCTCTTCACCCGGTCGAAGGCGCTGGCCGGCCAGGGCTTCAGCACGTCGAAGAGGCGGAAGAGCAGGAACCCGGCGATGGCTGTCCCCCACGACCACGGGACGAGCGCCATGGTCACGAGATAGCCCGCCACCTCGTCAATGACGATGGGTGAAGCATCCACCACCTTCCAGTAGCCCCCGGCGGCGCTGGCCGCGAAGATGGCCAGGGCGACGAAGGCCACCACGGTCAGGAGGTAGAGCGCGAGGGGGAGGTCGCGCAGCGCCCAGAAGAGGGGGATCGCCCCGAGGGTGCCGAAGGTGCCGGGCGCGACGGACGCGAAGCCGCAGGGTCCCCAGGCGGCGAGCACGACCCACGGCCCAGGAGGACCGTCGGGGACGCCCTTCTTCATGCGGAAGCGCGACGCCGAGGCGCCTGGGTGCGGTGCGATACGATTCATCTATATGTATTCGTCGCCCTCGTCCTTCGACTCGACGTCGTCGTCGTCCGGCTCGAGCGCGGGGTCGGCCTCGATCTGGGCGCGCACGCCCGGAGGGAGCCCCGCCACGGAGGGCTCGGGGCGCCCGCGCGAGATGACCCACTCGGCGAGGCCCATGGCGATGTAGGCGCCCATGTAGACGACCATCACGAACGACGCGCGCGTGGCGATTCCGACTGCCAGGCCGCCCAGGCACATGACGCCGAAGACGGCGAGGCTCTTCGCGGACAGGTGCACGTCCTTGAAGGTCCGGTAACGGATGGTCGAGACCATGAGGAACGAGAGCAGCCCGACGACGGCCGCGATGGGGACCCGGGTGGACGCGTCGGTGATCGATCCGAAGGCGCGGTAGTGCGCGATCACGATGGAGACGATGGTCCCGGCGGCGAGCGGGATGGGAAGCCCGACGAAGAAGCGGGAGGAGCCCTTCTCGCCACGGTGCGCGAGCACGTTGAAACGGGCCAGGCGGAGGGCGCCGCAGGCGGCGAAGGCAAAGCTCAGGAAGAAGCCGAAGAAGCCGAGCGGTGCGAGCGCCCACTTGTAGAGCAGCAGAGCTGGCGCAGCGCCGAACGAGATCACGTCGGCGAGGCTGTCGAGCTCGACGCCGAAGTCGGATTGCGTCTTCGTCATGCGCGCGACGCGTCCGTCGAAGGCGTCGAAGAAGATGGCGAAGAAGATGGCAAGGGCTGCCTGATTCAGCTGGGCCGGCGAGACGTCGCCAGCACACAGCGTCATGGCGTAGAAGCCCAGGAAGATCGAGCTGCACGTGAACAGATTCGGCAGCACGAACATGGCCCTGCGGAGGTTGATCTGCATCGTGACCGCCTGGTGGCCCCTTTTGGACGTGGGAGGCTGTCATGCGCGCTCCGCTTTGTCGAGAGCGTCGAAGGGCCCTTACCCCAAGCTACCACCCGAAAGCGTCACGGTCGCCCCCATGTCAGCGCACATTTCAAGCAAGTCTGTCGATTGCAGGTAGTAGATCAGTTCGCCGCGCTGCCCATGAAGCGCGCACCCAGGAGAACGAGCGGGTCCTCCGGTCGGCCGCCACGCCAGACCTCGAAGTGAAGGTGGGGCCCCGTGGCGCGACCGGTGGCGCCGACGAGGCCGAGCGGCTGGCCCGAGTCCACCCGGTCGCCTGGTGCGCAGAGGAGGTGGGAAAGGTGGCCGTAGCGGCTGGTGAGCTCGCCCTCGTGGCGCACCTCGACGGCGAGTCCGTAACCTGGCGTGAATCCAGCGTGCACGACGAATCCCCGCGCGGCGGAGGAGACCAACCGGCCGGGCGGGGCGGCGAGGTCGATCCCCCAGTGCATGCGCCGGATCCTCTCGATCGGGTGGAAGCGCATGCCGAAGAGGGAGGTGAGCCCGGCGTCGGAGACTGGCCAGCGCAGCACGGGCGGGCGCGTCGCGACGAAGAGCGTCTGGCCCAGGGCTCGCTCGGCCTCGGCGCGCCTGGCGAGGCGCGCGACGCGATCGGCGAGCTTTGCTGTCAGCGCGGGTGGTGGCGCCCCGAAGTGGCGACGATCGAAGTCGAGCTCCGCCTCGACGGCGATGCGGGCACGCACCAGTTCGGCCAGCGGGGTCTGGGGCATCGCACGGGCGAGGTAGCGCTGGAGGTCGTCGGCCAAGGCCTCCCACGCGGCGATCGCGCTCTCCGGAAAGACGCAGCGTGACGGTAGGGTAGCCCGGCGATCCCGCGCCTGGGCGGCGAAGCGAAGCAGGGTCGTGTCGAGGGGCGGCCCTGCCGGCGTCTCGGTGGCTACGTGCTCGGGCGCCGGATCTTCGACCGGCGGCCTGGCTGGTCCTTCCTGGTCGTCCGGATCGACCGCTGGCGACGCGACCGGGGTCGATGCTGGAGTCGACGACCGGTCCGCTGGCCCCGTCTCCGTCGCTTCGCGGAACCCCACTTCTCCGAACGTCATCTTCGCCGCGGGCGTGGCGCAGGCGGCTAGGCCAGTCAGGAGTAGGAAGGAGAGCCGGCGCATGCGACGCGAGTCCCGCGTCGATGCTAGCACGCGCCGTGCGATGATCGGCCGGCGTCCCTCCGCCGTGGGACGCGTGGAGGTAGGCGCCGCTCCTACGCGCCGTGAAGCTCCTCGTCCACGGTGACGGAGCGCAGGTCGATGACGTTCATGTCGTGCTCCGGGCTGGTACGGCGGTGGTGGGCCGGCGATGTTACCATCGAGGCCCGATGCCCCCGAGAGCGAGGAGAGAGCGCACGCCGTCCACGGCTGAGCAGACGAGGGCCCGCGAGGTGGTGGACCGGCTCGATCGCGAGATGCCCGAGGCGCAGATCGCCCTCGAGTTCCAGGATGACGTGCAGCTCCTGGTCTCTGTCATCCTGTCGGCCCAGAGCACGGACGCTCGCGTGAACATGGTTTCGCCCGCGCTGTTCGCGCGCTTTCCCGACGCGGTGGCCTATGCCGCTGCGCAGCCAGACGAGCTCTGGACGTACATCAGGACCCTCGGCCTCTTTCGCGCGAAGGCGAAGAGCATCGTGGGGGCGATGCGCGCGATCGTCGCCGAGCACGGCGGCAGGGTGCCGCGCGACCGCGTCGCACTGGAAGCCCTGCCCGGGGTGGGGCGCAAGACCGCGGGCGTGGTGCTCATCCACCTCGGCGCCGGCGAGGCCTTCCCTGTCGACACGCACGTGGGCCGCGTCGCGCGACGGCTCGGTTTCACGCGCGAGCGGGATCCAGACCGGGTGGAGGAACGGCTCACGCGGCTCCTGCCGCGAGAGAGCTGGGGGCGAGGGCACCAGCTCCTCGTGTGGCACGGCCGGCGCGTCTGCACCGCGCGGAACCCCGGCTGCGAGCGCTGCGTGCTAGCGGACCTCTGTCCCAGGATCGCGGTGGAGAGCAGGCGCTCGCTGCGCGAGCCCGGCTAGCTCTCCGTTCCTTCCTCCGGGTGGGGAGAGGACCGGGGCGACGCCGGCTGGCTCCAGGATCGCGATGAGCGAGAGCGGCGCGAAGGGCATGAAGGAGTCGATCCGCCGGAAGAGCGGAGTGAGCGCGTTGAGCGCCAGCACCTGCGCCAGGCCGAAGCTGCGTCGCCTCAGGAGCTTGCCGTTGAGCCACCACGCGGGCGTGCCGACGCGGTTGAAGCGCAGCAGATCACGGACGGTGAAGCCAGTCTCGGCGGCGAGGCGCCGCAGCGACGCCTCGGAGTAGCGCCGCTTGTGGCCGAGCACCTCGTCGAGCGAGCCAAAGAGGTCCTCGCCCTGCGGCACGAGGACGATCGCTCGTCCCCCCGGGGCCAGCACCGAGCGGATGTTGGCGAGCGCCTCGCGATCGCCGTCGACGTGCTCGACCACGTTGAGCGCGATGACGGTGTCGAAGCCGCCCTGGATCCGTGGAATGGAGCCGAGGTCCGTCACGTCGCAGAACTGCGCGTCGAGGTAAGGGCGATCGCTGCGCAGCGCGCGCAACGTGTTCAAGTGCAGCGGGTTCATGTCGCTCGCCACGTAGCGCTTCCGCGGCACGAGCCAGCGAGTGATGCTGCCCACGCCGCTCCCGATCTCGAGCACGTGTGTGCCGCAGAACGGGCGGATGACGTCGGCCATCCATGCGCTGAAGCGTGGCGCGCGCGCGATGCGGCCCAGGATCTGGCTGCCTCGGTCGTCGCGACGGTAGATGTCGTCCGAGATGGCGAAGCGGGCGATGGCGCCGAGCGCCTTCACGCCGTCCTTCCAGTTGATTTTCTTGCCTTCCTGGTAGGTCCGCCCCGAGTAGCTGATGGGCACCTCGAAGACGCGCGCCTCCCGCTTCGCGAGCTTGATGGTGAGCTCGGGCTCGAGCCTGAAGTCGTTCGAGACGATCGGGATCGACTTGAGGAGGTCCGTCCTCACCGCCTTGTAGCAAGTCTCCATGTCGGTGAGGTTGAGGTTGGTCGCGACGTTGGTGAGGAACGTGAGGAGCCGGTTCCCGAGCTCGTGTCGGAAGAAGAGCACCCGCCGCGACTTGCCGCCGGCGAACCGCGAGCCGAACACGGCGTCGGCAGCCTCCACCTCGAAGACCTCGACGACGCTGAGGAGATCCTTCGGGTGGTACTCGAGATCCGCGTCGTGGATGACCGAGATCTCGCAGTCCGCCCTCGCCAGGGCCGTCTGGATGGCCTTGCCCTTGCCGGAGTTCTCGTCGTGGCGGAGGAAGAGCCATTCGATCTTGGAGCCGGGCTGGCGCCAGGGGACGCCTCCCTCACTCCCGGCAGGAGGCAGGGAGGCCTTGGCCAGCCCCTTCTCCTCGATGAACTTCCGCAGGACCTCCGCGGTCCCGTCCTTCGAGCAGTCATCCACCACGACGACCTGGACTCGAGAGAGAAGCGGGCTCGTCTCGAGGATCTCGAGCCTCCCGAGCGAGGTCGCGACGAGGTGCTCCTCGTTGTAGACGGGAACCAGGACGGAGAGCGAGGTCATACTCTCCCGCCTTTTACCTCGTCGGGATGCCGGCGGCAAAGCCAATACTCGCGACCCGACCGACCGCCCGGCGCTCGGGCGAGCCGGGCGCTTCCAGGCCGACCGCAGTCGCTGAAAGAGACCCTACGCCGAGTTGAAGCGATGCCACGACGTTCCAGGATGGCGCGTCCCTTCACGGCCTCGACGTCGTGTCCGCCACCCTCCCGACGAGCGATGCCGCGGGTGTGCCCACGTCGCACAACCGACGCCCTGGATGACGTGCATCTCGCCGTTCCGTCGTTTGACAGTCGCCCGGTGCGTGACCGATAGTGCGATCTAGACCCAATCGGGGGTACCCGCAAGATGGAAGCGACTGGAAATGGCGGTGGGACTCCGCCGCCGCAGGGACCTGCGTCCGAAGGGCGCCGTGGGATCCTGCAGCGGATCGCGGCCATGGCACCGCTTCTCGGTCGGGTCTTTGGCACGGTGCGCTGGACACCGCCGACCTGGGGCAGCGCGCTTGCAACCCGCGCCCGGCGCGGAGGCGCGGCAGTACGGTCGTTCGTCGGTGCCCGTCGGCGTGCAGTCTTGACGGGCGGGGCCGGGCTGGCAGCGCTCCTCGCGGTGGCTGCGGGCTTGCTCTGGTGGCTCGAGAGCCGCCCGAAGCCGCTCCGGATCAGCGTGGAGGTCACCGCGCCGGGTCTCACCGCCATCGAAGCGGTCCCGCGCCCCGAGCCGCTCCGCCTCCGCTTCGGCGCGTCCGCCGCCCGCCTCGATCGCATCGGGAAGCTCGTGAGCCAAGGCGTGCGGCTCGAGCCCTCGATGCCTGGCGACTGGAAATTCGAGGACGATCAGGCGCTCGTGTTCCGCCCGGCGCAGGACTGGGGCGTCGGCCAGGAATATCGGGTCACCCTCGATCGCTCGCTCTTCCCCGAGCACGTGCTTCTCGAGAGATACGAGGTCGCGTTCCGATCCGCGCCGTTCGAGGTGCGCTTCGTGCGCTCGGAGTTCTACCAGGATCCCGTGAACCCGCAGCTGAAGCAGGTCGTCGCGGCGCTCTCCTTCACCCACCCGGTCGACGGCGCCGATCTCGCGAAGCGCATCGCGCTGCGCATGCGCAGCGCTGGCGGCGGGTTCCTCGGCCTCCGCGGCAAGGGCCAGCCGTTCACACTCTCGTTCGACAAGCTGAAGGGGGAGGCGTACGTCCGTTCCGAGCCTGTCGCCATCCCGCCCGACGACACCGCGATGACCGTGACGGTCGAGGCAGGTGCGCGCGCGGCGCGAGGCGGAACGCCCACCGGAGGCCCGATCTCGGTCGAGGTTCCGATCCCCGGTATGTACACCTTCTTCCGCGTGGAGCATGCGCGCCTCGCGCTCGTCCCGAACGAACG
>MEMX01000077.1:0-5032 GCA_001768075.1 Anaeromyxobacter sp. RBG_16_69_14 | reverse complement strand
GGAGCAGGTGCTCGTCGTCGAGACGACGGCCGGCGCGACGGAGGAGGAGCTCTCGAAGAACGTGGCCGCCTGGCTCCTCCCGAAGGACCGGCCTGCGATCGAGGGCCAGGAGGTGGTGAAGGGCTACCGCTGGCATTCGCCGCTGGAGATCGTCCCCGAGGTGTTCGCCAAGGCGACGAGGCTCCCGCTCGCCCCCATCCCGGCCGACCGGGACGACGCCGTCCTCCACAGCTTCAAGTTCCAGGCTCCGGTCGGTGCCCACGTCTACGTGCGGGTCGCGAAGGGGACCCGGAGCTTCGGTGGCTACGTGCTGGCGAAGGAGTTCAGCAGCGTGGCGCGCGTTCCGGAGTACCCGAAGGAGGTGAAGATCGCCCAGCCCGGCGCGCTCCTCAGCCTCTCCGGCGAGAAGAGAGTCTCGATCCTCGCGAGGGACGTCGAGGGGCTCCACTTCGAGGTGGCGCGCGTCATCCCCAGCCAGGTGGCGCACCTCGTCACGCAGACGAGCGGCACCTTTGCCGAGCCGCAGTTCGAATCCTATCGCTTCGGCGCCGACGATCTGACCGAGCGGTTCGAGGAAAAGCGGCCCCTGCAGAAGCAGCCGCCCGGGAAGGCCCAGTACACGGCGTTCGACCTCGGTAGGTACCTGGGCGAGGGGAGCAGCCGCCACGGCCTCTTCCTCTTCAAGGTCGAGAGCTGGGATCCGGCCCGGGATCGCGCCACCGGAACCGAGGACCGGCGCTTCCTGCTCGTCACCGACCTGGGCATCGTCGCCAAGTGGAACGCGGACAAGAGCCACGACCTCTTCGTCCAGTCCATCAAGAGTGGAACCCCGGCCGCCGGCGTCACCGTGCAGGTCCTCGGCCGCAACGGCATCCCCATCGTCTCGGCGGCGACCGACGCCGATGGCCACGCCCACCTGCCGCAGCTCGACGACTTCAAGCAGGAGAAGGCGCCCGTCGCCTTCCTCGCGCGCCGCGGCGAGGACGTGTCGTTCCTGCCCTTCCAGCGCTCGGACCGCAAGCTCGAGCTGTCGCGCTTCGACGTGGGCGGCCTGGTGACCGGTGGCCGGGCCGGGAAGCTCGACGCTCACCTCTTCTCCGACCGAGGGCTGTATCGTCCGGGCGACCTCTTTCACGTCGCGCTCATCGTGAAGCCGCCGGACTGGCGCGCGCCGCTCGAGGGCGTGCCGCTCGAGGCGGTCGTCACCGACCCGCGCGGCCTCGAGGTGCAGAAAGAGCGGATCGCGCTGCCGGCGAGCGGTTTCGCCGAGCTTTCCTACCGGACCGAGGAGACCGCGCCGACCGGCTCCTGGGTGGTGAGCCTCTACCTCGTCGAGGCGAACGGGAAGCGGGGCGCGCTCCTCGGCTCGACGACCGTGCGCGTGGAGGAGTTCCTGCCCGACCGGATGCGGGTCACGGCCCACCTTTCCGCGGAGCGGCTCGAGGGATGGGTCTCTCCGAAAGACCTGCGCGGACGCGTCTCGCTCCACAACCTCTTCGGCACGCCGGCCGAGTCGCGGCGGGTCGCCGCGGAGCTCACCCTCTCCCCCGCGCACCCGGCCTTCCGGGCGTGGAAGGACTTCGTCTTCAACGATCCGCTGCAGGCGAAGAACAGCTTCTCCGACCGGCTCGAGGACGGAAAGACCGACGCCAAGGGCGAGGCGGTCTTCGCGCTCGCGCTCGAGCGGTTCGAGAAGGCCAGCTACCGGCTCACCTTTGCCGCGCAGGGCTTCGAGGCCGGCGGCGGTCGCGGCGTCAGCGCGGCGGCGACCGTCCTGGTCTCTCCACTCCCCTTCCTCGTCGGCTACAAGCCCGACGGCGAGCTCCGCTACGTCTCGCGCGGCAGTGACCGCGCCGTAGAGCTCATCGCGATCGGCCCGGACCTGGCGGGGCTCGACGTGAAGGGGCTCGAGGCGGAGCTGGTCGAGCTGCGCTGGCTCTCGGTGCTGGCGCGGCAGGGCGACGGCACCTACCGCTACGAATCAATCCGCCGTGAGATCTCGCGCGGGAAGAAGCCCCTCGCGATCGGCGCGAAGGGCACGCGCTACGCGCTCCCGACGGGCGACCCGGGCGACTTCCTGCTGGTCGTGCGCGACGGCGACAAGGTGGAGCTGGCGAAGATCCCCTTCAGCGTCGCGGGCACCGGGAACGTCGCGCGCGCGCTCGAGAAGAACGCCGAGCTCCAGGTGAAGCTCGCCAGGTCCGACTGGGCGCCCGGCGATTCGATAGAGCTGCAGATCACCGCGCCGTACGTGGGCGCGGGGCTCATCACCATCGAGCGCGACCGCGTCTACTCCTGGAAGTGGTTCAAGAGCACGACGACGAGCTCCGTCCAGACCATCCGGGTCCCGGCCGATCTCGAGGGGAACGGGTATGTGAGCGTCGCCTTCGTGCGCGCGCTCGACTCCCAGGAGATATTCACCAGCCCGCTCAGCCACGGGGTCGCGCCGTTCTCCGTCTCGCGCGAGAGCCGGACGAACGCCATCGAGCTCTCTGCACCGGATGTCGCCCGTCCTGGCGAGCGCTTCAAGATCCGTTACCGCGCGCAAAGGGCCGGGAAGGCGGTGGTGTTCGCGGTTGACGAAGGGATCCTCCAGGTCGCGCACTACGAGACGCCCGATCCGCTCGCCCATTTCTTCCGGAAGCGCGCCCTCGAGGTCCGCACCGATCAGATTCTCGACCTCGTCCTTCCCGAGTTCTCGGTCGTGCAGGCGGTCTCGGCGTCGGGTGGCGACGACGCCCAGGCCGCCCTCGCCAGGAACCTGAACCCCTTCAAGCGCAAGCGGGACAAGCCGGCGGTCTACTGGTCGGGGATCGTCGACGTGGACGCGACCGACCGCGAGCTCAGCTGGGTGGTTCCGGAGACCTTCAACGGGACGGTCCGCGTGATGGCGGTAGCGGTCTCGCCGGGAGCGGTCGGCGCAGCCGCACGCAAGGCGCTCGTCCGCGGCCACTTCATCATCACCCCGAACGCGCCCACCTTCGTCGCGCCGGGTGACTCGTTCGAGGTGAGCGTCGGGGTCGCGAACAACGTCGAGGGGTCGGGAAGGGCGCCCAAGGTGAAGCTGGAGCTCGTCCCATCCGACCACCTCGAGCTCCAGGGCGGAGCGGAGCGGACGCTCGACATCGGCGAGGGGCGCGAGGCGAGCGCCACCTTCAAGCTCCGGGCGAATGGAAAGCTCGGGTCGGCCTCTCTCCGCTTCGTCGCGGCGCTGGGGGAGAAGAGCGCGAAGCAGTCGGTGGACCTCTCGATCCGGCCCGCGGTGCCGTTCGAGACCGCCGTGATCTCCGGGCACCTGCGCCCCGGGAAGCAAGAGGAGCGGCCCATCGCCCGGCGGATGACACCGGAGTACCGGACGCTCGAGGTCTCCGCTTCGCCATTGCCGCTCGGGCTCGCCCGCGGCCTCGTCGACTACCTGTCGAAGTTCCCGTACGGTTGCACCGAGCAGCTCGTGTCCCAGGCGTTCCCCGCGATCGTGCTACGAGGCAGGCCGGAGTTCGGGTTCGGGCCCGAGAAGGTGGAGGCGAACCTCTCCGCGGCGCTGCGCGTGCTCCGCGCCCGCCAGAACGCCGAGGGTGCCTTCGGGATGTGGGCGGCAGGCGGAGACGTCTCCGACTTCCAGACCGTGTACGCGCTCCACTTCCTCACCGAGGCGAAGGAGCGCCAGTATCCGGTGCCGCAGGAGCTCCTCGCGCGCGGGCTCGAGTACGCCCGGGGGCTCGCGGCGGGACCTGCACGAGCGCTCGGTGACGCGCGGGTGCGCGCATACGCCCTCTATGTCCTCACCCGGAACGGCGTCGTGACCACCCGCGACCTCTCCGCCCTGCGCGAGGCGCTCGACGCGCAGAAGGGCGGGGCCTGGAAGAAGGACCTGGTGGCGGTTCACCTCGCGGCTACCTACGCCCTCCTGAAGCAGGAGGGGCCCGCTGCGCGGCTCGTCGGTGGCGCGCGCATGGGTGCGCCGCAGCAGGCCGACTACGCCTCCTTCTACGACGGGCTCGTCTACGACGCGCAGCTCCTCTACGTGCTGGCGCGGCACTTCCCGGAGCGGCTCGCAGGGCTGCCGGCGGACGCGATCGAGGCGATCGCCCGGCCCATCGCCGCCGGAAACTTCAACACGCTCTCCTCTGCGTACGCGATCCTCGCGCTCGACGCCTATGCCCATGCGGCCGGCACCAGCGCGCAGCGGGTGGACGCGGCGCTGAGCGAGCTGGCCGCCGACGGCAAGGCCCGGCCACTCGCACTCCCGGCGGGGCTCTTCCCGAAGGTCGCATTCTCCAGCGAAGCGGCAAAGCTGCGGCTCGCGAGCACCGGCGAGCTGCCGGTCTTCTGGCAGGCGACGCTCGCCGGCTTCGACGCGGCACTGCCCAGGGCGGAGGTGAAGGATCAGATGGAGATCTTCCGCGAGTACCGAGACGCGGATGGGAAGGCCGCCACCGAGGCCAAGCTCGGCCAGGAGCTCGAGGTCCACCTCCGGATCCGGTCGCTCGGCGGGTGGCATGCCAACGTAGCCATGGTGGAACTTCTGCCGGGCGGTTTCGAGCCTGTCCTGGAGGAGCGGGCGCCCGCGGTGGCGCAGGACGAGGCGTCGGAGGACGTGGCGTTGGAGGGCGAGCCGCCTTCGTACGAGCGCTCCGAAGGGGATGGCGAGGGAGACGATGGGGAAGGGGAGGAGCGGCCGCCGCCCGAGCCGTCCGCCCAGCACGAGCCGCAGCGGTCGGCCTTCGGGGCGTTCCCCATCGGGACCGGGGCCTCCACCTGGGCGCCCGAGTACGCCGACGTCCGCGAGGAGCGCGTCGTCCTCTACGGCTCTGTCGGACCGGAGGCGCGCGAGTTCGTCTACCGGATCAAGGCCACCAACCGCGGGGCGTTCACCGTGCCGCCGGCCTTCGCCGAGTCGATGTACGACCGAACGGTGAAGGCGCGCGGCCTGCCCGGTCGGCTCGAGGTGACGGGCGGCGGCGATTGATAGCGCATGCCACATGAACTGACGCTCGAGATGGGGGGCGCGGGGGGAGAGTTCTCCCCTCCG
>MEMX01000076.1:6420-11035 GCA_001768075.1 Anaeromyxobacter sp. RBG_16_69_14 | reverse complement strand
GCCGCAAGGCGCCGGACATCAGCTCACAGCGGCGGCGGTGCCGCTGGAGAATCACATCAACTGGTCGCCGCTGTGAGACCATCCGGGGACGGCTCGAAGAGCTCGAGCTGCTCTGCCCGGCCCGCCTGGAAGCCGCTGGCCGACACGCCGGTGAGGCGGACCGGTCGGCACAGATCGGCGCGCTCGAGCTGCGCGCGAGCTGCCTGGAAGAGGACGTGTCCGTCGTCGGTGGCGGAGGGCAGGGTGCAGCGGCGGGTGACGAGCTCGAAGTCGGCATACTTCACTTTGAGAGTGACGGTACGGCCCTTCTTGCCGACCTCCCGCAGCCGCCGGGCGACCCGCTCCGCCTGCCCGAGGAGGTGCGGCAGGAGCGCCTCGCGCCCCACGAGATCCTCCTCGAATGTCTCCTCGGCGCCCACGCTCTTCGCCTCCTCGTCCGCGACGACCTCGCGCGGGTCCTCCCCACGCGCGAGGGTGCGCAGGTCGCGGGCGTGGCCGCGTCCGAGCGCGCCGGCGAGGAGCGCCTCGGGTGCGTCGGCCAGCTGGCCGAGACGGTGGATGCCCAGCCTCGCGAGCGCCTTCTCGGTCACCCTGCCCACGCCCCAGAGGCGCGAGACCGGCAGGGGCTCGAGGAAGGCGCGGGTCGTGCCCGGCGGCACCTCCACCAGGCCGTCGGGCTTGCCGAGGTCGCTCGCGATCTTGGCCGCCAGCTTCACGTCTGCGATCCCCGCCGAGACGGTGAGGCCCAGCTCCTCCTTCACCGCGCGCTTCACCGCCGCAGCGATGACGCGCCCCGGGCCGTGGAGGGACTCACTTGTAGTCACATCAAGAAAGGCCTCGTCGAGCGAGAGCGGCTCGACGAGCGGCGTGAAGCGTCGGTAGATCTCGAACACGCGAGACGAGATCTCCTCGTAGCGCGGGAATCGCGGCGTGACGAAGACGCCGCCGGGGCAAAGCTTCTTCGCCCGCACCGTCGGCATGGCCGAGCGCACGCCGAACTTGCGGGCTTCGTAGCTCGCCGCGCAGACCACGCTGCGGCTCGACGGCCCCGCTACGACCACCGGGCGACCGTGCAGCGCCGGAGCGTCGAGCTGCTCCACCGACGCGTAGAAGGCGTCGAGGTCGAGGTGGAGTATGGCGCGAGCGCCCTTCGTGCTCATCTGCCGGTGCCGCGGCGAGTTCGAGAGATCGAAATTCTGCCCACTGTTTAGCATCGCCGCCGGAAAGGGCGCGTCCTCGTCGCCTCTGGAGCAGCGGAGATGGCGCGAGAGCGCATCGCCCCAACGGTCCGGAGCGCGACCCTCTCGGGACTCGACTTGACTTGAATCAATCCAAGTCGATAAAAGCCGGTTCTCGTGGACACCGCTGCAGCCAGCAGTCCGAACGCTGTCCTTCGCCCTGGCATCGCCGAGCGGCTCTGGGGCGCCTCCCGTATCGAGTTCTCCCTGCGCGGGTATCACGGCGCCCGTGTTCAGGGCATCGCCCGCCGAGCCGGCTGCAACGTCGCTCTTCTCTATCGCCACTGGAGTTCGAAGAAGGCGCTCTACCTCGACGTGCTTCGCTCGGTGTACCAGGGCATCGCGCGCGAGGTGGTGGCGCTCATGGAGCAGGGGCGCGGTGCGCCAGCGGTGGTGGGCGCCTACCTCGACGCGAACATGCGCGACCCGGTCGGCGCGCAGATCCTCATTCGCGAGTTCCTCGACGGAGGTCCCTTCCTCTCCCAGCTCGTCGCGGCCGAGCCGACCCTGGTGGAACCCGTGCGCCGGGCCGCCCGCGCCATCGCCAGCACGGACGGGGCGAGCGAGGTGCTCCGCCCTGGTCTCGATGCGACGTTGGCGGTGCTCTCCATCGGCGGCCTGGCGGCGCTGATCGCCTCCGCGCACGAGGCCTCGCGGCCCTTCTTCGACGAACCCATTCCGACCGAGGCGTGGCGCCGGCACCTCTACGACCTCCTCCTCTACGGCGTCCTCGCCTGCCCGGCACAGGTAGGCGGGCCGCTGCCCCCGTAGCGCAACCGGTGTAGAGAACTGCTCGGCGGTGGCGGAGTCGGGCCGAAACGTGCTTCCGCGCCCGCGAGAACGCGGTTAGTCTCGCGCGATGCGCCACGACGTCGTCGTCATCGGAGCAGGAGTGCAGGGCTGCGCGGTCGCGTTGAGGCTCGCGCAGGCGGGGAAGGACGTGCTCGTGCTCGAGCGAAGCATCCCGGGCGCGGAGGCTTCGAGCGCGGCGGGTGGCATCCTGTCCCCCGGTGTGGAAGCGGTCGAGCCCGGTCCCTTCGACGACCTGTGCCGCGCCTCTCTCGCCCGCTACCCGGCTCTGGCGCGTGAGCTGGAGGCGGCGACCGATCTGCACGTCGGCTTCCGCGGGGGCGGCACGCTCGAGGTGGCGCTCGACGATCAGCACGCGCAGATCCTCGCCGCACGCGCCGAGCGGCTCGAGAAGAACGGTATCGCAGTCGAGATCCTGGACGGTGCGGCGACAGCGGCGCTCGAGCCCGGTCTGTCGCCCGACCTGCGCGGCGCGCTCTTCTTCCCCGGCGAGTCGTCGATCGATCCGCGGCCGTTTTCGCGGGCCCTTTATCAGGCGGCTCACGGTGCCGGTGCGCGCTTCCAGACCGGCCAGGTGCACCGCATCGTGCACGAGGGAGGCCGGGCCGTGGCCGTGGAACACGAGACTGGGCGCCTCGGGGCGGACGCCATCGTCCTCGCCGCAGGTGCCTGGAGCGCGCTGGTCGAGGGGAGCGGGTTGCCTCGCGGCGCGGTCCGGCCGGTGCGCGGGCAGATCGCGCTTCTCGACACGCGCCCCCGACTCCTGTCTCGCGTCGTCTTCAGCGACAAGGGGTACGTGGTGCCACGCGCCGACGGGCGCGTGCTCTGCGGTTCCACCATGGAGGAGGTCGGCTTCGAGAAGGCGGTCACGGCGGGTGGCCTGTGCGCCGTCCTCGAGCTCGCCATCGAGATCGCGCCACGCCTGGCGAACGCTCCGATCATCGAGACCTGGTCGAACTTTCGCCCCGCGTCGCCTGATGGGTGGCCTGTGCTGGGACCCTCGACCGTGCCCGGCCTCTTCTACGCCACCGGACACACGCGGAACGGAATCCTTCTCACCCCCATCACCGCCGACGCTGTGGCGGCGGCGGTGCTCCGCAAGCCGCCTCCGGTAGACCTCTCGCCCTTCTCGGTCGAGAGGCTCGAGGCGAGGAGGGCTAGGTAGCGCGCCATCCGACCAGTGCGGACCCGAACAGGGATTCGTTTGGCAGGTGTCTCGCGCTCGGAGTGCCCCGACGAGCTACCCCTTGGCGTGATGAGCCTCGAACGAGGGCTTGCCTGTCTTGATCCTCGACCACGCAAGGGATAAATTTTTTGGTGGAGGAATGAATGCTCTCGCTCTTCAGCCTCCTTTTCGCTCTCCGGTTCGAGACCGCCACGGCTCCGCCCGACCCGCTGGTCATCTCGGCCCGTGCCGAGTCGCGGGCGATTGCGGTGGAGAACGAGCTCAGCGCGTCGGCTCTGCTGGATCCAGGGCGCGAGTGGAACGCGACTCTGCAATCGCCCGACTGGCCGGTCGCCCAACCCTCGGCCCCGGGGTTCCCAGCGCCGATCTTTCAGGCCCACCAACCTGAGGAGTGGGTCTCGATCGTCGCGCGCCAGCTGAACGTCGGCGACAAGAGTGTCACGCAGGCTGCCATGCGAGCCACTGCCTGGTTCGCTGCCATGCCCGTGCGCGTCGACATGACGCCCAGGCGCGTGTACGTGACCGTCCGCTTCAGGCTGTTCTAGGAACTTCAGTTCTTGAAGCCGCTTCGCGGCAGCAAATCGCAGTGCTGGCCAGAGGGAGTCGATCCTCGCGTGCTGGCGACTTGCCGCCCGTTTGGGCCCGCCAGACAGACTATGGCAGACTGACGTGCGGTGATCTGTCGGCCATCCTGCCTCCTGCTCTCCGGGCTCCTGTCCGTCCTCGCGTCGTGCAGCCGGCCAGCGACGGCACTTTCAAGCCCGAGCCCGAGTCCGCCGCACGCTCCTCAGGCGAGCATGCCTCCACCCGCCGCCCACGATCAGCTGGCACACGTGCGCCCTCCGGCGCCGTCGTGCATGGGCAGCCGGGCACCAGCAAGGCTGCTCGTCTCGCGGGCAGCCCTGGAGTTCGAGCGCGGTGAACATGCGCGCGCTCTCTTCTGCGCCGACGAGGCACTCCGCGCTTCGCCCCGGCTCGTGCCGGCGCTGCGTCTCCGTGCCGCGGCGCTCACCGAACTCGGACGACTCGACGAGGCGCGGCTCGCCTACGCGCGCGCGCTGGCCATCGATGCCGCCGATCCCGAGACGCTCTACGGTGCGGCGCAGCTCTACGTGTCGCGCCTGCCGGGCGACCGTGCCGCGATCGAGCTCGGGCTCGAGTACGCGCTGCGAGGCGCGCACCTGGCGCTCCGGACGCGGCGCCAGGAGAAGGACCTGGCCGGCAGGCTGCTCCTCGTGGCCGCCACGGCCGAGAACGACCTCGGTGACAGCCGCCGGGCGCTGGCGCACGCGGAGCGCGCGCTCGCCCAGGGGAGCGATGAGGCAGACGCGCAGTACGAACGCGGCGTGGCGCTCTATCAGCTATGTCGTTTCGACGAGGC
>MEMX01000076.1:0-6386 GCA_001768075.1 Anaeromyxobacter sp. RBG_16_69_14 | reverse complement strand
TCCAGCCCGACGACGCGTGGGTGCTCCACGGCTTGGCGCTGGTGGCGGAGGCGAGCGGGAGACCCGCACGAGCCGCCGATCTCGAGCGTCGCGCCCACGAGATCTCGCCCGACGAGTTTCCCTCGCCTGCAGACATGGACCAGGACGCCTTCGAGCAGGAGGTACGCCGCGCGGTGGCCTCGCTCCCGGAGGCCGAGCGTCGCGCGCTGGCAGAGGTCCCGGTACAGGTGGCCGACGTGCCGGCGCTCGACGACCTCACGGCGGTCGACCCGCCCCTCTCTCCGTCGATCCTGGGCCTCTTCAGGGGCCCGCCCGAGCGCGAGGCCTGCCTGCCCGATGACGGCCCTCCCTGCCGCAGCATCGTCTTCTACCGGCGGAACCTGGCCCGCTTCGCGCGGAGTCGTCGCGAGCTCGAGGAGCAGGTCCGGGTGACCCTGCTCCACGAGCTCGGCCATTTTCACGGTGAATCCGAGGAGGACCTGCGCGCCCGCGGGCTGGAGTAAGGCGTACGCTCGTTCCCGGGATTCCCGCAGGTCGTAGATCAGCGTCGCGGCCCCCTGGGGCCCTCATCTTGACGCACGTGGACCGCGCCTACCTCGGGCCATTCGGGCGGCTCCGGCTCGGCGAGGTTGGAGAGGTCGTCATCCGAACCCGGCAGGTCGCCGCCCGAGTCGCCGCCGAGCTGTGTCGGCGCGGCACCGCCCACGTTTTCCGGGGGGACGAGCCGATCTCCTTCCTCCTCCTCGGATTCTGGTCGCTCTCGCGGCTGCGCCGTCGGCTCCGGAGGCTGGAGACGGTCGTCGTCCAGGTCGATGGGTAGACGGAATCCCCGTCGGCGCTTTGGCACGACGTAAACTAAGGTCAACGCCCTTTGCCGGCAAGGAGGCGAGCGCGGCGGTCTCCTGCCGGCTACGCGCCTGCGTGCCGGCTTGGCAGCGCCTCGAGCAGCCGCTCGTAGTGCTCGGCGCTGTTGCGCCACGAGTTGTCCTCCGCCATTCCTCGCTCCATGATGCCGCGCCAGGCGCGCGCGTCGCGGTAGGTCTCCAGCGCTCGCTGCAGCGCGGTCATCATGGCGGCGGGGCTGTAGTCGCGGAACGTGAACCCGGTGCCGTTTCGGGCGCCGTCGAAGTCCTCGACGGAGTCCTCGAGTCCGCCCACCGCGCGCACCACGGGCACCGTGCCGTAGCGGAGCGAGTACATCTGGTTGAGGCCGCAAGGCTCGAACCGGCTCGGCATGAGGAAGACGTCGGCGCCCGCCTCGATGCGGTGCGCCAGCCCCTCGTCGAAGCCGATGCGCACCGCGACGCGCTGGGGCCACGCTCGCTCCGCGCGCCGGAAGAGGCGCTCGTAGTCGGACTGGCCGCTGCCGAGCACGACGAACTGCACTTCCATGCCCATCATCTGCTGCAGCGCCGCCGCGACGAGGTCTACGCCCTTCTGTTCGGCAAGCCTCCCCACCATGGCGATGAGCGGCACCTCACGCCGCCGTGGCAGCTCGAGTTCGCGCTGGAGCGCGGCCTTGCACCTCGCCTTCCCCGAGATGTCTCTCCGGGAGTACGTCGCGGCGAGGTGCGAATCGCGCGACGGATCCCAGGTCTCGTCGTCGATGCCGTTCAGGATGCCGGTGAGGTGGCGTGCCCGGTGGCGGAGCACGGGATCGAGTGAGCAGCCGTGCTCGGGACTCAGGATCTCCCTCGCATAGCTCGGCGAGACGGTTGCGATGGCGTCTGCGAAGACGAGCCCCGCCTTCATCATGTTGAGCTGGTCGTAGAACTCCATCGCCTCGTACCTGAACACGTCCCACGGGAGCCCGAGCGCCGGCACGAGCTCCTTGGGGAAGATGCCCTGGTAGGCGAGGTTGTGGATCGTGTACACGGTTCGTGCACGGCGTGCCCAGGCCTGGTGGCCGTGCTCGTGCCGCAGCATCCAGGCGGCCAGGGCCGTCTGCCAGTCGTGCAGGTGAACGACGTCGGGCTCGAACCCCGTCGCGCGCGGCACGTCGAGCGCGGCGCGGCACAGGAAGGCGAAGCGCTGCGCGTTGTCCGGATAGTCGCTGCCGTGCTCGTCGCTGTAGGGCGCGCTGCGCGAGCCGTAGAAGCGCTCGTGCTCGAGCAGATAGACCTGCGCGTTACCGAGGCGCGTGCCGAGGAGCACTGCGCTCTCACCACGCGCGTGGACGGTGGAGCCGAGCCTCGTGAGCGTGTGCGCCGCTGGATCGACGAAGCCGTACCGTGGCGTGACCACCACCACCTCGTGGCCGCGGTCGGCGAGCGCTGAAGGCAGGGCACCCGCCACGTCCCCCAGCCCGCCCGTTTTAGAGAAGGGTGCCACCTCCGATGCGACGAACAAGATACGCACGCTCAGACTCGCCTTTCGTCGTCTTCGTGCTCGCCCACCGCTAGCGAGGCGAGTCTGAGGGATTTCCGGGCCGGCTGCGCTGCGCGCAGCAACCCCCACGATGTTACGCTCCTCGAGGGGTGCGGTGCGGGATCAGGTCACCACCAGCCGCAGGAACTCGGCGGCCTCCTCTGGCGGCACGGGGTTGATGTGGAACCCGGACCCCCACTCGAACCCGGCGGAGTGCGCCAGCGCGGGCATCACCTCGATGTGCCAGTGGTACGACGGACTGGGGGCGTCGCGCAGCGGGTTCGAGTGGAGGATGAAGTTGTAGGGCGGGTCGCCCAGCGCGGCCCCGAGCCGCTTCAGGGTCGAGCGGAGCGCCTGGGCGCAGTAGCCGAGGCGCTCCTTCGGTTCCACCTCGTAGTTCGACTCGTGTCGCTTGGGCAGGATCCACGTCTCGAAGGGGCTGCGAGGGGCCCACGGGGCGAAGACCACGAACTCGTCGTTCTCGTATACGAGGCGGCTGCGCTCCTTCCGCTCCTGCATCACGATGTCGCAGAAGATGCACCGCTCGCGGTGGTCGTAGTGGCGGCGCGCGCCCTCGATCTCCACCTGGACGTAGCGCGGCGTGACTGGCAGCGCAATGAGCTGGGAGTGCGCGTGCTCGAGCGTGGCGCCGGCGGCCGGTCCGTGGTTCTTGAAGAGCAGGATGTACCGGAAGCGCAGGTCGTTGCGAAGGTCGACGATGCGCGCCTTGAAGGCGAAGAGGACCTCGGTCACCTCGGGGTCGGTGAGGTTCCCCAGGTCCTTGGTGTGATCGGCCGTCTCGATGATGACCTCGTGCGCGCCGATGCCGTTCATGCGGTCGTAGATGCCGTTCGCTTCGCGCTCGAGGTCGCCCTCGATCATGAGCGCGGGGTAACGGTTGGGCACGACGCGCACCTTCCACCCGGGTCCGTTCGCCGGCGAGCTGGGAGGCCGGCCGGACACGTAGACCTCGCGCGGCGTCTTGTCCTCGTGGCCGGGGCAGAACGGGCAGAGGCGTGCGGGCGCGCTCTCGTGCACGCGCACGACGTCGCTCGGCCTCTTTGCGCGCTCGGTGGCGATGATGACCCAGCGGCCCACGATCGGGTCCCTGCGGAGCTCGGGCATGGCTAGGCCTCCCTTGCGGGGCGCGGCGCGGGCTCGGGCAGCGCTCCTTCGTGTGGGCGGCGCAGCGTCGAGCCCACGGCCGCGCTGACCAGCATGATCACCGCGCCGCCGATGTAAGGCGCGGCGTACCAGACGTGGTCGTAGGCGTTCGTCGCGGAAATGGGCCCGCCGATCCGGCCGAGCGCGGCGGCGGACTGCCCGATCCCGAGCGTGCCACCCTGGTCCTCGTCGCGCGCGGAGCGGGAGAGGAGCGAGGAGAGCGCCGGCGTGGAGAGGCCCGAGCCGAAAGCGAGTGGCAGGCACGCGCCGAGGAGGCCGGCCATGTTCCCGGCGTACGGGACCGCAGCCAGGCCGACGGCTTGCAAGATGAGGCCCGCGACGAGCAGTGCCTGCTCGCCGAAGCGGCGCGTGAGCGGCCCGATGAGACCACCCTGCACGACCGTGACGACCACGCCGATGAACGCGAACACGTAGCTCACGTGTCGCTGATCCAGCCTGCAGCGGTGGGCGGCGATGAGCGCGAAGGTCGCTTCCATTCCGCTGAACGCCAGGACGGCGAGGAGGTAGATGACGATGAGTCGCCTTATGCCAGGGTGGCGGAGCTCGTCGAGCAGCGCCGTGACGTGCGGGCGACGTGCGGAGGCGACCCGCACCTTCGGCTCGGGCAGGATGAAGAACGCCGCGACGCCGTTCGCGGCAGCGAGCGCGGCCGCCGCGTACCCGGGCGCCGCGAGCGAGAGCGCCGAGAGGAGACCACCGAGCGCTGGCCCGAGGACGAACCCGAGGCCGAAGGCGGCGCCGATGAGTCCCATGCCCCGCGCGCGCCCCTCGGGCGGGGTCACGTCTGCGATGTACGCCTGCGCGATCGCGATGTTGGCGGTGGCGACGCCGGCGAAGAGGCGCGAGGCGAGGAGCCAGCGGAAATCCGGAGCGAGGGCATAGCCCAGGAAACCGACCGCCGTCATCACGATGGAGAGCAGGAGCAGCGGACGCCGGCCGTAGCGGTCGGAGAGCCGTCCCCAGATCGGTGTGAAGACGAGCTGCATGAGCGAGTACCCGGTCATGAGCCAGCCGATCTGGCTGTCCGGCGCGCCCAGGCGCTCGGCGTAGAGCGCCATGACCGGGATGACCATGCCGAAGCCGAGCAGGTCGATGAAGACGATGATGAAGAGGATGGCCAACGATCGCCGGTTTCTCACGCGCGCCGGAGTCTAACCTGTCGCGCTCGCCCCTGCCGGAGTTCCTGGCGGCCGCCAACCAGTGGTGATAATAGCGGCGGCCGTCGCGCTCGCCGCGCTCGCGGGGCCGCGTCGATCTCCTCGGCCAGATGGGCCGCCCATTCCGTCCAGGTGGCACGACGATGCACTACTTCAACCTGCTGTTGGCCCTGGTCATCGGCCTGGTGATCCCGCTCCAGGCGGCGGTCAACAACCAGCTCAAGGGGGTCATCGGCGGCAGCACCGTGCTGGCCGCCTTTGTCTCCTTTCTCTGCGGCACCATCACCCTCGGCCTGGTGGCCTTGTTCAGCGGTGAACCCTGGCGCGGCCTGGGGCGGCTCGGCCAGACCGAATGGTGGCAGCTGGCGGGCGGCCCAATGGGCGCCCTGTTCGTCTTCGGCACCACCCTGCTGGCGCCACGCCTGGGCGTCGCGGCGATGCTGGCCCTGATCATTTGCGGCCAGATCGCCTCCTCCCTGATGTTCGACCGCTTCGGCGTGCTCGGCCTGCCACTGCGCGAGATCAGCACGCCGCGCCTGATCGGTGCCGCCCTGGTGGTGGCCGGGGTGCTGCTGGTGAATTTCGGCGACCGTATCGGCCGCGGTTGAACCGCCGAAGTCATGAAGGAGATCGTCGCGAACCAGGCGGGGACGTGGCCGGGGCCTCCACGAGCGGGGTGAGCGCCTCGACCAGCGCGGGCGGCTCGTAGAACGGGTGGTCGCGCCAGACCCGGGCGAACGCGGCAGCGGCGCGGTCGAGCGTGTCGGTGCGGGCGGGCGCCACCTCCTCGACGCGGGTGCGGTGCGCTGCGGTGAGCCGCGGTGCGGTAGACTCGCGCCCCTATGCCCCTCGTACACGTACCCCTCCGCACCGGCCGCACCGCCGCGGAGAAGAAGGCGATCCTCGACGGTCTCCACGCCGCCTTCGTCGAGGCACTGAAGATCCCCGAGGCCGACCGGAACCAGCTCGTGCACGAGTACTCTCCGGAGCACTTCGAGGCGCGCTACGGGCCGGAAGCGGTGTTCGTCGAGGCGACGGTCTTCCCGGGACGATCGCGTGACGCGAAGCGGAAGCTCTACCGGCTCCTCGTCGGGAACCTCGAGCAGGCCGGTGTCCCAAAGGACCGTGTCCTCGCTGTCCTGCACGAGCCGGCGCTCGAGAACTGGGGCATCCGCGGGGGCCAGGCCGGTTGCGATGTCCAGCTCGGGTTCAAGATCGACGTGTGACAGCGCGCAGGGAGCCCGCGCAAGCGCCACGATGCGAGGAGCGTGACCTCCCGTCGCGCTCGTTCAAGGTAAAGGCCAGCCGGGCATCGTCGGTCCTGAAAGAGAAGGGACTTCCCGACGATCAGTACTCGCCGGACAACGCGACCGATGGTCGCGAGGATACGGCCTGGGTCGAAGGCGCAAGTGGCCCGGGAGTCGGCGAGTGGCTCGAGCTGACCTTCATCGCGCCTCTCCCTCTCCCCAAGCCACGCTGCTAGCCGCGTGCGGCGCTCGCCCCGAGCGGCGCATTCTCAACCATCGCCTCAAGAGGATCCGGCTCCACTACTCGGATGGCGTCTCCGAGGAGATAACCCTGCAAGACGTGACGGCGCCTCACAGCGGCGGCGGTGGCGCTGCAAGATCACATGAACTGGGCGCCTGATGGCGCTGCCCGCTGTACTACGCGTTCCTG
>MEMX01000075.1 GCA_001768075.1 Anaeromyxobacter sp. RBG_16_69_14 | reverse complement strand
CCGGTCTCGCCGGTGACGACCACCGTGCGCCTGTGTGGCGCGACGGCGTCGATGCTGCGTCGGATGGCCGCGATGGAAGGGCTCGCGCCCGTCAGCTCCGGTTCGGCACCGGCGCTCGCCTCGCCTTCGTCCGCGCCGGACGAGCGCGAGTACACGAGCAGCGTGTCGCCCATGCGCAGCACGTCACCCTGGACGAGCGCGTGCGCGCCTTGCAGGGGCTCGCCGTTGAGCCCCGTGCCAGCCGCGCTGCCGAGGTCTCTCACGACGGCGGTCCCGCCCTCGATCCGGATCTCGGCGTGCTGGATCGACATCTCCGGATCGTCGAAGGGGACGTCGAAGATGGAAGCGCCGCGGCCGACGAGCACGCCGCCGCGGGGAATCGTGCGGCGCTGGGTCGAGCGGTGGCCGTCGTGCGGGAACACCAGCACGAGCGCCCGCTGGAGCGGCACCTCCGGTGCTGGCTCGCTGGTCTCGGCGTTCCGCAGTGGCACGTGGTCCTCCGCATCCGGAGGGGCGGACCGCGATGGTGGGCGCCTGGGGAGTCAAAGGGAGTTTAGCAGAGGCGGGGTCATCGCGGCTGGTGAACGTTCGGGGGGGACGGGTGAACGTTCGTGTGCGGGGCCATGGTCCCCGAAAGGGATCCGCCGGGTCGCTCGAACCGTCAGGGGCCGCCGGTCAGCGCATCGATCCACCCCGCTCCGCGTCGCTTCTTGGCCCACCCGGGGACAGGAACGGTCTCGGGCAGCTCACTCGCCGGTGCCGGTGCGGGCAGCGGAATCTCGATGGGCATGCCGGGCGTGCGCCGGTAGGTCGGTACGAGCCCCTCGATCGCCCTGAGGAGCCCTTCCCGGTCTCCGGTCTTGGCGCTCTCCCACAGCTTCGACAGCTGTTGGGCGAGGTCGGGCGGGGGAGGTGGACTCTTCGCGATCTTGATGCGGTTCCGGACCTGAAGGGTCTGCTCCTCCTCCTCTGTGAGCAGCTCCTCGAAGAGCTTCTCTCCCGGCCTGAGCCCCGTGTAGACGATGGGGATTTCCTTCCCCGGGATCCCCCCCGCCATCGTGATGAGGTTCCTGGCCATGTCGGCGATCCGGATCGGCTTGCCCATGTCGAGCACACACAGCTCGCCATAGCCGCCGAGGCCGGCGAGCAGGACAAGGCCGACCGACTCGGAGACGGTCATGAAGTAACGCGTGCAGTCCGGATGCGTCACCGTGACGGGACCGCCGCGCTCGATCTGCTGCTTGAAGAGCGGGATCACGCTGCCCGCCGACCCCAGCACGTTTCCGAACCGGACGGCGGTCATATGGGTCCTGGAGCGCCTCCCGAGGTCCCGGACCACGAGCTCGGCGACCCGCTTGGTGGCGCCCATGACCGAGGTGGGGTTCACCGCCTTGTCGGTGGAGATGACGACCAGCTGTTCTGCGCCGATCCGGTCCGCCATGAGCGCCACGTTCAGGGTCCCGAACACGTTGTTCTTCACCGCCTCCTCGGGCGCGTCCTCCATGAGGGGGACGTGCTTGTGGGCGGCGGCGTGGAACACGAACTCGGGCCGGTACTGGCCAGCGAGCCGGTGCAGGCGCTCCAGTTCGCGGATGTCGGCGACCTCCGTGTACAGGCGCACGGAGGGACACTCATCCTGCAAGCGGCGGGCGCGCAGGTAGAGCTCGTTCTCGTTCAGATCGACCATGACGAGATCCGAGACCCCGTGCAACGCGAGTTGACGGCAGATCTCGCCGCCGATGGTGCCGCCGGCGCCCGTCACCAGCACGTGGCGGCCCTGGACGAGGCCCCGGATCTCCTCGTAGTCGAAGGCGACCGGGTCGCGCGGGAGCAGATCGTCCGGCGAGAGGTCGTGGAGCATCGCCGCCGAGATGCGTTTGTCGAGGTAACTGTAGGAGCCCGGAATGATCTTGAAGCTCGCCTTGGAGGACGCGCAGAGATCGAGGATCTCGCGGATCCGCTCCGATGGGAGGCGAGGGATCGCGAGCAGGACGATCGAGATCTGGAGCTGCGCGATGAACCGCGGGAGATCGCTCACCTTGCCGAGGACGGGCTTTCCGCTCACGTGCATCCCGAGCATGCCGGGATCGTCGTCGACGAAGCCGAGGACGAGGTACTTGCCGTCCTCGGAGCGGAGGAGATCTCGAGCGAGGAGATCGCCCGTGCTGCCTGCGCCGACGATTACCGTCCGGAGCGTCCCCACGCTGCCCCGCCTCTGCCACTCGACGTACCGGCCCTCCAGAAATCGCGGCGCGAACCGAAGGGCGGCCATGAGGCTGGTGGTGAGGAAGAACTCGAGCACGTAGACGGAGCGCGGTAGACCGCGGTACCCGAGCGCGAAGACGACCGACGCGGCGAACATGGAGGCGGCGAGCCGGGCGGCCTCAATGTGTCCCGACATGCGATAGGACCAGCGGTGGAGGCGAGCCGCCAGTACCGTGACCAGCCGGAGGAACACGAGCAGCGGTACGGCGGCCCTCGCCTCGGCCGCGAAGGACGCGGGGACCTCGCCGGTCAGGCGCAGGAGCAGGGCGCCGTACAACCCACAAACCGTCGCGATCGTGTCGTACCCGAGGATGATGGCGCACCGAAGCGCCCGTAGTGATACCCAGCGCTCCGCAACACTGGATAGCATCGTTCGGAGCTCCTCGAATATCCTCCAACGAATCAAGGTGAGCACCATGGGGGAGCTTCGATCGCGGACCTGTCCGCAGCGGGTCCGGGCTCGAGGGGTTGGCTCGGCGGGAGGGCCGAGCTCATCGACCTCGGGCACTCGATGACGAGTTTCTGGCGACCATGGGATGGAATTTGGCAAGCGAATCCTATCGTTGGGCTTCGGCAAGTGGAGCCTGCACGGCCTACGACGACGGCCCCTGAACCAGTTCCTGGACGCCCGGTGCGTCGGTTTCACCGAATCCTCCCAGGTGCAATCCGCGGGGTCCCAGGCCCCGAAGAGTGGCCATGCCACCCCGCCCCTCACCGCGGCCCATCCCGTCGGGTCCTGTGCCAGAATCGCGCCTGAATCAGTGCCGCGATATGAGGGTCGATTCGACGCGGCCGACGGGCCGTCACGAAGAGAAGCGAACGTTCGCGAACGTCAGCGAGCGCGACCCTGGCCGGCTTGCAGGGGAGCCACTCGAGAAGGAGCGGAGGTGCTGGCGCGGGCCGAGCCGGATACGCTCTTCCTCGTACGCGAGGCCCAGTACGTCTTCTCCTCAGCCGTGACGCGAACGTCGATCGGCTCGGCCCCCTCCTCGATGTACACCGCCGCGCCTACGAGAACGCCTTGCACGACTTCATGAGAGGCATGCCGAGGGATACACCAGGCGTGCCCTTCGATCTCTGGTGCTTTCAGCGCAGGCCGCACCCCGGCGTAGCCGCTTCAGCGCCTCCTTGGTCGCGCCCGGCAGGACGATCTTCGGTTTCACCGAGGTGAACTGGCCGACGGGAATGGCGACGTGGTGGCGCCCGATCCCCAGGAAACCACTGACGTCCACGATGGCGAGCGACAGGGTCCCGTCAGGCTTCACGATGAGATCGCCGATCTTACCGATCTTCGCGTTCCTGTCGTTGTAGTTGTAGACAATGGCGCCGATGAGTTTCGAGGCGCGGTAGCCGATCGCGACCGCTGTCGACTCCTCGACGGTTACACCCAGCGTGATCGACCCGGCCACCGGCGGAGGCTGCGGCGCTTGCGTCTCCTGCTGGGCGGAAGCGGCCGTCGCGAGAAGCATTCCAAGTAGACCGAGCGCAAATATATTCTTCATGGTCTGTCCCATCCCGAGAATGAAGTTGCGCCGTAGACGGCGGGGTTCGCGCCGTCTCCGACAAGAGGGCTGCCTCCCACGGCCACGCGGCCCAGGCGCCAATAGGCGAGCTGGGCTCATCGGAGCGTGTTGGGTACACCCGCGGGCGCTGTCACCCGCGTCGCGACCAGTAAGACCCGCCTCCACAGAACCAGACGAGAAGGATGACGATGAGGATAATGTTGAGCGACATGCGCGACCTCGACGGCGGCAGAGTCGCCCGCTCCTGAGGGGGCGGAGATTCCGCCAGTCATGGTGTGCACGCCTCGTGCCCGTCGATCGCCGGCGCATGGTGCTGGTGTTCCGGCGAGGCTCGCGCCCGGGCGGAGCCGTGGACCCATTCGAGAACGTTCACGGACGTTCGCGTTCGCGCGTTCGGCGGTGCGAACTGGCCGGGCTGGCTTCCGCCGGGGCCACCGCGCGGTGCGGGCTCATCACGGCTTGAGCGACCACGTTGGCAGGGGCGCCAGCGAAAGCTCGATCGTGAAGATGCAGCCCTTGCCATCCACGTTCCGGGCGTGGATCTCGCCGCTACTTGCCTTGACGGCCTTTCGACTGATCGAGAGCCCGAGGCCGAGACCGGAACGATCATTCCCGCGCCTGTCGGCGAATGGGCGGAAGACGTCGGTGTCATTCACCCGCGCCCTCCCGCACTCGTAGCGGCGAAGCGCCCACTCCGAAGGAGGGCGTCCTGGCCTCCCATCAGGGTGCACGGGTCGTGCCCGTGGAGCCCCGGCGCAAGGTGCTGGTGTTGCGCCACGGCTGGCGTTCGAGCGGAGCCGTGGGCCATTCGCGAACGTTCACGGGCGTTCGCGTTCGGCGGTGCGAACGGCCGGGGCCCCTTCGGCCGGGGCCAGCGCGCGGTGGCCGACTCTTCGATCGCCATCGAGGTGTGCGCCGACAAACGGGACACCTGAAGGGTCCTCGGGTCTGACGCGGAGGTAGACTTCAACACTCGCGAAACTGGGCCGGCTCGAGGCCCTCGGCCCAGAGGAGGCGGTACAGCTTGGGCCTCGTGATCCCCATGTGGCGCGCCATCTCCGCCACCCGGCCCTGGAACCGGCCGAGGAGATCCTCCAGGCCCGCCTTGTCGAGCACCTGCGCGTCGCGGTGCGGGACGGCGCGCTCCGGGAGGTGCTTCCGGAGCGCCTCGCGCACCTCGTCGCCCAGCGCGAGCGCGCCGCTCGGCGTCACGATCGCCGCCACCGACAGCACGTTGAGCAGCCACCGCACGTTCATCGGCCAGTCGTGGACGAGCAGCGCCTCCTGGAGATCCGGCGTGAAGTGTCCGACGCGCGCCGCTAGGTCTTGTTGCATGGACGCGCCTGGCGGCCCGCCACCGAGGGCCTCCGGGGAGCCCGCGTCGCGGGCGACTGGGAACAAAATGGCACGTCTGCTCATCGTTTCGAACCGACTGCCGGTGACGGTCCGGCTGGCAGAGGGGACGGTCGTCGTCGAGCGAAGCACCGGCGGGCTGGCGACCGGCATGAAGGGTCCGCACGACCGGCTGGGAGGCCTGTGGATCGGCTGGCCGGGCGCGCTCGACGCCTTTCCGGGTGATGGGCGCGCCGAGGTGGACCGGCGCCTGGCCGACCTGAGGCTCGTCTCCGTGCCGCTCACGGCGGAGGAGATCGCCCGCTACTACGAGGGGTACTCGAACACGGTCCTCTGGCCGCTCTTCCACTACGCCATCGCGCGGCTCCCGCAGGAGGTGCGGGACTTCGATGCCTACGAGGCCGTGAACGCCCGCTTCGCAGAGGCGGTCGCATCGCGATACGAACCGGGCGACCTCGTCTGGGTCCACGACTACCAGCTCATGCTGGTACCCCAGAAACTCCGAGAGCTCATCCCTGGCGCGCTGATCGGCTTCTTCCTGCACATCCCCTTCCCGTCTTCGGAGATCTTCAGGCTGCTCCCGCAGCGCGAGCAGCTCCTGGCGGGGCTCCTCGGCGCGGACCTGATCGGGTTTCACACGGCCGCCTTCATGCGCCACTTCGCCTCATCCGTGCTGCGGCTGACCGGCGCGTCCACCGAGGTCGACCGGATCCGGTGGCACGCCCGAGAGGTGCGGCTCGGCGTCTTCCCCATGGGCATCGACGCCGCGAAGTTCTCGGAGCGAGCTACTTCACCAACGGTGAAAGACCTCGTCGAGGCACATCGGGCCGGCGGCGAGCAGCTCCTGGTGGGCATCGATCGGCTCGACTACACGAAGGGTATCCCGCGCCGGCTGTTGGCGTTCGAGGCGCTGCTGAGGCACCATCCCGAGCTGCGGGAGAAGGTCCGGCTCGTCCAGGCGGCGGTCCCCTCGCGCGAGAACGTCGAGGCGTACCGCGAGCTCCGCGAGGAGGTCGACGCGATGGTGGGCCGCATCCACGGCGAGTTCGCGACCCCCCGCTGGTCGCCCGTCCACTACCTCTACCGCAACCTCCCTCAGGACGAGATCGTCGCGCTGTACCGCGCCGCCGACGCGGTGCTCGTCACGCCGCTCCGTGACGGCATGAACCTGGTCGCGAAGGAGTTCGTGGCGTCACGGCCGGACGAGGACGGCGTGCTCGTGCTGTCCGAGTTCGCCGGCGCCGCCGCGGAGCTGTCGGAGGCGCTCTTCGTGAATCCCTATGACATCGAGCAGACCGCCGCCGCGTTCCACCGTGCGCTCACCATGCCGCCGGACGAGCGGCGCACCCGCATGGAGGTCCTGCGGCACCGCGTCATGACCTACGACGTGCACTGGTGGGCGCGGTCCTTCGTCTCGCGCCTGGAGCGCGCCCGCCAGGCGACCGAGCCGGTCTCCGGGTTCTCTCCGCCGCCGGTGGTGCGCGCCGCCCTCGAGCGCGCATGGGCGGCGCATCGGCTGGCCCTGCTCCTCGACTACGACGGGACGCTCGTCCCCTTCACCGCGACGCCCGACCTCGCCGCGCCCGACGGGAAGCTGCTCGCGCTGCTGCGCCGGCTCGCCGCGCGCCCGCGCACCGAGGTGCATATCGTGAGCGGCCGCAAGCAGGGCACGCTCGGCCGCTGGTTCGGGTCGCTCCCCATCGGCCTGCACGCGGAGCACGGCTTCTGGACCCGGCCCCCCGGCGGTGAGTGGAGGAGCGCCGACGTCCCGCCCTCCACCTGGCGAGAGCCGGTGCTCGCGATCCTGCGCGACTTCGCCGAGCGGACGCCCGGTTCACTCATCGAGGAGAAGACGGCCGGCCTGGCGTGGCACTACCGCGCCGCCGAGCCCGAGTACGGCGCGGCACAGGCGAAGGAGCTCTCGGTGCACCTCGCGACGCTGCTCAGCGGCGTGCCGGTCGAGATCCTCCCCGGCGACATGGTCATCGAGATCCGCCCGCAAGGTGTCCACAAGGGCCGCGTCGTCTCGGAGGTGCTGACGCGGGCCGAACCGGACACGCTCCTTCTCGCCATGGGAGACGACCGGACCGACGAGGACCTGTTCGCGGCGCTGCCGGCCGGCAGCATTGCCATCCACGTCGGGGCGGCGGCGAGCCGCGCCCCCATCCGCATCGTCGACGTCATCGCTGCGCGAGCCCTGCTCGCGCAGCTCGGAGAGGAGCGATGAGCGGGCCATGGACGTCGCCAATCCGAGCCAACCCCTTCGCTCGACTGGACCGCGGTCGCGTTCCCCGTGCTGATGGGGGCCTTGGCCGCGCTCGAGCCGCGACCCGGCATGCCCCGATCAGGCTACCTTGACTGGTCTCTGGGATCGCCCGGGCAAGAGGCGCAAGATAACCACCGAAAGTAGGGATTCGATGCTGCACGCACAATCAGTCCTGCCGCCGCTCGTCCTGAAGGGCAAGAAGCTCACCGTTCCCATCGTGCAGGGGGGCATGGGCGTCGGCGTATCGCTACACCCTCTCGCTGGCGCGGTGGCCCGCGAGGGTGGACTGGGCGTCCTTTCGAGCGCCGCCATCGACCGGTTGGTCTCCCGGCGCCTCGGAAGGAAGGTCGACACGTACGAGGCGGTGCGCGACGAGGTCGCGCTGGCCAGATCCCAGGGCGGCTTTGCCGGGATCAACATCATGGTCGCCCTGCAGCGCGATTTCGTCGACTCGGTCAAGGGCGCCATCGACGCGGGCGCCGACGCCATCATCGCGGGCGCCGGCCTGCCCACGTCGCTGCCAGCCATCCACAACCCGCGAGACACGGCTCTCATCCCCATCGTTTCCTCCGCCCGTGCCCTCGAGATCATTTGCAAGAAATGGGAGAAGCTCGGCTACCGCCCGGACGCGGTGGTCCTCGAAGGGCCGCTGGCGGGCGGCCACCTGGGTTTCAAGTTCCAGGAGATCGATCTGCCGTCCAATGCACTCGAGGTCCTGCTCCCGGCCGTGAAGGACATGGCCCGGAAGCACGGCGACTTCCCGGTCATCGTGGCTGGAGGCATCTTCACCCATGACGACATACTGAACTTCATCCGGCAGGGGGCCGATGGGGTCCAGATGGCGACGCGCTTCCTCGCCACCGAGGAGAGCAGTGCTGACCGGGCCTACAAGCAGGCGGTCCTGAACGCGACGAAGGAGGACATCCTCGTGGCGCGGGACCCGGCCTCGCCCTGCGGCCTCCCCTTCAGGGTTCTGAGGCAGTCGCCCATGTTTCGCTCCGCTCTTCAGGGGAAGCGCAAGCCGAAGTGCAACAAGGGATACGTATTGCTCAAGGACGCCGAGGGCAGGTTCAGCCGCTGCCTGGGCAAGGAAGACGGCGACCATTACTTCTGCATCTGCAATGGGCTCCTGAGCTCGGCTGGCTACGACCCCGAGGACGAGGAGCCCCTCTACACGGTCGGCAGCAACGCCTACCGGGTGACGAGCGTCCTCCCCGTCAAGGCACTCATGGACGAGTTGCGAGGCACGGCGGCCTGATGTGTGGCTCTCCTGGCCGTGTTCACCGACTCGCCGGGCGCGGGCAGGAGCTCAAGCCGCACGCCAGCTCTGCAGGATGCGCATGTAGTTCGCCCGCGAGAACGCCGATGGGTCGGGGCACCTCGCGAGGCTCATGTTGCCGAGCATCTGCTTGAGCGACGTATACTCGTTCTCCTGCATCCACCGCTCCACCTCGCTGCGCAGGATCGCGAGGTATTCGGGTCCCTTCATGAGCAGCGCCGAGACCACCTGCACCACGCTGGCGCCCGCCATCACCGCCTTGACGGCGTCGAGTCCGGAGTGCACGCCGCCCGAGACAGCCAGCGCGACGCCCACGCCCGGCTTCACGATGGCGAGCCAGCGCAGGCGCAGCAGCAGCTCCGAGGGATCCGAGAGGTGCAGCGTGGGCGC
>MEMX01000074.1:5823-6425 GCA_001768075.1 Anaeromyxobacter sp. RBG_16_69_14 | reverse complement strand
ATGTGATTCTCCAGCGTCACCGCCGCCGCTGTGAGCTGATGTCCGGCGCCTTGCGGCGCCTCAAGCGGAGGGGAGAACTCTCCCCCCGCGGCCCCCATCTCGAGCGTCAGTTCATGTGGCATGCGCTATCAGTACTTCGTGGCGCTGGAACCGCGCTGAAGGTCCGATCGGACCGACGCCGCCCGTCGCGCGCGCGCCTCAGGGGCGCCGGCCCCGATGCGCGGATGCTTCTGGCCGTTCGAATCCCGGGCCGACGACGCCACCGCGAGCGCCGGCAGCAGCATCGCGAGGTCGCGCAACACGGTTCCCCATGTGGCGTTCTCCTGTCCGCTGAAACACCCGCAGCGCAGGTCGATGCCGCGCAGGAGCGCCTGCGAGAGCGCGCCGATGAAGATGACCAGCATGCCGGCCGCGACGAGCGCCGCGGCGCGCGCCCCGAAGCCCATGACGAGCGCGAGCCCCGCCACGACCTCGATCCCGACCACGATCGACGCCGCGTAGGGCACGAGCGCGGGCGGGAGGAGCCGGAAGTTCGCGAGGTCCTGCGCGAAGGTCGCCATATCCGGAACCTTGGTGGCCGCTGCGTAGAGAAAGACGGCGCC
>MEMX01000074.1:5449-5816 GCA_001768075.1 Anaeromyxobacter sp. RBG_16_69_14 | reverse complement strand
AGCCGGCAGACGAGGACGATGGTGCGCCTCATGGGGTCCCTCGCGGTGCGTGTTCGCCGCACGCGGCGCACGGGCCGGATGACCCGGGAGCGCCGGCGGCCGTCCAGGCCGGCCAGGCCCCGGTGAGGACGCGCACGTCCTGTGTGCCGCGCTCGAGGAGCATCTTCGCCACATCGTCCGCGAGGGCACAGCTGGGGTTGCGGTCGTAGACGATGACCGTCTTGTACAAGCCCAGGCGCCACAGGACCGGCTCGGCCGGCGCGCCCGGCGGGAGGTGGATGGCGCCGGTGATGTGACCCGCCTGGTACTCGGCGGCGGAGCGGGCATCGACGAAGAGGGCCGAGCAGGCGACGCAGAGTGGGGTCGC
>MEMX01000074.1:5064-5393 GCA_001768075.1 Anaeromyxobacter sp. RBG_16_69_14 | reverse complement strand
ACATGGCGCCCGGCGCCTCGGCTGCCGCGACCACGGGCACGCCCAGCGGCGCCGGCCTGGGGGTGAGCCTGTTACCGGCCAGGCCGAGCACGGCGCCCGCTGCGCACAGGGAGAGGGCATGGACGAGGATCCGCACTGCGTCATCGTAACGCGGACGGCCTCCCAGGGAAGGGGAGAAGTCGAAGGTAGAGACCTCTGATTTCGGGGTGGCTGAATCTGGACCTGGGCCTCGACCTGGACCTGGACGGAGTTCAACAGGAGTCACAGCGGCGACCAGCTGATGTGATTCTCCAGCGGCACCGCCGCCGCTGTGAGCTGATGTCCGGCGC
>MEMX01000074.1:4697-4992 GCA_001768075.1 Anaeromyxobacter sp. RBG_16_69_14 | reverse complement strand
CGCCAGCCGGCTCGCGATCGTGAGGTAGCTGAGCAGGGTGATGTTGTCGGTGACGGCGAGGGTGAGAGGGGCCGCGGCCAGCGCGGGGTCGATGCCGAGCCAGCGGAACAGGCCGGGCACCGCCACGGCCAGCGCCGAGGCGGTGGTGACCGTGAGCGTCATGGTGGCGGCCAGCACGCCCGCGAACCGCGCGTCGCGCAGCCATGCCATGCATACGCCCCCTACCAGGAGCCCGCAGGCGAGCCCGAGCAACGAGGCGGCCCGCATCTCGCGCCCCAGGAGCTGGCGCAACGGG
>MEMX01000074.1:0-4683 GCA_001768075.1 Anaeromyxobacter sp. RBG_16_69_14 | reverse complement strand
TCGGAGGACAGGGACGAGACAGTGACGGCCGAGGTCTGCATCCCGACGCTCTCCGACACCAGCAGGATGACGGGGACGAAGAAGGCGAGCGCGACGAGCCGCTCCATGGTGCCGTGGAAGAGGCCCGAGACGAAGGCGGAGAGGAGGCCGCTCGCGACGGTGAAGAGGAGCCAGGGCAGGCGTAGACGCACGATGCGGAGCGGGGAGGCGCGCTCCTCCAGCTCCGAGACGCCCAGCGAGGCGAGCCAGTCGTGGCGGATACGCCCCTCGTACTCGCCCATGAGCTGATCGCTGAAGGCGTCGGCCTGCACCACGCCCACCATGCGGCGCTCGGCGTCCACGACCGGGAAGGCGAGGAATCGGTAGGTTGCGAAGAAATCCTCCAGCAACGCGCGGTCGCCGTCGGCGGGTAGCGCGATGACGTTGGGTGAATAGATCTCCTGGACCCGCGTGCCGCGAGCTGCCGTGAGCAGCTTGCGGACAGGCACCACGCCGGCGAGCCGTCCCGCCTCGTCGAGCGCGTAGCAGTAGAAGACCGCCTTGTCGGGCGCGGCGCGGAGGATCTCGACCGCCCCTTCCACCGTGCTCGCGAGCGGAACGGCGTAGAAGTCGGGCCTGGCGAGGTCGTGAATGCGCGTGGTGCGCTGGGGCATGCCGGCGGTATAGTGCGCCTGCATGGGAGCACCCGTCTACGAAGTTGCCAAGGAGTTCGTCTTCAGCGCTGCGCACCAGATCCGCATGCACGGCGGCAAGTGCGAGCGCCTCCACGGGCACAACTGGCGCATCCGCGTCTACGCGCGCGCGGCAGAGCTGAACCGCATCGGCATGGTGATCGACTTCGCGGATCTCCAGCGCGTCGTCGCGGACCTTTGCTCGCGCTTCGATCACCAGAACGTGAACGAGGTGCCGCCCTTCACCGAGGTGAATACCACCGCCGAGAACCTGGCCCGCTACGTCTACCTCCAGGCAAATAGCAGGCTCGCCGAGCTGGAGGGTGGGCGGGTGACCGTCTCCAGGGTGGACGTGTGGGAGAACGAGGGTTCGCTCGCGACCTACCGCGAGGAGTAGAGGTCCCGACGGGGTTCGCAGAGAAGCCGGTGGGGGTGTGGGGGGAGCGGCGGTCGCTCCCCCACTCCTCAAACCCTAAAGTCCTCGGCCAGCTTCTCGATGACCGAGGCCACCCGCAGCTTGGCGAGGCCGATGGCGGCGTCGCTCTTGAGCACGAGGACCAGGTGGATGTGCGCCTTGCCGGGCTGCGACTTCAGCGGATCGGTGCCCTCGTTCAGGCAGCGGACGAAGATGTGGGCCCTCTCGGCCTCCACGTGCACCTGCTGCCCCCGGCCGGTCCCCATCTCGATCGAGGCCTTCTGGGCGTTCAGCAAGACGTGATTGGCGAGGACCCCGACCTCCTTCAGGTGATGGTCTCCGGCCATCGTGACCAGCGGCTCGCCCGTGGGCGTGTAGACGGCGGCCCCCGCGAACCCTTCGATTCCGGCGAGCTCCTTCAGCTTGTCTGATGCAGCCATTGCGTCTGCCTCCATCCTGTTCGACTTGGTGTCCATGCCGCCCGCTTCCGAGCCGGGGGCGATCGTATGGGCGCCCGATGCGCCCCCTGCTCTCTTCCTCTTCCGCTCGCTCTCGTCCTTCTGCCGCAAGCCCTCGAGCAGCAGCTGGGACAGGGACATCTCGATTTGACGGGGGCGCTGGACTCGTCCGCCCAGGATCTCGATCTCGGGCTGCTCCCATCCGACGATGGCGAGGGCCGCCGGTTCACCACGGAGCGCGCCGACCTCCGCGTCGACGGGCTCGCCCGCCTTGAAGTAGAGGAAGCCGACCTGGCCCAGGGACACGATCCGCATGGTGCAGGTCTTCCGATCCGCCTCGACCATCTGGAGGAGCGTCGGCAGCGTGATGCCCACCAGGTGCCCACTCGCGCTCGCGGTGAGCGCGTCGAAGACGGTCCGCGCGAGAGCCGGGAAGTCGAGTGGCTTGTCCAGGTAGTGGACGACGCCGTGCTGCTCCAGGCGGGTCTCGACGTCGGGTGTGCCAAAGGCCGTCATGACGATGACGGGGACGTCGGGACAGGAGCGGCTCATGTGGGCGATGAGCCCGAACCCGTCCATCTCGGGCATCTTGAGGTCGGTGACCACCAGGTCGACGCTGCAACGCGCCAGGATCTCGGTGGCGGCTTTCCCGTTGGGCGCCGTGAGGACGTTCACGCGATGGGAATGTGCCGCGAATCCGTCGGTGATGGTCCGCAGGAAGAGATCTTCATCGTCGACGACGAGCACGGTCTTCGGTCCGGTGGCGGTCACTCGAGCACGCTCCGCTTCCACGAGAAGGCGTCGATGACGAGGAGCGCGCGCCTCCGCTTCACGCGGGTGTCGGGCATGCGTGGCTCTCGGGCAGCGCGATGTGGACGGTGGTGCCCGTGCCTTCCTTCGACTCCACCGCGATGGTACCTCCCATTTTCGCGAGCAGCTTCCGCGAGATGACCAGGCCGAGGCCCGTGCCGCTCTCCTTGGTGGTGAAGAAGGGCTGGAACAGGTTTCGAGCGTCGTCCTCGGATATCCCGACCCCGGCGTCCATCATGCGGAGGTTGATGAGCCCTTCGCCCTTGGTGAGCAGGATCTTCAGCTCGGGGCGCTCGCGTCCACGGAGGGCGTCGCTCGCGTTTGTGTACAGGTTGAGCATCACCTGCTGCAGCGCCCGCGGGTCGCACGTCGCCCAGCAGTCGCTCGAGACGGCGGCCTCCAGAACGGTCCCGGCGCTGCGCGCATCGTCGGAGACGAACTTCACGAACTCGCTGACGAAGGACGCCATGTCCAGCACCTGGAGCGCCGGCCGCTCGTAGAGCGAGAAGCTCTTGAGCGAGCGGAGCAGGGTCTCGACCCGGCCCACCTCCGACGCGATCCGCTCGAGGTACTCCGCCACGGTCTGCCTCGGATACGCTTCGAGGTTCGCGCGCAGGACGCTCAGCGCGGCCTTCACGGAGTTGATGGGATTGCCCAGCTCGTGCCGAACCGCCGAGAAGACGTATCCGATGTTGTCCATCGTGTTGACGGCCTCGGCGATGGACTCCAGCCGCGCCTTGTTCGTGATGTCGCGGACATAGACCCAGGCGAAGGACCGCGCCCGGTAGACGGTGTAGCCGAGGAGACGCGTGCCGAGCCGGAGCGAGCGCGCGGGGCGATCGCAGTCGCTGTCCCCCTCGGGCCCGGGCCCAAGCAGGAGCACGCGGAGCGACTCGTAGTCGATGGGCTGCCGGAGTCGCTGGAACAGATCGCGGGCGAAGCGGTTGATGAACTGGAGCGAGGAGCGTCCCAGGTCGAAGACCACGACGCCCAGGCGCTGGCTCTCCATCACGTCGGCATAGATGCACTCGCCCGGACACGGGCCGTGGCTGATCGGGCATTCGTGCCTCTGCCCGCCAGCGTCATCGGCGGCGATCGCCGCGCATCCATACTCGAAGTTCATGCTTGACGTTAGAAGTTCATGCTTGACGTTAGTAATCGCGGCCCGAGAGCATCCGTTCGGGCACGGGTTGCCCTGGTCGTGCGGTGAGGCTGGCGGCCTCCGTTCCTGGTGCCGCTCCCGGAAGAGTCTGACCGCGGCGACGGATTTTCACAAATGGGGCGAGTCGCACACCTCGTGTGGGCGACGCTCTTGTCCCAAACTCGTCCGCGCGGGCCCGTCGGACCCGTCTGCTAAGCATCCTCTGGTGTCGGTCATCTGCCTCGTCCCCACACCGCTCCGGGCTGTGCGCGCAGCGCGCCGCCTGTGCGACGCGGAGAACGGGATTCTCTTCGGCGCGCGGGTCACCACGCTCGACGCGCTCGTCCCGGGGCTCCTCGCCGCGGCCGGCGACCGCCGGCCAGTGCTGTCGCCGCTCGCCGAGCGGCTCCTCGCGCTGGAGGCGGGCGAGGCGGCGGGAGGTCCGTTCGCGGCGCTCCCTCCGGAGAGCGGGCTCAATCGCGCGCTCGCGTCCGCGCTGGGGGAGCTGAGGCGAGGCGAGGTCTTACCGTCGGAGGTCCGCAAGGCGGCTGCCGAACTGGACCGCCGGGGAGACGGCAGCGTGCGGCAGCAGCGCGGGGGGGATCGGCTCTCGATCCTCGCGTCCGCGCTCGAGGCCTACCAGGCCCGGCTCGGCGTGCTCGGCGTGCTCGATCGCCCCGCGGCGTTGCGGGCCGCCGCGGACACCCTGGCGCGCGGCGCCCTGAGCGAGGAGGTGCGGGATCTGGATCTCCTGGTGCTCGACGGTTTCCACGCGCTCCCGGCCGCTGCCTTCGACCTCGTCGCTGCGCTGGCGCACCGAGCTCGCCGGGTGCACGCGCGCCTGCCCTTCTTCCCGGAGCGACCCGATGTCTCGGCGCCGGCCGAGCAGCTCCTTCGCCGGCTCGAGGGGTTGCATGAGCTGGCGGCGCGCCGGGAGGTGACCGTCGCGCTCGAGCACCTGGACGCGCGGGGTGAACGCGCGCCTCGCCTCGCCCGGGTACTGCGCGCGCTGGCCGGAGGGTCGGGCGGTGGCCCGGACGACAGCGGCGGGCTCGCTCCCCAGGAGGCCGCAGGCGAGGGACCTACCGCCACGACGAACGGGTTGGTCCTCGGCGCGGTGGGCGCCGGCGAGGAGGGCGATGCCGAGGTGGGGGCCAGGCTCGCGGCGGGACTGCTCGAGCGTGGCTT
>MEMX01000073.1:10254-11167 GCA_001768075.1 Anaeromyxobacter sp. RBG_16_69_14 | reverse complement strand
GCGGATCTTCGTCCACGCGCAGAAGGACGAGAAGATCGAGGTGCTGGCGGACAAGGACCAGCGCGTCGATGGGCAGGAGACGCTCACGGTCGGGAAGGACCGGGCGCGTGTGGTGGGCGGGGACCAGGCGCTCACGGTGAAGCAGGACGACACCGGGATGGTGGGAGGGAACAGGACGCTCTCGGTCCAGGTGGACGGATTCGTTGGCGAGGTGGAGGCCCGCTGGGAGGCCGTGGACGTCCTCGTCAACAACATCGGCTCGACGCAGGTCCTGCCCTTCGCCCTGATCGACGAGGAGGACTGGGACGAGGCGATGCAGGCGAACCTCAAGCCGCCGTTCCTCTTCAGCAAGGCAGTGGTGCGGGGGATGATCCGCAGGCGCCGCGGGGCCATCGTCAACATCGGATCGATCGCCGGGCAGCGACTCCTGGAGGTGCCGGTCCACTACGCCACCGCCAAGGCCGGGGTGGTCGGCTTCACCCTGTCTCTGGCCAAGGAGCTCTGCCGCTACGGGATCCGCGTGAACGCCGTGGTCCCGGGCCTGATCGACGGCGGAGTCGGCAGCAACGTGAGCGAGCGCCAGCTGACCGAGTTCCGTCAGTACTGCGCCCTGGGGCGCGTCGGCACGCCCGCGGAGGTGGCCGAGCTGTGCGCGTTCCTGGTGTCCGACCGGGCCTCCTATGTCAACGCACAGTGCATGGTGGTCGACGGGGGCCTGTGATGGAGCAGCCCGGCGCGGCGCGGCGAGAAGAGCGAGTGTTCCTGGGGGCCTCCCGGGGGATGTGCCGGGTCTGTCACCGCGAGCGCGAGGTCCGCTACGTGGCCACGCCCGGCGGGGTGTTCCTGGAGGGCCACTGCCCCGAGCACGGGTCCAGCCGAGCGCCGGTGGCCGAGAGTCTGGCCTGGTACCTGG
>MEMX01000073.1:9979-10243 GCA_001768075.1 Anaeromyxobacter sp. RBG_16_69_14 | reverse complement strand
GCGCCGGCCCGGGGGCGGCCGCCGGAGCGCTTCACCGTGCCGAGGGGGGCCGCCTGTCCAGGCTCGTGCGGGCCGTGCCAGTTTCACGCGCAGCGCTGTCAGCTCCCGGTGCTCTCGATCACCAACGCCTGCGATCTGCGCTGCCCCATCTGCTTCACCTACAACCGCGCCGACCGGCTCTACTTCATGTCGGCGGAGGAGTTCGACCGCCATCTGGAGTTCGTGCTCGAGGCCACCGGCGGGGTCGATCTGGTGAACATCACC
>MEMX01000073.1:6849-9848 GCA_001768075.1 Anaeromyxobacter sp. RBG_16_69_14 | reverse complement strand
CCGGATCTGGCGCGCCGCCTGGCCGATCTCGGCGTCTACGTCATCCTGTCCTTGGACACCCTGCGCCCGGAGGTGAGCCGCCGCATCCACGGGCGCGACCTGTGCGCCGACAAGCAGCGGGCGCTGGAGCACCTCCAGCGCTTCGGCGTCCCGACCACGTTGCTGATGGTGCTGGTGGGCGGGGTGAACGAGGAGGACCTGGGCCTGATCCTGGAGCTGTGCTGGAAGGCCGACTTCGTCCGCAGCCTGACCATCCAGACCATGACCTACACCGGTCAGGGCGGCGGGCAGTTCCTGCCGCGCCGCCACCTCTCGGTGGAGGCCGCCGAGCGGCTCCTCGCGGCAGCGAGCGGTGGGCGCGTGCGCCGGTCGGACTTCATGCCCCTGCCAACGGCCCACCCCCTGTGCTACGGCGTCGCCTACTACCTCACCGACGAGGCGGGAGGGGCCCATTCCTTCCTGGATCTCGTGGCCCGGGACGAGGCCGCCCGCTGGCTGGCCGACGGCTACCTCATCCACCCCACCGACGAGCTGGAGGAGGCCATGCGGCGCGGCATCGACCGCCTGTGGGCCGAGGGGGGCCACCCGGCCTCGCTGGGGGCGGTGAAGCGGCTCCTGGCAGCGGCCTTCCCCGCGGGCGAGAGGCTGGACCTGCACGAGCGGCAGCGCCGTGCCGAACGGCTGGTGAAGACCGTCTACATCCACGCGCACATGGACGAGGACACCTTCGAGGTCGGGCGCGCAATGCGTTGCCCGGACCAGGTGCCGGTGAACGCCGAGCGGCTGGTCGGCGCCTGCAGCTACAACCTCCGCTACCGCCAGCAGGACCCGCGCTTCTGGGTGACGCCATGAGCGCTTGCCTGGGCGTGACGCGAGCGCTGTGCAACACCTGCGGCCGGCTGGTGGACGCCAAGCTGCTGGAACGGGAGGGACGCGTCTTCCTGGTCAAGTGGTGCGAGCAGCACCAGCAGACCGAGGCCCTCGTCTGCGGCGACGTCGATTGGTACCGCCGGTCGCTGGCCTACGTGAAGCCGGCCGCCGAGCCGCTCAGCCGCGCCGTGGCGACCTACCGCGGTTGCCCCGGCTCGTGCGGCCTCTGCCCCCAGCACGAGCAGCACACCTGCGTCCCCATCGTGGAGATCACGGGCGCCTGCGATCTGGCCTGTCCCATCTGTCTCGTCGGCGATCGATCCGACGGTCCCCTGCCGGTGGCCCGGGTGCGGGAGATCGTCGATCGCCTGGTGGAGCGCGAGGGCACCATCCACATGCTCACCCTCAGCGGAGGTGAGCCGTGCACGCACCCGGATCTACTGGCGGTGGTGGACGCGGTCCGCCGGCCCGAGGTCGGGCTCGTCTCGCTCTCCACCAACGGGCTTCGGCTGGAGACCGACGACGCGCTGCTGGAGGGGCTGTGCCAGCGCCAGGTGGTGATCTCGCTCCAGTTCGACGGGTTCGAGCCGGCGACGCACGAGGCGCTGCGCGGGCAGCCCGGGCTCGCGGCCCGCAAGGAGCGGCTACTCGCGCGGCTGCTCGCGCGCGGGGCGCGGCTCTCGCTGACGATGACGCTGGCCCGCGGCGTGAACGAGCACGAGGTGCCGCGGGTTCTCGATCGGCTGCTGGGGCACGAGTCCATCGTGAGCCTGATGGTGCAGCCGCTGGCGTACGTCGGGCGAGCCTGGCAGCGCGCCGACCTCTCGGACCGCCTCACCATCCCCGAGGTGGTGGAGCTGCTGGCCGCCGGCTCGCGCGGTCGCCTGGAGCGCTCCGACTTCACGCCGCTGCCCCGCTCGCACCCCAGCTGCTTCTGCCTAACCTACCTCCTGTCCACCGCGGACGGGGGCGTCGTGCCGGTGCCGCGGATCCTGCCCGAGGACGTCTACCTGGAGCTCATCAAGAACCAGGCGCTGCTCAACACCGACGCCGCCAGCCTGGAGCGTGCCCGCGACGCCCTCTACGAGCTCTGGTCGTCGAGCGGAATGGTCCCGGACCGGGGAGCGGTGCTGGCCGCGCTCAAGCGGCTGCTCCTCGAGCTGAACCGGCTGGGCCGAGGCGCCTCGTCGGCGGAGGTGATCGAGGTCGGGGTGCGGAACGTGAAGTCGATCTTCATCCACCAGTTCATGGACCGGTACACCTTCGACCTCTCGCGGGCCATCAAGTGCTGCAACCACTACCCGCAGCCAGATGGCCGGTTCCTGCCGGCCTGCGTCCGCAACGTGGGGTTGGCCGGTCCGCTGGCGGCGGGGTGACCGCCGCGCCTGAGCGGCAGGCGCCGGGTCATGCCGTGGAAGTCCACGAGATTGCGCACTCTCTGGCCGGCGTACATCAGCGTCTCCACGCCACCGCGGCAGCTCGTCCAGCAGCGGCGGCAAGAGCTGGTCGCCTGCCGCTCCAGCAACCTCCGCCGGATGGGTTCCATCTCCTCGGTGAGGAGGTTGCCCACCGGGTCTTCAAGGCGGTCGATGCAACGGGTCACGTTCCCGTGGCTGTCGACGTTGCAGAGGTTCTTGCCGGCCCGGCACGAGCCGATGCCGCCGTGCCGCGGTCGGTGAAGCGCGCCAGGTATCCCCGCAGCTGGACGAACCCGGGGTAGCGCCTCTTCAGCTCCAGCAAGCGGGCGCTCACGTCGACGCTGGGGAACCGGGGAGACTCCCCGCGCCAGCTGCTCTGGAGCGTCACCAGATACGTGATACCCAGGCGGGCGCAGAGCTGGATGAGCGGCTCTAGCTCCTCCAGGTTGTCCTCCATCACCACCGAGATCATGTGAACCCGCTGGGCGGGATGGGTGCGCGCGCGGTCGAGCGCCTCGAGCGCCCGGATGGCCCGCTGGTGCGCCCCCGGCACCCCCCGCTGGGCGTCGTGGCGGGATGGCTGGGCGTAGTCGACCGAGACGCTGATCTCGACCATGCCGGCCTGGAAGAGCTGGCGGGCGTTCTCGGGTGTCACGAACCAACCGTTGCAGATCATCACCGGGAAGTGCTCGCGCGCCAGTTCGCGCACGA
>MEMX01000073.1:0-6791 GCA_001768075.1 Anaeromyxobacter sp. RBG_16_69_14 | reverse complement strand
TCCCACCGTGGCCAGCTTGCCCCCGATGAGCCGGACCTGGTCGAGGGACAGTCGCGGCCGGTCGCGGTACCCTGCCTTCCAGAAGTCGCAGATGCGGCACCGGAAGTTGCACTGTGCGGCGCACCCAGCCCGATGACCGCCGGTTAGGGGTACAAACAGGGCGGTATGGCTGGTGATGCCAGGGTGATGATAGGCGGATGACAGCCGGCAGCCCGCCCACGCCCGACGCGTCGATGCCGGGGCAGCGGGAGCAGGATGTACGCTCCGGGGAGCGAGTGGCCGAGTTGCAGTCCCTTACCGCGCGACCAGGCTCCGCAATCCCGGCGCCTCGCGGCCGGTGCGCGCCACGTACTCGGTGTAACCGCCCCCGTAAAGGTGCACGCCCTCCGGCGTGAGCTCGAGCACGCGGTTCGAGAGCGCGCCGAGGAAGCGGCGGTCGTGCGACACGAAGAGCATCGTCCCTTCGTAGCCGGCCAGCGCTGCGATCAGCATCTCCTTCGTCGCGACGTCGAGGTGGTTGGTCGGCTCGTCGAGGACGAGGAAGTTGGGCGGGTCGTAGAGCAGCCGCGCCATCACCAGCCGCGCCTTCTCGCCGCCGGAGAGGACGCGGCAGGACTTTTCGATCTCGTCGCCGGAGAAGCCGAAGCAGCCGGCCAGCGCCCGCAGCGAGCCGACCGAGGCGCGCGGGAAGGCGCCCTGGAGCGTGTCCCAGACCGTCTCGGCGGGATCGAGGAGCTCCATGGCGTGCTGCGCGAAGTAGCCCATCCGCACGCTCGCGCCGAGCGTGACCACGCCTGCGTCGGGCCGGCCCTCGCCCGCCACCAGCTTGAGCAGCGTCGTCTTGCCCGCGCCGTTCGCGCCCATCACGCACCAGCGCTCTCCGCGCCGGACGAGCAGATCGAGCCCGTCGTACACGCGGCGCGCGCCGTACGCCTTCTGGACGCCGGCGAGCTTCACCACGTCCTCGCCCGAGCGGGGTGCCGGACGGAACTCGAACAACAGCGTCTTGCGCCGCTTGGGTGCCTCGACCTTCTCTATCTTGTCGAGCTTCTTCACGCGCGACTGGACCTGCGCGGCGTGCGAGGCGCGCGCCTTGAAGCGCTCGATGAAGGCCAGCTCCTTCTTCAGCGTCGCCTGCTGGCGATCGAACTGCGCCTGCTGGTGTGCCTCCGCGATCGCCCGCTCGCGCTCGTAGAGCTCGTAGTCGCCCGCGTAGCTGTTGAGCTCGCCTCCGTCGATCTCGAGGATGCGAGAGACGACGCGGTTCATGAACTCGCGATCGTGCGAGGTCATGAGGAGCGCGCCCGGGTAGGACTTGAGGAATTCCTCGAGCCAGATGATCGACTCCAGATCCAGGTGGTTCGAGGGCTCGTCGAGCAAGAGCACGTCGGGCCGCATGAGGAGGATGCGCGCCAGGGCGACGCGCATCTTCCAGCCGCCGGAGAGCCCGCCCACGTCGCCGTCCATCATCTCGGCCGTGAAGCCGAGGCCAGCGAGGATCTCCCGGGCGCGCGCGTCGAGCGCGTATCCGCCGAGCTCGTCGAAGCGGGCCTGGACATGGCCGAAGCGGTCCACGAGCTGTTCCATCTCGTCGGCGCGCGCGGGATCAGCGAGCGCGAGCTCCAGCTCGGCCAGCTCGGCCGCGATCGCCGACACCGGCCCCGCGCCGTCCATGGTCTCTGCCACCGCCGTCCGTCCCTGCATCTCGCCCACGTCCTGGCTGAAGTGGCCGATGGTCACGCCGCGATCGACGGAGACCTGACCCTCGTCAGGTTCCTCCTCGTGGGTGATGAGGCGGAAGAGCGTCGACTTGCCGGCGCCGTTCGGCCCGACGAGGCCGACCTTCTCTCCGCGGTTGAGGGCGGCCGACGCGTCGAGGAGGAGGATCTGGCGGCCGTGCTGCTTGCCGATGGCGTCGAGTCGGATCAAGGGCTGCGCCTTGTAGCACGTCGGGCGATGCCCTTCACCGCGACGAAGATGACGTGCCGCATTCCGCCGTCGCTGCCGCGCGCCGCGACCGTGTGCTCCTCGGCGGCGAAGCCTGCCCGATCGAGCCTGTCGAGATAGCGCTGGTCGTGACCCGCCGACCAGACCGCGAGCACGCCCCCTGGCTTGAGCGCGTTCTGGCAAGCGCGCACGCCTCTGTCGCCGTAGAGCCGGTCGTTCGCAGCGAGGACGAGCGACGACGGGCTGTTGTCCACGTCGAGGAGGATGGCGTCGAAGGCCTTGGTCGCCTCCGCGATGCGGCCAGCCACGTCGCCGATCTGGAGGCGCACCCGCGCGTCGTCGAGCGGCCGGCCGGCCAGGTGAGCGACCGGCCCCCTGTTCCAGGCCACGAGCTCCGGCACCAGCTCCGCCACGATCACGCGCGCCTCGACGGGGACGCGGTCGAGGACAGCGCGAAGCGTGAAGCCGAGGCCCAGGCCGCCGATGAGGATCGTCCGGCGCGCCGCGAGCTTCGCGAGCGCCAGCGCCGCCAGCGCTTCCTCCGAACCGTGTGTGCGGCTCGACATGAGGACGCGCCCGCCGATCCGGACCACCCACTCCGCGCTCCGCCGCGCGAGCACGAGCTCGGTCCCGTCCGGCGCGTGTGCGCGCTCGACTATCTCCCAGGGTTGCACGGGTTGGTTTCGCCTTTCGCTGTTTTGCCGGAGGCAGTGCTACCGCGAAACGGGCCGGGCGGCGAGTCCGGGGATCTCCGGGAACCGGTGGGGGACGAGCCCCGCCCCACGGAATCGGCGGGGACGAGGCCATGGACAGGGCGAGTTGATCGCATCGACTCCGCCGCGGTACACGGGGCCATGTCCAGCACCTCCCTCGTCTTCGCCTCGGCTACCGAGCATCGCGCGTGGCTCGAGGCGCAGAGCGCGCTGCCCGCCGGCTTCCGCACCGGCGCGGCCAGCCTCACCTTCACGCCGGTGGAGGTGCCGAAGCCGGCGAGGATGAACCTCGCGCTCATCGCGCTGGAGCGGCCGACGGCCTCTTTCGCGTTGAAGCTCACGCGGAACGCCTTCCCCGGCGCTCCCGTCCTCATCGGACGGAGCAGGCTGGCGGCGCGGCGGCTGGGAGCGGTGGTGGTGAACAACAAGGTCTCGAACGTCTGCGCGCCAGGCGGCCTCGAGGCGGCCGAGCGCATCTGCGCGGAGGCGGCGCGCGTGCTCGGGCTCGCGCCCGAGGAGGTGCTGCCGTCCTCCACCGGCGTCATCGGCTGGCGCCTGCCGGTGGAGGCGATGGTCGAGGCGATGCCGCGGGCAGCGGCGGCGCTGCAGGGTCGCTCCATCCTGCCGGCCGCCGAAGCCATCATGACGACCGACCTCTACCCCAAGATAAGGCGCGCCGAGCTGGCGGGTGGCTCCATCGTCGGTATCGCCAAGGGGGCGGGGATGATCGAGCCGGACCTCGCCACCATGCTCGTCTTCCTCCTCACGGATCTCGACCTGCCCCGTGACGAGCTGCGCGCCGCGCTCGACGAGGCCGTGGAGGCGAGCTTCCACGCGATCACGGTGGATTCCGACACGAGCACGTCCGACACGGTGGCGCTCCTCTCGTCGGGCCAACGTCCGGCGCCGCCGCGCGACCGCTTCCGCGAGGCGCTCACGCGCGTCTGCCGCGACCTTGCGGAGGACGTCGTCCGCAACGGCGAGGGGGTGCATCACGTCATCCGCGTCCAGGTGACGGGCGCCCCCGATCGAGTCACCGCGCGCGGGGTGGGCAAGGCCATCGTGAATTCACCGCTCTTTCAGTGCGCCGTCAACGGCAACGACCCCAACGTCGGCCGGCTCCTCTGCGCGGTGGGCAAGCACGTGGGCGCGCTCGGGCTCCCGCTCGACCCGGCGCGCTTCCGCATGCACATGGGGGGCGAGCTCCTGCTCGAGGACGGCGTCATGCGGCTCGACCCGGCGCGCGAGGAGCGGCTCGTTCGTCATCTGCGGTCGGCCGAGCTCTATGCCTCCCGTCCGCCCGGCGACGGCCTCACCTTCAAGCCGCCCATAGCGCACCCGCCGCACGAGCGCTCGGTGGAGCTGGAGGTGGACCTCGCCGCCGGAACCGTCTGCACCGAGGTGCTCGGGGCAGATCGCAGCCACGAGTACATCACCGAGAACGCGGACTACCGGAGCTGAGCTGTCGACCTGTGCACACCTCGCTCGACCGTCACCGGGAGCCTAGGGTCGCTTCCCCGACTGGTCGCGGAGTTCCGCATTGCCGCGCTGTCCTTGCTCGCCTACCATGCGGTCCCCGACCGGTGGCGAGAGGAGCGCGCGATGAAGGTAGGCGACCACATCAGGATCACGAAGGGCGGCGGCTCCCAGCACGCCATCGACGTGGGTGACCGCACGGTCATCCACTTCGCGACCGGCGAGGGCGTGAAGCGCTCGCGGCTCGCCGCGCTCGCCTCCGACGGCGCCAGGGTCGAAGTGGTGACGCATCGCGAGAGAGTCTTCCTGCGGAAGCTGGTGGTGGCGCGCGCCTTCAGCCGCTTCGCCGAGTCCGCCTACGCGGCCATGTTCCAGGACTCCGAGGCCTTCGCGACCTGGTGCAAGACCGGCAAGGTCCCCATGCGGGCGAGCGCCATCCCCTCCGCACCCGAGCCTGGCACCCCCGCGCACGAGGCGCCGGGCCCGAAGGCCGCGGCTTCCCCCGTGCCGGTGAAGCCGGTCAAACGGAAAGTGAAGCAGGTGGCGAGGGTCGCGGCTGGGCGTGCCGCGAAGAAGCCAGCCCCGAAGAAGCCGGCCGCGAAGAAGGGCGCCAAAGTATCCGCGGCCCGAGCGAAGGTGGCCCGCTCCACGAAGACGAGCTCGCCCGCCAAGGCGTCCCGGAGGAAGGAGGCGTCTCCGCCGCGGCGACCGAGCTCGCGTGACAAGAAGGTGAAATCCACCAAGGCGGCGGTCAGCGCGAAGCGGACGGCGAAGGCGACCGCGACGAAGCCATCGCGCACCGCCAGGTCCGCCGGCAAGGCGCCGAGGCCTGGCCAGGTGCAGAAGCGCGCGGTGCCTGCCCCGAGCGCGAAGCAGAAACGCCGCAAGGCGCCCCGTGGGCGCGCCGTCGCCGGCCGCTGAGCCCCCCCGATCGGGCGCGGCCGTCGCTCCTCCGGTTTTCGGCGCGGCTTCCGGCGGAAATCACGCGGACTCGCCTCTGGTTCTGAAGCGGTGGGTGAGCACCCCCGCGATCGCCCACCCCAGCGCGCCTGCCGCGGTCCCCCAGATCGCGCCAGCCAGCACGTCCGTCGGCCAGTGTACGCCGACGTACACGCGCGAGAGCGACACCGCGATCGCCACCAGATAGGCTGACGGCCAGAGCCGGGGCCTCGCCAGCGTCGCCACCAGCGCCAGGGCGAACATGTTGGACGCGTGCAGGCTCGGCAGGGAAGGTGCGTTGGCGGCCGCCGACAGCCAGCGAAAACTCCCTGGCGGGAGCGCATAGCAGGGCCGCATGCGCCCAAAGACGGGGCGCAGGAGCTGAGAGCCGACGAAGTCGCTGGCCAGCATCGCCACGGCGATCGCCACCAGCGGACGGGCGGCCGCCCGGCGCAGCCGCGCCGCGACGATCGCACAGAGCAACACGCCGAAGCCGATGCCGAAAGCGCGTGTCGAGAGGAAGCGCATCACCGCGTCGAGCGCGGCGCCGCCGTCGCGGTTCACGAGCTGGTACAGCTTGAGGTCGAGCGGGCCGTGAAAATCGATGACGTTCATCCGCTCGGGAGTTCATAGCACGCGCTCCCGCCCAGGCGAACGGAGCAGGGCCGCAGCGACAGGAGGGCGCCTTCACTGGGCTCCGAGGCCGCGACCGAGGTGGAGAACCGGGCTGATCTACTGCCCAGCCGGAGGTGCCCCGGCTCGATGCTAGCCGCAGGGCAGCGCGAGCCCTAGCTTCGGCGAGATCGCGCTCAATCGCCCGGGGAGCGAGCGCCGGAGACAGCCTTGACGCCCCAAGATGCCATGGGCCCGACCTCGCTGGTAGCGTCCGGCACGGGCAAGAAGAGCCCCATCCAGCAGTGGCTCGTGAGCCTCCTCGATGCGCTGCGCCCCCCCCGCGCGCCGCCTGCGGCGCGGACCCCTCTCAAGTCCAGGCTGCGCATCCCTCACGGCTCCGAGCTGCGGGCCCGCAAACCGCGGTGGTTGTCCTCCTTCTGGGCGGCGCGGCTGGCGGTACGCGCCGGGATAGCCCTCGAGGACTTTCTCCGCCACCGGCTGGCGCAGCGCCTCGGGGCCTCGCCAGTGCCCCCTGCGCGGTTGCCTGTTTCGATCTCCATCGAGGAGGGCGGCACCGTCGTTTGCCACCCGGTGGACCCGGTGCCACGGCGCGCGGCCTGGCTCGAGTCCTTTCTCCGCGCCGAGGGGTCGGCTTCGCTCGGCCCCGAGATCCAGCTCGCACAGGCCGACGCCGCGCGCGTCGCCGGGCGCGTCGAGGCGCAGCGGGAGCGCGTGGCCGAGGTCGCGCGCGAGCTGGAGGAAGCCGTGCGTGGCACCGAGGTCGCCGATCCGGACGACGACGCGCAGGCGCGGCAGATGGGCCGGCCACCGTTGCCGTTTCCTCTCGGCCTCGCCCTCCAGCTCTTCGCGCTGGCGCTCCTCCTCGCCGAGGCGTGGCAGCTGGCAGTGCCCTGTCTGGAGGCGGCCGGCATCGGAACCCACGACATCGTCGCCGAGCTGTACCGAAATCCGGTCGGAGTCGTGCTGGGGTCGATCTTCGCGCTCGGCGCGGCGGTGAGCCTCTTCGTGCTGGTGCACCTGGCGCTCCGCCGCGGGCTCGATCGCCTGGATTCGCAGCCCGGGCCGGGGCTGCGACTGTGG
>MEMX01000072.1:46032-52813 GCA_001768075.1 Anaeromyxobacter sp. RBG_16_69_14 | reverse complement strand
GCCTCCCCCCGAGGTCGTCGACGTGATCGACGCGTGCCGCCGTGGGGCCGGCATGCCGCCCTGGCCGCGGGAGGCCGACCGGCAGGACCAGCCAGGCAGGATCCAGGAGCCGGGCGGGCATTCTTCAGCTGACGACTGAAACACGGAGAGACGAACCATGCGAACGAAGTGTCCGCAGCACGCCGAGTCGAACGCGGGGACGGAGGCGACCGGTGCCATCGCCGGCGCCGGCCCTCACGCGCGACCGGCGCTCTGGCCACCTGCACATCACGGAGGGAGCCCATGTCGGACTTGAAGCTGATCGGGAGCCGTCCGGAGGTGAAGAGCGCTGTGCTCAGCGACCTGGCCGGTGCGTTCCTCGACGCCGTCAGAGAGCCCGACGGCGAGAACGTCGCCGCCGTGACGGGGTTCCTGACGAGCACGATGGTGCAGGCGGGCGAGCAGCTCGGGTTGGGTGCGCTGCGCACCGTGTCGTTCGCTGGCCAGGCGAGGGCGTGTCTCGTCGCCGTGCGGAGCGACTCGGTCGTCACCGCTTTCATCGAGCCACCGACATCCGTCGCAACGGTCGAGAGGGTACTCGACCCATCTGACAGCTCTCCCCGGGGGCGATGACATGGAAACCATCCTTCAAGCCGTCCTCGACGTGACCGGTGTGGGCGCAACTCTGGTGTTCGACGGCGGCGGCCGCCTCGTCTGCCACCGCGGCCACGCCATCTACGACCGGGCGCTGTGCGAGCAGATCAGCGGTACCCTGGGCAAGGCCGTCGACACCATCCAGCTGCAGCAGGAAGACTGGGAGTCGGTCTCGGCGCGGTACAACGACGGCAAGCTCCTCCTGCGCAACCTCGGGGCTGCGGGCGGTGGCACGTACGTCCTCGCGGTCGTCGCGGACGCCACGCTCAATCCTTCGTTCGCGACGGTGGCGATCCGGGTCGCCGCCAACAAGCTCAAGAAGGCGCTGGGGAGCGGTGCCGCGCCGTCCGTGCTGGCGGCCGCCCCGGCGCACGCCGCCGCGTCGTCGACTCTGCTTGCGGGATCTTCGGTCCAGGCCGTGGGCTCGTCATCCCTGCTCCCGAGCTCCAGGCTTGCCGATTCGAGACCCGCGCTCGCCAGCTCCTCGGGCCTGAGCTGGTCGCAGACGTCGAGCGTCGGGCTCTCGCGCATCGCGGTGGCGGACCCCGCCTCGTCGACGTACCTCTCCCGCACCGCCAAGGAGCTCGCGCGTCACGTGGGGCCGATGGCCAAGGTCTACGTGGAAGAGGCGGTCCGGCGGGTCTCTCCGGATGCGCCGTTCTCGATTTCGCTCGGAGGCAAGCTCCTCGAGGACCTCGCCGGTCAGATCGAGGACAGCGGTGACCGGATGCGCTTTCGGCAGGCGGTCCAGCTGGCCATGCAGATCCCCGCTGCAGATCACCCCAGGTGGGCCGAGCTGGTGACAGGGAAGGTTCCATTCAAGCCCTCCTTTCTGGCGGCGCGCATGTTCCTGGCGAGCGCCCGCATGGAGGTTGGCAAGCGGGGGGCCAACCCAGAATTGATTAAGAAGTACGCAGCTGGATTGCGCGATATGTTTGCGGAGAATGCGGATAGTTCCAACGTGCGGCAGGACCTTGCGAAGGTTTTCAAGTAGGGAGACGGCGTGAGCCAGGAATTGTATGACGTCGAGGACGTAGAGGCGTTGATTCGTCGCGGGAACGGCCTGTTGCTCGCTGGGGACGAGAGCCTCTTGCGGCGGCTCCCCCGCGGAAAGTGGATCGCGGGCACCATCCCGTACTTCATGACCGAGGCTGGCGGCCTCGTGAACCGCCAGCGCATCTTCGTGAACGAGCTTCCGGACGGCCTGAAGTGCGTGGGTATCCGCCGCTACGGCGAAGACGACATCGCGCGGGTCTACTCAGACCTTCCCGCCGGAGGGTTCGGCGTCATGATCGCGCCGGCCTCGAGTCGGGTTCACCTCTCGTTCGCCCTGAACGCGCCGACCTACGAGAGGTTCGCGATCCGTCCCCTCATCGGCTGGATCTCCGGGGTGCACCTCTCCGAGCTCGGGAAGGCCACGCCCAAGGTCTTCGACGGCACCTCGGCCGAAGCGCTGGACCAGCAGGCCGTGGTGATGCATTTCTCGGTGCCCTCCGGGAGCGTGGCGGAGCTCGGCATCCTCAACATCTTCCAGGAAGGAGAAGGCCCCGTCATCACGTTCCCCGCGAACGGCTTTGCCGCGACGGACGTCGAGATCGACGGGCGCCCGCGCAACCTCGCCCAGTTCATCCACGAGACCGGTCTCGACACGCGGCTGCCCCTCGTCGCCGACTACTGCGGCGCCAACATCAACGTGAGCTTCCAGGCGGTTGACCAGAAAAAGGGCGAGGTGCAGTTCTACGCTCCGGTGTTCGAGGGGGTCCGCTACCGCCATGCCCAGCCGGTCGCCGACTACGTCGCCGAGTTCGACTCGAACCTGCCGAAAGGGATCGATCGGATCGCGTTCTCCTGCAACTGCATCCTGAACTACCTCCACTCGGGCCTGGAGGGCAGGAAGACCGGCGGGATCGTGGGGCCTATCACGTTTGGTGAGATCGCCTACCAGTTGCTGAACCAGACCATGGCCTACCTCACCATCGAGAGCGCCCGTGCCCGATAGCGGCCGCTGACCCAGGTTACACGCGCCGCAGGGACTTCGCGATGACGTGCTCTCGCCTTGCAGGGGACCGTCGTCACCTTGGTGTAGGGGTCTGGCCCCTCGCTGGAGTGGCCACCCCCGATCACATGCGCGTACATGCGCGCCTTGCCGGATTTTCGCCGGGTTCTGCGGGACCCTGGGTCGAGACTCACCACGCACCGGGGGGCAGTCGGTCTCGGCCGAATCCGCTAAAGAGGCAGGATTGCAGGCTTCTCAGCTCCGGAGGTGCGGCTGCGATTCATCCGGCCGGCTGGTGCGTCTCTTGCTCGGGGGTGACGGCGTGAACGCCGGTACGAGTCCCATCCCATCGCATTTCGATTGGGATATCCCACTTTTGGGGGATTTCGTGCTTCAGCGCGAGTTCGGTGAGGCCTCGCCCGCAGGCGCGGGGAACCCCGGCAGTGCCCTCACGGCAGGCGCTCCCTGCGCAACCTCGGGACCGCGGGCAGCGGCGCGTACGTCCTCGCGGTCGTCGCGGACGCGTCCACCACGGGGACCGAGACGGCCGCTGTGCAGGCGGTTGTCGCCACGGGCCGAGAAGGTAAAATCGCAGGAGCGGAGGTAAGAGAATGGCTATTGTCGAGGCGGTGCGAAGCAAGCTGAGCGTGAAGATCTCGATCGTGCTATCCCTGGTATTGCTCGTGCTGACGGCGGTGGCCGCCATCGTCATCACCGTCCTGCAGACAAAGGAGATGGAGGCGATGATGCTCGAGAAGGCGCGCCTCGCGGCCTCCGTCGGCGCGCGCCAGGTCGCCGAGTCCCTCGAGTCCAGCATCGACGCCGGCATGATGTCGGTGAACGACGTGTTCGACAAGAACTACGTGGAGATCAAGGGGTACGACTGGGGGCCGAAGCCCAAGTATCATACGAAGTACGACTCGGTGACCGACCGGACGCTGCTGGTCTTCCAGGACAAGTTCCTCGTGAACCACGACTTCGTCTACGCGGTGGCCGTCGACGTGAACGGCTACATCCCCACCCACAACACCGTTGCCCAGAAGCCGCTCACCGGCAATCTCCAGAAGGACATGGCCGAGAACCGGACCAAGCGCTTCTTCAACAACGCGGTGGAGCTGGCGGCAGCGAAGAACCAGGAACCGAGCCTTCTTCAAGTTTACCACCGGGACACCGGCGAGACGATGTGGGACGTCGCCTCGCCGATCTACGTGAAGGGGAAGCACTGGGGCGGCTTCCGGGTGGGGGCCTCGATGATCCGGATCGACGAACGCAAGCGGACCTTGTTCCTCACGCTGGTCAGCGTCTTCACCTTGTTCGCGTTCGCGACCGTCGCGACCATGTTCGCGGTGGTGCAGCGGGCCATGAAGCCGGTGATCGCGCTCACCGCGGCGGCGGACCAGATCAGCCTCGGCGAGGCGCTCGACACGCCGATCAGGTCCAGGTCGGTGGACGAGATCGGGCAGCTGACCAAGACGATCGACCGCCTGCGCGCCAGCATGAAGGCGGCGATGAGCCGCCTCGGCCACTAGCAAGGAGACCGCTACCATGACGTATTCGAAGTCGACCTCGTCCCGCCCGAGCACCGCGCGAGTCTGCCTCGCGATCCTCGGCGTGGCGTGCGTCGGGCTCGCTCCCGCGCGCGCGGGGGCCCAGGCGCACCCGAAAGCCGCCACGGCGGCGCAGATCGACAGCCTGACGGCGCAGGAGAAGGAGATGCTGGCCATCGCCAACGACTTCGCCAAGCGGTGCGCCGTTACGATGGAGCGGTGGATCACGAACAAGGAGACCACCGAGGAGAAGCTGTTCGCCTCCCTCTACTATCCGATCCCGAAGACGGACCCACCCAAGTTCACGGCGGACTGGGACGGGCTCTCGGACCGCGACATCCTCGCCGTCGAGGAGAACGTCCTCGCCAAGTCTTCGGCCATCGTCTTCGCGGTCATGGTTGACAAGAACGGCTACCTGCCGACGCACAACCAGCGCTACTCCCAGCCGCTCACCGGTGACCGCGCCCTTGACCTGCGCAACAGCCGCAGCAAGAGGATGTTCCTCGACGAGACTGGACTGGCGGCGGCGAAGAGTCAGGCTCCCTTCCTGTTCCAGCGGTACCAGCGGGATACCGGCGAGGCGCTGATCGACCTGTCGGTGCCGCTGTTCATTCGCGGCGTCCAGTGGGGCGCGGTTCGTATAGGATATCGCCCGGCCGGCGGGAGCTGAACCGATACCGTGCGAGAAGTCCGGTGGGCCGCCGACACCATTCGCGCGACATCATTCGATCGAAGGACAAGATCACAGGAGCGGGGGGGAAGAGAATGTCCATTGTCCAGGCGGTGCGAAGCAGGCTGAGCGTGAAGATTTCACTCGTGCTATCCGTTACATTGCTCGTGCTGACGGCGGTGGCCGCGATCGTCATCACCGTCCTGCAGACGAGGGAGATGGAGGCGATGATGCTCGAGAAGGCGCGCCTCGCGGCCTCCGTCGGCGCGCGCCAGGTCGGCGAGTCCTTCGAGGCCAGCATCGACGCCAACATGATGTCGGTGAACGACGCGTTCGACAAGAACTACGTGGAGATCAAGGGGTACGACTGGGGCCCGAAGCCCAAGTATCACACGAAGTACGACTCGGTGACCGACCAGACGCTGCTGGTCTTCCAGGACAAGTTCCTCGTGAACCACGACTTCGTCTACGCGATGGCCACCGACGTGAACGGTTACATCCCCACCCATAACTCCGTGTACCAGAAGCCGCTCACCGGCGATCTCGACAAGGACATGGCCGAGAATCGGACCAAGCGCTTCTTCAACAACGCGGTGGAGCTGGCAGCGGCCAAGAACGAAGAACCGAGCCTCCTCCAGGTTTACCAGCCGGACACCGGCGGGACGATGTGGGATGTCGCCTCGCCGATCTACGTGAAGGGGAAGCACTGGGGCGGCTTCCGGGTGGGGGCCTCGATGATCCGGATCGACGAACGCAAGCGGGCCTTGTTCGTCACGCTGCTCGGCGTCTTCACCTTCTTCGCGTTCGCGACCGTCGCGACCATGTTCGCGGTGGTGCAGCGGGCCATGAAGCCGGTGATCGCGCTCACCGCCGCGGCGGATCAGGTCAGCCTCGGCGAGGCGCTCGACACGCCGATCAAGTCCAGATCGGTGGACGAGATCGGCCAGCTGACCAAGACGATCGACCGCCTGCGCGCCAGCATGAAGGCGGCGATGAGCCGCCTCGGCCATTAGCAAGGAGACCCCCACCATGACGCATTCGAAGTCGACCTCGTCTCGTCCGAGCACTTCTCGGGCCTGCTTCGCGATCCTCGGCATGGCGTGCGCCGGGCTCGCTCCCGCGCGCGCGGGGGCCCAGGTGCACCCGAAAGTCGCACCCTTGGCGCAGATCGACAGCTTGGGGGCGCAGGAGAAGGAGATGCTGGCCATCGCCAACGACTTCGCCAAGCGGTGCGTCGCGGCGATGGAGCGGTGGATCGCGAACAAGGAGACCACCGAGGAGAAGCTGTTCGGCTTCCTCTACTATCCGATCCCGGACACGGACCCGCCGATGTACCGCACCGACTGGGACGTTCTCGCGGACCGCGACATCCAGCCCCTCGGGGACAGCGTGCTCGCCAAGTCTTCCGCGATCGTCTTCGCGATCATCACCGACAAGAACGGCTACATACCGGCGCACAACCAGCGCTACTCGTTGCCGCTCACCGGCAACAAGGCCATGGACCTGGTGAACAACCGCACCAAGAAGATCGTCGTCCACAAGACCGCGCTGCGGGCGCAGAGGAACGAGGCGCCCTTCCTGTTCCAGCGGTACCCACGGGAGACCGGAGAGATGATGGTCGACCTCTCGGTGCCGCTGAACATTCGCGGCGTCCACTGGGGCACGGTGCGCGTCGGCTATCGTCAGACCGAGAACTGATCTACTTGGTGGAAGCGCTCGCTGCTGTGCTCGGCGTGACCCGCGTCGCGCGCGTCACCGGGCTCGACCGCACTGGCGTCGAGGTCGCCTGCGCCGTGCGGCCGGGCGGGCACGTGCTCCAGGTGACGAACGGGAAGGGAGAGAGCTGGGCGACGGCGGCGCGCGGCGCGCTGCTCGAGGCCGCCGAGCTGTGGTGTGCCGAGCGTGTGGAAGCGGGCGATCTCGTGTGGGCCTGGG
>MEMX01000072.1:45373-46024 GCA_001768075.1 Anaeromyxobacter sp. RBG_16_69_14 | reverse complement strand
CTGGTGGCCCACGGCGCCCGGTACGTCGCGCCCGGCGAGCTCGGCGGAGAGGCGAGCGCCGGGCAACGGCTCGCCTGGCGCGTTGCGCACGACCTCTCGTCCGGGGCGGACGTGCTCGTCCCTGCTGGCAGCGTTCACGCCCCACCGCACGGCGGGCCGCTCCTCGGCGCGGCCAGCCCGCGCGGGACGTCCAACGGCATGGGCGCGCACGCGAGCTGGCCGTCGGCGCTCCTCCACGCGCTGCTCGAGGCGGTGGAGCGCGACCAGATCGCTCGCGCGCTGCCGGACGGCTTCACAGAGCGGCACGTGCGGGCGCGGCGCCTGGCGCCCGCGGTCCTCGCGAGGTCGGCGCCCGCGGCGGCGCGCCTGGCCGCGCGCATCGCGTCGCGGGGGTTCGAGGTGCACCTCCTCGACGCGCGCCCCGAGCCCGCGCTCGGCTTGCCCGTCGCCGCAGCGCTCCTCTTCGATCGCGAGGACGGCCCCGTCCCGCTCACGGCCGGATACGCGTGCGCGCTCGAGCTCGACGGCGCGTTGCGCGGCGCCCTGCTCGAGGCGGCGCAGTCGCGACTCACCGACATCCACGGCGCGCGAGAGGACGTTTCGCCGATGGCCGACCGTGACGTCGCGCGGTTGCGGCGCGCGTGCGAGCGG
>MEMX01000072.1:39871-45346 GCA_001768075.1 Anaeromyxobacter sp. RBG_16_69_14 | reverse complement strand
GGTCCGGCTCTGACTCGCCTCCCGCCGCTTTTCGTGCTCACCAGGCCAGCCCCCCCACCAAGATCACTGCAAGGAGAGCGAAACACGAGTCCGACGGCGACGCCAGCCGGGCGGTGAACCACGTCGTGCGCCTCCTCCGGCGCGCAGGGCACCGCCGGATCCTCGCGCTCGACCTCGCGCCCGCCTCCCTCGGTGTCCGCGTCGCGAAGGTGCTCGTGCCGGGCCTCCTCGTGTCCGACCTCCTCCAAGCATGAGCCGATCTACTACCTCCGAGAATGGTCGAGCGGCGCGACGAATTTCGTCTGGGGGGGCGTGGTTCGCGCGGGTCGGCCCTCCGTGGATGGCCATCCGCGCTTTGGTTGCGGCACCGCCGCGCTAAGATGAAGCGCTCCGACCTCGTCATCTTCCTCGGCCCCTCGCTGCCGGCCCCCGACGTGCAGCGCCTGGCGCGGTGCATCGTGCTCCCCCCGGCCCGCCAGGGCGATGTGTGGCGCGCCCTCGCGCTGCGCCCGCGCGTCATCGCGCTCGTCGACGGCGTCTTCGAGAGCGTGCCCTCCGTCTGGCACCACGAGATCCTCGACGCGCTCGACGCGGGCGTCGCGGTCTTCGGGGGCGCGAGCATGGGCGCGCTGCGCGCCGCGGAGCTGTCGCGCCACGGCATGGTGGGGGTCGGGCGCATCTTCGAGTGGTACCGCGACGGCGTGCTGCAGGACGACGCCGAGGTGGCGCTCCTGCACGCGGGCCCGGAGCTCGGGTTCCGGCCGCTCACGCTGCCGCTCGTGAACGTGCGCCGGGCCGCAGAGGTGGCGGTGGCGGAGGGGGCGCTCGCGCCGCGCCAGGGCGCGCTGCTCGTGCGCGCCGCCCAGCGCCTCCACTACGGCGTGCGCACATGGCGCCGCGTGGTGGCGGCCGCGCGCCTCGCCGGGAGCGCCCGTGCGCGCCTCGACGTGCTCCTGGCCCGGGGTGCGCCCGACCTCAAGGCAGACGACGCGCGCGCGACGATCGCGGCGGCGGCAGCGTTCGTCGCAGCGCCCGCGTACGCGCCTCCTGTGCGCGCCGTCCTCCGCCGGCCCTCGTCGCTCGTCCGGCGCCACAAGCTCACCGCCACGGTCTCGCGCGCCGGGAGACGCGCGGTGGCGAACGGCGACGTGCTCGCTGCGCTGGCGGCGGCGCCCGGCGCGGCCGCACTGGCAGAGGAGGGGCTGCGCCGCACCCTTCTCGCAGCCTTCGCGCGGTCGCTCGGGTACGAGGTCACCGTCGCCGACGTCGAAGGGGCGCGCGAGGCGTGGCGGCGCGCCCTCGCGCTCACCCCCGCCGGGTTCACGCGCTTCCTCGCGGAGAGCGGCCTCGATGGCGCGGACTCGGCGCGGCTCTGCGAGGATCTCGCCCTGGAGCGACGCCTCCTCACCGGGGCGGCGCGTGTCGTGCCGGACGGGCCTTCCCAGGACGAGGGCCTCGCGCTCGGCGCTCGCCTGGCGGGCACGTGGGCTGCGGAGTCGCGCCGGATCGCTCGGGGTCGGCGTCGCCTCTCTTGACCGTGCCGCTCACCGCGGCGGCGCGGTCGAGGTCCCCTGGCGGGGTGGGCGCATCAAGACGCTGGTGCGGAATCGCCGAGAGCGGATGTCAGTTCGCGGCGGAGGACCGCAATTCCTGGTGGGACGCGTCGACGATAGCCCTAAAGCAAAAAATAGTGTGCTAGACTTTCCACTGTGGGGCACCGTGATAGAACGTATCAGGGGCTGGAGCTGGGGCTGCGCAAATTCCTGGCTCCTGAGGTCGTCTTCGGTGCTGGCGCCCGCAGGCTCGCCGGCCGGTATGTGAAGAACTTTGGGGCCGGGAAGGTGCTGCTGGTGACCGATCAGGGCGTGATCGCCGCTGGTTGGGCCGATGAGGTCGCCACAGCGCTCGAGCAGGCAGGCGTTCCCTTCTCGCTCTTCTCGGGTGTCTCCCCCAACCCGCGCGCCGAAGAGATGATGGCTGGCGCGGAGCACTACCGCCTGCACGGCTGTGACGTGCTCGTCGCGGTCGGAGGCGGCAGCGCCATCGACTGCGCGAAGGGAATCGGGATCGTCAGCTCCAATCGCCGTCACATCTTGGAGCTGGAGGGCGTGGACAAGGTGGCGGAGCCCATGCCGCCCGTCATCTGCGTCCCGACCACCGGAGGTACATCTGCGGACGTCTCCCAGTTCGTCATCGTCAACGATCTCGAGCTGCGCACGAAGGTCGCCATCATCAGCAAGTCGGTGGTCCCCGATGTCTCCCTGGTCGATCCCGAGACGCTCACCACGATGGATCCGTTTCTCACCGCTTGTACGGGTATGGACGCGCTCGTCCACGCGGTGGAGGCCTACGTCTCGAACGCGCACTCGCCTTTGACCGACGTCCACGCGCTCCAGGCCATTCGCCTGATCTACCCGAACCTCGCGGCCTGCCTCCGCGATCCCAAGGACGTGGCGCTCCGCGGTCCGGTGATGCTCGGGAGCCTGGAGGCCGGACTGGCCTTCTCCAACGCCAGCCTCGGGGCGGTGCACGCCATGGCCCATAGCCTGGGTGGCTACCTCGACTTGCCGCACGGAGAGTGCAATGCGATGCTGCTGCACCACGTCGCCGCGTTCAACTTCCCGAGCGCGAGCGAGCGCTACGAGCAGATCGGCGGGGCGATGGGCCTCGACATGCGAGGGATGAGGAAGTCGCAGAAGCGGGCCGCGGTCCTGGCTGCGATACAGCGCCTCCGGCGCAAGATGGGCGTTGGAGCCACCCTGGGAAGCCGCGGGGTCACGAGGGGCGACGTCTCCGACCTCGCCAGGCATGCGCTGCTCGACGCGTGTCTCGTGACCAATCCACGCCGACCTGGTCGCCGGGACCTCGAGGTCATCTATGAGGAAGCGCTCTGATCCCGCGGAGAGCATGGAGGAGCTGCGCGAGAAGATCATCGGCTTCGGCGAGCGCTCGGGCCGGAAGAGCTTCTACCCGGAGCTCCGGGAGAGCGAGCAGCGGTTCCGCGCGGTGTTCGAGGGCGCCGCCATCGCCATTGGAGTGATCGATCTGCAGGGGAGGGTCCAGGCGACCAACCTCGAGTTCCAGAGCTTGCTCAGCCAATCCGCCGAGCAGCTGCGAGGCAAGCGATACCTGGCGCTCATCCACCCCGAGGATCGGGAGTGTGCCGACGAGCACCATCGCAGGCTCCTCCGGGGCAAGGTCGATCGCGTGCGCTTGGAGCTGCGGCTCGCGCGCGCCGACGGGCAAACCGCATGGGCTCACGTGAGCACCTCGCTCGTCGCGGGGACCGGTAGCGCCCCGGCGTACCTCGTCGTGGCGATCCAGGACATCAGCCTGCGCAAGCGCGCGCAGGACGCGCTCGAGTTCTTGTCCCAGGCGAGCGTCCGGCTCGCGTCCTCGCTCGAGCTCACGGCTACGCTCAGGAGCCTCCCGGAGCTGGCCGTTCCGTTCCTCGGTGACCTCTGCGCCATCTGCTTGCTCACGAGCGAGGGCAAGTGCGAACAGCGGGCTCTGGTCTGCCGCGACCACGAAAAGAAGAGCTTGGCCGAGAAACTTCTGGAGGGCCGTCTGCTCACTGGCCTCGTCGAGGAAGCTCCGACCGGCACGTCTTGCGCGGCTCCGCGGCTCTTTCCCGACGCGTCCGGCGCACTTCGGGCCGCCGCGGCGCGCGACCCTGCCCGTCTCGAACTGGTCCGCAGGCTGGATCTCCGATCCCTGATGCTCGTCCCCCTCGTTTCGGGAGGACGCGTTCTGGGATCGCTCATGCTCGCGACCGGGGAGTCTGGCCGACGCTATGGCCAGCTCGACCTCGAGCTGGCCATGGAGTTTGGTCACCGCGCGGCGCTGGCGCTCGAGAATGCGAGGTTGCTGCTCAAGGCGCAGGAGGCCAACCGGATCAAGGAGGAGTTCCTGGCGGTCGTCTCGCACGAGCTGCGCACTCCCCTGACGTCGATCCTCGGCTGGGTGGGCCTCCTCCAGTCCAAGAAGCTCGACTCCGGCGCAGCGATCCGCGGCTTGACCGTCATCGACCGCAACGCGCGGTTCCTCGCCCAGATCATCGAGGACCTCCTCGGCATCTCGCGTATCATGGCGGGCAAGCTCCAGATTCATCCGTCGCCCGTCGACCTGGCGCCCGTCATCGAGGCCGCGGTGGAGGGGTTGCGCCCCAGCGCCGACGCGAGCCGGATCGCCCTCGACGTCCGATGCGCGCCCGGGGTCCCGGCCGTCTCGGGTGACGCAAAGCGCTTGCAGCAGATCATCTGGAACCTCGTCTCCAATGCCGTGAAGAACACGCCGGTCGGCGGGGAGGTGCGGGTTCGCCTGGCACGATCCCGCTCTTCGGCGGTGATCTCGGTGAGCGACACGGGCCGGGGCATCAGCCCGGAGTTCTTGCCACAGGTGTTCGCACGCTTCCGGCAGGCGGACGGCTCGATCACTCGCGGCTATGCAGGGCTCGGCTTGGGGCTGGCCATCGTCCGGCACCTGGTGGAGTTGCACGGCGGTACGGTCCGGGCGACGAGCGAGGGGGAGGGCAGGGGCGCCTGCTTCACCGTCACCCTACCGCTCGCCAGCGGCGACGTTGCTCCTGGCCTTCCCAGGCACGAGCCGGGGCTCCCGACCCTCGAAGACGTGCGGGTCCTCATCGTCGAGGACGACGCGGACACGCTCGAGCTGATCGGTGAGGTTCTTCGCAGGCAAGGGGCGCAGGTGGCGGTCGCGAACTCCGCGAAAGGGGCCCTCACCGAGCTGGATCGCGCGGTTCCAGACGTGTTGATCAGCGACATCGCGATGTCCGAGCTGGACGGTGTCGAGCTGCTCAAGACGATCCAGGGGCGAGGCTGGCGCATACCGGCCGTGGCGCTGACCGCGCTGGCTCGGGAAGAGGACCGCGGACGAGCCCTGGCGGCTGGATTCGAGCACTACTTCGTCAAGCCAGCGGACATCCGTGAGCTGCTGGTGGCCGTTGCCGGTCTGGCCAGCGCGCGGCAAGCTAGTCTGTCAGGGGCCTGAAATGGCCCATTCCCGCGTGTTCGAAACGGATTGACCTTCTAGCGGGTTTGCTCTCCGAGCGCCGCGCGCATGCGGTGTCCGACCTTCTTGGCGTCCTTCCTGTTCACGAACAACCGGACCATTTTCTCGATCTCGCTGGCAGCCCGCAGAAGGCTCGATTGCGATGTGCCGGCGCGGGAGAGGATTTCGAGCGCCTGCGGTGCATACTGGCCCAGTTCGGAGCGGGCGATCTCCTGGAGCTTCTCGAGCTCGCTGGGTACGCATGTTGGGGGAGGGGCTGGCGTCGGGGGCCTTGGCGTTGACGCCGCCTGTGGGGGCCGACTGGGCTGCGCGCTGGTGATCGGGCCGTTCTTGTGAATCCTCCGCACGGCCTGGCTCAGCGGCATGCTGAACAGCCGCGTCCCGCCGACGGTGGGCGAGTCGATGGTGGGCGAGTCGACGGTGGACGAGTCGATGGTGGGCGAG
>MEMX01000072.1:30947-39730 GCA_001768075.1 Anaeromyxobacter sp. RBG_16_69_14 | reverse complement strand
GACGAGTCGACGGTGGACGAGTCGACGGTGGACGAGTCGACGGTGGACGAGTCGACGGTGGACGGCGACGCCCCATCCCCCAGCGCCTTCCTGAGCTTGTTGGCGGCGACTCTAATGGCGATTGTGGCGAAGGAGAGGCTGAGGGTCGGGTCCGCGACGACCGCCAGGGCGTATGCGGTCTCACTGTCGCCGAGGTTGCGTACGAGGAGCCAGCCGTCGGCGTATCGCCCGGAGATCGTCTCCCAGTCCGCTTGCTCCAGCTGGACGGTGTCGATCGCCTTGGCCAAGGGGCGACCGAGTCGCTCGCACAGGCTGCGGTCGCAGATGGAACGTCCGCGGTGGCAGACGATCCGGCCGGCGCCGTCGAAGACGATGGCCGCACCCACGCCCGCTACGTCGAGGACCGCCTGAAGTGTATTCTCCACGTTTAGCTCCTGAGGTGGAGAGCTGTCGAAGGCCTTCTCGACAGCCGAGAGGGAGGACGGCGGCTCGACCAGGGTGGTGATGACCAACCCACCCTCGACGACGACAGGGCACTTCAGGTCCCCATGGCCTTGCCCCGCTCGGCCGCCGCAGATCAGTGACCTTTGTCGGGTATCACGTCCCGCTCGGCCTAGCCAGCAGCTTCAGCCTCGCCCGTCGCCGCGGCTAGCCGGGCGCGTAAGGGGAGGGCTGGTTATGAGAGCGATGGCGGTCGTTTCATCATCAGGCCGAATCAGTGTGTTACAGATCTCCGTCATGCGAGTGAACCGACTGACCCCTACAGATGTGACGTTCCATCGAGGTCCTCGTGCACGGTGAACCCTGCCGTGTGTGCGGTGGCGATGGGCGCATCGGTAACGCCCTCGGCGGCAGCACGGCGACCTGTCCCGGCTGCCATGGCTCCGGTCGGCGCGCTGAGACGTCGCCCGGATTTCACGACGTCACCAAGACGAAGCCGTCGCACCATCGCCCGGCGGTCGCGATTGCCACGGGGCCGAAGGGCCCAACGACATCGGAGGGCGTGCAGCTTGCACGAGAAGTGAGCGCTTGCGTGGTCCTGGCCGAGGACGCGAAGACGCGGCTGCTCTCGGAGATCATGAACCACGAGAGCACGCATGGACGATGCACCAAGACCTTCATCAAGAAGGTTCGCAAGCAGACTCGGCGCTGACCTACGTCACGCCGCCTTCGCAGGCTTCGGCAGAGGCCTCCCCTTCTCGAAGGTGGCGTTCGCGCCGTACCTGGCGACGATCTTCTTCTTGGTGTCGAGTCCGCCAGTCAGTTCGATGACGAACGTAGGCACGCGCCTGGCGCGGTGGTCGGCTACCCACTTCGTCAGTTCTTCTCGGCGCGGCTGGCGAACCGCAGTGCTGCGGGCCGGGCCACGACCACGCTTGGTCGCCACCGAGAGCTGCTCCTCCAGTTCCGTGGCGGCCATCTCGGCGATGGTGGCGGCGATAGAGCGAGATACGCGAGCGATGACCTCCTGAACCGATTGCTGAACGACTGCGTCGATGGACGTGGCAGGGAGACGGGGCATTCGCAATCCTCCTCGGGGAATGAGGTCACCTTGGCCATCCTTACCTGCCAAATCGCTCGGGCGCAAGCAATGCGACTCTCAATAGTTGATTTCCATCCGCCCGCGCTCGCCCCGCGCGTCTCCGTCGTCGTTCCCGAACCCGATCATTGAACATCGGCGGTCGGCCACCGCACGCTCGGAGCTGTGCCGAGGACGTGACGACCCAGGCGACATCGGGCCTGAAACGTGGTTTGCTGTCGTCCCTCAGGCACCCTTGCGCTCGAGGAGAGCAGACTTCTCAGGGAGAATCCATGGCGACGATTGATTTCGGCGGAGTGAAGGAAGAGGTGGTCACCCGGGACGAGTTCCCGACGGCCAGGGCGCGCGACGTCCTGAAGAGCGAGACCATCGCGGTGCTCGGCTACGGCGTCCAGGGGCCGGCGCAGGCGCTCAACATGCGCGACAACGGCTGCAGGGTCATCGTCGGTCAGGCCTCCAGGTTCAAGAAGGATTGGGACCGGGCGGTGCGCGACGGCTGGGAACCGGGCAAGACGCTCTTCGAACTCGAGGATGCGGCCGAGCGCGGAACGATCGTGCAGATGCTCGTCTCCGACGCGGCCCAGAAGGCGATCTGGCCGGACGTCAAGAAGCACCTCAAGAAGGGTGACGCGCTCTACTTCTCCCACGGCTTCTCCATCGTCTACCGCGACCAGACCGGGGTTGTCCCGCCGGGTGACGTCGACGTGATCATGGTCGCGCCCAAGGGCTCGGGGACCTCGGTCCGCCGCAATTTTCTCAGCGGCGCCGGCATCAACTCGAGCTTCGCGGTGGAGCAGGACGCCACCGGCCGCGCGCGCGAGCGCTGCATGGCGCTGGGCATCGCCGTTGGCTCGGGCTACCTCTTCCCGACCACCTTCCGAAACGAGGTCTGCAGCGACCTGACGGGCGAGCGAGGCGTGCTCATGGGCGCCATCGCTGGCATCATGGAGGCGCAGTACGAGGTCCTGCGCGGTAACGGCCATAGCCCGAGCGAGGCCTTCAACGAGACGGTCGAGGAGCTGACCGAGAGCCTGATCCGCCTGGTTGGCGAGAACGGCATGGACTGGATGTACTCCAACTGCTCGGCCACCGCCCAGCGCGGCGCCCTCGACTGGAAGCCGAAGTTCAAGTCGGCGGTGCTGCCGGTCTTCCACTGGCTCTACGACCGCGTCGCTTCCGGCAAGGAGTCGGCGCGGGTCATCGAGTCCTGCGGGGCGCCCGACTACCAGGAGCAGCTCGGCAAGGAGCTTGCCGAGCTCGGAAATTCGGAGATGTGGCGGGCTGGCAAGGCCACCCGCGCCCTGCGGCCCAAGGAGTCGGCGAAGGCCATCTCCGCCGACACCAAGGGCATCGGCGGCCGTGACTCGAACTGAAGCGCGGAGGGCTAGCTCCGCTCGTTATTAGGGAGGGCATGGGCGCGAAGCGCGACGCAGACCCGCTTGGGCGATATCGCTCGAAACGACACGCCTCCGCGACCCCGGAACCCTTCGGCTCGGTACCGGGCCAGCTGGCGGAGGCGCGCGAGGCGCCGTCACCTGACGGCGGTGCCGGTCGAGGGGCCGAGCCCTTCGGGATCTTCGTCGTGCAGAAGCACGCGGCGCGCCGGCTCCACTACGATTTCCGGCTCGAGCACGGGAGCGTCCTCCTCTCGTGGGCGGTGCCGAAGGGCCCGTCGGCCGATCCCGCCGACAAGCGGATGGCGGTGCGGGTCGAGGACCATCCCGTGGAGTACGCCGGCTTCGAGGGCACAATCCCCGCCGGTAACTACGGCGCGGGCGCAGTCATCGTCTGGGACCGCGGCACCTGGCGGCCGCTCGCGGACGTGGACGAGGGTCTCGTTCAGGGGAAGCTCCTCTTCGAGCTCGCGGGTCAGAAGCTCCGCGGCACCTGGACGCTCGTGCGGACGAGGAAGTCGCCCAAGGACTGGCTCCTCATCAAGCACCGCGACGCCTTCGCCAGCGCGCAGCACTTCCGCGAGGAGTCGGTGCTCTCGGGCCGCTCGCTGGAGGACCTCGCCGCCGGTGGCGACCCGGGCGGCGAGGTCGCCGCGGAGCTGACCCGGCTCGGTGCATCCCGGTGCGACGTCGATCCCGTCAGGGCAGAGCCCATGCTGGCCCAGCCGCACGACCGGCCGTTCTCGGAACAGGGGTGGTTCTTCGAGCTCAAGTACGACGGGTTCCGGCTGCGCGCCTCTCGCCGGAGTGGCGAGGTGCGGCTCCTGTACCGTAGCGGCCGCGACGCCGCCGCGCTCTACCCCGAGGTCGCGCGGGCGCTCGCATCGCTGACGCACGACCCGGTGCTGCTCGACGGCGAGGTGGTGGTCCTCGACGCCGAGGGCAGGCCGAGTTTCCAGGCGCTGCAACGGCGGGCCCTTCTCTCTCGCGCCGCCGACGTGGACCGGGCCGCCGTCGAGCGGCCGGCGACCCTCTTCGCCTTCGACCTCCTCGCGCTCGACGGGTTCGACCTGCGCCCGCTCCCGCTCTCGGCCCGCAAGGCATTGCTGGCGCGCATTCTGCCGCGCGCCGGGCCCATCCGTTTTGCCGACCACGTCGAGGAGCGCGGGGAGGAGTTCTTCCGCGCCGTCACCGCGCGCGGCCTCGAGGGCATGGTGGCGAAGCGCGCCGACGCGCCCTACCGCGCCGGTCGCTCGGCGGCGTGGCTCAAGGTCCGCTCCGAGCACACCGGGGACTTCGTCGTCGTCGGTTTCACCGCGTCGAGCGGTGGCCGTGCCGGCTTCGGTGCGCTGCACGTCGCCGCTGCCGGCGACGGTGGCCTCGTGTATGCGGGAAGGGTCGGTGCCGGGTTCACCGTGGCCGACCTGGCGCGCCTCCGCGAGCGGCTGTCGGCGCGCGTCCGCCCCACGCCGCCCTGCGCCGGTGCGGTCCCGACCGGCCGCGGGAACATCTGGGTCGACCCGGAGCTGGTGTGCGAGGTGCGCCACCTCGAATGGACGGACGAGGGGATCCTGCGGCAACCGGTGTTCCTGCGCCTGCGCGAGGACAAGACGCCGGAACAGATCGACCGCGGTGGCAGACGCGAAGAGCCGGCCCCAGCACCGGCCCCGACCCCGGAATCGCAAGATTCTCGGGCGCCGCGCCTCACCCACCTCGAGAAGGTCTACTGGCCTCGCGAGGGGATCACCAAGGGAGACCTCATCGCCTACTACCGCGACGTTGCGCCCTGGCTCCTCCCCTACCTGCGCGATCGGACGCTCACGCTGACGCGCTACCCGGACGGCATCGAGGGGAAGTCCTTCTTCCAGAAGGACGCGCCGGAGTGGACCCCCGCCTGGATCCGCACCGAGCGCATCTGGAGCGAGGACGCGAAGCGCGAGATCGCCTCCTTCGTGTGCGATGACGTCGAGGCGCTGCTGCACGTGGTGAACCTCGGTAGCATCCCGCTGCACGTCACCGCGAGCCGAGTCGGCGACCCGGGGCGCCCGGACTGGTCCGTCGTCGACCTCGACCCGAAGGACGCGCCGTTCGACCACGTCGTCCGTATCGCCCGGCGCCTGCACGCCTTGTGCGAGGAGCTGGGTCTGCCGTCCTTCCCGAAGACCACCGGCCAGGCAGGTCTGCACGTGCTGGTGCCGCTTGGCGGCCAGTGCACCCACGACCAGGCGCGCGACCTGGCGCTGCTCCTGGCGCGCCTCGTCGCGGACGAGATACCGGAGGTCGCGACGCTCGCCCGGTCGATCCCGGCACGCGGCGGCCGCGTGTACCTCGACTGCTTCCAGAACGGCCAGGGGAAGACCATCGTCGCGCCCTTCAGCGTGCGCCCGCGGCCGGGCGCGACGGTCTCGGCCCCGCTCCGGTGGAGCGAGGTGAACCGCCGGCTCGATCCTCGCCATTTCACCATCCGGAACGTTCCTTCGCGCATGGAGCGGCTGGGGAAAGACCCGCTGCGGCCGGTGCTCTCGACCCGGCCCGACCTGGTCGCCGCGCTGGAACGCCTGCGGCGGCGCATGCCCGAGCGGGAGGCGCGATGAGCGCGCTTTCGCGTCCTACTCTCGAAGCGCTACCAGGGCACGCTGAGCTGAATGCCACGGCTGTGATTGTGAGCGGTGGCCATGATCTCCACGCCAATGCCGGCGCCTTGCCAAACTGAACGCCAGGGCTTCGGCAGGATGGCCGAGACCAGGACATGGCCGAGGATGAGACCACCGACACCGAGCGCGATTTCCTGCTTGCTGGGATGACCGCCGAGGAACGGGTTGGCCTCATGGCCGCCGTGCTCGATGAAGTAGACGGTCTGCATCGCATCCACGAAGGCCAGCCCGGCAAAGCCGACCTGGAGGAAGATGTCCGTCTTGGACCAGTGCCAACCCTTCTCGCCGTCCAGTGCCCACCAAATGAGCGGCCCAGCCACCGCTCCCGCACCTCCGCTGATGACGACCGAGGACGAGTAGTCGAATTCGCCGTGAGCCGTCGGATCGTACTTGGCCAGAGCAGCGGTGGGCAGCAGGGCTGGCAGGGCAATGAGGGCGAGGATCCTCATGGTGTCTCTCCGGCGCGTAGCGCCGCTCGTCCCGGCGGTTCGTGTGATGGTGGTGAGATCCAGGAACTGCTCGGAGAGTCGTTTCGACCGGGTGAGATGGCCCGAGTCCCGAGTCAATTCCGCGATGTGCTTCCCGATGGACGGATTCACGTCTTCCCCCTGAGCTCGAGCTTGAACGGTTGCGTCTCGATCTGCGCGCGGAAAGCATCGTGATTTCCGTTGGTTAGGCGCGTATCGGATGCAGACGAAGCCTGCTCTCGCCGGGGCAATCGCCTTCGCGCGAGTACGACCACCAAAGAGAGAGGCTTCGATACTGAGTATCGAGGAGCCGCGTCAGGAGGTCCAGCCCAACCGACAGGTGCCGGACTTCGAATTCGACCATGTTGGCGCCAAGCGCATCGGATGCCACTCGCTCCTCGCCAAAGACACCGGCCCGGAGTTCCTGCGCGAAGCCGCGTCAATCCTCCGCAACGCTGCCCGCCGCTCGCTGGTCGTACCGGACGAGATCGGCCACGGCGCCTCGACGTTCGACGGCGTCTCGATTGCGTGGCTTGCCCTGCTTGCACGCATGTTGCATGCGAGCGGATGTGAGCGACCCGGCCGGAAGCCCGGTCGATGCGCGGTGGTATCCTTCCGCCCGTGCGCGGAGGCGCGATGCTCGCCGGCTCACAGGGGAAGTGTTGGCATGCGTGATTTCACGATGGGGAAATGGTTGGCGCTCGCGGTGCTCTTCAGCCTCGCGGTGGGCTGCGGCACGACCGCACCGTCCGTCTCGGATGCGGCTCCTGGCCACTGGAGGCCGAAGGCGGGGACGAGCTGGCAGTGGCAGCTCACCGGCGCCATGGGGGTCCCGCTCCCGATGGAGGTCTACGACGTCGACTGGCAGGTGGACGGTACGGTCCTGGCGGCGCTGCACGACAGCTCCATCCGTGCAATCTGCTACGTGAGCGTGGGGAGCTGGGAAGACTGGCGGCCCGATGCATCGCAGTTCCCGGCGGCCGTCATCGGTGCCGACTACGCCATGTGGTCGGGGGAGAAGTACCTCGACATCCGCGCCCCCGTGGTGCGGGCGCTCATGGAGAAGCGCTTCGACATCTGCAAGGAGAAAGGTTTCGACGCCATCGAGCCGGACAACATGGACGTCTTCGAGCTCGGTGCGGCGAGCGGCTTCCCGCTTACCGAGGCCGACGGCATTGCGTACGCGCTCTGGCTCGCCGAGGCGGCCCACGCGCGCGGTCTCGGTATCGGTCAGAAGAACGCCGCCGGGATCACTGGCGCCATCCAGTCGAGCTACGACTGGGCGCTCTCCGAGAACTGCTACTCGGAGGGCAACTGGTGCCCGACGCTAGCTCCCTATCTCGACGCCGACAAGCCGGTCTTCATGTGCGAATACCACGCCGCCTCGTTTGCCGCCGCCTGCGCCTGGGCCGTCCCGCGGAAGTACAGTCCGATCCTCAAGTCGCTCGACCTTGGCGCACCAGTCACCCTCTGCCCGTAGCCAGGTCAAGTCTGGCCGCGCCCCCCATCTCGAGCGTCAGTTCATGTGGTATGCGCTATCACTCGCACGACGCCATTGCGATTCCGATGCTGGGCGGTGTCGGCGGGAAGCTATGGAACGCTTCGAGCAGGAGTGCCCGGTTGCCGCCGCGCGCGCCGAAGAAGAGCGGTCCGCTCCGATCCGTTCGGAAATCCACGACCACGGTTGCCCCGAACGCCATCTTGAACGAAATCGCGAAGTCACGCCCAGCCGGGTCGCCCTCCAAGGTGCCCTGCTCGAGCAGCCGCAAGAAGCCAAAGTCACCGTCTCGCTGGATGGTTTCCTCGGTGCCGTCGGTCGCGCGAACACGGAGTGACGCACCACGGCTGCCCCCCGCCGACTTGTTCGGCCACGCGATGGCGTGCCACTCCTCGGGTCCGTCACGGTACTCGACGCTTTGCCCGTCGACCTGCAGGAACGCGGTGGCGATCCTCGGGGCGGGGCGGACCCGGACCGAGAAAGAGACGCTCGGGTCCTGAGCGCCTTCTGGGAAGAGCCCTGTCGTGATCTCCTGCGCCTGGTGGAGGAAGGTCAGGAGCTCCGGCCGATAGCTCGCCTCCGCCGCATTGTCTGCGAACCGGAACCCATCGCCAGAGCGCTCCACCGTGCCTTCGAGCGTCTTCTTGTAGAGGCCCCACACCACCCCCTTCTCCGGCCTGAAGAACTCCGCGACGTCCGCCATCGCAGCGTCCGGGCCCGTGCGGGCGAACGGGTACCGCGAGCCGAGGCCGTTCCGGAACGGCTTGGCGACGAGATCGCACCACGCTGCGGCAACGGTCCGAACCGGTCCGCTCCTCGCATCCCTGAGCGCGAGATTGACGGGAGGCGAGAGCAACGTCCTGAGCCAGGGCCCCTCCCCACCCTCCACGCTCCGTATCAGGCCCCGCGCGCCCGTCCGCGCCTTGGTCGCGGCAGCGAGGTACTGCCTGCTCTCCTCGTCTCCCCCGGAGAGGGCCAGGCCCTTCGCGTCGCGCAGCGCGACCAGCATCTCCTGGTAGCTGTCTATCGCCGTTCGGACGGACGAAGCCCCACCGGGCGCCGCCGGAGCGTCGGGCGGGACGCCGAACCCGACGAGCCCTGCGAAGGCGCGCTCCACGTCGTGCGGCCCGAATTGCTGCTCCTCGCGGTCGATCATGCGATCGACCGACACTTGCGCGGTCGTGCCGGCGTCTCTCTCCGTCGCCTGTGGAGAACCGGATGCGGCGCGCT
>MEMX01000072.1:30493-30939 GCA_001768075.1 Anaeromyxobacter sp. RBG_16_69_14 | reverse complement strand
CTACGCTCGCAGCGCCGCCCGCCAGATCCGCGATGCGCGTGTTGTGGGCCGCGGCGCGAAACAGCCGCGGATAGGGCGCCGGTTCACCCGAGGTGATATCGTCGAGAAGCGTTCGGAGCTCCAGGTCCTGGTCGACTTCCAGGCCCTCCAGGAAGCTCCGCCACGCTTCGACGTATCGCTCGAAGTACCGCGAGCGGATCCGGTCGCGCTCGGCCGCGACCCGATCCTCACCGGGCCTCTCCTCGGCGAAGAGGACCCACGGTTCGAAGAGCCCGTCCGGGTGCTCGAGCCGAGGCCGAACGATCTCCTCGTACGCGCGCCGCGTATAGGCACCGCGGACGCCCTGACGCGCGCGAAGAGCCGCGACCGGTCGCCCGACGAGGGCGGGCAGCGTGAGATCGAGACCCCTGCCGTCCACCTCCGCGACGAGTCGCTCCTCCGCTAAC
>MEMX01000072.1:29843-30483 GCA_001768075.1 Anaeromyxobacter sp. RBG_16_69_14 | reverse complement strand
GCAAGCGCGCGAGGATCCGCCGCGCGCGCCGCACGAGCGCCTCGTCCCGGGGAAGCGCGAGCGCCGGCCCCCCGGACAGGAGCTTCGCGAAGAGATGCGCGTGCTTCTCCATGAGCTTCGGCCCCGCAGGATCCGCGGTGGCGCCCGCGCGCTCGGCCCACGCCGACGCGACCTGGCGAGCGATCCACGCCTGCTCCGCGTCGCCGATCTTGGGCTCGGTGAGGCCACGGGGTGAGGTGAGCAGCAGGTGGAGCTTCAGCTTCTCATGGGCGCGAGCGTACTCCGCGCCGGCGGGAGTCTCCTCCGTTGCCTCCATGCGCCGGACGAACCCCTCCATCTCGTCGACGTCCTGGCGGAACACAGGGTCGAGCACCAGCCGCCGCACGGCGCCCACGTAGACCTTCCTCACGTGGGGCAAGAGCGCATTTCCACCATACAGCCCGAGCCACATCGACCAGGGCGGCCCCTGCTCCTCGTGGCGGATGAGGAGCGCCAACCGTTCCCGCAGTGGCTCGAGCGCGGCGAGCGGGGGCGGCCTGCGGCCCGCGGTGCCGAGCTCTCCGACGACCGCGTCCACCGCGTCCGCCGTCGAGTGGAGGAACGCGCGGTTGGCGAGGAACGCGCGGACCGGGAACGCCAG
>MEMX01000072.1:12897-29821 GCA_001768075.1 Anaeromyxobacter sp. RBG_16_69_14 | reverse complement strand
CCGGCGATTGCCCGCCGGCGCATGCGCTCGCGTCGCACGGCCCTGCCCCTCCCGAACGCGATGTGCTGGTCCGGCAAGACGACCTTGTCGAAGACGTCGGGCAGGAAGTAGCTCTTCGCCTCGAGCACCGGCTTGGTCTCGGGGATCGCCGGCCGGACCCCGAACGCCTCGGCAACCGCCCGCATGACACGGTCGACGACGCGGCCATCCTGGGTGCCGCTCGTGAGGTAGGCGCCGCGCAGGATCGGCGTCTCCTGGTGCCCGTTCTCCGTGAAGAGCGCCTCCAGGAACGCCCCGAGCTGCGGTCTGGCGGCAGCGAGCTGCTGCGGGAACTCGTAGATGCGCTCTCGGGCGGCGAGCTGGCGCTCGTCGGCGAGCCGCTTCAGCGCGCGCTCCTCCGCGACGGCGAGCAGTTCGTCGAAGCTCTTCCTGAACGCCGCTACCCTATTCGGCCCCGCCGCGAGCGGGATCGTGCCCCCCCACACCTGGCGGCGATCGCTCCCGCCCAGGTCCGCGAAGGTCTCGACGAAGCCGGGCAGAAGATCGCTCTTGGTGAAAAGCACGTACACCGGTAGCGCCACCTGCAGCCGCACCATGACCTCGTCAACGCGCTCGCGCATCCGGCGCCCGAGCTTCGAAGCCCCCTCTTCCGTCTCGGCGCCGACGTCCGTGATCGGTAGCGCGACGAGGAGACCGTTGACGGGTTTTCGGGGGCGGGCGCGCGCGATGGTGTCGAGGAAGCTCATCCACTCGTCGTGGTCCTCCTCCTGCGTGGCGTAGCGCCCCGCCGTGTCGAGGATCACCGCCTCGTTCGTGAACCACCATTCGCAGTTCCGCGTGCCGCCGAGGCCGCGGACGCCGCCCCGCTTCGACAGGTACGGGAACTTGAGCCCCGAGGCGCGCAGCGCGGTGGTCTTCCCGGCGCCTGGCGGGCCGATGATCAGGTACCAGGGCAACACGGCCAGGGCGTCGCGACCCCCGCGAGCGAGCTTCGAGGCCTTCAGAGCCTGCACCGCCTTGGCGAACTCCGCCTGCAGGGCTTCGACGCAGGCCTGCTGGTCGGGCCGGGCGGCCTTGACCTGGGCTTCCGCGTGCACTGTCAGCGCGCACTCGATCTCTTGCGCGCCGCGCCGCGTCTTGAGGATCCGCCAGAGGAGCGCAGCCGCCCAGGCCAGCGCGAGGGCTAAGGTCCCCACGATGGCCAGCCCGAGCGGCAGTTTCAGGAAGAACACCGTCGCCCAGAGGAGCGCGGCGAGGAAAACGGTTGGGACGATGGCGATCATGCTCGACCGTCAGTGCAGGTTGGCGGCCTCGATGCGCTCGACGGCCGAATCCGTGGTCACTCCGATCGAAACGCGCAGGCCCAGGTAGAGCAGCACCGCGAGCGCGATCGCCCCGATGGCGATCCATGGCTCGAGCGCCGCGCGCCGCGCCGAGCTGCGAGCCGCCTGCCGGCGCTCGCCGTGCGGCGAGAGGGCTTCCGTACCGATCCGGGCGCCGCGATCGAGGTCGCGCCGCAGGTCTTCCACGAGCGGCATGAGCTCGAGGTCCCCGCCGCGCGCACGGTAGCGCCCCTGGAACCCGAGCCGGAGCGCCAGGAAGTAGACCTGAAGGACCTCGCGCCGCTGGGGATCGCGGCGCACGCCCTCGAGCCGGGTGAAGAATCCCTCCCCCGCCCCGTTCTCGTGGAAGTAGTGGAGCTGCAGTGACTGGCCGGGCCACGCCTCGCGCAATGCGTCCGAGAGCGACAGCACGATCTCGTCCGCGAGCGCCACGACGGCGTAGGTAATGTCAGTTGCCTCGTCCCGCGCAAATCCGGCCTGCGCGGCGCGAGTGTACAACGCGTTGACCAATCGGCACAGCCGCTGGTGCAGGACGGCTGGTGGCAGAACAGACCCAGCGTCAACACGCCTGAGCTGGATCAAGGCGTCGAAGCACTCGCGCGTCACCTCGGTGATGCGATCCACGAAAGCCTTTCGTTGCGGGTCGGGGCAGTGTAGCCGCGACGCTTGGCCGGCTGCAACACGTCATTTCGCGCACGCCGGCGAGAGACCATCACACGCGCCGACGGGCTGCAGTCTCGACGCGGACTTGAGCAGGTACGGGTGCACCGCGGCCGGCGGAGACTCGCCCTGCTCGTCGAGGTTCAGTCGCGGTGCGGGTCGACGACTGGGGGAGGTAGTAGATCGATGCGCCGCTACGCGAGACTTGCTACTGTCGCGGCTCATGAGAACACGGATTGCCTTCGTCGCCGTGGCCGTCCTCCTCGTTTCCCATGTCGCTCGACCCGCCGATGCCGATACGCTGGGTGTCATCGCGGTGGCACCGCAGCCTGGCCCGAGCCCGGAGCTCGTCGAGATGACGGGGCAGCTGCGGCTCGTCCTGTCGGAGCGCAGCCCGGGGGTGCTCGACGCCGAGGCGCTCCGCGACAGGATGTCGGGGCCTTCCAGCGGGGCCTCGCTCGAGGAGCTCGGCAAGGCGTACGAGGGGGCGCTCGCGGCGTACCTCAACGGCGACTACGAAGGCTCCGTCCGGACGCTACAGGCTGTCATAGAGGACCTCGAGAAGCTCCCCGATGACAGGGAGACCTTTCGCCAGTGGACGCGTGCGATGATGCGGCTCGCAAGCACGGAGCTCGATCTCGACCGGCGCGACGCCGCTCGGCAGGCCGCGGACAGGCTCGTGCGAGCGGATCCGGACGTCCATGTCGACGCGGCGCAATTCCCGCCCCGGCTCGTGCGGCTCATCGCGAGCGCTCGGTCCGAGCTGCGCTCCGCTCCCGCCCGCCAGCTCTCCGTCAAGTCGAGCGCGAACGCCGTGCGCGTCTTCGTGAACGGTCGCGAGGTCGGGACCGCGCCGCTGACCGTCAACCTCGCCCGTGGTCGCTACCGCGTCGCCGGCGTCCACCGCTCCGTCCGCGCTCCCGCGCTGCAAGTGGATCTCACGGATGGCGATCGATCCGTCACGCTCGACTTCAGCGTCTCGCAGGCCCTGCGCCCCGACCTGGGCCCGGGTCTGGCCCTGGCCGACGCGGAACGCGCCCGCCGCCTGGTCGCCGCCGGCGGATTCCTCCGCCTCGACTCGATGTTGGCCACGACCTTTCTCGACGAGGGGGGCGCCTCTTACCTGCTGGCATCGCTGTACGACGTGAGGCGGGGCATGCTCATGCGAGAGGGGCGGGTGCGTCTCGCTGATCGCTCGCTGCCCGGGGAAGGGGCCGCCAGGCTCGCCGACTTCTTCGTCACGGGGAGGATCGCCCCGCCGGTCGAGCCCTACCCTCCGATCGGCGCTTCGCTGCCCCCGGTCGTCGAGAAGTCGAGGACGCTTGCCTGGACGGCGTTTGGTGCGGGCATAGCAGCCGTCGGCCTCGGCGGCGTGTCCGTCTGGCAGGCCATCTCGTCCGGCAACAGCTACGACTCGGCGCGGGTCCTGCTTCAGGCGAACGGGAGCGTTCAGCCGCAAGACGCGGGCGCCTACGACAGGTACCTCTCCGATGGGGATTCGGCGAGCAGGAAGGCGATCGTCACCGGGATCGGCGCGGGCATCTGCGCCGTGACGACGGGCATCCTCGGATACCTGAGCTACAAGCAGACCGGTGAGATCGGGCCCTTCCGGTTCTAGGGCGGATGCTGGGCGGACCAGTCGGGCGCTGGCTCTGACGAGCGGTGCGACGCCCCTCCAGGGACCTCGGGCGCCGCCGACGCGGGCGGAAGTCGTGCTCGTCCATCGCCGCCCAGGTCGGGCTCACGCGGGGTAGATTGCGTCCGCCGCACCGTGGTCGGGGCCTTGGTTCGAGCTGCCCGGAGACCCCGCGCCAAGTATGAGAGGGGCGTGGATGCACGAGGTGGCCTCTCTTGACCGGCGGAACAGCCGTCTGCTTCAATAGGCGGTGATCTTGGTGTTCGACTCCGCGTCGCGCGCCAGCGAAGGACCCGACAGGTGAACGACTCTCCGCTGTCGCAGCTCCTCGGACTGGCCGACTCGGCGGCAAGCGGTGAGTTCGTTTGCGAGATCGACGGCGCAGAAGCACACGTCTTCCTCCAGTCAGGAAGGATCGCCTGGGCCTCCGACAGCCGCCACCCTCGCGCGTTCACGCAGCACCTGAAGGAACACGCCGGACTCGACGCCGGGAGCCTCGAGGAGGCGATCGCCGAGGCCCGCCGTTCCCATGTCCCCATCGGCGAGACCTTGGTGGCGTGGAAGCTAGCGACCAAGGAACAGGTACGGGCCGCGCTTCGGTACCAGATCGACCTCGCCTTGGCCGTCATCGAGCAGCCCTCCGCTGCGGCCAAGGCCGTCTTTCTCCCCCGGCCACAATACTCCAAGCTGGATGTTCAGCTCACCTTTGCCGTCCAGGAGCTCTCCTCCGGGTCGGCTGGCCAACCCAGCGCGGACGCCGCGGGGCCGAGGTCGCAAGGCAGGCAGCCTGCGGAGGCCGAAGGCGATCCCGGGGTCGAGAACCGAGCGCGAGGCGCGAGCGTCGCCAGCTCGGTTGCGCCGCCGGCACGGTCGCCGCCATCTCCTGTCCTCAACCGGAGCCGGGGCCTGCACCGTGTTCTCATCGGAGGAGCGCTGGCCGCGCTCCTGGCAGGCGCTGTCGTGCTGGGCATCGCCCGGCGCGGTTCGCACAGTCCGGGAGGCGAGGAGACCACGGCCGTGGAGAAGTCGCCAGCCTCCCCGAGCGAGCTGGTGTTCGGCATGTCCGCGCCGTTCTCCGGCACCACCAAGGATCTGGGGAGCGCCATGCGCACGGGTGTCGAGGTCGCCTTCGCCTCGGCCAACGACGCGGGTGGCGTCCATGGCCGCAAGCTCCGGCTGGTGGCCCTCGACGACGAGCACGACCCGTCCCACACGATACAGGTCATGCGGGAGCTGGTGGAGAACAGGAAGGTGTTCGGGATCGTGGGCAACGTGGGCACGGCCGGCGCGACCGCCGCTCTCCGCTACGCCGTCGAGAAGAAGGTGACGTTCTTCGGAGCCCTCACCGGCAGCGAGGTTGTGCACAAGAAGCCGCCCGAGCGCTACGTGTTCAACTACCGCCCGAGTTTCGCGGAGGAGACGGCCGCCGCCGTGCGCTATCTCGTTGACGTACGCCGGGTCCAGCCCTCCCAGATCGCGGTCTTCTACCAGGACGACGAGATGGGGCAGGCGGCGCTTGCTGGCGTGCGCGAGCAGATGCACGACCTGAAGCAGGATCCCGCGGAGCTGGTGCACGTCACCTACAAGCGCAACACCGCCGACGTCTCCGCCGCCGTCTCCCAGATCGGCAAGGAGCAGAACCGAGTGCGCGCCGTGGTCCTCATGGCCACCAGCCAGGCCGCCCTGCAGTTCATCCAGCAGGTGAAGGACCTCGGCCTCAATCTCATCCTCACGAACGTCTCGGAGGTGAATGCGAGCGTGCTCGCGGAGGGGCTCGTCACCGCCGGTGCCGGATACACCTCCGGCGTGGTGGTGACGCAGGTCGTGCCGCTCCCCGGCTCGAAGGCGAGCGCGGCGCTCGAGTACCAGGCGGCGCTGGCCAAGTACACCGTGGGCGAGAAGCCCGACTTCGTCACCTTCGAGGGCTTCATCGTGGGGCGGCTGCTGGTGGAGGGCCTGCGGCGGGCGGGAAAGGACCCGACCACGGAGGCGCTCGTGACCGCGCTGGAAGGGATGCACGACCTCGACCTGGGAACGGGCGCGCCCATCAGCTTCGGCTCTGACGATCACCAAGGCTCCCACAAGATCTGGGGGACCGAGCTCCAGCCCGACGGTAGCTATCGGGCGATAAGGCTGGAGTAGCGACGGAGGCATCATGCGTCGGTGGACAGGAATGCTTTCGTTCGCAGGGACCGCCCTGTACCTCTTTGGAACGCCGGGGGTCGTCGCCGCCGCCAGCGCGCCGCAGGTGACCGGCGTCAAGGGGGGCGAGATCGCGTTCGGCATGAGCGGTCCCTTCTCGGGCCCGGTGAGGGAGCTCGGGCGGCAAATGAAGATCGGCGTCGAGACCGCCTTCGCTGCACAGAACCAGGCGGGTGGCGTCCACGGCCGCAAGCTCACGCTCGTCTCCGCCGACGACGGCTACGATCCCGAGCGGACCAAGGTGGCCGTACGCGATCTGGTCGAGAAGCGGAACGTCTTCGGTCTGGTGGGGAGCGTGGGTACCGCCACCGCAGCGGTGGCGGTCCCGTACGCCCTGGAGAAGGGAATCCTCTTCTTCGGAGCCCTGAGCGGGGACGATCTGTTGCGCAACGATCCGCCCGATCGCTTCGTGTTCAACTACCGCGCGAGCTCCTGGGAGGAGTCCGCGGCGATGGTCAAGTACCTCGTCGAGGTCCGGCGGATCAGGCCGAGCCAGATCGCGGTCTTCGCCCAGCAGGACGCTTACGGTGACGCCGGCTTCGAGGGGGTGGCGTACATGATGCGCAAGTACAGGTACGACCCCTCGCGCGTCGTCCGGGTGGGATACAAGCGCAACACCACCGATGTCGTGGAAGCGGTCCGGATCGTCAAGCAAAGTGCTTCCAAGATTCGAGCTGTGGTCATGGTGCCCACCTACAAGGCGGCTGCCCGATTCATCCAGAAGGTCAAGAACGAGAACCTCGACCTCGTGTTCTCGTCCGTCTCGTCCGTCGGGCCGACGGAGCTCGCCGAGGAACTCATGCAACTCGGCCCGCGATACGCAGAGGGCGTGATGGTGACGCAGGTCGTGCCGCTTCCGACCTCCAAGGCGACCGCCATCCTGAGGTACCACCAGGATCTCTCCCGCTACGCCGCCACGCAGAAGCCGAACTCCGTGTCGCTCGAGGGCTACCTCATGGCGAGCCTGCTCATCGAAGGCCTGCGGCGGGCGGGCACGGACCTGAACACCGACACGCTCGTCACCGCGCTGGAGAGCATCAGGCAGTATGACATCGGCATCGGCACTCTCCTGAGCTTCGGCCCGTCGGAGCACCAGGCCTCGCATAAGGTGTGGCTTACCACTCTGGACGGGCAGGGCGCCTACCGGGCTATCCGCTTCGAATGAGGACGTACGGACGTCTACTGCGCGAGCGCGCCGGGGAGCTTGGCCCCGGACAGGAGGCCGCTCCTCACCCGCTGTGGCCTGAGCTGCGCACCGATGTGCGAGATGCGCCGGTCGAAGAGGGACCAGCGAGGTGAGTTGAAAATGCCACCCGGGGTTCTCTGCGACCCGAGGCTGCGGCACGCCACCTGGGTCATACGACGAGCGAAGGCTGCTGGACCGATTGTGCTAGGCTGCGCCCTGCAGAATGGCCTTTGGTTCGCGGGCCGCTCGAGCGCCCGTCTGGGCAGCGACCGCACGAGGAGCGTGGATGCAGCCTCATGGCAGTCCTGTCTCGGTGGCTCCGCTGCTCGGGTGGCTCAACCGATGGTTCACGAGGAACATGATCTGGCTGTTGCTCGGCCTGGTGGCGCTGAACCTGCTCGTCCCCCGGCCCGGCCTCGCGCTGAAGGACTGGCGGCTCTTCCGCATACCGGGGGTGGGCTGGAGCTATGACTTCGCCACGCTGGCGCTGACGCTGATGATGTTGCCGGCCGCGACCCAGTGCCGGCTCGAGGACTTCGCGCAGATCGGGCGCCGCCCGCGCGCCTGCGCCGCATGCCTCTTCGTCATCTACGCGCTCGCACCAGCTCTCGCCCTTGGCTCGACCTGGATCGGCCTGGGCGGATTCGAGCAACAGGCGGCCACGGAGCTGCGGCTGGGCATCTTCCTCGTGTCACTCATGCCGGTCGCGCTGACCGCGTCCGTCTGGGTGCGACTCGCCACGGGAAACGTCGCCCTGGTGCTGTCGGTGGTCGCGGTGACGACGACCCTGTCGGTGGTCACCGTCCCACTCTACTCTCACCTCATGCCTCCTTTCGCTCACCAGGCGTTCACCACGGTCCCGGTGGCCGTGCTGGTTCGGCAACTGGCAATGTCGGTCGTCCTTCCTCTGGCCGCCGGCCTGGGATTTCGGCGGTGGGCTGGCCCATGGGCCGACAGGGCCCAGCCCCTGCTCTCGCTGCTCGGTAACCTCTCGTTCCTCGCCGCGCTCTCCACGAACGTCGCCGGCGCCTCGGCGCGCCTCACGGCGGACCTGGGGATCGTCGCCATCGCAGGTGCCGTCACCCTGGGGCTCAACGGCGCCTTCTTCGCGCTCACGCTCATCTGGATGCGATGGCTCCGCGCACGGCGTCCTGGGCTCCCCCACGGCGACGCGGTGGCACTCTTCTACGCTGGGGGCATGCGCAGCACCGGCACCGCGATGGTCCTGACAGCAGCGGCCTACCCCGGGATGTCGCTCGCGACCGTTCCGGCAGCGATCTACAGCATCTCGCAGCAGATCCTCGGCGGATGCCTGAGCCGCTTGCTCGAGCCCGGCTCGGCGCTGCTGCTTCCCGCTGTGGCGCGTGGCCGGAAGGGTCTCGACGCGCGACTGCGGGAACTCGCCTCGGAGGAGAGCGGCAACCTCGCCTTGATCGTGTTCCGAGTACACTGCCGGAGCGGAACGCCCGTTCCACTCCTCAAACTGATGCCGGTGGTGCGCCGGCGCCTGCGCCCCTACGACTACGTCGCGCTCCTGGACCACGACCGTTTCGCGGTGCTGGTCACGGAGGTTCCCGAGGCGCAAGCCAGCAAGATCGCGCTGCGCGTCGAGGAGGCCTTGCACTCGGGCATGCGCGAGCTCTCGGTCTGCTGGGGTGTCGCCGAGGCAAGAACTCCCTGCCCTGCGTCGCGGCTCGTCGACCTCGCCAGCGAGCGAGCGCTCGGCTCAGACAGCGATGCCAGCCGCGCTGTTGCATGAGGTACGCTGGCTGCAGGGCTCGTCAGTAAGGCACCACCTTGCCGCTCTTGACGGTGCCCCATACCACCGCACCGCGCGTGATGGCCTCGTGGTCGTCAGGTCGCCACGGGAGGAAGTAGCTTCCGGTCGCGCCCTGGTAGGTCCCCTTGAGGCCTTCGAGCGCTGCCTTCACCTTGGGGCCGTCGGTGGTCCCTGCCTGCCGTATGGCGATCGCGAGCAACTGGACCGCGTCGTAGGCCTGCGCGACCGCCGGAGCCATCTCGACGTGCGGCGAGCTGTATCGCTTGCGGTACGCCCCGATGAACTTGAGCTGCTCCGGCTCGGTCGCCCTCTCCTCGATGAAGGTCTGGGGCATGAGCGTGCCGTCCGCGAAGGAACCGGCCTTGGTCAGGAAGACGGGATTGCACAGGTTCCAGGGTCCGATGACCGGGGAGCGCCACCCGAGCTTCTCGAGCGCGCGCACGAGGTTGATCGCGTCCGGAGCGAGACCGTAGAAGAGGATCACCTCAGCCCCGGCCGCCCGTGCGCCAGTCACCTGCGGCGTCATATTGGCCTCGCCGATCTTGAAGCTGGCGGAGTAGGCCGGCTTCAGATCCTGCTTCGCCATCAGCTTCTCGAGGCTGGCTCGCCCCCCTTTCCCGAAAGGCGTGTCGTCGTGGATCAGCGCTGCCTTGGTGTAGCCTCGGGCGACGAAGGCCTCCGTCGCCATCATCTCCGTCTGCAGGGTCTCGCTCGGCGCGATCCGGAACACGTAGTTCTGCGGGAACTGCGCGAAGAGCTCGTTGACCTTGTTGCCGGTGGCGCCCGGGATGATCATCGGTATGCGGCGCTCGTTGGCGATTCGCGTCGTCTCGTTGGGGACGACGGTATTGTGCGGGCCGAGGAGCGCGACGACGTGCTCCTTGTCGATGAGATCGCGGACCAGCTGGGCACCCTTCTCGGGCTTCCCTTCGTCGTCGCCGTCGATCAAGGCGACCTTGCGCCCGAGGACCCCACCCGTCGCGTTGATCTCGTCGGCCGCAAGGTGGAGGCCCCTATTCAAAGCCTGACCGATCGGTGCCGCGTATCCGCTCAACGGTAGGTGAGTCCCAATCTTGATGGCCCCGCCCTCGCCGGCGGCGGCTGTGACCAACAGTACTGCCGTCAGGGAAAGCATATCGCGCTGTCTCCCGTGCCCCACCCGGCGCTGGACCCGGCACGCCGAGATGTGTGCTGTCGAAAGCACCCGGATCCACTCGGGAGCGGGTGGAGATGCCCGCGTCGCCTCGTGAGCAGTCGTTCACTGCCATTACTAGTAAGAATAATGGGTTCCGGCTCGGCGCGCAGAAGAACCGGACGGTTTCGAAGCGCGCCCGCGCCTCGTCGAACCGGTCCTGCCCGGCGAGCTGCGGGGCGTCCGTCGCCTACCAATTAGGGTCGGCGCCCTGCGGGTTCCTGACTAGATCGGGAACACCATGCACGCGAGCGCCAGTAGCCACAGGAGGTGGGCGCTCCCGGCGTACGCCGGCAGACGCTTCGAGGCGGCGCGCGCGGTCTCGATGTCTCCCGCCCCTACCGCGTCGGTAGCGCGCCGCAGCGACGGACGCGCCAGCGCGAAGAGGAGCGCCAAGCGCACCAGCGCGAGCGTCAGGCCCAGCAGGATCCCGGCGTGCATGGGGACGCCACCGAGCGGGGAGGCATAGACGAGCCCCGTGACCACGGTGGCGATGCCCGACCCGAAGTCGAGACCGAGCCCGGTGCGCGCCTGCGCCAGGGCGGGGGAGGGGTGCGGAGCGCCGAGCGCCAGGGCCCGGCGGAGCGCGCCTGGCCAGAAGAGCCCCGATCCCATCCAGAGCGCGGCGGAGAGGACGTGCAGGAATCGGAGCGCGAGCGAGAGGGTCATTGGCGAAGCGGGCGTGCGAGCGAGGGGTTCGAAGGCGAACGACCAGCCGGGCGTGCTTCTTACCGGCCCCCGGAGCTCGGTGCCACCGGTTCCGAGAAGCCGCGCCTGCGCATGAGCGCGCCGATCCCGGCGTCGCGTCCGCGGAAGGCGCGGTAGGCCTCGGCGGGATCCACGGTGTTTCCCGCCGAGAAGACAAACCGGCGCAGGCGTTCGGACACGTCGCTGTCGTATGGTCCCTTTCCCTCGGTGAATGCCTCGTAGGCGTCGGCGGAGAGCGTGTCGGCCCACAGATAGCTGTAGTAGCCAGCCGAGTAGCCGTCGCTCGCGAAGAGATGTCCGAAGTGCGGCAGCCGGTGGCGCAGCACGATCTCGCGGGGCATGCCCATCGCCGCCAGGGCGTCGCGCTCGAAGGCGGCCGGATCGACCTGCGCGTCGCCGGCGAGATGGAGCTTCATATCGATGATGGCCGCCGCCAGGTACTCGACGGTCGTGAAGCCCTGGTTGAACTTCCCGGCGAGCTCGATCTTTTGCACCAGCGCCTGCGGCATGGGCTGGCCGGTCTTCACGTCGCGGGCGAAGCGGCTCAGCACCTCCGGCGTCGAGAGCCAGCGCTCGAGGAGCTGCGACGGAAACTCGACATAGTCGCGGGCCACCGAGGTGCCCGAGAGCGACGGATAGGTCACGCTCGAGCTGAGGCCGTGAAGCGCGTGCCCGAACTCGTGGAAGAGCGTCTCGGCGTCGATCCAGCTCACGAGGACGGGCTCGCCGGGCCTGCCCTTCACGAAATTTGCATTGTTCGAGACGATGGTCGTGATCTCGCCGTCGAGGCGCTCCTGGGCGCGATAGGTGTTCATCCAAGCGCCGGACTGCTTTTCGGAGCGCGCGTAGGGATCGAAGTACCAGAGCCCGACGTGCTTCCTGGCGCCGTCGCGCACCTCCCACACGCGGACGTCCCGGTGATAGACGGGCACGCCCCTGGCGGGACTGAAGTGAAGGTCGAAAAGCTGGCTCGCCACCCAGAACATCCCTTGGCGGACCTTCTCCAGCTCAAGATAAGGCTTCACCTCGTCCTCATCGAGGTCGTACTTCGCCTTGCGCACCTTTTCGGCGTAGTAGCGGTAGTCCCAGGGCTCGATCGTGATCCGGGCGCCCTCCTGGTCAGCGACGGCTTGCATGTCCGCGACCTCCTCGCGGACGCGGGCCACCGCGGTCGGCCACACCGCCTCCATGAGCGCCATCGCCCGCTCGGGCGTCTTCGCCATGGAGTCCTCCACGCGCCAGTGGGCGTGCGTGGCATAGCCGAGTAGCCGCGCCCGCTCTGCGCGCAGCTTCAGCACCTCCGCGATGAGCTTCTTGTTGTCGTGCGTGTCGCCGTGATCGCCGCGGCTGGTGAAAGTCCGCCACACCTTCTCGCGGAGGTCGCGACGGTTCGAGTAGCCGAGGAAGGGTTCGACACTGGATCGGGTATTGAGAATGGCCCACTTGCCCTCCTGCCCTCGCGCAGTGGCGGCGGCGCCCGCGGCCGAGCGCACGGAGGCCGGCAGGCCATCCAGCTCGGTCTCCTGGTCCAGGAAGAGCGTGTGCTCGCTCTCCTCGGCGAGGACATTCTGCGTGAAGAGCGTATGGAGCGTCGCCAGGCGCTCGTTCATCTCCGCGACCCGCTTCTTCGCCGCTTTGTCGAGCTTCGCGCCGGCGCGGACGAACGTGGTGTGGTACACCCAGGCGAGCCGCTTCTGCTCGGGGGTCAGCCCCGACGCGTCCCGGGCGTCGTAGACGGCAGCGATCCGCGCGAAAAGCTTCTCGTTCTGCGTAATCCGGTCCTGGAACGCCGCCAGTTTCGGGGCCGTCTCGCGCTCGACCGCCTGGAGCTCGGGGGTGCTCATGGTCGAGGTGAAGACGCCGTAGATGCTCGCCACCCGCTCGAAGGCCCGGGCCGACCGTTCCAGCGTCTCGAGCGTGTTCTGGAAGCTCGGCGGCGCAGGATGGTCGGCGATCTCCTGCGCGGCCGCGAGCTGCTCGGCCATGGCCGCCTCGAGGGCCGGCTGAAAATGTGAGGCCTCCACCGCGCCGAACGGCGGGAGGCCTCCGAAGCGTCCGGTCCACTTCGCCAGGAGCGGGTTCTTCACGTGGCTCTCCGCCAGCGTCTCGAGCAGGGGAGGGCCGTCGCCCGCCCATCGTGGCCGAAGTGACTCCACCCCACTCGCCGCCCTGCTCGGGCGGGTCGGTCGCGGCGACGCAGCCGTGCTCGCCATGAGGACTGCCGCGATGCCGAGGCTTACGAGGGAGTTCGTCATGCTCAGGCTCGTGTCTCCATATTGGCTACGGAGTCCGGGGTCCGGGGTTCGGGCCCCCGGCACCGGCGCATTCACCAGAGCCTCGCACGCGCGACACGGGCCTCCACTCGGGGCCGCGCCATCGCGCAGCTGTCTACATCGATCGAGGGCCCACGGCCAGCGCTGATCTACTACTTCCCGGTGATCACGAGCGACGGCGCGGGACGCGAACGGAGAACTCGGCGCCTTCGCCGGGTGCGCTGACGAGCCGCAGCGTGCCTCGGAGGCTCTGCACCACGCGCCGCGAGATGGTGAGCCCCAAGCCGGTTCCGCGGCCGGGGCCCTTTGTCGTGTAGAATGGCGTGAAGAGCTTCGCCTGCAGCTCGGGCGCTATCCCAGGGCCATTGTCCTTGACACGCAGGAGCAGGGAGTCGCCCTCGACAGAGCCGCTGACGTCTACACGGCCGGTGTCGTCGGGCACAGCCTCGATGGCGTTCTGCACCAGGTTCGTCAGCACCTGGTTGAATTCCTCGGGCACGCACTCGAGCGTGCCATCGCCGCGCATGTCGAGCTCGATCTTGACGTTGCGACCGGTCGCTGGCAGCACGACGGCCACCACGTTGCGCGCGGCCTCCCACGCGTCGTGCAGCACGACCTCGCGCCGGTAACCCGCACGGCCGTAGCGCCCCATCAGATCGACCGTGCTGGCGATGCGCTTCAGGCCCGAGTCCGCCACGCCAAGCATGTCGTGCAGCCGCGCCGCCACGCGCTCGAGTTGTGCCTGCTCCGTGGCCTCCAGCGGCCGCGCCATCGACTCCCTCACCAGCGAGTCGGTGTCCAGGCGCACGCGTGTGAGCGAGTTCTTCACGTAGCTGAGCGGGTTGTTGATCTCGTGCGCGAGGCCGGCGGCGACGATCTCCAGAGAGTCCATGCGCTGCGTGAGCAGCAGGTCAGCCGTCTGCTCCCCCGCCTGCACGAGCTGCCGCGCGCAGGCGACGAGCTCCCTGGGCGAGAACGGCTTCGTGAGATAGGCGCTCACGCCCGCGTCCAACCCCTTCACGCGGTCGTCGAGCTCGCCGAGCGCCGTCAGCATCAGCACCGGGATGTGGCGAGTTCGTGGATCCTCGCGCAGCCGGCGCGTCAGGGCAAGGCCGTCGATGCCCGGCAGCATGAGGTCGGTCACGACCAGGCTGGGCTGCTCGCGCAGCACCATCTCCAGGCCCTTCAGGCCGTCCAGCGCCGCCAGCACCTTGAACTGCTGCCGCAGCGACATGTGGATGAGGCGGACGACCTGCGCGTTGTCCTCCACGACGACCGCGGTGTAGGGGCGGGCCTCCTCATCGGGATCGCGGTCGATCATGCGCCGCTCGGTCACCTCGTCGATCTCGAGGAGGCGGAAGTCGTGCTTGGCCGAGAGCTGCACGCCCCAATCGAGCCCGAGTGCGCTGGAGTCGCTCTCCACGGGCTCCTGCCCGGAGCGGGATGGCCCCAACGCCTCCGCAGTGAAGTGCTGGGACCCCTTGCGCAACGCGACCGTGAAGCGCGCGCCCTTCTGACCGCCACTCCTCGCCTCGATGGTGCCCCCGTGCAGCAGCACGAGCTCGCGCGCCAGCGCGAGCCCTATGCCGGCTCCGCCGTGCTGGCGCGTGCCCGCCATCTCCACCTGGTAGAAGCGTTCGAAGACCTTCGCCTCCTCGCCGGACGGGAACCCCGGCCCGTCGTCCTGTACGACCACCTCGATCGCGTCTTGCCGCTCGGACAGCGACACCTCCACGTGGCCCCCGGGCGGCGTGAACTTGATCGCGTTGGAGAGCAGGTTCACGAATACCCGTTCGAGGCGTTCCAGATCGCACCACACCGTCGCGCTCTGCACGTGGGGGTGGAACTCGAGCGCGATGCTCTTGCGCCGCGCCAGCACCTGCGTCTGCTCGCTGAGCGCTCTCAGGTACCCGACGAGCTCGTGTTCCTCCACCTTCAGTTGCAGGCGGCTCTCCTCCAGCCGTGACAGGTCGAGCAGGTTGTTGATGAGCTTGAGGAGCTTGAGCCCGCTCTTGAACATGGTCTGGAACGAGCTGCGCTGTGACTCGGTGAACTCGCCCATCTCGCCCTGGAGCATCAGCTCGATGGGGGTCAGGACTATCGCGAGCGGCGTGCGCAGCTCGTGCGTCATGTTGGCGAAGAAGCGCGACTTGAATTGGTCGAGCTGCTGCAGCTCGGCGTGTGCGCGCTCCAGGTTCGCGGTGGCGCGCTCGAGCCGCACCTGCTGCTCGTGCTGCTTTTGATGAGTCCGGTAGAGCAGCGCTTGCCCGATACCGGAGATGAGCGCGGTGGCTGAGAGGAAGGCCAGGTTCGAGAGTGCCGTGGAGCGGTGGCCTATGGTACCCAACAGCACGTTCGTGACGAGGAAGGATCCGACGATGGACGCGTGCGTGAAGGCGATGACGCGGGCCGGCCAGACGAAGAGCAGCCCTATGGCCACGACGTAGAGCGTGAGCCCGGCATAGTACGGCGAGGCGAGGCCGCCCATGAACACTGTCATGAAGCTGATGCCGCTCGCGCCGAGAACGATGAACGCGGACGCGAACCAGTCGGCGTTCGACTCGAACGCGCGGCTACGGACGATCCAGAACATCGCGAGGGAGACGACCGTCACGAGTCCGCGCGTGCCGAACAGCCATGGTAGCGCAGCCCGCGGCGCGAGCACGCTGTCAAGAACGCCGAAGGTCGGGTACAGCCCGAGATGGATCCAGAGCAGCGTGCGCGTGCCGCGGCGGTTGCGCTCGAGCAGCCATGCAGACCAGCGTTGCCCGGTCCCCTCGGAAGAGGCGGCCGACATCAGTCCCGGACCAGCTCGATGAACGGGTTGATCCCCGTCTCCTCCTCGAGCACGCGGATACGCGCGTTGGGCACTGCGCGGCGGCCGATCTCGACGAGCTCCTCGCGCGTCCGGTAGAGGAGTTCCCACTCCAGGTGATACTCCACGAACCACCGACCCGCGTGGTCGACCATGTTGGCGATGAAGACCGGCGCGCCGGGCGCGGCCGCGGCGCAAAGGTTACGCGCCAGCCGCACCGCTGTCGCTTCTTGGAGATAGTCGAAGAGCCCACAGGAGTACACGGCGTCGAACGGTCCGAAATCGTCGAAGAGATGCATGTCGCGCAGCAAGCGCTTGATCGACTCGTTCAGGAAGACCATGCGTACGCGGCCGGGAAAACGCGCATCCGCCAGGGGCCGCAGCCGCCGGTACACATGCGCCAGCGCGCCTTTGTCCTGATCGAAGAGGACGATCTCGAGCGGCGCCGGCAACTCGTCCATTTCGGCAAGGAGCTCCTGCAGCTCCCGCGCCGGCCCGGCGGCGATCGAGAGGATGCGCACCGGCTGCGACGAGCCGGCGCGCTCCTCGAGGACCGCCCGCAATTGCCGCTTCATCAAGTCCTTGCGGTAGGACACCGCGAGCGCGCAGGGGGTCTGAATGAACGCGTGCCCGAGTGCGCGCGCGAAGAGCGTGGGTCCCTCGAAGTCCTTCTCGTAGAAGAAGTTCATCAGCTCGTAGTCGCCGGGGTACCCGAAGGGCTTGTGCCTCGCGCGGTGCATCCACGGCACCTGCATGAGGAAACGGTGAATCTGCCGCAGCGAGAACTCCCTGAGAGCCGTCGCGTCGGCAGGGTCGGCGGCGCGCCGGGCCGCGTCGATCTCGGCCGCGAAGCGGTGCACGTCAGCGCCGATCTCCGCGCGCATCCTGGAGACGAGCGCCGCGCGCGCGGGCGACGACCGTTCCTGCATGACGTGCCAGGGCACCTCCGCCTCGAAGCCGCGCAGCTTCTCCTCCGTGTCCTCGAGGTAGAGCCGCAGGTCGGCGACGAGCGCCTTGAAGTGGTGGTGACCGGGGTGCTGCCACGACTTCTCGCCGTGGCGCAAACCCGCGCTTCCCGGGGTCCAGCGGCGGACGTCGCGCAGCTGCAGCAGCTCGTCGGTGTCGAGCA
>MEMX01000072.1:9098-12510 GCA_001768075.1 Anaeromyxobacter sp. RBG_16_69_14 | reverse complement strand
TCACGCTGGCGCGCAGCGGCGCCAGATCCGCGGCGGAGAAGCGGTGCGGCCGGAAGAAGACACCGCGTCCCGCTGCGCCGTCCAGCTCCTCGTACGTGCGTACTCGGGGCGAGCCCTCCGGCATGGTCGGCCTCTCGACGACCGTGGGTGGTTCGTTCGCCGGCATCGGCGCCTCGAACGAGCTCGATCCGCCGCTCTCGCGCAGCTCGCCGTGCGGTCCACGTTTCTCCATCTGATCCATTTACCTCTCCCTGGCTCCCGCCACGTGATTCAACTGCACCCAGGTTGACGAACGGGTGCTCGGCCGCTCGAGGTCGAGCGACCTGCTGCCGGACATCGAGCTTCTCGAGAGTGGCGTGCGCGAGCGAATCTCTCAATGTGCCCAAATACGCGCTTTGTCATGACACGGGAGCGAGATCCAAGAACGGCGCCCATTTCCCCTCTGCGGAGAGCCGGACGACGGCAGGTGAAGCCGACCTCTCTTCACAGGCGCCCACAGAAGCGCACCTCCGGCAGATCGGAGGTCCAGCTGCGCACCATGATCTCCACCGGGTGGGGATACGTTCGTGCGCGACAAGCCCGCGACAGGCTGGAGACCAGGTAGCACCAAGGACGCCCGTGCGTAGGTTGCCCAGCTGTTACCGCTAGTGATAGAGTACAACGAACAGTGCTGCGGAGCTGCGTGGTCGACAACTCTGCAGTGCGCCCGGGGAGAAGCGTTGAGCAACGATTTGGAGATCGCGACGCTGGTCGAGCACCTGGGGGTGGGGATCCAACGCACCCGCGGTGTCCTGCTCGTCGACGACGAGCACGAGAATGTCGCGGTCCTCCGCAGCTTCCTCGATGACGACTGGCACGTCCACGAGGCGAGCTCTGGCGCGGAGGCACTTGCCATCGCGGCGCGAGTTCCACTCGACGTGGTGGTGACCGATCATCGCATGCCGGGCATGAGCGGCGTGGACCTGCTCGAGGAGCTGAGCAAGCGCCGTCCGGACGTGGCGGGCATCGTGCTCACCGGGTACGCCGACATGGAAGCGCTCGAGTCGGCGATCAACCGCGCGAATGCCTTTCGTTTCCTGCGCAAGCCGTGGGAGCCGGCAGACATCCTTCAGGCGATCGAGCAGGCGAGCGCGCACGTGGTGCAGCGCAGAACCATCGAAGGACTGGTGTCATTGCTCGCCCGGCGCAATCATGAGTTGCAGGCGTCGAGCGCGTTCCTCGCCAGCATGAGCCATGAGATCCGCACCCCCATGAACGGGGTGCTGGGCATGGCGCAGCTGCTCCAGGCCACGTCCTTGAGCGTCGAGCAGCGCGACTACGTCGACACCATCGCACGGTGCGGTGGGTCCTTGCTCACCATCCTCAACGACATCCTGGATCTCTCGAAGATCGATGCCGGGAAGCTGCGGTTCGAGTCCATCCCCTTCGATCTCGCCTCCCTGATCTTCGACGTGGTCGAGCTCCACCGTCCGAAGGTCGTCGGCGGGAGGGTCGACCTCCTGGTGGACATCGACTCGGACGTCCCGTCGAACCTGGTGGGAGATCCTGGCCGCCTGCGCCAGGTCCTCGGCAACCTGGTGAGCAACGCGGTGAAATTCACCTCCAGCGGACACGTGCTCGTCACGGCGCGCTCGAGCAGCGTGGGGCAGGGAAGGATGCGGTGCCAGGTCTCCGTCGCCGACACGGGGATCGGGATCTCCGCCGAGGCACAGAAGCGTCTCTTCCAGCCCTTCTCGCAGGCGGACGTTTCCACGTCCCGGAAGTTCGGCGGCACCGGGCTGGGGCTGGTGCTGTGCAGGCGGATCGTGGACGGCATGGCAGGAACCATCGATTGCGAGAGCGAGGAGGGAAGGGGTTCTACCTTCAGGATCTCGCTGGAGCTTCCCGGGGGCGAGGGGCAGACTCCTGTCTTGGCGCCTTCGTTTCTGCGGGAGGCACGAGTGCTCGTCCTGGATGGCAACGCCGCCCATCGCGCCATCCTGGAGAAGCAACTTTGCCGGCTCGGCGTACGGGTGGAGACCGCCAGCTCCGGCATGGCGGCCCTGAAGAAGGTGGAAGAGGCGCAGCAGCAGTCGTCCGGGGACCGCGCCTTTGACGCTGCCCTGGTGGACTACCACCTGCCCGACATGGATGGTGCGCAGGTGGGCAGGCTCGTCGGCGCGAATCCGGTGCTGGCAAGGCTCGGCCTCCTGATGCTCAGCCCATCCGGGCTGCCAGGCGAGGCTGCCCTCACGGAGCTCGCCGGATTCGATGCCTATCTGGTGAAGCCGGTCCGGGCGGAGGTCCTGGTGAGCGCGCTCGACACGGTTCTCGAGCGGAAGCGCCAGGGGACGTCCGGCGCCTTCATCACCCGGCATGCCGTCACTGACACCAGCCCGGTATGCGCGCAGGTGCCGATTCTCACCGCTCCGCTCCACGTGCTGCTGGCCGAGGACAACCCGGTGAACCAGAAGGTTGCGCGGAAGATGCTGGAGGACATGGGGACCACCCTGCTCCTGGCGGCGGACGGATTCCAGGTGCTCCAGGCGCTGGAGCACTCGGCCTTCGACCTGGTCCTCATGGATTGCCAGATGCCGGGGATGGATGGATTCACGGCGACGGCCCGCATCCGCGAGAAGGAGCAGGCAGAAGGCGGGCATATCCCCATCGTCGCCATGACGGCCAGCGCCCTGGGTGGGGACCGCCAGCTTTGTCTCGATACGGGGATGGACGACTACATCAGCAAACCCATCACTCGGCAGGGGCTATGGGAGGTGCTCTCTCGCTGGGTCGAGAAGAGCCGCGCCGGTTCATCGAAACGGGAGGCTCCGTCCCTGGGCGCTCCAAAGGCCCCCGCGACGCCCGGCGGTCCCGAGCTGGACGAACGACGCCTCAAGGAGATGGAGGAGCTCTTCGGGGCGAGCCAGGGCGGATTCTTCGCGGAGATGCTGGAGCCCTATCTGGCCATGACGGCGGAACAGCTCTGCGACCTCGGACGCTCCTTCGAGCGAGGGGACGCCGAGAGCATCGCCACCATCGCCCACACACTCAAGGGGGCGTCCCTCAACCTGGGATTCGCCGGGATGGGCAGGGTCGCCACGCTCCTCGAGGTGGAAGCCATGCAGGGGAGGTTCTCGAACCCCGATAGGCTCGACGCAATGCTCCAGGACGAATTCGGACGGGTCACGCTCTTCGCGGAGCAGTACCGCGTGGCAGGAGGGAAGAGCTGAGCAACCCTCGCCCGCGCCACCCCACCTGGCGTTGCGATGACCGTTGTTGGCCGTCGCCGTCAACGACGAGACCCCGTCCGGCAAGAGGGTGTGAAGGACGTCGAGATTGATAGGGCATGCCACATGAACTGACGCTCGAGATGGGGGGCGCGGGGGGAGAGTTCTCCCCTCCGCCTGAGGCGCCGCAAGGCGCCGGACATCAG
>MEMX01000072.1:7257-9016 GCA_001768075.1 Anaeromyxobacter sp. RBG_16_69_14 | reverse complement strand
GAGATGGGGGGCGCGGGGGGAGAGTTCTCCCCTCCGCCTGAGGCGCCGCAAGGCGCCGGACATCAGCTCACAGCGGCGGCGGTGCCGCCGGAGAATCACATTTAACTGGTCGCCGCTGTGGGACGTCGAGATTGAGTCGCGAGCTCCGATGGGCCGTCCCCATTCGGGCGTGGATCGTAATAGCCTCGCGCCCGCCTTGGGAAAACCGTTTTTGCCAAAGACCACGGCCAGCAGGTCCATCCTCGGGGCATGCCACATGTCACGCGACTGTGCATCCATGTTCTGACTGTCGGTGGCATCCGCATTCGACCGCGCGCCGAGGAGGAGCCCGATGCCCGTCGCCGCGACATACCCCGGCGTATACATCGAGGGCTGCCGAGCGGCGTCCGGACCATCACCGGCGTGAGCACCTCGGTGACCGCGTTCCTCCTTACAACGCGTCGTCCGACGACGTGGCCGCGCTGTTCCGGCTCGGCGTCGCCAACGACCCGCAGGGAAGACCGCGCCACACGTGCCATGCCGGCCCGACACACCGCACCCGGCGACGGGCGCAGCGGGAGGAGAGATGACATGGCCTGGCGATCAGCGCTCGCGCTCGCGGTAGCCCTCGCAGCCGGACCGGCTCACCCTCAGAACCTGCCGGTACTGGACATCGAGCGGCTCACCCTCGACCCCGCGGCGCGGGGCTCCCTGGTGGTCGGGAGCGGCGTGGTGGCCCCGGCCGGAACGGCGCGGATGTCGATCGCGCTCGGATACGAGCGGCAACCGTTCGTCCTGGTCGGCGGGCGCGAGCGCGGGCACGGCATCGGTTCGGACTCCCACAACGTCGACATCGTCGGATCTCGCCTCACGGTGTTTGGCGGACTGGCCTATTCCATCACCGACTTCCTGGAGCTTGACGTCCGCGTGCCCTACGTGGTGTTCCAGAGGAGCGACGATGCGCAGCTCGTGGCCCGCGGTATCGGGGTGCCGAGGGACCACGGGGCCGCCTCGCCTTCTCTGGGCGCCAAGCTCGCGGTGGTCTCGCAGGGCGATGACACCCCGTTCAGCGTGGCGCTCGCCCTGGACGTGACACCTGACTGGGGCTCGCAGGTCGCCCTCGCCGGCAACGATTGGACCCTGCTGAACCCGAGCATCGAGGCGAGCCACGCCTTCGGAGACGGGTGGCTCGTCGCCGCCGAGGCGGGTGGGATCCTGCGAACCAGGACGGTGCGGATCCCTTCGCCCGCCGGCGCGGAAGATCTCCGGAGCGAGGTGGTTGCCGGCCTCGCCGTCTCCAAGCGGCTCGCTCCTTTCCTGGTCGAGCTCTCTGGCCGCGGAGCGTGGAACGTAGACTCGCTGGGCCACTTCTACGAGCTCCTCGCCGGTGGACGGTGGGCGTTCGGGCACGCCGAGCTGTTCGCGCTCGCCGGGCCGGGCTTCGGTGAGTCGCCGGGCACGCCGCAGTACCGGGCCCTGATTGGATTCGCGCTCGAGATAGAGCCCGCGAAGCCACCGCCGCCCCCGCCAGCGGCCGCCCCACCGCCTCCACCTCCACCTCCACCTCCACCGCCGCCTCCCGATCCCTGCGCGCCGGGCCAGGAGCACTCGCCCCGGCAGTGCCCGGACCTCGACGACGACGGTGACGGCGTCCCGAACGGCCAGGATATGTGTCCCTTGGTGAAGGGGCTCCGCGAGCTGGGCGGGTGCCCAGATTCGGATAAGGATGCCGACGGCGTCCCCGACCGCCTCGACAAGTGCCCGAACGAGCCCGGGACCG
>MEMX01000072.1:1421-7183 GCA_001768075.1 Anaeromyxobacter sp. RBG_16_69_14 | reverse complement strand
GCGGAGGCGGTCTACTTCGACAGCGGAAAGGCCACGATCCAGGGGCGCTCGAATCCGGTGCTGAACGACGTGGCCGCGGTGCTCGAGGCGCACCCCGAGATCGAGAAGGTGGTGGTGGAAGGACACACCGACGGCGTGGGCGGCAAGAAGAAGAACCAGGAACTCTCGCAGGCGCGCGCCGAGTCGGTCCGCGACTACCTCGTCCGCCGCGGCGTCGCCGCCCGGCGGATCGAGGCGAAGGGGTTCGGCTCGTCGCGGCCCGTCGCCGGCAACGCCACCGCCCCCGGGCGCGAGCGGAACCGGAGGGTCGAGTTCGTGGTGCCGTAGTTCGTACTACGATGGCGTGGTGAGATCGAGAGCCTTCACCCTGGCGCCACCGCTCGTCCTGTGGGCGTGCGCTGGCGCGCCCCGCGCGCGGCGGGTTAGCGAGGGATGGTCGCGCGCGCGGTAGCATGTTCGGACGCGATGCCGGAGATCGTCTTCGAGAGTCCGGAGCAGCAGCTGCGCCTCCAGCGGCACGAGAGCCCGCCACTTCCTCGCGCTGCGACAGGGTGGGGCGTTGGTTGGCACGTACGTTCTCGCCCCGCGAACGCTTCGGGTCGCTGGCCACACCATCTGCGGGGAATGGCTCCTACGGGTCTCACTGGGGAGTGCGTCGGTCCTGGGCCACGACGCAGACCGCCACCGCGCCGCGACCCTGACAGTGAGGTCGAGCCGCCGCTCGCGAGTCGTCTCGGGCTGGGCGGGTGGCCCGGCTTCAGCCGCCCTCCTCGGCCGGCTGCAGCGCCGCGAGGAGCCCGCTCGCGAACCTTCGCGCGGCGCGCTCGTCGTCCGGGTAGTCGAGCTCGCGGTAGAGCTGGGTTAGCTTCTCCACCTTGCTGATCTCGAGCTCCCCGCTACGCAGGATGGCGCTGTGCGAGAGGAAGAAGAGCCCGTAGCCGCGCTGGACGCGCTCCAGGTTCCTGGCCGCGAGCTTCCATTCCACCCGCGTGAACTCGAAGTAGGGGCGGACCAGCGCCGTGACGTGGGCCCGGTTCCTCCGCAGGGAGGCCTGGAGGTCCTCCGAGGTCGCGTGCCCGGAGAGGCGGAGCATGCGGACCAGGTACTCGGGGAAGAAGAGCTCGTCGGAGATCGGCCTCCCGACGAGCGTGGCCACCTCCTCGTCGACTTCGCGCACCTCGGGGCTGCTCGCCAGCGCCTTCAGCGACACGACGTCGAGCGGGAAGGGCCGGCCGGGCAGGGCCAGCCCGTCCCTCACCTCGCGGGCATAGCGCTCCAGGTCGCGCCGGATCGAGACGAACTCCTGGTCAGCTATTTCGAGCAGCCCTGCCACCCGGCTGAAGCGGCGCCGGACGTTCTCCGGCACGGACTCCGGAGCCTGGTAGCCGAGGTCGTGCTCCACCTCGGCCCAGGCGTGCTGCAGGACCGTGCGCAGCTGGATCTCGAAGCGGAATGCGGCGGGTAGGGCGGGCGCGCCCGTCGGCTCGCCGGGCAGGCCGCACACGTAATGGAGCGAGCGGTACCCGAAGCGTCCCTGGTCCTTCACCCTCAGCTTGTCGATGGAGTGCTCGAAGTCCACCTGGAAGCGCTCCTCCACGGCCCGGGCCACCTCGTCGATGGCGTCCTCGAAGTAGGTGGTGACACGCAGTCCGACGAGGTCGGTGACGTCCCACAGGGCGGCGTAGGTGCGATCGGGGCGGCCGAGCTTGCGGCGGAGGCTCGCCTCCGACTTGACGCGGCCCGAGACGAGGTGAACCTCGATGCCACGCTCGGCGAGCAGGGCCCCGAGCTCGGCCTGCAGCCGCTCGCGGCCGGCGCCGAGCGCCGCGCCGTGGCGCCGAAACTCGTGGACGAACGCCTCGTTCAGCATCCTGGCTCCAGCGCCGCGGCCTGCACGGCAACGCTTTTCAGGCGGCGCGGGCCTGCGCCGCGGTTCTGCGCCGGGACCTGGCGCAGGTCCGCCACGCAGACGATCCTGGCACGGTGACGCTCGCGGTGCCTTCGGCAAGGCGGATGTCGTTAGGCAAGGTCGCGGCCCGGCAGTCCGAACAACCTATCGGAGTCGGGTGGTGAGCGCAGGGCTCGTTGCCCCGTGAGGGGCGTCGGTGCGGGCAAGCTCGGCGACCGTGATGGGGCCGGCGAACGCGCCGAGGAGCAGCGCGGGGAGGCCCAGGCGCCGCACGCGCTAGAAAGCGCCGGCGGGGGTCCGGTGAGGTGCGTGGGAGGTGTCCGTCCCCGCCCGCGAACGGCGGCGCAGCTTCACGATGAAGTAGCAGGTGACGAGGCACATGAGGGTGTTCCCGCAGTTGAGGAGTACCATCGCGTCGAGCCGGCGGCCGCCGTGCTCCCACAGGTAAAGCGCAAAGAAGCCGTTCGAACAGACCCACGCGCCCCAGGTGGCGAGGCTGTAGTCGCGCCCGCTCGCCGCCGGGTGCATGAGCTTCCGGATGGTGGGGACGTAGGTGAGGATGCGGACGCTGTTCCAGAAGACGAACAGCGCGCTCAGAAGCGCCAGGTAAACGTCGTGCCAATCCATGTCGTGTTCCTCCTTCACGACGACAGATTACGGGCGCGCCGACCCACAGTCCTTGGGGCGGGCTTACGATGGGCTTACGGTTTCATGAGGGCCACGGCGCGACGTGGGTCAGGACCGCGACGCCAGGGCCGCCTCGGCGTGTCGTGCGTGCGCGGGCATGGCCAGGGCGCGATACCGCTCGAGAGCTCGCGAGAGCGCCTCCCGAGCCTGCCCGGGCCGCCGCAGCGCGGTGAGGGCGGCGGCGAGGTCCATGTCGCAGTGCGCCTGAAGTGGCGCCATGCCGAGCGCCATGGCCAGCGCGAGGCTCTCGCGGATGCTCGCGAGCGCGGACTCCGCGTCGCCGCGTCGGCGCGCCAGCTCGCCGAGGACGCGTAGCGTATAGGCCTCGTAACCGCGCTCCTCCTGCCGGCGGACCACCGAGAGCGCCTCGTTCGCGCGATCGGTGGCCTCGTCGAGCCGTCCGAGAGCGACGAGCGCCTCCGCGAGCGCGTAGCGGCACACTCCGAAGAAGTTGGTCATCCCGTGCGCGAGGACCCGCTCGAGCGTTCCTTCGAGCAAAGCGACGGCGGCGGCGGCGCGCCCCGCGAGCACGTAGGTGCCGGCGAGCGGCACCGCCACCATGGGAAAGTGCAGCACGAGCCCGACCTCGCGGCAAATGCCGAGCGCGCGCTCGAGCAGGGTCGTCGCGCGGTCCGCGTCGCCTCGCCGGAAGGCCGCCCACCCCGCGCCCCAGGCCCCGAACATGACGCTCGGCGGATGCCCCACCGCCTCCGCGATCGCGAGCCCCTCGTCGCCTCGGGCCTCGGCCAGCTCGAACCGGCCGAGCTCGGCGTGGCAGGTGGCGAGGAAGGCGCAGGAGGTCACCGAGGGCAGGACGGCGAGGTTGAAGAGCTGCCGGCGCCTGTCGCCGTCGAGCGCCTCGAGGCTCCGCTCGAAGCACGCGGCCGCCTGCGCGTACCGGCCCTGCGCCTGCAGCGGGATGCCCACCATGTAGGTGGCGAGCGCGTGCACGACGTGATCCCGCCCCTCGGTGAGCGCTTGCGCCCGCGCTCCGGCCTGCACCGCCTCGCCGTGATGCCCCTCGAGGTAGAGGTGCAGCGACAGGAAGAAGGCGATCTGCGCGAGGCGCCGCGGGTCGTCGAGCTTCTCGGAGAGCCGCTCCGCCTCGCGGACACAGGCGAGGGCGCGCGCGAACTCCCCGCCGTTGAGGAGCGCCGATCGCAGGGCGAAACGCAGGTCGACCGCGCGCTCGGCGACGGCGCGCTCCGCCGGAAGATGCGCGTTCGCGACGATGGCCCCTTCGAGCGCGGCGACCGCCTCGCGATTCGAGCCGCGCGCGAAGGCCCGCATGGCGAGCTCCTGGCCGTGACGCTCCGCCGGCTCCCACAGCTCGCCCAGGAGCGAATGGCGGGTCAGGCGCTCCAGCCCGTCGATCCACTGCGGCGAGCCGCGACCGCCCTCGGCCTCGGCTCCCTGCGCTTCCAGGAGCCTCGCCGCCCGACCGTGCAGCTCCCGCCGTGTCCGACGCAGGAGCGACCCGTAGGCCACCTCCTGCACCAGGCTGTGCTGGAAGGCGTAGACCGGCTCTGGCGAGAGGCGCGCCTCGTGGAGCAGCTCCGTCGCCTCGAGCGCCCCCAGGGCTTCATCGAACTCTGGGTCCGAGAGCGCGGCCAGTCCGCGCAGGAGCCCGAGCGGCACGTCAGGACCGATGATGGCGGCCACCTGCGCGAGGTGCTTGGCGGGGGCCGGCAGGCGGTCGAGGCGAGCGGCCAGGATCGCGTGAATGGTGTCCGGCACGCCGAGCGTGGCGGCGGGCCGATCCTCCTCGGTGGCGGTTCGGGTGAGCGCCTCGACGAAGAACGGGGTTCCCTGCGCGCGCGCGACGATCTGGGCCTCGATCTGTGCCGAGAGCGGCGTCCCACGACGGGTCGCCCGCACCAGCACGCGGCTCTCCTCGTCGGCGAAGGGTGCGAGCGCGAGCTGGGAGTAGGTGGACTGCGCGTGCCACGGGGGCCGGTAGCCGGCGCGGAAGGTGACGAGGAGCAAGAGCCGCCGCGCAGCCAGCCGTCCGGCGAGAGCGGTCAGGTACTCCTCGGAGGTGACGTCGATCCAGTGCGCGTCCTCGATCACCACCACGAGCGGCTCTCGCTCCGCGTGGTGGAGGAACAGGCAGTGGAGCGCCGCGAATGCCTGGGCGCGGAGCTCCTGGGGCGAACGCGCCCCGGTGCTCTCCGCGTCACGCACCCCGCCGAGTAGCCGCAGGAGCCGTGTCCCGTCCGCGCCCGATGACGCTATTCCCGATCGCTGCCAGCCCGCCTCGGCCTTGGCGGCGGCCGCGGCGGCGGTGTCCGCCTCCTCGATCCCCCACCACCGGCGCACGAGATCGACGAGCGGGAGGTAGGGCGTGTGCTGTCCGTGCGACTGGCAGCGCCCGTAGACCACGGTGCAGCCACCGGGATCGATCCTGCGGAGGAACTCCGCGACGAGGCGGGTCTTGCCCATGCCCGCGGGCCCGGCCATCCCGACGCTGCGCCCATGGCCGTTGCGCACGTGATCGAGCTGCGTGCGCAACGTCGCGAGATCACCCTCTCTGCCGATGAAGGGACCGTGATGCCGCGCGCCGAAGGCCGTGCCGAGGGGCGGCGGCGCGGCCGGACCGGTGACGCGAAAGGTGGCCACCTCTTCGTCCCGGCCAGCCACGGCCACCGCCGGCCCGGGCGCGACGCGGACGACCGCACCCGCCAGCGCCTCCACCGCGGCGCTGATCAGGATGTCGCCCGGGCCTTGGCGTGCCAGATGCTCGGCCAGCGGCAGCACCTCGCCGGCCAGCGCGGCCGTGGCGGCGCTCGCCGCATCCGACGGCCGCGCCACGACGAAGCCGGTGTGGACGCCGATGCCGAGCGTGATCGATACACCGAGCGTCGATGCCCACGCCGCGGCGAGCGCCGCCCAGCCGTCGCGCAACGCCAGGGCGGCGAGGGCTGCGCGCTCGGCGTGGTCCTCCTGCGCGTGCGGCACCCCGAAGACGACGCTCGCGCGATCGCTCGTGAGGTGCAGGAGGTGGCCGCCGAACGGCACCACCGCGCGGCGGATCGTCTCCTCCAGCCCCTCGAGGAGCGCCTGCTGGGCCTCGACGTCGACCCCGCCGAGGAGCGCGAACGCCGGCGTCAGGGCGAGGCTCAGCACGCTGACCTGACGGCGCTCGCCATGGGGGGAAGCCGCGGCC
>MEMX01000072.1:0-1379 GCA_001768075.1 Anaeromyxobacter sp. RBG_16_69_14 | reverse complement strand
GAGGGCAGCGGCGCGAGCTCGCCCGCCGGAGCTCGGGGAGCGGCGGGCGGCGTCGCCGCCCCGGCCACCGGAGCGATGAGCCGGTAGCCGTGACCGTGGAGCGTCTTCACGACCGACTGTGTCGTCCCGCTGTCGCCGACCGCCTTGCGGATGAGCGTGAGGCACCGGGCGACAGTCGTGTCCGTGACGTAGACTCCCTTCCACGCGTGCGCGAGGAGCTCGTCCCGGGTGACCACGCGATCGGCGTGCTCGACGAGGTAGAGGAGGACCTGGTAGCCCTTGGGCTCGAGCGGCACCAGCGCGCCGTCGCGGTGCAGCTCGCGCCGCGCGGTGTCGAGCACGCAGTTGCCGAACGCGTAGCGCATCGAACCCGCGCCAGCGTACTACCAAGCGGTCGATGGGCGCCCGCCGAGCCCCGATTGGGGCGAGGGCGAGACGTGCCGCGCAAGGGCAGGCGGTTGTGGTCGTGGGTGTCCCTGTCTCTCGCCCGAGGGCGAGGAGAGGTCGCTCGCGACCCTCCGACGCGGTCGTGAACGACGGCCCCGAGGTGCTGGGACCACATCTCCCGAGCGCCAGCTGAAGCTCATTTGGATCGCGAGCGCCCGCCCATCCTCGGCAGCGACCTGCCGGAGGACGCGGGCGAGTTCGGCTTGTAGGCGCTCGACCTCGTCGATGAGCATCGGAGCGATCACCTGGGCGAGCGTGGGGTCCAAGTGATCGCCGTCTTCGGGGAGCTGCGCTCGCCACTCGGCGAGCCGGGTGGTGGTGATCGGCATAGAGGCGATTCTGCGCGCGAGGTCTGACGACCTCGGCAACGGTCATCCTTGAGGGGGGGACGACGGTGAGGGGCTGGGCGTGGCACACGCCGTCATTCAGCCGTACGCGTGCTCGCCACCTTCTTCGAGCCGGCGCAGCGCGTCGAGCAGCTCCGCGAGTTCGACGCGCTTCGCGGCCGAGGAGATGGAGAAGACGGGAATAACCGCCGAAGGAGAGTCGCTGAGATACCGGACCAACTCGTCACCGCCCGGCGCCAGAAGGACCGCGGGATCGACGACGATGGCGCGCGGGCGGAATCCCGTCTCTGCCATCTCCCTCGTGGCATCTTGGGAGGAGACGGCCCACATTCCTTCGCACTGGAGGGCGTGGCTCACGCAATCCAAGAACTCGGGATCTTGGCTCACGACCAGCACTGATAGCATCGAGACCAACCTGCGGACCAGGAGCCGAAACGCAAGGGGCGGAATCGCGATGGCGACGCGATGCGGCGTGCCGCTGCGCCGGCCGCCAGCGCGTCCTCTCGTCCGTCCCTCGGGTACACTCCCAGCCCGACCCTGACCTCCGACAACGGACCAGCACACATGCTCCACCTCCTGCTCACT
>MEMX01000071.1:32431-33198 GCA_001768075.1 Anaeromyxobacter sp. RBG_16_69_14 | reverse complement strand
ATCGCGAGCCCCAGGGCGACCGCCGGACGAAGCCAGCGCGAGCCCGCCGCGGCGAGGAGCACCATGGCCGAGAGCCAGGCCGGTGCGGTCCAGTGGGGTAGCGCACCGGGCGTGAGCGCGGCCGAGACGGTGAAGAAGGCGACCACCGGCAGCGCCGAGAGCGCCAGCGCGAACCGCACCGCGCCGACGTCCGTTCCGGCCCGCAGCCCGCGCCACGCCGGCGCGACGGCGGCGGCGAGGAGCAGCGGCGACACGTACGCCAGCTGCCCGCCCACGGAGGCCAGGAAACGGAGGGAGGAGAGGCTCCGGCCGCGCATGCCGTGCTGCGCCTGGAAGGCGAACGTCGGCCAGCCGCGCGTCGCGTTCCACATCAGCATGGGCGAGGCGAGGACGAGGGCCAGGGCCGCCGCCGCCCACGGCCAAGGCGTAGCCAGGGCGCGCCGCCCGTCGCGCGTGGCGAGGAGCGCCACCGCGACCGCGATCCCGAGCAGTCCCGCGTGGAGCTTCGAGAGCGCGCCCACGCCGAGGAACAGGCCCAAGACGAGCCACCACCGGGCACCGCCACGATGGGCGGGCCTCCCGCCCCCTCCATCTCGAACGACTCGCTCCAGCGCCCACAGCGCGCCTGCCCAGGCGAACGCGAGCGGCGCGTCGGGCGTCATGAGGACCGCCCCCAGTGAGAAGACCGGCGCCGCCTGCAGCATGACCGCGGCGGCAACACCTCGGTTGGGCGCGGCGACACCACCCACAAACACCTACACAAACAA
>MEMX01000071.1:22228-32404 GCA_001768075.1 Anaeromyxobacter sp. RBG_16_69_14 | reverse complement strand
CAGCGTCGTCCCGGCCTGCAACAAGACCGCGGGGAGCCGCACCGCCAGCGCGTGGTGGCCGAAGAGCCGGAGCGGGCCCGCGATGAGCCAGGCCACGAGCGGCGGATGGTCTAGGTAGCCCGGAGCGAGGTGGCGCGCCCAGTCCACGTAGTAGGCCTCGTCGGTCGTGAGCGGCACGAAGCCCGCGAGGGCCATCCGGATCGCGAGACCTACGCCCACGATGGCCAGCACGCGGCGGTCGGGCCTCCCGCTCTGGTTGACCGCGAGCTTGCGGTAGTTCATGGCACGACGGTGGACCAGGTCCAGGTCCAGGTCCAGGCCAAGGTCGGTGGGTCGGCCCGCCCTGCCCTGCCGCCCCGCACCCAAGAGCCGAACGAGACGCCCGCGCCGAGCGACGGCTATGATGTCGCACAGCGCACCCAGCACCCGTTCGCCGCCCTGTCCTTCGTGCCCCTGCCGTTTGCACTATGGAGACTGCCATGGTCACCCCCTCCGTCCCCGAGCTGAAGCCGTCTTCCCGCCTGCTCCTCGGTCCCGGTCCGAGCATGGTCCACCCGCGCGTCCTGCGGGCGATGTCCACGCCGCTCCTCGGCCACCTCGATCCCGAGTTCCTCGTCATCATGAACGAGGTGCAGGCGATGCTCCGCGCCGTCTTCCAGACCGAGAACGCGTTCACCATCGCCATATCGGGCACCGGCTCCGCGGGGATGGAGGCCGCCCTGGTGAACGTCGTCGAGCCGGGCGACACCGTCGTCGTCGGAGTGAACGGCGTCTTTGGCACGCGCCTCGCCGACATCGTCGGACGGTGCGGCGGCAACCTGGTCAAGCTCGAGGCACCGTGGGGGCAGGTGTTCCCGCCAGAGAGGATCGAGGAGGCCCTGAAGAAGGAAGGCAAGGTGAAGGCAGTGGCCGTCGTCCACGCCGAGACCTCCACCGGCGCGCAGCAACCGCTCGACGGGCTCGGGAAGCTCTGCCACGACCGTGGGGCCCTGCTCGTGGTCGACGCCGTCACGTCGCTGGGCGGCCTGCCGGTGGAGGTGGACCGGCAGGAGATCGACGTCTGCTACTCGGGAACCCAGAAGTGCCTCTCCTGCCCGCCCGGCCTTGCGCCGCTGACCCTCTCGCCGCGCGCGCTCGAGGTGGTCAAGGCGCGCAAGCACAAGGTGCAGAGCTGGTATCTCGACCTCTCGATGATCGCGGACTACTGGGCCGAGGGGAAGCGCGCCTATCACCACACCGCGCCCATCAGCATGGTCTACGCGCTGCGCGAGTCGCTGCGCATCGTGCTGGAGGAGGGGCTCGCCGCCCGCTTCGCCCGTCACCGCCGCCACTCGGCTGCGCTCATGGCGGGCCTCGGGGAGCTCGGCTGCACCCCCAACGCGGCGGAGGGCCACCGCCTCCCCAGCCTCAACTGCGTCAAGACGCCGCCTGGCGTCGAGGAGGCGCCCATCCGCAAGGCGCTCCTCACCGGCGCCGACATCGAGATCGGCGGCGGCCTGGGTCCGCTCGTCGGAAAGGTCTGGCGCATCGGGCTCATGGGGGAGTCCGCGCGGCAGGAACACGTGCTGGCCGTGCTCGCCGCGCTGGAGCAGGCGCTGGCAGGGGCCGGACGAAGCGTGAAGCCGGGCGAGGCGCTGGCGGCCGCGGCGGCGACGTACGCGGCCTGAGCGTCCAGCCCTCACCTGTATGCTAGAACGAAGCGCATGGTGCGCATCGCGGTGGTCGGCCTCGGCAACGTGCTCATGGGCGACGACGGCTTCGGCCCCTACGTCGCGCACTTGCTCGAGGCCTGGTACGAATGGCCCGATGACGTGCAGGTGGTGGAGCTCGGCACCCAGGGCCTCGACCTCACGCCTTACGTGCGCGGAGTGCAGGCGCTGCTGGTGTTGAGCAGCATCCACCGGGGCGGCGCACCGGGCACGCTGCACCGGCTCGAGCGCGCCGAGATCCTGGATCGCGAGCTGCCGAACCGCGAGCCCTCGCTCCGGAACAGCCCCTACGAGCCCGGGGTGCGCAACCTGGTCCTCACGCTTCAATTCACTGGTGGTGCACCAAGCGACGTGTGGGTGCTCGGCGCCCAGCCGGAGAGCATCGAGCTCAACGGCGGCCTCTCCGAGAGCGTGAAGCCGGCGTTGTCGCGAGCCGTCTCCGAGGTGCTCGGAATCCTGAAGACCGCGGGGGTCACGCCGCGGGAGCGCCTACCCAGACCAGACGTTCAGCCCTGGTGGGAGATCAGGCAGCCCTGAACCCTGGCATCACGCCTCGATGCCGCCGCCCACGGCGTACTGCGCGCCCGTGACGAAGCTCGACCGCGGAGAGGCGAGGAAGCCGACGACCGAGGCGACCTCCTCGGGTTTCCCAAACCGCCCCAGCGGGACCTGGTTCACGATGCCGCTCCCGAGCTCGTCGAGCTGCTCCTGGGGCAAGCCCGTCTTCCCGAGGATGGGGGTCTCGATGGGGCCCGGGCTCACGACGTTCACGCGCACACCTTGGGCTGCGAGTTCTTGAGCCCATGCGCGCGTGAGCGCCAGCACGGCCGCCTTGCTCGCCGAGTAGACGGACATGTTCGCAAAGGGCTGGTCCGCTGCCACGCTCGCGACGTTCACGATGGTGCCGCGCGCCTCACGCAGCAGAGGCAGCGCGTGGCGCGTCACCTCGATGAGCCCGACGACGTTCACGTCGAAGATCTGCCGGACGTGCTCGGGGGTGGCATCGGAGATGGGCGCCACCGGGGCGATGCCGGCATTGTTGACGAGGATGTCGAGGCGGTGGTGCCGGCACCGCACCTCCTCGAGCGTCGTGGCTGCGTCGGTGAGCCGCGCCACGTCGGCGACGACCCACGTGATCCCGCTGTGCTGCGTGGCCGTCTCGCGAAGCTGATGTTCGTGGCGACCGGTCACCATCACCTGGGCGCCGGCTTGGGCGAGCTCGAGCGCCACCGCGCGGCCGATGCCGGTGCTTCCGCCCGTGACGAGAGCGACCTTCGATTCGAGCATTCTTGCAGACATTCGTAAACCCCTCGCAGCAGCGGGCGCGAGACTGCCGCAGCCCGGCCCGCTCATTCGTGAAAAGAAGGTGCCGCTTCAGCGGCGTCGGTGACCCGCTCGTGACGGGCTTCCCCCGCTCGCCCTCGCTGCGCCAGCGGCGTCTTCCTCACCGCGGGAGCAAGCTCGAAGATCCAGGACCACCACGACACCCGGTCGCCGAACCTCCAGCTCGACCAGTGAACGATCGATCGCCGAGGTCCATTCCGAGGAGGCGCCCATCCAGGAAGGGTTCCCGCGCTCTGGGGCACGCGCTACGAGAACGGGCACTCGCGGTAGAGGGTGGGCGTGGGAGTCACTGGAGGTGCCCGCGGAGCGCCTCGCCAGGACCTCGGCTCGCGTAGCGCTCGCCGCCCGGCCCGTCCGAGGCCCCTCGCGGCACGGCTTCGGCGCGTTCCGCGCGACTTCTCGCAGAGGGAGGTGGATCCCTCCTCGCGTGTGCCGAGGACGCGGGCAGCCGCGTCTTGAGCAGGAGCGCGGGGACGCGCGGCGCGGGGATGGCCATGGCCTCGACGCGTTCGCCCACGAAGCGCGAAGCCGGCACGAAGGTCCAGAAGGCGGAGTAAGGCACGCCTCGCGGCGCGAGCGGCGCCCAGCCGATGACCTCGTCGTCCCACCGCCAGGCCACCCAGGCGGGGGCCCAGACCTTGCCGGGCAACCACACCCAACCGAAGGCCCTGTCGAAGAGCCAGCGGCCGTAGTGGTACGTGGCCCAGCCCCATGGTTCGTCGCTGACCCAGAACCAGCCCTCCTCCGTCCAGGTCCAGGATCCGCGGAAATAGGGGCGCCAGTCGGACTCGACGCCACAGGGACGCCAGGCCTTGCCCAGTCTGGGAAGCTCGATCCATTCGCCGAGGGCGGACAGCATCTGGCCGAGATCGTCCGGTCGTTTCACGGTGGTGGAAGGATCCTCCGCCGAGCATTCGGGTCGGGCCAGGCTGGGCACGAGGCCGACCGTCAAGACGAGCAACAGGGCGAAGCTCCCGGCACCGGGCGCGCGGCCGGGGCAGACCCCGGCAGGATGAAGGGTATCGGCCATCTCCCGTGTGGTCCAAGCACGGCACGGGCCAGCCGCCTGGCAAGGGACGCTCTATGGCCGCTCCTACATGGGAGTCCCCTCTCCCCCACCGGGGGAGAGGCTCACCGCAGCGCCTCCATCACCTCGTCGAGCACCGCACGTGGCGGCCGCACCGCCTCCTGCGGCAGCGTCGCCAGGGGACGGTCCGGGAGGTGGAGCCTGTCCACGAAGCTCTCCGCCGAGGTGTCCACGTACAGCACGCCCGTCAGCACCTCGCTCTGAGCGTGCGCCTCCATGAGCCGGCGCACGGCCACGACCTTCTCGCGCGGGTCGTAGCCCTCCTCCAGCTTGCGCAGCCGGAGCCGCGACCCGTCGTGCAGGGCGACGTCCACGGTCGTGCCGGGCGCGTACTCCACGGAGATGTCCTCGAAGGAAGGCACGAACGAGAGCTCCTGCAACGGCTCGTCGTGTTCCTTCACGTAGGCGTACGACTTCGTCGAGCCCTCGTGGTCGTTGAACGTGACGCAGGGAGAGATGATGTCGAGCATGACGGTGCCGCGATGGGCGATGGCCGCCTGGAGCATGGCGTGGAGCTGCTTCTTGTCTCCCGAGAAGCTGCGACCGACGAAGGTCGCGCCGAGCTGGATGGCCAGGGCGCAGGTGTCGATGGGCAAGAGCTCGTTCACGATGCCGGTCTTGAGCGTCGAGCCCAGGTCGGCGGTGGCGCTGAACTGGCCCTTGGTGAGCCCGTACACGCCGTTGTCCTCGATGATGTAGATGATGGGCAGGTTGCGCCTCATGAGGTGCACGAACTGCCCGATGCCGATGGAAGCCGTGTCGCCGTCCCCCGAGACGCCCAACCCGATGAGGGTCCGGTTGGCGAGCAGCGCCCCGGTGGCGACCGACGGCATGCGCCCGTGCAGGGCGTTGAAGCTGTGCGAGCGCGACAGGAAGTAGGCTGGGCTCTTCGAGCTGCAACCGATGCCCGAGAACTTGGCCACGCGCTCGGGCCGCACACCCATCTCGAACATGGCCTCCACGATGCGCTCGCTGATGGCGTTGTGGCCGCAGCCTGCACAGAGCGTGGTCTTGAGGCCACGGTAGTCGAGGACGGAGAGGCCGATCCGGTTCGTGCGCGGCGTGGCGGGCGGAGCGCTGGCCATGGCTAGCGCGCTCCCGAGCGACGCGCGACAGGCGCGATGGGACGACGAGGTGCTCGAGCGACCTGCGGCATCATCGACCCTCCATCATGGCGAGCTCCTCGGTGACGGAGCGCGCGTCGAGCGGCAACCCGGTGATGTGCGCGATGGAGCGCACGCGCGCGGCGAGCTCCGGGGCGAGGTCGAGCTTCAGCAGGGCGGCCAGCTGGCCATCGCGGTTCTGCTCGACCACGTAGACGCGCTCGTGGCTCTCGAAGAAGGCGTGCACCTCTCGCGCGAAGGGGAACGCTCGCACGCGCAGGTAGTCCGTCTCGATGCCCCGTTCGCGCCGGAGTTCGTCGCGCGCCTCGACGATGGCGTGGTGCGACGTGCCGTACGCGAGGACGCCGAGCCTGGCGCCCTTCCCTGCGGCGATGGGCGCGGGCACGGCGGAGCGCGCGCCGTCCATCTTGCGCGCCAGTCTCTCCAAGTTCCCCTCCCAGTCCTCCGCGCGCTCGCTGTAGCGCGCGTGCTCGTCGTGGCCGGTACCGCGAGTGAAGTAAGCTGCGGCCGGGTGGTCGGTCCCGGGCAGCGTGCGGTAGGTCACGCCGTCACCGTCGACGTCCTTGTAGCGGGCGAACTCGCCCAGCCGATCCAGGTCTTCCTTGGAGAGCACCTTGCCGCGCCGGATGGGCTGCTCGGGGTAGGAGAACGGGTCGGACATCCAGTTGTTCATGCCGAGGTCGAGGTCGGAGAGGACGAAGACCGGCGTCTGGAAGCCCTCGGCGAGGTCGAAGGCCTCGACGGCCATGCTGAAGCACTCCTCGACCGTCGCGGGGAAGAGGAGGATGTGCTGCGTGTCGCCGTGCGAGAGGAACGCGGTCGAGAGCACGTCGCCCTGCGAGGTCCGGGTGGGTAACCCCGTGGACGGCCCCACGCGCTGGACGTCGAACACCACCGCGGGCACCTCGGCGAAGTAGCCCAGACCGGCGAACTCCGCCATGAGCGAGATGCCGGGACCGGCCGTGGCGGTCATGGCGCGAGCGCCAGCCCAGCCGGCGCCGATGACCATGCCGATGGCGGCGAGCTCGTCCTCGGCCTGGACCACGGCGAAGGTGGCCTTGCCGTCGGGCCCGATGCGGTACTTCCGAAGATACCCGATGAGCGTCTCGACGAGAGAGGACGACGGCGTGATGGGGTACCAGGTGACCAGCGTGACGCCCGCGAACAGCGCGCCCAGCGCCGCGGCGGAGTTGCCGTCGACGATGACCTTGCCGCGCGTCGCGTCCATGCGGCGGATGAGATAGGGATCGCGCTTCTGGAGCGCCGCCGCGCCCTCGAATCCGGCGTGCGCGGCGGCGAGGTTCAGCTCGAGCGCCTTCGCCTTCTTGCCGAACTGCTTGTGGATGGCGCGCTCCACCTCGGCCATCTCGAGCTCGAGCAGGCGCGCCAGCACTCCCACGTAGGCCATGTTGCGCAGGAGCTTCTTCAGCTTCGCGTCCCCGGTGATCGACCCGACGAGCTTGTCGAACGGCACCGGGTAGAACGCGAGGTCGCCGCGGAGCTGAGCGAGCCCGAGGGGCGCGTCGTAGACCACTGCGCCGCCCGGACGCACCTGCGCCACGTCCTCTCGCGCCGTCTCGGCGTTCATCGCGACGAGGAGGTCCACCTCCTTCTTGCGCGCGAGGTAACCGTCCTTGCTCGCCCGGACGCTGTACCAGGTCGGCAGGCCGGCGATGTTGGAGGGAAAGAGGTTCTTTCCCGACACGGGGACACCCATCTGGAAGATGGTGCGCAGGAGGACGGTGTTGGCGCTCTGCGAGCCGGAGCCGTTCACGGTCGCGACCTGGATGGTCATGTCGTTCAGGACGGGATCGCCGCCCGGCAGGGCGGAGGGATCGCGAACGGCCACGGCGAGTTCGGCCATGATGGTTGAATAATCGCGGCCAGGAGGCATTTCAGCGCCCGGGTCGATCGCCTTCTCGCTCGGCAGCGCGCCCGCCGGGTCGCGCGGAGTAGGCTGCGATCATGCCCGGGTGCGTCAAGACCGTCCGCTGCGCCCGCTCGCGGGACCGGCAACGCGTGCAGGAATGAGGCGCTCGACCGCTGGCGGCGCATTTTCTGCTGACGGGGTGTTTCGCCGCAGCAGCGCGCACCTGGAAGATGTGGTGTTTTCGCGGCCCACCTCTCGTGAAGGCACAGAATCTGCTACAAACCTAGCCCTCCCTCCCCCAGCGAGACGTGCAGGCGAGGAGGCAGGCACCCCGATGACCGCACCTTCCGAAAAGAAGCAGCGCGAGATCCCGTTCAATTACACGTCGGCCGACGACCGACAGGCCGTGGCACATCTCCTCGACGAGGCGCTCTGGGATAAGCTGGAGGCGCTCCGGACGCGGCGCGTGACGGGGCGTTCGGCACGCTTGTTGATGCGCGTCTTCGGGGAAGTGCTGGTCCACCGGCGGAATCCGTACCTCTACCAGGAGCTGGTCGATTCGGCGCCGAGGCGACGGCGGCTCTTCGAGAACCTGGACGTCGATCTCGCGGTCGTGGAGAAGCATGCCGACGGCGACGCTCTCGTCCTCGACGTCATCGCCGCCACGCGCGGCCTCATCGAGGGGCTGAAGCGCGAGACGGCGGAGGTTCCGGGCGAGCGGGCGCGGACCTTGGCGGCCCTCGGGCCCATCATCGGCAAGGAAAACGTCCTCTTCGACCCCTTCACGCTGGTCTCGCACGCGACCGACGCCACCGACTGGCGGCTGCACCTCCCCTTCGCGGTGGTCACGCCTACCGACGAGGGCCAGGTGACACCGCTCCTCGCCGCGATCGAGGGGCTCGGCCTCAAGGCCATCCCACGCGGCGCCGGCACCGGGCTCACCGGCGGCGCCGTGCCGCTCCGCGCCGGCTGCGTCATCGTCAACACGGAGAAGCTGAACCACATCCTCGGCATCGTGGAGCGCGACTTCGCCCTCGCCGACGGGCGTGCCCGGCGCTCGCGCGTCATGCGGCTCGAGGCCGGCGTCATCACCGAGCATGCCATGGAGCACGCGGCCGAGCACGGGCTCGTCTTCGCCACCGATCCCACCAGCGCCTGGGCCTGCACCATCGGCGGGAACATCGCCGAGAACGCGGGCGGGAAGACGGCCGTGCTGTGGGGCACCTGCATCGACAACCTGCTGGGCTACGTCATCGCCATGCCCGGCGGCAGGCGCCTGACGGTGCGGCGGACCGACCACCAGCTTCGCAAGATCCTCCCGGACGACCCGGTCACCTGGGAAGTGCGCGGCACCGAGGGCCAGGTCATCGACACGATCGCCCTCTCCGGAGGGGAAATCCGGCGCAAGGGATTGTGGAAGGACATCACCAACAAGGCCTTGAAGGGGCTGCCCGGAGTCCAGAAGGAAGGCACGGACGGCATCATCACGTCGGCCGAGTTCGTGCTCTACCAGCAGTACGCCTCGAGCCGGACGCTCTGCCTCGAGTTCTTCGGCCCTGACATGGACGAGGCGAGCCGGGTCATCCTGGCGCTCGCGCGCGCCTTCCCTAACAAGGGGGAGGAGGTGCTTCAGGCGCTGGAGCACTTCGACGACGAGTACGTGCGGGCCATCGGCTACAAAGTGAAGGCTCCGCGCGCCGAGGCGCCCAAGGCCGTGTTGCTCATCGACGTGGTCGGGCACACGGCCGAGCAGACCGCGCGCGGGCTCACCACGATCCGCGACCTCCTCGCCAGCCACGGGAACACCTTCCTGTTCGAGGCCAAGGACAAGGTCGAGGCGAAGCGGTTCTGGGCCGACCGCAAGAAGCTGGGGGCCATCGCCGCCCGCACCAACGCCTTCAAGCTGAACGAGGACATCGTCCTCCCGCTGGAGGCGCTGGCCGAGTTCGCGCGGTTCTGCGACGCGACCAACGTCGAGGAGGAGCGCGCCAGCCAGCGCGCTTTCGCCTGGCGCATGCGCGAGTTCCTCGACGCGTCCCGGGAGGAGGACGGCGGCTTCCTCCCGGAGAAGATCGCGCGAGCGCGACTGCGCTGCGACGCCGGGCTCCAGGCGATCGACGTGGCCGGTGAACGGGAGCTTCGCTCGCTCGCGTTCGCCGACGAGCTGCGCAAGGACCTCCTCGACCTCGTCCGCGGTTACAAGAAGCTCGCCGAGGGCATCGACGGCCTCTTCGCGGAGGAGCGGCGGCGGCGCATCGTGATCGCCACGCACATGCACGCTGGCGACGGCAACGTGCACGTGAACATCCCGGTGCTCTCGAACGATCGCGCCATGATGCGCCGCGCCGAGGAGGTGGTGGACCGCGTCATGGCCGAGGTGGCGCGCCTGGGCGGCGTCTGCTCCGGCGAGCACGGCATCGGCGTCACGAAGCTCAAGTACCTCGAGCCCGAGATCGTGGCCGAGCTGGAGGCCTACCGCCGCCGCGTCGATCCGCGGGGGACGATGAACCCGGGCAAGCTCCAGGATCTGAAGGTCCTGGATCGGATCTTCACGCCGTCCTTCAACCTGCTCGAGCTCGAGGCGCGCATCCTCCGGCACGGCAAGCTGGAGGAGCTCGCGGTCAAGATCGCGAAGTGCGTCCGCTGCGGGAAGTGCAAGCCCGACTGCTGCGTCTACCACCCGGCGCGCGGGTTGTTCTTCCACCCGCGCAACAAGAACCTCGCCATCGGGGCGCTCATCGAGGCGCTCCTGTACGAGGCGCAGCGCGAGCGGTCGTCGTCGTTCGAGCTCCTGCGCTACCTGGAGGAGGTCGCCGACCACTGCACCATCTGCCACAAATGCGAGAAGCCCTGCCCGGTCGACATCGACACGGGCGAGGTGTCGGTGCTCGAGCGAGAGATCCTGGTGGCGCATGGCTACAAGCACTACGCCCCGCCCACGCGCGCCACCCTGCGCTACCTCGAGAGCACCTCGCCCGCCTTCAACGCGGTCTTCCGGGCCGGCTTCGTGAACCTCGGAGGGAAGCTCCAGCGCGCGATGGT
>MEMX01000071.1:0-22201 GCA_001768075.1 Anaeromyxobacter sp. RBG_16_69_14 | reverse complement strand
CGGGAGCCTCGCTCTACCCCCTCCAGCTCCTCCGCTCGCCGATCTCACGGAGCGATGCGGCTACCCTGCGCGACGTGCTGCCCGCCTGCGGCCCGGGCGAGGCGCTCGTCCTCGAGCCGGATGGGGAGGCCAGGGCGACCGTCTTCTACTTCCCGGGCTGCGGCTCCGAGCGGCTCTACTCGTCCGTGTCGATGGCGGCGCTGCACGTGCTCGGCGAGGCGGGCACACGGGTGGTGCTGCCACCGCCATTCCTCTGTTGCGGCTTCCCCTTCCTCGCCAACGCCCGCACCGAGCAGCACGGCAGGATGGTGCTTCGCGACACCATCATCTTCAGCCAGATCCGGGAGATGCTCAGCTACCTCTCCTTCGACGCCGTGATCGTGACCTGCGGCACCTGTCGCGAGGCGCTCGGCGCGATGGAGGCCGGGAAGATCTTCGGCGCTCCCGTGCAGGACGTGGCCCGCTTCGCCCTCGACCGCGAGCTCCGGATCCCCGGAGGCAGAGACGCTCGCTACCTCTACCATCCCCCCTGCCACGACTCGCTCGACGGACGAGGCACGGAGGTGCTCTCGAAGCTGGCCGGTATCGCGGCAGACAACGTGCCGCATTGCTGCTCCGAGGCGGGCACGCTGGCCCTCTCACGGCCAGACATCGCGGACGCGATGCTGCACCGCAAGACGACCGCCCTGAAGGAGGCGCTCGCGACCCGCCCCGGCGGCGCGGTGCTCCTCACCAACTGCCCATCCTGCCTGCAAGGTCTCGGTCGGAACGCGTCCCTGGGCATCGAGACGCGCCACATCGCGGTGGAGCTCGCCCGCGCGATCTCGGGCGAGCGCTGGATGGAAGCTTTCCGCGCCCGCGCGGCCAAAGGCCAGGCGATCCATTTTTGAGAGCGCGGCGCTCCGTGTTCGAAACCCGCTCGTTTCCGGTTGACCCGGCGGGGTGAGTTGGTCGCTCACTTCCAGCCGGGAAACGGCCAGATCGGCTTTCCCGACGCGAGCTCCGTCGGCCAGACGGTCACGTGCTTTCCGTCCTGGACCTGCTCCACCAGCATCTGGTGCTTGTTCTGGTTCGAGTAGCCCTCGTAGTCCTGGAACTTCACCGGGCCGTCCACGCCGTCCCAGCTGCCGGTCTCGAGCGCCTGCCGGAGTTTCTCGCGATCGCCGCCCGCCTTGGCTGCCTCCTCGCCCAGGATCATCATCGCCGCGTATGCGGTGGCGGCATGGTAGGTCGGCGACTTGCCGACGGCCTTGATGTAGCGCTCGTTGAACTCCTTGCTGCCGGGCCATTTCACCTGCGGCGTCCACTGCGACGAGGAGAAGACACCGTTCGAGATGGCCTTCTCTCCCGCGAACTGCACGGTGGCGAAACCGGCGCCCGCCCCCAGGAAGCCCTGTGGCGAGAGGCCGATCTCCCGCGACTGCCGCATGAGCAGGATGGCGTCGGCGACGTAGGAGACCATGAAGACGAGATCCGGGTTGGTGTTCTTCACCTTCAGCAGCGTCGAGCGGTAGTCGGGCGAGCCCTTGGAGTACGCCTCCTCCAGCACGACCTTGATCCCCTTCTTCTCGGCGTAGGCCCTGGCGCTCTTGCCGCCCGAGACCCCGAAGTCGGTGTTCTCGCTCAGGATGGCCATCGTCTTCGGCTTCCCGAGCGAGAGCGCCATCTCGAGGAGGATCGACGCGTAGTCACCGGTGGTGGCCGACACGCGATAGACCCACTTGTACCCCTGCCGCGTGATCTCCTCCTTCGACGCAACCGGGTTCACGAGGGGCACCTTGTAGCGCTCGGCCGCTTTGGCGACCGCGCTCGTGACCGCAGAGGTGTAGGCGCCGACGACGCCGGCGACGTTTTCGCGGGTGGCGAGCTTCTCGAGCGCCGAGAGCCCAATCTGCGGCTTGCCCGTGTCGTCCTCCCACACCACCTGCACGTCGACGCCCTTCTTCTTGAGATCCTCCAACGCCAGCTTGATGCCGTTGGTGAGGTTCTCGCCGATGGGCGACTCGGGGCCAGTCATCGAGTTGACGACCCCGATTCTCACAGGTGCAGACCGCGCCGGGGACGCCAGCGCTATCGAAACGAGCGCGATGCCGAACTTCATGAGCATGGGCGAACCTCCAGTGAACCGCTCCGGCGCATTCTGTCGGGAATGGTCACGCAGGAACCCGCCACACCCGGGTGCATACCCCATAAAAGGTAGGTCGTTCGACCGTGAGCGTCGTGGGCGCCCAGACGCTGGCGACGATGGGGATTTCCGGCGCGCACCACCTCCGGCACCGTCTCGCAGCTGGCACGGCCCGAAGAGACCCCTCGCCCTCGCTCGCGGACAATGCCCTTTCCAGGGAGCGACCGGCTCCACACCCGCTCAGTACCGCGCTCTACGGCGCCCTGCCTGGCCGGCGTGGCTATATTCCGCGGCATGCAAGAGGAGGTCTGGCCGGGCCGAGAGTACCCCCTTGGCGCGAGCAGCGACGAGGAGGGGGTCAACTTTGCGGTGTACTCGAGCGGCGCCGAACGAGTCGAGGTCTGCCTCTTCGACGAGGAGGACCCGCGCCGGGAGCTGCGCCGCATCCCTCTCCCGGAAACCACGGCGCACGTCTGGCACGGCTACGTGCCCGGCCTGAAGGCGGGGGCACTCTACGGCATCCGGGCCTGGGGACCGTACGACCCGTCGCGAGGGCTGCGCTACAACGGCGACAAGCTCCTCGTCGATCCCTATGCGCGCGCCCTCACGGGCGAGGTCGACTTCGACGAGCCCGTCTTCGCCTACCGCCTGGGTGAAGGCGACGACGCCTTCGACGATCGCGACAGCGCCGCGGGCGTGCCGAAGTGCGTGGTCCTGGGCAACCACTTCGACTGGGAGGGGGATGCCGCTCCGCGCACCCCATGGCAGCACTCGGTCATCTACGAGGTGCACGTCCGCGGATTCACCATGCGTCATCTCGAGGTACCCGAGAGGCTGCGCGGCACCTATGCCGGTTTCGCCCACCCTGCGGCCCTGGCCCATCTGAAGCGCCTCGGCGTCACGGCAGTCGAGCTGCTCCCGGTACACGAGTTCACCGACGACGCGCACCTCAGGGAGAAGGGCCTCCGAAACTACTGGGGCTACAACACGCTCGCCTTCTTCGCTCCCGAACAACGGTACAGCGCGTCGGGGACGCGTGGACAGCAAGTGGTCGAATTCAAGCAGATGGTGAAGGCGCTGCACCAGGCCGGCATCGAGGTGATCCTCGACGTCGCCTACAACCACACCGCAGAGGGCAACTCCCTCGGCCCGACGCTGTCGCTGAAGGGCCTCGACAACGCGACCTACTACCGCCTCTCGCCGGACGACCCGCGGCACTCCTGGGACTCGACCGGCTGCGGCAACAGCCTCAACGTCCCTCACCCGCAGACGCTGAAGCTCGTGACGGACGCGCTCCGCTACTGGGTCGAGGAGCTGCACGTCGACGGCTTCCGGTTCGACCTCGCGACGACCCTGGCGCGCGACCCGTTCGACTTCAACCCCGGCGGCAACTTCCTCCAGGCCTGTCACCAGGACCCCACCCTGCAGCGCGTGAAGCTCATCGCCGAGCCCTGGGACGTCGGCCCGAACGGCTACAACGTCGGCCAGTTCCCGGTGCGGTGGTCGGAGTGGAACGGCAAGTTCCGCGACACCGTGCGCCGCTTCTGGAAGGGCGAGATCGAGCACGACGAGCTGGGCTGGCGGCTCACCGGATCGGCCGACCTGTACCAGGCCGCGGGCCGCAAGATCTTCGCCAGCGTGAACTTCGTCACCTGCCACGACGGCTTCACGCTGCGAGATCTGGTGTCGTACGACCAGAAGCACAACGAGGCGAACGGGGAGACGAACCGGGACGGAACCGAGGACAACTTCTCCTGGAACTGCGGGATCGAGGGCGAGACGGACGACGCGGAGGTGAACGAGCTGCGCGATCGGCAGCAGCGGAACCTCATCGCCACGCTCCTGCTGGCCCAAGGCGTCCCCATGCTCTGTGCCGGCGACGAGCTGGGGAAGACGCAGGGTGGCAACAACAACGCCTACTGCCAGGACAACCAGGTGAGCTGGCTCGACTGGAAGCTCGACGCCCGCCGGCAAGCGCTGCTGGGATTCACCATGCGCATGATCCGGCTGCGCAAGGAGCAGCCGGTGCTGCAGCGGCGGCGCTTTTTCCGCGGGCAGCACTTCCGCGACTCCTCGCTGAAGGACCTCGCCTGGTTCCGGCCCGACGGCGAGGAGATGACCGAGCAGGACTGGAAACAGCCGTACATCCGCTCCCTCGCGTTCCTCCTGGGCGGCGACACCATCGCCACCCCCGACGAGCGCGGCGAGCGCATCATGGGCGACACCCTGCTCGTGCTGATGAACGCGCACCACGAGAGCGTGCCCTACACGTTGCCCGACATCGAATGGGGCCGCGAGTGGGACATCCTGGTAGACACCGCGGGCAAGAGCGACGCCAAGAGGGACCGCCTCTACGCGGCCGGCGTCGTCGACGTGGCGCCGCGCTCGCTGGTGGTGCTGTCGCGGCCGGCGGCGGGCTAGACGGGCCCAGACCAACCGGTCTCCGCTGTCAGCAAGCGCCGGGCGTGCGGAACAAGTCCCCGGGGAGCTCGACCACCAGGCCGGCCCCGTGAAGCTCGCAGGCGAACAGGACGCGCGTGCCGTCGCGCCACGCTGCCTCCTGCGAGATGCCGGGAGCGGGCCGCTTGCGGAGCGCCGTGAAGAGCCCGGCCTTCCGCAAGGGCGAGGCGATCTCTTCGCGGCGAGAGCAGACCCAGACGTTCCGTCCGTCCGACAGCGCACCTTGCCCCAGCAGCTGCTCGTCCGTGCCCGCGATCGTCTCCGGGCTCGCCGCTGGGCTGCCCGCGGCAGTGGCGACGAGGACCGACACCATGACCTGCCCGAGCCCCTCGGGCGGGGCGATCCAGCGAGGCTCCGGCTCCCCTGCAGGCGGCTCGAGCTTCCGGAGCGCGCTCCCCGAGACGTAGAGGGAGAGCTGTCGCCGGATCCCGGGGGCGACCTGGTGGCCCGGCCACGCCAGCGCGAGGCCGCCCTCGCCGATCCAGGCGCCCTCGAAGACGGCCTGCCTCACCCCCTCCTTCGTCGGCGGAGCCTGGCCCCCGGCACCGGCTGCCCCGCCACTGACCTGGATCGTCATCTCCCAGCGAGACGCCTGCGTCCGCGCGGAGAGGCGGAGCTCGGGTCGATCCCTGGCCAGCGAGACGCCGAAGGTGGAGGAGCGCGGGCCGTCCGCGGACCCCACCGCAAACGTGCAGAGGAAGAGGCTGTCCATCGTCGAAGTGTAGTCCAGGCGAGCCGTTCCTTCCTTCCGTTCCCTGGAAGACCCGAAGCCCGCAGATCATCCGAGGTGCGGTGCCGTGCGCGGTGGACCCCTGACACCATCGGAGCCTGCGCGCGGGTGGCACCTTCTCCTACGGTAAGGAAATACGTGAAAAGCGTTGCCTGGCTGCGCCCCCTGATGGCACTCTCCGTTTCAGCTCGACAGCGGTGCAGCACCGGGACGTCGGCTTCGACGGCTGACGCACGTCTAACGTCTGTCCACTCCCGTCCGAGGGACGGCAGGGTCGTCTGACCCCTGACGACGCGTGGCCCCCTCCATTCACGCACATCCAAGAAAAGGGTGATCCATGTACACGAGTAGAGCGACTCGTTTCTCTCTCGCGCTGGGCCTGGCTTCGTGCCTCGCGTCCGCGGCTGCCTGTTCGCAGCGCGGCGACGACCAGGAGAGCAACGACGAAGACGTGGCCACGAGCCAGGAGACGCTGACCGCGTCTCACGACAAGACGACGGTCAGCGTCACCCCCGACAAGCTCTTGACCGTGAAGCTGCGCAGCAAGCCCGCTGCCGGGTACATCTGGGAGGTCGAGCAGGTGGACACCTCCGTGCTCAGGCCACTCGACGATACCCATGAGTTCGCGGACGAGCGCAGCGGCAGCGCGGCCACCCACGTCCGCCGCTTCTCTCCGGCGGGGCCAGGACTCACCCGGCTCAAGCTCGTCTACCACCGTCCCTGGGAGAAGGACGTCCCACCGATCCAGACCTACTCGGTCGATGTCGACGTGCAGGGGGCCTATACCGGCCCTGCACCCACGCCGCTGCAGGTCGCCCCCTCCCCGCAGGCGCAGCACTTCACCGAGGCGACGGTAGCGGCCTCCGATCTGCCTGCTCACTACAGCGTCTGCGAGACCCCCGGCTGCACGCCCATCAAGGATCAGGGGCAGTGCGGATCCTGCTGGGCATTTGCCACGGTCGGCGTGGTCGAGCAACTCATCAAGATGAAGGACAACCAGACCCGCGACCTGTCGGAGCAGTACCTGGTCTCGTGCAACAAGCAGGGGTGGGGGTGCGACGGCGGCTACGTGGCCTTCGACCTGTTCATCAACTCGATCCCGTCGGGCGAGCCCGCCGCCGGCGCCGTCAACGAGGCGGACTTCCCCTACAAGGCGTCGGACGTGGCGTGCAACCCTCCGCACCCGCACAACGAGAAGCTCGTCAGCTACACGTCGGTGGGGAGCACGGCGGTCGCCAACATCAAGAGCGCCCTCCTGGCCCACGGACCGATCTGGACAGGGGTCTGCGCCGATGCGAGCTTCAGCAACTACACCGGCGGCGTCTTCGCCGGCTCGGGCTGCACCAGCCTGAACCACGGCGTCGTCATCGTCGGCTGGGACGACAACAACGGCCAGGGCTACTGGATCATGCGCAACTCATGGGGCAGCCGCTGGGGCGTGAACGGCTACATGAACATCAAGTGGGGCGCGAACGCCATCGGCTCGCGCGACAACTACTACGCAACGTACGCCGGCAGCGGCTCGTGCACGCCCACCACCTGCGCCGCGCAAGGCAAGAACTGCGGCACCATCTCCGACGGCTGTGCTGGCACGCTCAGCTGCGGCACCTGCGCCGACGGCCAGACGTGCAGCGACAACGTCTGCACCACCTCCACCTGCACGCCCACCACCTGCGCCGCGCAGGGGAAGAACTGCGGCACCATCGCCGACGGCTGCGGCAGTACGCTCAGCTGCGGCACGTGCACCGCGCCCGAGACCTGCGGCGGCGGCGGGGTGGCCAACGTCTGCGGCGGCGAGGGGGAGGGGGAGGCTTGCTGGACGCCGTTCGCGCGCGACAACTGCTACTCCTACAGTAGAGGCGCGAAGGTCTCGGCGATGGGCCACAACTGGACCTGCGCGCGTAGAACCTGCAGGGCGTGTGCCTCGGACTCGACCTGCGCGCCGGGAGCCACCGGCTGCCGGTGGGGCCCGATCTGGACCGACGGCGGCGCCTGTCAGTAGCCGACGTCGTGAACAGCGACGCACCCGCGCCGAGGCCTCCTACGGGGCCTCGGCGCTCCTTATTCGATGCGCGGCTGACACCGCTCTACTGCACCGTCACGTCGAGCGTGAACGTCCCGGCTGGCGGCGCTCCCTTTTCCCACGGGCGGCCGTAGGCGATCTCGAGCCGGGTGGCGCCGGGGCCTCGCGCCACGAAGGGGATCGCCTCCAGGGCCGCGCTCCCCGGCTGGGCCGCGCCGACCGGCTTCGAGGTGGACGGCCCCTGCTGGGCCACGACCTCGGGATCGACGTGCTTCACGCCCCACGTGTAGCCGGTGCCGGGTCGTGATGACAGCCGGACCTCGAACCTGGCACCGACCGGCAGGACCAGGCTCCTGCCCGAGTCGGCCTCGGTGAGCACCTGTCCGGCGGAGGAAGGCTGCGGAAGGGCTCGGCTGCAGCCCGCGGTCAAGACGGCGGAGCCCAGGAGGCACAGTGCGCGGGAAAGGGGCATGGGCACTCCGATGCGGGTGAGGATCCGCGGGCCACCGCGCTGAGGGACGAGTTGCACCGGTGGCTCGACTGGCCCGGACATTGCGCCCGCGCTCCTGACCCGTCAACGAGAAGCGATCGCCGCCACCCCGCTGTCCGCGCTCATCCAGCGCCGCATCGCCGGGACGATCTCCCGCATCCACGAGGCGCTCGTGCGCACGCGGATGAACGCGGCCAGGAGCGCGTCCAGCATCCCGGAGAGCTGCTCGGTGAGGTAGAGCCGCTCCAGCGTCTGGTCGTCTTCCGCTTCCTTGAGCACCTCCGGCAGCTTGGCGGCGCGAACGTCCAGGAATTCCGCGTCCACCGTCGCCTCGTAAACCTTCTCGCCATGGGTGAGCCGGAGCCGCGCCCCGTGCACCAGGAGGCCCGCATCCAGAGCGCGCCGCACCTGCTCCGCGTAGCCCACGAGCGCGCCCCGGGCGCTGAGCTCGATCACATCGCCCGCGATACCGCGCAACACGAGCCGGCCCGTGAAGAGCACCACCACCCCGGCGCTCTCCCATTCGGCGAGCGGATCGCCCGACTCGGATCGCCAGAGCATCCAGGTCAGGAACTCCCGGCCGAGCCAGGTCCGCCCGCGCAAGAGCTGCTCGCGGGCTCGCTCGCACTCGACCTCGGCTTCGTCTCGCTCCTCACGTCCGGTGGCGACACCGTCCACCCCGACCTCGCCGCGGAGGAATGCCGCCTCCGTGCGTTCCTGTTCACGCCCCATGATCCACCTCACGTGCACCGAAACCGGGGCCCATGAGGGCCGGCGTGGGGGCGAGCGCGTCGTCCGGCACGCCCCCGAGCTTCGCGCTGGCGCTGGGCGTGAGTGGGTGCAGGTCCACTCCCAGCGCCTCCTCGAGCGTGGCCGCGATCTCCTCGACAGCCTTCCGGGATGCCGCCCAGATCGAGAGCTCGCGGAGCTTCAGGTTCCAGCTCACGTCGTGGACGCGCGTCGTGGGCGTGACGCGCTGGCGCAGCGCCTCGCGGAGCGCCACGCGCTGCGCCGTCCGCTCGGCCCGCGCCGGGGGCCGGCCCTTCTCGACCCGAAACGTCGCCGCCCACTGCTCGAGCTCCCGCCGCAACGCCGCCGCGGGCACCCGCAACGCGTCGATCCGGTACGCGAAGAGCGCGTATTCACCTTGGAAGAGGTCCGGACCGAAGGTGGTCGCGTCGGTGCGCTCCAGCTCGACGAACCCCGCTGACCGGTCCTCCTCGGTGCATCCGGGGTCGAGCGGCGCGAAGGCCTTCTTGCGCAGGCCCTGGACGAGCCAGCGCCGCGTGTCGATCCCGGACGGGTCTCCGCCGTCGACGCGGAAGCGAGAGAAGGTGACGGCGCCACGGAGGATGGGCATGGGGCCGGCACGATGAGCGAGTCGGCCGGCGAGGTCAAGCTGCGTGAGTGGGGACACGTCTACGCTCAGTCTTCGCCAGAGAAGCTCGGCCACATTCGCTGATGGTCGCATATCGGTTGGGGCGACGGTCCGGGCGAAGGCCACTGCGCGCGCATCCGAGGTTGATCATCGCGACCAAGCCCCGCCTGAGCGCCCGAGCGCCCGGCTGCTGTCTGTTAGGTTGCCGTCACAGCTTCTTTGAAGACGTCGGAGCCGCAGCATCACATACCGCCGCCAGGTGGGGCCGACCGACTCCGGCGGCGTGCCTTGTTCACTGTTAGCGCAACAGATCGGGAGCGCCGCTTCACCTTGCGATTTCACCCCGGGAGGAACCATGAGGAACAGCCGTGCAACCTGGTTGGCCATCGGGTCGGCGCTGCTGTCGCTGTCCGCCTGTTCGAGGACCACCCAGACCGCCACGTCGCCGCAGTCGGTGCAGACGAAGGTGGCCAGCTTCGGGAACACCGTCGCGAAGAACTGTACTGCAACGCTCACCGCCCTCGACTCGATGTCGTCTCTGACCGCTCTCGAGAACGGCCTGCGGCCGCTCCTGGACCTGCTCGGGGGCGACATCTCGGTGATCTCCGCTCTCGGGAGCAGCACGGCGAGCCATCTCGCGTCGCGGAGCAGCCTGAGGAGCTTCGCCGCGCTACGGAGCGCCGCGGCGACCGGGGGCGCCGCCACCAGCAGCGCCCAGGACGACCCGCTCTCGAAATACCTCTCGCAGCGCGTCTTCACCGAGGCGAACGTCGAGTCGTTCGACGGCGCCTCGGTGACGTATCTCCTCGGGGGCGCGGACGTCTGCCCGTACGTGCTGCCAGACGGCAACTCCTCCCTGCTCGCTGTGGCCAATGCGACCATCGCGGCGGAGTGCGTGAGCGAGATCGACAAGCTCGAACTGCGGGTCAAGGCAGTCGAGCCGGCGGCCGACGCGCTCGATCTCACGCTGCTGCTCGGGTCGAGCAAGGCGGCGCCACTGGCGCTGGAGCTCAGCACTGGCAGCATCGCCCTCGTCACGTCGCTCGACGGCGTGAAGGACGCGCTCGAGTCCCTGCGCACCGTCGACTCGAGCGCGGCAATCCCCCTGACCATGGCGGGGTCGTTCGACGTCAAGGTCACCTTCAACCGCGAGGTCGCGGGCAACGTCGACCTCACCATCTCCTCCTCCGTGCGGCAGGCGGTGGAGCTGGAGATGCAGGACGCGAGAGGCACCTCGGGGCTCACGACCGCCGCCAAGATCCCGTGGGCTTCGCTGCAGGTCGATGGCATCGACCGGAAGCTCCTCGCCAACCTCGACCTCGGCAAGACCTCCTTCAGCGCTCCCCACCAGACGCTCTCCGGCGCCTTCAAGCAGGAAACCGCCACGTTCGCCGGTCTTAGCTTCCTCTTCTCCGGTCAGGACGGCCAGGCCGGGAACTTCACCATCTCGAACATCGGGCTCGGCGACGAGGAGACGAACGTCTTCCTCGCCGGCGAGAAGACCTACGCCGCCAACCTCGACCCGCGGCTGTTCGCGGTGTCGTTCGGGCCCGACGCGGCGAACCCGAGCCTCACCGTCTTCACCGTCGATCCGTCGTTCCAGCTGACGGATTTCTTCGACAGCCGGCCGTACGAAGACAGCGATCCCACGACCGCGGGCACGAGCTACATCTGGTCGCTGACCGCCGACGTCGGCAGTCCCGCCGTCGAGCCGTACGCCTACCTGCGCGACGCGCCCTACTACGAACCCGGCGCGGCGGTGAAGGTCGTGAACGGAACGCTGATGCTCACGGACGGCGCCCTGACCGTGACCGTGGCGCAGGGGCAGTGCCTGCTCGACGCCGGTCTCGCGATCGCTCCGACCTCCAAGGTGCAGGAGTACACGTCCGGCGCCTGCCCGACACCGCTGTAGGGCGGGGGCTTGTTTCACCCGCCGTGTCCGATGTCCTCTCCCGAGGAGCAGCCCATGCCCGAAGCCATCCGACTCCTGCTCGCCTCCGCCGCCCTCGCCGCCGCGGCCGTGGGCGCGCGCGCCGCGCCGCCCCCGGGGAAGCCTCCCGAGCCGCTGGGCATCGCCATGGAGGGCTATCCGTACCCGTTCCCGGTGAGCTACCTGCCGCTCGAGCTCGAGGGCCAGGACATGAGCATGGCCTTCATGAACGTCGCGCCCACGGCCATGCCGAACGGGCGCGCCGCGCTGCTCCTGCACGGGAAGAACTTCTTCGGCGCGTACTGGGAGGGCACGATCCGCGCACTGGCCGGCGCCGGCTATCGGGTCGTCGTGCCCGACCAGATCGGGTTCGGCAAATCGTCGAAGCCGGACCTTCACTACACGTTCGAGCAGCTCGCCGCGAGCACGCGGCAGCTCCTAGAGAAGCTCGGGATCGAGAAGGTGGTGGTGGTGGGCCACTCCATGGGCGGCATGCTGGCGGTGCGCTTCGCGCTCATGTACCCGCAGCTCGCGAGCGCGCTCGTGCTCGAGAACCCCATCGGCCTCGAGAATTACCGCGAGAAGGTGCCGTACCAGAGCGTCGAGGCACAGTACTTCACCAACCTGCATCAGACGGAGGAGGGCCTGCGCAAGTTCGTCGGCAGCTACTTCGTCGCCTGGAGATCCGAGTACGAGCCGTACGTGATGGTGCCCTACCGCTGGACGCTCTCCCCGGAGTACCCGCGGTACGCGCTCGCCTCGGCGCTCACGTACCAGATGATCTACTCGCAGCCCGTCGTGCAGGATCTCCCGAAGCTGCGGCTTCCCACGCTCCTCGTCATCGGGCAGGCGGATCGCACGACGCTGGGCCGCGGGAGCCTGCCGAAGGAGGCGCTCGAGAGGCTGGGGCGCTATCCGGAGCTCGGGCGCAAGGCGGCCGCAGCCATCCCCGGGGCGCGCCTGGTGGAGATCGCCGAGGTCGGCCACGTCCCGCACCTCGAGTCACCGGCACGCTTTCACGATGCGTTACTGGAGTTTCTTCGCTGAGCCTCCCGGGGCGGCGCCTCAAGCGGAGGGGAGAACTCTCCCCCCGCGCCCCCCATCTCGAGCGTCAGTTCATGTGGCATGCGCTATCAGAGCAGCCGCCTGCGGTGAAACCACCACCAGAGCGACGGCGGGAGCGCCAGCGTGATGGCGATGACGACGACCTTCGCGAGCGGCGCGGGAAGGATCTCGAGGTTCATCCCAAACCAGCCGGCCACGAAGTTCAGCGGCAAGAAGATGGTAGCGATGAGGGTGAGCCGGGTGGTGACGAGCGTCAGCCGGTTGTTCACACTCGAGAGGTGGACGTCCATGACCGAGCCGAGGAGATCGCGCCCCGTGTCGATTTCCTCGGTGACGCGCAGCAAGTGGTCCAGCACGTCGCGGAAGTAGGGCGCCGTCTCGGGGCGGACTCGGCCCTCTCCCGGGCGGGCCAGGGCAACGAGCACCTCGCGCTGCGGGGCGAGGCGGCGTCGGAGCAGGGCATGTGTCCTGCGCGCCTGCAGGATCCGGGCGAGCAGTTCGGGATCCTCCGTCGTGCCGCCCGTCACCTCGCCCGCCAGGTCCTCGATCTCGTCCGTGAGATGGTCGGCGACGTCGAAGTGGGCGTCGGTGATGGCGTCGAGGATCCGGTAGAGGACGAAGTCCGGTCCGCGAGCCAGCGGCGACGCACCGTTCGCGAACTGATCGGCGAACTGATCGAGGAGCCGATCGATCTCGGCCAGGGGCGCGGAGTGAACTGTCACCAGGGCGTCGCGCGTGAGGAAGAGGTGCAGCTCGCGGGCCTGCAGTCCCTCGTCGGTCGGCGCCGGCCCGAGCCGGTGCACGACGATGAACGTCGCCTCGGGATACTCCTCGTACTTCGTCCGCTCGTCCATGCTGGCGGCGTCCTCCAGCGCGAGCGGGTGGAAGCCGAAGCGGTCGCGCAGAAAAGCCAGGTGCTCGGGCTCGGGCGTCAGATCGACGAAGAGCGGCGCGCCGGGGCCGCACACCTCGCGCCCTCCTCGCTGGACCGCTCCCGCCTCCAGCCGGATCGCCCGAAACATGCGCGCCTCCCCCCTTGGTCTCTTCTTACACCCTGAACCGCCCGATGAGCGGCACGTGGTCGGAGAGACCCGCGAAGATCCCCCGCTTGTCTCCGAAGCGCGAGGTGCCGTCGAGATCGACCAGGGCCACTCCGTTTCCATAGAAGACATGATCGAGGTGCATCCGGAGGCGCATGAACCCCGCGGTGGGGAAAGAATACGGATCGCTCGCGTCGATCTGACCGGCGGTCGCCTGGGCGCTCTTGAACCCGGCCTCGTCCGTGAGGAAACGGAACACGGGAGAGCTCGGCGCCGCGTTGAAGTCCCCACACACCACGAACGGCTGGCCGCGGGCGTGGCGCCTCACGAACGCCGCCAGCGTGCGCGCCTCGTGCAGCTGGTTCGGGCCCCAGCCCATCCGCATGCGCGCCGACCAGAACTCGCGCGCGAAGGGCGTGGGGAGCGACAGGTGCGTGTTGAAGACGTGCAGCGGCCCTCCCGGCGTGGAGACCTTCATGTGAGCGCAGATGCGCGTCTGCTTTCGGTCTTTCCACCGCTCGACGCGGTGGTAGGTGATGTGCTCGGGCGCCTCCACGTTGTGGTGGTCGACGCGCAGGCGCCGGGTGTTGACGAGGATGGCGAGCCCGGTGGTGTAGATGGGTACCCCCCGCAACTGATTGACGTGCGCGCGGAAGTAGAAGCCCTCGTAGGGCGAGACCCGAGCGTCGCTCGCGAACGCCGTGTCGACCTCGCGCATGAAGCAGGCGAGTTGCGTCTCCGCTGGTCGGCGCCCCCGGAAGGCGACGCGCGAGCGGATGGAGATGGTCTCGATCTCCTGCAGGCACACCGCATCCGCCAGGGGCTCCAGCGCCGCCAGACGCCGGGCGATACCGCGCTGCGACATGCGCGTCGAGGCGAGCCCCTTCAGCGCGTGACCGAAGTACCGGACGTTGTAGCTCACGATGCGCAGCGGCGAACGGCCCACGGGCGGATGATAAGTCGGCGCGAGGACGCGGGACCGCATAACGTGCGGTCGTGAGCGCCAAGCCGCCGCCACGACCGCCTTCCCGAACCCACACCGTGCGCGAGACGCTGCGGCGGCCCCAGGAAGGGTTGAAGCACGAGTCGGAGAAGAGCGGGGGTCGCTGTCTATTCCTGGGCGGGTGTTGCCAGGTATTCGCGGAGGAACGATCTTTGAAGAACTGGCGCGGACGCGCCACGTCGGCGCGACCCGGGCGCGACCCGGAAACCGACCCAGGGAGGAACATGGCGCCCACGAAGCGGCTCTCGCTCGCACAGCAGGCCTACCAGGCGGCACTTCGGGTGGCGCGCGCGGAATCGACCCCTCGGACCTGGGCACGGCTCCTGCGCGCCGCACGCAACCTGCGCGAGGCTTCCTGCGAGGCCTGTGACATGGTGCTCGGGTCGCCGACGCGCGAATACTGAGGATTTCACGCGAGGCGCGGCTTGCCCCCGCAGGGCACGCCTGCCAACGCCGACCGGCTGCGTCATCAGCGCGACCTGCCGTCCTTCCAGGTCCAGGTCCAGAGAAGAATCTACACCTTCTGGGCCGACCCGACCCGCAGCCCGCGCGGCACGAGTAGCCCCTCCGCCAGATCGAAGAGCCCCTGCACCGCCAGCGCGAGCGCCGCCGCCGGCAACGCGCCCTCCAGCACGAGGCCAAAGTCGTCCAGCCGGATGCCTGTGAAGATGGGCTGGCCGAGCCCTCCCGCCCCGACCAGAGCGCCCAACGTGGCGGTGCCGACGCAGAGCACGGCCGAGGTCTTCACGCCCGCGAGGATGCCGCGAGACGCCATGGGCAGCTCGACCAGGCGCAAGCGTGCCAGCGGCGGGAGACCGAGGGCGAGCGCCGAGGTGCGCAGCTCCTCCGGTATCGAGCGCAGCCCGGCGTGGGTGCTACGGACGATGGGCAGCAGGCTGTAGACGAAGAGCGCGAAGAGCGCCGGCGCGGAACCGATGCCGAGCAGGGGCAAGGTCGCGACGAGGAGCGCCAGCGAGGGGATGGTCTGGACCAGGCCTGCCGCGCCCAGGATGACCTGACCGAGCCGCCGCCGGCGCTCGGCGAGGACTCCGAGCGGCACGGCCACCGCGATGGCCGCCGCCAGCGCGGTCGCCACGAGCCCGAGGTGCTCGACGGTGCGGTGGGCAATGCGCGCGGCCCTGCCCTCTGCGCGCGCGCCGCTCGACACGCCGAGCGCGGAACGTAGGAACCCCGCGGCCACCTCCGGCTCAGGCACGCGCTCGAGCCGCGCGCGAGCGTTCAGTGCGATCATGTCCGCGGTGGCGATGCGCCCCTCGAGCCGTCCCACTGCGCGCAACGCCTCGGGCGCGCGGGCCTCCAGATCCTGTCGCCACAAGAAGACCGCCTTGTACTCGGGGAAGGCGCGCCGATCGTCCTCCAGGACGCGCAGGTGCTGGGCCAGGATTTCGGGGTCGGTCGAGTAGAGGTCCGTCGCGTCGATGGCGCCCTGGGCGAGCCCGCGGTAGGCGACGTCGTGATCGAGCCCGCGGACCTCGGCGCCATCGAGCCCGTAGCGGGAGCGCAACGCCGGCCAGCCGTCGGCACGATCCACGATCTCGTGGGAGAGCCCCAGGCGCAGCCCGGGGTGACGGGCGAGGTCCGAGATCGTCCGGATGCCCAGCCGCGCCGCCACCTCTTCGCGCATCCCGAGCGCGTAGCCGTCCTCGAAGCCGAGCGGCCGTCCCATACGCACGCCCCGGGCGGCGAGCGCGGCGCGCAGGGCCTCCTCGTCGCGCGCGTCCACGCCTCCGAGCAACTCCTGCGCGATCGTCCCCGTGTACTCGGGGTAGAGGTCGATCTCGCGGGCCAGGAGCGCGCTCCACAGCACACGCGTGCCGCCCAGCTCCTTCACGTGCACGACGCGTGCGCCAGTGCTCGCCGCCAGCTGCGACGCCAGCTCGGCCAGGATGACCGACTCGGTGAACTTCTTCGAGCCGACCCTCGCCGTGGGCGGCGCGGCGGCCGCGACCCCTCCTACCAGGCAGAGGAGGAGCGCGGCGGCCTTCATCGCAGCTCGCCCTCTCCCCTCGCAGCGGGAGAGGTGCGCAGCGCGTCGAAGGGCGAGCGCTGCGCCCGCAGGAAGCGGGTGACGAAAGGATCGGCGGGTCGCTGCGCCAGGTCGTCCAGCGGACCCTCCTGCACCACGCGTCCGTCGCGCAGGAGCGCGATCCGGCCGCCCAGCAGCGCTGCCTCGGCCAGGTCGTGCGTCACGAGCACGACCGTCTTCCCGAGCCGCGCGAAGGCGACGGCCAGATCGTCCTGCAGATCGGCGCGGGTCACCGGGTCGAGCGCTCCCAGGGGTTCGTCGAGGAGGAGGACATCCGGATCGAGCACCAGCGCGCGTACCAGCGCCACGCGCTGAGCCTGCCCACCAGAGAGCTGCGCCGGGTAGCGCGAGAGCAACTCGGCCGGGAGCCGCGCCAGCTCGGCCAGCTCCGCCACGCGAGCGCGAAGGCGCGGCGCCTCCCACCCGAGCCAGCGCGCCACCAGGCCCGCGTTCTCCTCCGCGGTGAGGTGCGGGAAGAGCCCTCCGCCCTGCACCACGTAGCCGATGCGGCGCCGCAGCGAGAGCAGATCCAGCGCGGCCAGCGGCACGCCACCGAAGCGGACGTCGCCCTCGTCGGGAGGCAAAAGGCCGAGCAGGAGCTGGAGCAGGGTGGTCTTGCCGGCGCCGCTCGGCCCGACCACCGCCAGGGCCCCGCCGCGCGCGACCGCGAGGTCCATGGGACCCAGCACCGTCACCGCGCCGTGGCGCTTCACCACCCTGCGCAGCTCGAGCAGGGGTGAGGCATCGCGGGCGGGCGTGGTGCCGGCCGTCACGGGCGGCGATCGCGCTCCGGCGCGTCAGAGCGGGTCGCCCGTCGAAGAGAGGCGAACACGGTCGCGAGGCCGGAGATGTCGTAGCCGCAAGACGAGGGCTCCGGAGAGCGACCGACGTGGTGAGGGAACCCCATCATCTCCTCCTCTCGGAACCCCCGGGATTTCATCCCTGGGGAGGTCTAGAGCTTGACCCGCACCTCGTAGCGCCGGTTCTTCGCCTTCTTGGCCGCTGTGTTGTCCGGCTTCACGAGCGGCTTCTCCGAACCCATCCCCACTGTCGTGATGTCGCCCTCGGGAACGCCCTTCGCGACGAGCTCTTTCTTCATTCGCTCGGCCCGCTTCTGCGAGAGTTCCTTGTTGTGCGCCTCGCTCCCCGACGAGTCGGTGTGGCCGGAGACCTCGAACTTGAAGTTCTTCACGCCGGCCGACTCGATGCGCTTCTTCGCGTCGACGAGCGCGTTGGCGAGCCGGCGAGCCTTCGGGTCACAGCCCTTCGCCAGCTCGTCCGAGTCGGTCTTGAAGGAGCACTGGTTCTTGCGGCTCTCGTCGAGGAGCCGCTTGTTGGTCTCCTTCTCCAGCTTCCCCGTCGCGGCTCCGCCGACCGCCTGCTTGCCCATCTCCCAGGGCGTCTGCGCGAGCGCGGGCGCAGCAGAGGTGAGAAACGAGAGGGCAAACGCCACCACCGCATGTCGCATGTGAACCTCCAAAAGGTGCGCCGCAAAGAAAGCTGCGAAGGATACGACGTGGCGCGGCCGGCGCGTGAGCCCGTGCGGGTACACCCCACCCCGAGTGGTGCGCGCCGTGCGCGTGAGCATTAGGTGAGTGAGGGTGCGCGTCCTCTCCGGCACGAGCGGCTTCAGCTATCCGGCATGGAAGGGCACATTCTATCCGGAGGGCCTACCGGCTCGCGCGATGCTCGCCCACTACGCGGCGCGCCTCGAGACGGTCGAGGTGAACGCGACTTTCTACCGGATGCCCAGGCCGGATACCCTCGCCACCTGGCGCGCCGAGGTGCCGGCGGGCTTCGTCTTCGCGCTCAAGGCGCCCCAGCGCGTGACGCACGTGAAGCGCCTGCGCGACGTCGGGGACGCGATGGCAACCTTCTACCGCGCGGCGGCCGAGCTCGGCCCGGCGCTGGGCGCAGTGCTGTTCCAGCTGCCACCTTCGCTCAAGAAGGACCTGCCCCGGCTGGAGGACTTCCTCGAGGTCGTTCCGGCCGGCGGGCGCGCCGCCTTTGAGTTCCGCCACGCGTCGTGGTTGGCGGACGATGTCTACGCCTCGCTCGGCGCGCACGGCGCCGCGCTCTGCGTCGCCGACGGCGACGAGGCGACCACACCCACCGTCGCGACGACCAGCTTCGGTTACCTGCGCCTGAGGAAGGCCGTGTACACGGAGGCGGATCTGCGCGCCTGGGCCGAACGCATCCTGGCGCAGCGGTGGAGCGACGCGCTCGTGTATTTCAAGCACGAGGACGGGGCTCGCGGCCCCGCGTTCGCGCTGGCCCTGCACGAGGCACTGACCGGCGCAGGGCCTGCCCTCGATCGGGCTCCCGGACTCCACCCGGCTCCCGGGCAGTGGTAGGGTCGCGCGGTGGACGTCGGCCTCGTCTTGACTGGTGGTGGTGCCCGGGCCGCCTACCAGGTCGGTGCGCTCCTCGCGATCGCCGAGATGAGGCCCGGGCTCTCGCCCTTCTCGATCTTCGCCGGCGTCTCGGCCGGCGCCATCAACGCCGTCTCCCTCGCCTCGGGGGCCGACGAGTTCAAGGTCGCCGCGGAGCGCCTGGCCGGCATCTGGCGCTCCCTGTCGCCCGATCGCGTCTACCGCACCGACGCCCGCGGGCTCGTCGCGATCGGCTCCCGCTGGATCAAGGACCTCTCGGCGGGTGGGCTGCTCGGCTCGTCGCGCATCAACTACCTGCTCGACACCGAGCCGCTGCGGCAGATGCTCGCGGAGACGCTACCTGTCTCGCGCCTCGCCCAGCACTTCCGCTCGGGCGCGCTGCGCGGCGTGGCGGTCTCGACCACCAGCTACGCGACCGGCCTCGCTGTCTCCTTCTTCGACGGCGCGAAGGACGTGCAGCCCTGGTTCCGTTCCACGCGCATCGGCATCAGGCAGCGCCTCCGGATGCCGCACGTCCTCGCCTCCTCCGCCATCCCGATCTTCTTTCCACCGGTGAAGATCAAGGGGTTCTACTACGGCGACGGTTGCGTGCGCATGCACGCGCCGCTCTCGCCCGCCATCCACCTGGGGGCGGACCGGATCCTGGCCATCGGCGTGCAAGCGCCGCCGCCGATCGAGTTTCCGCCCGACCGTTCGCGCGCACCGCGCCGCGAATGGCTGCCCCCCTCGGAGATCGTGGGCGTGCTGCTCAACGCCGTCTTCCTCGACGCGCTGGAGGCAGACGTGGAGCGGCTCGAGCGCATCAACCGCACCGTCGCCTTCATCCCGCCCGATCACCGCGGCACCGAATTGCAGCCCCTGCGGGCGATCCCCACGCTCGTGCTACGGCCGTCCCAGGACCTCGGCACGCTGGCGGCCGATCAGTACTGGCGCTTTCCGCGCATGCTCCGCTACCTGCTCAAGGGGATCGGCGCGACCGGCGAGACGGGCTCGGACCTGCTCAGCTACCTCGCCTTCGAGCCCGAGTACGTGGGCCGCCTCATGGAGCTCGGTTACTCCGACACCATGCGCCAGCGCATCGAGGTGGAGGCGTTCCTGGAGCCCCAGGTCTCCAGCATCTCCCTGCCCGCCCAAGCGCGGATCCAAAGCTGAACGGGGGGGGGATCACCCACGAGGGTTCGGGCGTGCGCGACACCGGACGCCTGGCGCGGGAGCGCGCGAGGGCCTCACCAGGCCTCACCGTCCTCGCCACGGAGGCGTTCCTCTGGAGGCGTTCCTATAATGGCAGCATGGCGCTCCGCTCCATGGCCACGGCGACCATCTCCTTCGGGCTCGTCTCCATCCCGGTACGGCTCTACCCCGCCACCCAGCCCTCGGCGGGGCTCTCCTTCAACCTGCTCCACAAGACGGACGGCTCGCGCCTGAAGCAGCAGTACGTCTGCGCCAAGGACGGCGAGGTCGTGCCGCGCGAGGACATGGTGAAGGGGTACGAGTTCGCCAAGGACCAGTACGTCACCTTCTCCCCCGAGGAGCTCAAGGCGCTCGAGGAAGCGTCGTCGCAGACGATCGAGATCGCCGAGTTCGTGCCGCTCTCCGAGGTCGATCCGCTCTACTACGACAAGCCTTACTACCTGGGCCCCGATCGCGGCGGCGCCAAGGCGTACCGCCTCCTCGCCGAGGCGATGCGCCGCGCCGGCAAGGCCGGGCTGGCGCGCTACGCCTCGCGGGGGAAGCAGTACCTCGTACTGCTGCGGCCCTCGAACGGCCGCCTCGTCATGCAGCAGCTCCTCCACAGCGACGAGGTGCGCCCCTTCTCGGAGGTCGAGGTGGAGGAGGCGGAGCTGAAGGAGCCCGAGGTCCAGCTGGCGCTGCGGCTCGTCGAGCAGACCGCCTCCGACTCCTTCCATCCGGAAGTGTATCCGGACGAGGTGCGCGCGCGCACGATGGCTCTCGTCGAGCAGAAGGTGCAAGGCAAGGAGATCCAGCTCGTGCCGCCGGAGGCTCCGCGAGCACAGGTCATCGACCTCATGGACGCCCTCAAGGCGAGTCTCTCCAGGACCGATGCCAGCCGCGACGAGCGCGCCCCTCGCGATGCCTCTCTCAAAAGTCGCGGTGAGCAGGGCGAACCGGAGTCGAAGGACGCAGAGGTCGGGCGACGCCCGCCAAAGCGCGCGCCACGGGGCACTCGCGAGGGCCACGCCAGGATGAGCTCGAAGAAGTAGAGTGAATAGACAGGGCCGCACGTCTCGGCATGGGCTCGCAATCGTTGACACGCGTCACCAGGAGCCGCCGTGACCCTGTTCTCACCCCGCGTCCCCCATCTCTTTCCGAAGAAGACGCTGGCGCGCATCGTCGCTCCCACCTACGCCGCCGGCATGAACGTGGACGAGGAGGAGGCACACGAACGGCTCCTCCAGGCGCTGGAGACGCCCGGGGTGCTGGAGGATCTACAGCGAGGGATCTCCGCGACCCTCGAGCGCAAGCAGGGGCCGCGAGCGCCGGCCGACAAGCTCCTCGACAAGCTCTCGACCGGCATCGCGAAGCACGGCGGCAACGTGCGCGCGGCGGAGGCGACGCCCGCCATCTCGGCGGTGCTGGTCCGCCTCAACCTCGAGATCGGCCTCGCCCCCGAACCGATGCGCGCCACCCTCGCCACCCCGCGCGGTGCGGCAGCGCTGGAGCAAGGCCTCGCCGCGCTCGGGGCGCACCTCGTGAAGGAGCTGCTCAAGAGCTCTCGATGAAGCACCCGGCTCTCGAGCGGGTCTTCGCCCTCCTCTCTTGGGGCGGGGGGCTTGTCCCCCGCCAGGACGGGGACGAGCCCTCACCCTACGCTCACTCGGAGCGCGAGCTGAAGAGCAGTCGATTGCCCGACAGCTTTTCGGGGAAAGGAGCCGCTGGTCGTTCAGGCAGCCTGCAAGGGCTCTCACCGGGGAGGGGAATCGTCGCGCGCCGGCACCGTGGCTACTGTGCGCGGCGGCGGGTGGCGGCGGACCGGACGGCGGGAGGCGGGCATGGCGGCGAGAACCATACTGGTGGTGGAGGACGACTGCGACATCCGATCGGCCCTTTGCTCGATCCTGCGCGAGGAGGGGTACCGTGTCGCCAGCGCATCCGACGGACGCGAGGCCATCTCTTCGCTCAAGTCCGGTGAGCGCCCGGCGATCATCCTGCTCGATCTGATGATGCCGGTGATGAACGGCGCCGACTTCCGCAAGGCGCAGCTCCGCGATCCACAGGTGGCGGACATTCCGGTGGTGGTGCTCACCGCCGACGGTCGCCTTCTCGAGACGGCGAAGTCGCTCGGAGCTGCCGCGGCGTTCTCGAAGCCGTTCGAGCTCGACGCCCTGCTCGACGCCATCGAGCGGGTGATGGACGACGGCGACAGGGCCATCGCATCGGCCTGACGCTCGCACGTGCTTTGCCCTTCTCACAGCGGCGACCAGTTGATGTGATTCTCCAGGGTCACCGCCGCCGCTGTGAGCTGATGTCCGGCGCCTTTCGGCGCCTCAAGCGGAGG
>MEMX01000070.1:236252-237735 GCA_001768075.1 Anaeromyxobacter sp. RBG_16_69_14 | reverse complement strand
GCCGGCGCGCAACGCGAGGCACGCCGAGATCCCGCCCGGACTGGAGATCGACCCCGTCGAGACCGTCGCGGAGGCGCTCGAGCGCCTCTTCTGAACGCTGGCGGAGGCCGTCTCACGGCGCCGCATCGCGCGCAACCGGCGCCTCCAGGGCGCCCCGATCCCCGCGCAGTAGCCGCACGAACACGTCCTCGAGCCGCATGCGCGTCGTCTCCACGTCCTGCACCGGGAGGCCCGCCTGCGCGAAGGCCGAGAGCGCCGGCCCGAACGAGGCCCCGGGCTCGGCGGTGATCGCGACCGATCGCCCACCTTGCTCGAGCCGCGCCCCCAGCGCGGCGAGAGGCGGTGGGAGCGTGGTCAGCGGCACTGCCAGCGTCGCGTGCAGGGTCTTGCCAGCGTACCGCCGCATGAGCGCGTCCTTGTCGTCCACCACCAGCAGCCGTCCCAGGTCGATGACACCGACGCGGTCGGCCAGCTCCTCGGCCTCCTCCAGGTAGTGCGTGGTGAGCACGATGGTGGTGCCGCGATCGCGCAGCACGCGCACGTAGCGCCAGAGCGCCTGACGCAGCTCCACGTCGACACCGGCGGTCGGCTCGTCGAGGAACAGCACCCGGGGCTCGTGCACGAGCGCCTTGCCTATGAGGAGGCGCCGCTTCATGCCACCCGAGAGCGTCCGCGTGTTGGCCTTGCGCTTCTCGGACAGCTCGAGCGCCGTCAGGATCTCGACCAGCCGCTCCTCCGTCAGGCGGACGCCAAAGTAGCCGGCCTGAATCCGCAAGGACTCCTCGACCGTGAAGAAGGGGTCGAAGTTGATCTCCTGGGGCACGAGCCCGACCGCAGTACGCGTCAACCGGTAGTCGGCCACCACGTCGCGCCCGAGCACTCGCACCTCGCCCTCGGTGGCGCGGACGAGACCGGCCACGATGGAGATGAGGGTCGTCTTGCCGGCGCCGTTCGGACCGAGGAGCGCGAAGATCTCGCCCTGCACGATCTCGAGGTCGACGCCGCGCAGGGCCTCGAACGATCCGAAGCGCTTCTTCACGTTGCGGATGGACACGACGGAGACGGACACGTGGTGTCGGAATGTAGCGCAGGCGGGGGGCGGCGGCACCGATGATACTGTGGATGCCATGGGCCGCCGCTCGGTCTCGCTCTCCGACGAGGACCGCTGGGTCTTCAACCGCCTGGCCCAGGACTACCTGACGCGGCCGCCGTACCCCGACACGCTCGTCGATCGACTGGTCACCCTCGCCGGCGGCCCGGGGGCGCGCGTCGCCGACCTCGGCGCGGGCACGGGCCACCTCGCGCTTCCCCTCGCCGCACGCGGACTCCACGTCACAGCAGTGGAGCCGGCCCGGGCCATGCTCTCCGCGCTGGAGGCCCGCCGCGACCCCGAGATCTCGATCGTCGCCGTCCACGCGAGCGCCGAGGCGACGGGGCTGCCGGGGACCTCGTTCGACCTCCTCCTCCTCGCGGACGCCGTGCA
>MEMX01000070.1:223595-236185 GCA_001768075.1 Anaeromyxobacter sp. RBG_16_69_14 | reverse complement strand
CCTGGCGGTCGTGGAGGCGACCTTCGCGCGCACGCCCTTCATGGACGGCCTGGCTTCCCTCCTCGCGCGCGAGAACCCGAAGGCGCGGCAGCGGCCCCCGGGCGCTGCGCGCCAGATCCTCGCGCACGCCGCGCCAGGCGTGCGGCCCACGGAGGAGACCTTCCGGCAAGACGCGCCGCTCGACGACGCCGCGCTGCCCGCTGTCCTGCGCTCCCTCTCGTACGCTGGTCCGGCCCTCTCGCCCGGCGCGCTCGAGGCCCTCCTCGCCGCAGCGGGCAGCCTCGCAGGGGCCTGTGGCGGCGCGCGCTTCTGCCGCGACCTCACGCTCCGCTGGGCCCGCCGCCGTACCTGATAGTGATTCCAGGACTCGTCGAGCGTCGATCAGATCACCGGACCGGCCGGGCGCCTGGCGGCCCGGAGCGCGGCCCTCCCTCTCTCCGACGCCGGAGGGCACCGCGGACGTGCCCTCCCTCGCCCCACGCCGTCAGAACTTCCCGTTACCGTTCTTCCACTGGTCCCGAGGAGCGATCGTCTCGATGGTGTCCCAGTGCTCCGCGATCTTGCCGTTCTCGACGCGGAAGAGGTCGTAGAACGAGGTGTGGCGACCTCCCAAGGTCCCTTCGCTGACGACGACCACGAAGTTCCCCTCGCCGAGCACGCGGTGGATGCGGTCGTACTTCATCGTGATGCCCTGCTTCGCGAGCGCCTCGAGCGCAGCCCCGAGCCCGGAGAGGCCATCGCCGATCTGCGGGTTGTGCTGCGAGTAGAGGTCACCATCGAAGTACCCTGCGAGCTTCTCCATGCGGCCGTTGACGAGGATGTCGTCGACGAAAGCCCGCACGAGCACCTTGTTGGCGTCGGTCTTCGCGAGGTCTGTCGGATCCGCGGGGCCGTCGACCATCGTGCGGCCGCTCGGATTCGGGCTGGTGGGCTTCTCCTGCAGGTTGTCCCAGTGCTCCACGATCTTCCCGTTCTCGAACCGGAAGACGTCGAAGCCGATCTTCGGCCCGAAGAAGTCGTAGTCCGTGTGCGCGACCACGAACTCGCCGTCCTCGAAGACACGGGCGGTGCTCACCCGAGCCGAGCCCCTCGGCAGCTGCTGAAGGACTGCGCCGAAGCCAGCCAGGCCATCCGCGATCGCGAGGTTGTGCTGGAGGTACTTGCTCGGGTCGACGGCCGCGACGGGTGCGGCGTCTCCTGTCTCGATGGCCTTGAGAAGATCGCGAACCTGCTGCTTCCGGGTCGCCTGCGTGACGGTCATGACGGTCTCCTTTTTCGGTGGAAGAGGATGCGGCTCAGCCAACAGTCGCGGCCGCCATGACGGCGGGCCGCAGTAATGTTCGTGAGTCCAGGCTTCATGAACTTACATACGTAACCAGCAATGTTACGGTTTATTGCAAAAAAAATGCGCTCTCCTATCGGGGCTGGGTCTTCACCTCCTGAACGAGGTCCGCGATGGTCGTCTGTCCAAGCTGTTGCTCGAGAGCATGTCGCGCATCGTCGAAGTGGCCGGAGAGGGCCGACTGGATCGTGCTTCCCACTGGACAGCGCGGGTTCGGCGCGTTGGGGTGCATCGGGAAGAGCGTGTTGCCCTCCGTGGCAAGGTAGACGTCGCGCAGCGTGATGCCTCGCGCGGGCCTGGCGAGTTGCCAGCCTCCTCCGGGTCCGCCCTGCGAGGTGACCAGCCTGGCAGCTCGAAGCAGCGACAGCAGACGACGGATGACGACAGGGTTCGTGTTCACACTCCCCGCCATGTACTCGGAGGTCATCGCCTCGCCGCCGCCGTAGGCAAGTAGTGTCAAGATGTGAATGCCTACGGTGAAGCGGCTGCTGGTGTTCATGTCGTCTAGAACCGTAACTAGTAACCATTCTAGTTGCGCATATGGCCGATGTCAAGCGGGTCCGATGCTCGAGCCATCAGGCAGGCGGAGAGTTTCTGCTCCGCATCGTCGCGATGCTCGTTCAGATGGTGCGGCGCACCGCCAACCCGGGCTCGGGCTCGGGCTCGGCTAGGTTTCGCCCCTTTTCGAAAATGCGGTGGGGAAATCGCTCGGACTCGCCTAGGACTGCGTTTGCGAGCACCAGAAACGGCGAAAGGCGAGTCAGAGCGGGAACGAGATCTTGAGACCCAGTATGGCGTCGGGATCGAGGTAGGCCAGCTCGATGCCGGCGGAGATGTTCCGCGCCCTGAGACCGATCCCCAGGCCGACGTGGGCACGCACCGCGTCGCCCTCGAAGAAGAGCCACGGGCCCGCCACGCCCTCCACGTACACGCGCCGGAAAGTGCCACGCAGCACCAGGTCGAGCGGGAGGGCGGCGGTGGATGGCGAGGTCACGAGCGCCGCGCCGAAGCGCCCGCCCACCGAGAACCGCGGCGCCACCGGCGTCGTGATGGCGAGCGTGAGGTCGAAGATCCCGCTCTTCTCGAACCAGTAGTTTGCCCCGACTCCCAGGCGATAGGCGGCCGCCTCCGCGGGCCTCGGCTCGACGACAGCGACGAAGGTGAGCACGAGCGCGAACGATCTGGCCAGCCGCATGCGGTCCTCCTTGGCTACCCGGCCCGGAAACCGGGCTTCACGGCCGCGGCAGAGGGCCCCGGCTCTGCTCGCGGGGCGGCCGCCTTGAGCACGGGGGCCGATTGCCTCCAGCGCGCGAGCGCCGCCCGCCGCTCGCGCGCCTCGAACGCCAGGTGGCGCCGCAGCGGCCCGTCGAGGCGCGCGTCGAGGAAGAAATGCGCCGAGCAGGTGAGGGCAGGCTCGAACCCGCGCGCCAGCTTGTGCTCACCGCCCGCGCCACCCTCGAACGCCTCCAGCCCGCGGCGGATGCACTCGTCCACCGAGTGGTAGAGACAGACGTTGAAGTGCAGGAAGGGGTGCTCCTCGCGGCAGCCCCAGTAGCGCCCGTAGAGCCGCGTGGGGGAGGCGACGTTGAACGCGGCGGCCACCAGCGCGCCGCCCCTGCGCGCCTCCACGATCTCGAGCGCGTCCGGCATGACGGCGAGCACGCGCTCGTAGAAGCCCCGGTTCACCCAGCGCATGCCCCAGGGCATCTCGTCCACGCTGGCGCGGTGCAGCTCGAACATCGCCTTCGCCCAGCCCGCCCCGTCGGCCGCGAGCTCCGCCCCGCGCACGCTGCGGATGGCGATGCCCTGCCGCCCCGGCGCGGCGCGTTCGCGCCTGATGACGTTGCGTCGCTTGGAGGAGAAACGAGCCAGGAAGTCGGCCGGCTCGCGATAGCCTGCGTTGACCCAGTGATACTGAAAGTCAACGCGCACCGCGAACCCCTCCACCTCGAGCTCTCGCGCCTCGTCCGCGCCCGGGAAGAGGACTTGCACCGAACGCAGCCCCTCCTCCGCTGCCAGCGCCCGGGCGCCGGCGACGAGCGCGCGCACGGCCGGAGCGCGATCCTCGCCCGCGGAGACGAGGAGCCGCCGCCCGGTCGCCGGCGTGAAAGGAACCGTGAGGAGGAGCTTGGGGTAGTAAGTCACCCCGCCCTGCTGCGCGGCAGCCGCCCACTCCCAGTCGCGCGAGAAGTCGCCGTCCGAATCGGCCTTGCTGTAACACGGCGCCGCAGCGACGAGCCGACCGCCGCGCCACAGGGTGAGGTGGCGAGGGAGCCAGCCCGTCCGCACCGAGGCGCAGCCCGAGGCCTCGAGCGCCTCGAGGAAGGCGTGCCGGAGGAACGGGGTGGCGCGCGCAGGCTCGTGCTCGAGGAGCGCGTCCCAGCTCGCTGCAGGCACATCCGATAGCGCGTCGAGGATGCGGAGGTCGAAGGCCGGCACTCGAGGGGAATTAGTCCTCGCGCGCCGACGCGCAAGCATCGACCGGGCAGGCCCAGCTGGCTCTAGACCCTGGCGGGCCCGAGACTGGCGCGGACCTGATCGCGGGATGTGCTGGTGGGCCTTTAGACCTGGACGTGGACTTGGACCTAGACTTGGACTTGGACCTGGACGGACTTGCCGATGGGCCTTTGGTAGCGCTCCCTTTCATCCGCCCCTCCTGGGACGCTTGCCACCCGGATGCGGGCGGCGCAACGATCGCAATACCAAGAACGTGGAGGTACCCCATGATCCCGACGATGATCGATGCTTACCTGCGTGAGCACAGCCTACGCTTCGAGCATTTCATGCACGGGCGGGCGGTCGCGGCCCAGCGGCTCGCGGCTGCCGAGCACGTCTCGGGATCGCGCGTGGCCAAGGTGGTGGTCGTGAGCGTGGACGGCCGGCTCGCGCTGGCCGTGGTCGCGGCGACCGAACGCGTCGACGTCGAGGCGCTGCGCGACGCGCTCCACGCGCATGAGGTCGAGCTCGTACCCGAGGCGCGCTTCGCAGATCGATTCTGGCCTTGCGAGCCCGGCGCCGAACCGCCGCTGTCGCTCTTCGGGGTGCCCATCTACGTCGATGCAGAGCTGGCGCGGCAGCCGTGGCTGCTCATGCGCGGCGGCACGCACGAGGATGCCATCCAGCTCGACACCGACGACTGGCTCCTGTCCGAGCGCGCCCGCATCGTGGACGGCCTCGGCGTGACGCTGCAGTAGCGCGGCCCCCCCGCGCATGAAGCCTTACCTCGCGCTGCGGCGACCGTGGCTCGTCGCGCACCGTGGCGGCGCGCGCCTCGCGCCCGAGAACACCCTCCCCGCCTTCGGCCTCGCGGCCCGCCTCGGCGCCGACGCGTTCGAGCTCGACGTCCATCTCACAGCGGACGGCGAGGTGGTCGTCTTCCACGACGACGAGACCTCGCGCCTCACGGGCGCGCGCGGCACCATCGAGGCGCGCACTCTCGACGAGGTGCGCGCCCTCGATGCCGGGTTCGGCTTCACGCCCGACGGCGGACAGACCTTCCCGTGGCGCGGGCGCGGTGTGGCGCCACCCACGCTGCGCGAGCTGCTGGCGCGATTCGCCGACATGCGGATGAACATCGAGGCCAAGAGTGCCGACCCGAGGCTGGCCGAGGAGCTCGTGCGCGTCGTCCGCGAGACCGGCGCGGTGGAGCGCGTCTGCGTCGGCTCCCAGCACGACGAGCAGGGCGAGCGCATCCGCGCGCGGCTCCCCGAGGCCTGCCACTTCCTCCCCGAGGGCGCGGCGACGTGCCACGTGATGGCTGCCCGCGCGGAAGGCGCGACCGGCTGTCCCGAGGGATGGGACGTGGCGGACCTGCCTCACCGGATGGAGGGCAGCGACCTCGTGGTGGTGGATCGGCGGACCGTCGAATACCTGCACAGACGCGGCATGGCGGTGTTCGTCTGGACCGTCGACGAGGAGACCGACATGCGCGAGCTCCTGGCAGCGGGCGTGGATGGCATCATGACGGATCGCCCTGACGTGCTCGCGCGCCAGCTGGGACGCGGCGCGGGGCTTGGCTAGTTTTCCGGGCTGGTGCGTGGAATGGGGGGAGCTCGAACGCGTCGTCGCCGCGTACGGCGTCGGGCGCAGCGCGTCATACGTTTGCGGTCACCAACTGGCCGTCGACAAGCCTGTCATGCTATCTCGGCAGCTGTTGAGTAACTCGCTCGTCATCGGCCCCGACCGCACGGGTCGCACGGTCACCGTGGTGGACGGGGTCGTCGCCTCCGACGCACCTTCGGACGCGCGTACGCTCCCCTGTGCAGGCGGCGAGATCGGGCCCGGCGCGGTCTGCGCCCATACGCACCTCTACAGCGGCCTAGCGCGCTACGGTATGCCGGCGCCGGTGCCGCCGCCCACGAGGTTCCTCCAGATCCTGGAGCGGGTCTGGTGGCGCCTCGACCGGGCGCTCGACGCCGAGGCGCTCGGCGCGGCTGCGCGCGATCACGTCGCGCGCGCGCTGCTCGCCGGCACCACCACCCTGGTCGACCACCACGAGTCGCCCGAGCTCATCGAGGGGTCGCTCGCCGTCTTGGCCGGGGTCTGCGAGGAGCTGGGGATCCGGGCGCTGCTCTGCTACGGGGCCACCCAGCGCAACTTCGGCCCCGAGGAGGCCCGGCGCGGCATGGCGGAGTGCCGCCGCGTCCCCGCTTCGCCGCTCCTGCGCGCTCTCGTCGGCATCCACGCGAGCTTCACAGTCTCCGACGAGACGCTGCGCGCGGCCGGGGACCTCGCGCGCGAGCTCGGGACGGTGCTGCACGTCCACGTGGCCGAGGATCGCGCCGACGTGGAGGATGCTCGCGCGCGCGGCTTCGCAGGGCCCCTCGAGCGCATGCTGTCGCTCGGCGCCCTCGTGCCGGGCTCGATCCTCGCGCACGGCGTGGACCTCTCGGCGGGGCAGGTGGCGCTGGCCGACGCTCACGGCTGCTGGCTCGTGCACAACCCCCGCTCCAACGAAGGCAACCGGGTCGGATACGCCGGGGCGCTGCGCCACGGACACCGCGTGGCGCTCGGTACCGACGGATGGGATGCCGACATGGCGGCCGAGGAGGCGGCGCTCGTGCGGCTCGCCGCGGCGCATCGCGACCCTCACGCCGGCGGCCGCCTGGCCGCCGGCCACGCGCTCGTAGCGGAGCGCTTCACGGCAGCCGCCGTGCCGCTCACGCCCGGGGCGCTGGGCGACGTCGTCGTACGCGAGGGCGGCCGGGTGCGCGACGTGGTGGTCGGCGGGCGCGTGGTGGTGGAGAACGGTCGCCTCGTCACCGGGGACATGGTGGCGATCGAGTCCACCGCCCGGCGCGAGGCACTCCGCCTCTGGCAGCGCATGGCGGAGATGGCAGCGTCGGAGACGTGAGACAGGGTGCCCCCGCACACGCGGCTTCGGCGTAAGGACGGATTTGGGCGATGCAGGCGCGCTCATCGGCGCGAGTGAGTGATAACCTCGTCCCTGGCCGACACTCGGCCCGCCCGGCGTGTGCCGCGGCGTCGCACGTAGCGCCCACCCGCAACGAGAGGTCTTCTGATACTCTCGGTGGAGCGAGGAAGACCGCATGGCTCGCGCAGCGCCCAGCGAAGCGCAGCTCCGCCGCGAGCTCGTTGGCGTGTGCCTCCGACTCGACGAGCGCGATCTCATCGGAGCCGGCGAAGGGAACGTCTCCTGCCGACTCGGCGAAGACAGGCTCCTCGTGACGCCCGCCGGCACGTCCAAGGGGTCCCTGCGCCCGGCAGACCTGGTCGTCGTCGACGGGGCGAGCGGAAAGGTGCGGCGCGGCGGGCGGGCTTCATCCGAGCTGCGCATGCACCTCGCCGTCTACGCCTCGCGTCCGGACGTCCAGGCCGTCGTGCACGCGCACCCCATCACGGCCATCGCCCTCACGGTGGCGGGCCTCCCGACCCCCAACGACCTCGTGCCGGAGGCCTCGGTGGTCCTGGGCGAGGTGGCCGTCGCGCGCTTCGCCACGCCCGGGACGGATGAGATCCCTCGCGCCATCTCGCCCCTGCTGGCACGCCACGACGTGCTCCTCCTGGAGCGGCACGGCGCGCTCGCGCTCGGGCGCACGCTCCAGGAGGCGCTCGACCGGATGGAGACCCTGGAACGGGTGGCCCGCATCGCTGCCCTCGCCCGGCTGCTCGGCCGCGCCGAGCCGCTCGGCGCCGAGGCGATCGGGAAGGTGCTCGCTGCTGCTGGAGTCGCGCGGCGATGACCTCGGGCCTCATCCGGCGCCAGGCAGCCGCTCGGCAGCCTGATCCGTGACGTCGAGCGCGGGATTGCGCCCGAAGAAGCCTCGCGGGGCGAGGGTGAAGCCGATGGACTCGGTGGGCATGACCGGGTAGTCCTCGGGGCGGGCGAGATGGGTAAGACCCGTGGTGTACCAGAGCACCACGTCCTGACCTTCCAGGCTCTCGGCATCCCGGATGAACACGGGCAGGCCGTCCTCGCTCTTGGCCTGGTTCGGGAAGCTTCCGGCTGCGTAGAGCTCGCCGTCGCGGTAGCGCGTCATCCACAGCTGATGGCGCGCAAACTGAGCGCGCTCGAGGCCGGCGAAGTCGGGCGCGGAGTAAGGGACGGCCAGCTCCCCAGGCTCGAGCGCATAGCCGGTCGGCTTGCCGAGGCGGTTCTTCACCCGTGAGCTCTCCACGTGCCAATGCCGCTGGGAGAACGGGTTGGCGTCGCGGTAGCCCTCCTGGCCAGGGTGGACGGTGACCGCGTCGAAGGCGTTCTTGAAGCGGCTGTTCGCGATCCTGGCGACCTCCATCTCCATCACCTGGTTGGCCGGGCCGTCCACGTCGAGATCGAGCCGGAAGCTGAAGAAGTGCTGGTGATTGGGCGCGGCGACCAGCACCCCGCGCGCATCCTCGCCCACCTTGGGCGCCGAGGGCTCGCTCTCCCCGCCGGTACCGCGATTGAGCGTCGTGCCCGTGAGATGCGTGCGCACTTCGATGCTGCCGTCGAGCTTGAAGATCCAATCGAAGGCGTAGATGTAGTTGCCGACCCAGAAGTTCCAGGTGGCGACCAGCTCCCGCGCGTAACGCGTGTCGCGATCGAAGCGGGTGGGATCGGTGCGCGTCCACGACATCCCCGCGTCGCGCTCGTAGAGCGCTGTCGTGGCCGGAAGCGCCACGGTGCCGGTGGGGTTGTCCGCCGTGGGGCCGAGATCCGAAAACGAGATCGCGTCGAGCAAGGAGGCATTCTCGGGCACGTCGCGATCGACTTCGAGCCGCTGCGCGAGCGTACCGGCGTTGTACTCGCCGACGTCGAGGGCGCTGCGCCAGGCCCAGTCCGCGTGGCCGAGGCCGTACGGCACGTAGATCTCGGACAGCGACAGGCGGTAGGCGATAGGGCGCCAGGTTTCTCGATCCAGGTAGCGGACGTCGTAGAGCACGAGCCCCTCGCGCGGATGGAGCACCGCGAGGAACTGCCACCTGTGCCAGCGGACGCGATGGCCTCGCAGCTGGATGTCCGAGCCCTTCGGTTGCTTCACGAGCAGCGGACGCAGGGGCACCGCGCTCGTGGCGTTGCCCGTGTCGGCGATCACCGGACGCACGACGGAGTCGGTCATGTGGATCACCCGCCGCGCGTTCATGTCGACGGTGACCACCACGCCCTCGACCGGACGATCGTAGGGATTCTGCGGCGCGCGCGGGTCGAACTCCTCGATGCGCGCCCCGCGATCGAAGGTGAGACAGCGCATGATGCGCGTGTTCTGCCCGAACGGAAGCGTGGCCGCGAGCCGTGGCGGGATCGGCTCGTCCCCGGCGGACCACACGTCCACGTACGCAAGCTCGGGATTGACGCCCCGCGCGCGCAGCGCCTTCCGCCACGGCTCGTACGCGTGCACGATCTCGCTGGCCACGACGAACTCCTCTGCGCCAGCGGCAGGCTGTGTACCGAGCGGCTTCGCTGCCAGGCGCACCACGCGCCTCGCCTCCAGGTCCACCTCTGCCACCCAGGTGCGATTGCTCTGGTAGTGCAACACGTGCAGCTCGGCGTGACGAGGAAAGGGCTGCCCTGCCGACCAGGCGAGCACGAACGACTTCGCCGGCTCGGAAAGGGCCACGAGCGGAAAGCGCAGCGAGTCCTTGGGCAGCGCCGGGTCCGCGCGAAAATGCGCGATCAGCGCTTGGAACGCGACGCCCGTCTCGGCCTGTGTCAACGGCTCGAGCGGATGCTCGGCGGCACGGGTGGCAGTTGCAGGATGGACGGAGTGGACAGGGTGCGCGCAGGCGGTCGACAGCGAGAGCAGACAGCAGCAGAGCAGGTGGGGCGGCGATCTCACCGAAGGCTCCTCTCGATCAAGGATGGTTCGACGCGTGGGGCCGGTTCCTGGGTGCGAGAAGCATATCGGGCGCTCGGAATGGGAAGGGCGCGTCAACTGGGTTCAGTCGATCGGAGCCTGCACTGTGCATGTGTGGGCCTCGGCCACCCGACTCACCGCTGGCGCGGGTCAACCGTCACCGGCCGGGCGGCGGGCAGATCGCCCGGCGAACAGCCAAGCCCGCGGAGCAGCACGTGGCCGGCGTGCCGCAGCGCGTCGTGGCGCTCGCTCGACGAGAGCGTGAGCGCGCCGTCAACGAGGAGGGAAGCGAGCCCGTGCACGTGCGACCACACCGGCAGCTCCGCGCCGATGCGCGCCTCGGGCAGGACCACTTCGGTTGCGACCAGCCCATCGAGCACGTCCACGAGGATCTGGTAGGTGTCGCGACCTTGCGCGGCGAGGCAGGCGAGATCGTCCTCTCCGGGCTTGCACGGGCCGAACATCACCCGGAAGTGCGAAGGGTGCGCGACGGCAAACTCCACGTAGGCCGCGCCGATCGCGAGGAACGAGGCGATCGCGCGCGCCGCCGAGCCAGGCTCCTCGGGGAGGTGGGCGAGCGCGTGCTCCATGGTCGCGACCATTCGCGCGTGCCCGTCCGCCGAGAGAGCTCCGAGCAACGCCGCCTTGTCGGCGAAGTGGCGGTAGGCGGCCCCCGGTGAAACGCCGACGGCACGCGCCGCCTCGCGAAGGCTGAACCCCTCAGGCCCTCGCTCGGCGACGAGGCGCAGGGCGTTCTCGACGAGGGCGTTCCTGAGATCCCCGTGGTGGTAGTGGTCCTTGCGAGGCGCCGACGACCTCTTCATGACTTTCATGTTGACACCGTTCACATGGATTGGCAATGTATGCGTCGCTCACATCACGGTACGGGGCGCCCCGCCCCGAGGGGAGCACGCCGTCATGACTCGCCGCACCATCACGACACTCGCCACCTCGCTCGCGTTCGCCGCCGCCTGCGCCTCCGGGCATGCCGCACCGACGGAAGCGGCGCAAGCCGCGCTTCCGGTACGCACCGCCGCCGTCGATCGCGGGCCAACCACCCGGATGGTCCGCGCCGCCGGTACGGTCGCCGCCAAGGACGAGCGCGAGCTGTCCTTCAAGGTGGGCGGGATCGTGGCGCGCGTCGCCGCGCGCGATGGCATGGAGGTGAGGCGCGGGCAGCTTCTGGCCGCGATCGACACGACCGAGCTCACGGCCGGGGTCCGGCAGGCGCGCGAGGCAGCCGTCAAGGCGCGCCGGGACCGCGACCGGGCGCGGCTCCTGCGCACGGGAGGGTCCATTGCCCTCGCTCAGGCCGAGGACGCCGAGACGGGCGCGAACGTGGCCGACGCGGCGCTGCAGGCCGCCGAGTTCAACCTCCGCAACGCTGTCCTCGTCGCGCCGGACGACGGGTGGGTGGACCGCCGGATGGTCGAGCCCGGCGAGACCGTCTCCCCCGGCAAGCCGGTCCTGCGCGTCTCGGGCCGCAGCAGCGGCTTCGTGGTGCGCGCCAGCCTCCCCGAGCGCGACGTGCTCGGGCTCTCGGTCGGCGACCTCGCCCTGGTGCATCTCGACGCGCGGCCGCGCGACGCCATACCCTGCCGCGTCACCGAGATCGCGCGCTCCGCTGCGCGCGGCACAGGCACGTTTCAGATCGAGGTACGGGTCGACCCGGCCCGCGCCCGTGGCCTGCTCTCCGGGCTCGGCGCCAAGCTCGAGATCGCGCGCGCCGTCGATGCCGCCGGCGCCATCCCGCTCCTCGCGCTGCAGGAGGGCGATGGCGACCGCGGCACCGTCTACGTGGTCGACGGCGAGCGCGCCCGGCGAGTGCCGGTGCGCGTCGCCTTCCTCGACGGCGAGCGCGCCGTCCTCTCGAGCGGGGTGGAGGGCGTCGATCGCGTGGTGAGCGAGGGCGCGGCCCGTCTGGCGGACGGCGTGGCCGTCCGCGTGGTCCCCTGAGCGCTCGAGGCACGCCATGCATGTCGCCGAGTTCTCCGTCCGCCGCTGGCAGTTCACCCTGGTCGCCTTCCTCGGGATCGCGCTCCTCGGGCTCTCGTCGCTCCTCACCATCCCCAAGACCGAGGACCCGACCTTCCCCTATCCCAACTTCGCGGTGGTGGCTGTCCTCCCCGGTGCCACCCCCGCCGACGTCGAGCGCCTGGTGGTCGATCCCGTCGAGGGGAAGCTGCACGCCCTCGACGACGTGAAGTCGATGAAGACGACGATCGAGGACGGGCTCGCGGTCATCCAGGTGGAGTTCACGGCCGGTTCCGACCCGGCTCGCAAGCGCGACGACGTGCTGCGCGAGACGTCGGCGCTCCGGCCGACCCTCCCCTCCCAGCTCCTCCGCCTCGACGTGCAAGAGTTCAACGCAGCGAAGGTGAACACGGTCGAGCTGGCGCTCGCCTCGGAGGGCGCGCCCTACCGCGAGCTGGAGCGCCTCTCGCGTGCGCTCAAGCGCCGTCTCGAGGCGGTTCCCGGCGTGGCCGAGGTGGCCATCGACGCGCTGCCGCCGCGCGAGGTCAGGGTGGCGGTCGACCCCGGACGGCTGTCGGTGCTCGGCCTGTCGGCCGGGGAGGTGCTGCAGGCGCTGGACGCGGGCGCGACCAGCATCCCCGCCGGATCGCTCGACGCCGGCGCGCGCCAGCTCACGGTGAAGACGACGGGCGACTATGCCTCGGTGGAGAAGATCGCCGACGCCGTGGTCCGCGCCGTGGACGGGCGGACGGTGCGCGTGCGCGACGTCGCGGAGGTGACGCTCACCGACGCCGAACCCACTCACCTGGCGCGCGTGAACGGCACCCGCGCCGTGCTCGTATCGGCCAACATGAAGGAGCACCAGAACATCTTCGAGGTGACGAAGGCCCTCGACGTCGCCGTGAATGCCTTCGCCGGCGAGCTGCCGCGGGGCGTGTCGCTCGTCCGCGCCTTCGAGCAGGTGCGCAACGTCTCGCACC
>MEMX01000070.1:214414-223515 GCA_001768075.1 Anaeromyxobacter sp. RBG_16_69_14 | reverse complement strand
GGTGATGGTCTCGATCCCGCTCTCGCTGGCGCTGGGGGTGGCGCTCCTCGACGTCACGGGCTACTCCATCAACCAGCTCAGCATCGTCGGCTTCGTCATCGCGCTGGGGCTGCTCGTCGACGACTCAGTGGTGGTGGTCGAGAACATCAGCCGCTTCCTGCGCCAGGGGCACTCGCCGCGCCAGGCGGCCATCCGCGCCACGAAGCAGATCACCATGTCGGTGCTGGGCTGCACCGCCACGCTCGTGTTCGCGTTCCTGCCGCTCATGGCGCTGCCCGGCGCGGCGGGGCTCTTCATCCGCAGCCTGCCCGTGGCCGTGGTCTTCACCATCCTGGCGTCGCTCCTCGTGTCGCTGACGGTCGTGCCGTTCCTCTCGAGCCGCATCCTGCGCAGCCACGGCGAGCGGGGGAACGTCTTCTTCCGGGCGCTCACCTGGGCCATCGACGGATCGTACAAGCGACTCCTGGAGAAAGCGCTCGCGCACCCCGCCGTCACGCTCGCCACGGCGGCGCTGCTCCTCGTCGGCAGCGTGGCGCTCGTGCCGAGGATCGGCTTCAGCCTCTTCCCCAAGGCCGGGATCCCCCAGTTCGTGGTGGCGGTGGAGACGCCGGAGGGCGCGAACCTCGCCGAGACCGAGCGCGCCGTGCGCTTCGTCGAGGCGTCGCTTCGGCGGCACCCCGAGATCGCCACCATCGTGGCCAACGTGGGCAAGGGCAACCCGCGCATCTACTACAACGTCTCGCAGAAGAACGAGAAGGCGAGCGAGGGCGAGGTGCTCGCCGCGTTCCGCACGCACGAGCCCGAGGTGACGGAGCGCGTGCTGGCCGCGCTGCGCAGCGAGGTCGCCGGCTACCCCGGGGCGCGCATCGAGGTGCGCGAGTTCGAGCAGGGCCCGCCGGTGGACGCGCCCATCGCGCTGCGGGTGCTGGGTGACGAGCCCAGCCACATCGACGAGGCGGCGAGACGGCTCGAGGCGATCCTCGCCTCGACGGAGGGTGCCCGCTATGTCCGAAACCCGGCCGGCGACCGGAAGACCGACCTCCGCGTGCGCGTGGACGGCGACCGCGCCTCGCTCTCGGGCGTGGCACTCCCCGATGTCGACCGCGCCGTGCGGCTGGCGGTGGGCGGCGTCGTCGCCGGCCGCTACCGCGAGGACGGCGCCGAGGAGTCCTACGACATTCGCGTGACGCTTCCGCGCGGCGCGGCGGCGCTGCCCGGGGGCGCGCGCCCTGGCCTCGACGTCCTCGATCGCCTGTACGTGCCGGGAAACGCCGGCGCGGTACCGCTCGGGCAGGTGGCCGAGGTGCGGCTCGAGCCGAGCCCGGCGCGTGCGTACCACTTCAACAAGGTGCGCAGCGCCACCGTCACGGCGTGGGTGCGCGACGGGTACAACACCGACCGCGTCACCAAGGCCGCGCTCGGGCGTATCGCGCAGGAGCGGTGGCCCGAGGGCATCCGCATCATACCGGCTGGCGAAATCGAGAGCCGCCAGGAGAGCTTCGGTGGCCTCGGAACGGCCATCATCGTGGCAGCCATGGGCGTGCTGGCGGTGCTCGTCCTCGAGTTCCGGACCTTCCGCTCGACGCTCATCGTCGCCTCGGTCATCCCGCTGGGAGTGGTGGGCGGACTCGTCGCGCTCTTCCTCTCCGGATATACGCTCTCGTTCACCGCCACCATCGGCTTCGTCGCACTCATGGGGATCGAGGTGAAGAACTCGATCCTGTTGGTCGACTTCACGAACCAGCTCCGCGAGGGAGGTATGTCCATCACCGCGGCCGTCCAGAAGGCCGGCGAGGCCCGCTTCGTCCCCATCCTGCTCACCACGCTCACCGCCATCGGGGGCCTCCTGCCGCTGGCGCTGGAACGCTCCGCGCTCTACTCACCGCTGGCGCTCGTCATCCTCGGCGGGCTGGTGAGCAGCACGCTCCTCGCGCGCGTGGTCACGCCGGTCCTGTACGAGCTCTTGCCGCCCGAGGTCGAGCGGGCGCACCTGCAAGACACCGTCGCCGCCTCCGCTGGCGCCTCTGTGGCCGCCTGAGGACCCTCACCGTGTGTGGAGGTCGTCAGAACGAAACGCAAGCTTGGACCGAAAACGAGAACCGGGAGGGAGCGGGAACCCTGACGGGGCCGCAGGCGGCCACTCCGCGCCTCCCCCTCACGCAGGGTCGGTGCGTCCGTTAGACTCCCACGGTCGCCACGAGCGGGGGTGGCCGTGCCGGACTGGAATCTGGAGGGCGTCGGGAAGACATCCAAGGGCGTTTCCCCGGGTCAGATCTCCGCCCTGCTCAAGGCCCTGGTGCACGCCCCCCACGAGAACCTCGGCTCGGAGTGGGATCGTACGCTCCGGCCGGGCATGGTCGTGGGGCGCTTCGAGCTCGTGCGGGAGGTCGGGCGCGGCGGCTTCGGCGTCGTCTACGAGGCGAAGGACCGCGAGCTCGGCCGGACCGTCGCCTTCAAGGCGGTCAGAGCTGGCGACTGCCAGGACGTGCGCCAGGAGCGGCTGTTCCGCGAGGCGGAGGCCGCGGCGCGCCTCTCCCATCCCAACATCGTCACGCTCTTCGACGTCGGGCGCTGCGAGAGCGGTCCCTACCTCGTGCTCGAGCTGCTTCGCGGGCGCACTCTGGCCGAGAGGCTCGAGGAGGGTCCCGTTCCTCTGCGCGAGGCGCTCCGCGTCGGGATGGAGGCGGCGAAGGGACTCGCCCACGCGCACGCCGAGGGCGTCGTCCACCGCGATCTCACCCCTGGGAACGTCTATCTGTGCCAGGACGGACAGGTGAAGGTGCTGGATCTGGGGATGGCGCACGCCTTCGGCCGGCGGAAGGTGGAGGGCGGGACGCCGGCCTACATGGCGCCCGAACAGAGGCGGGGCGCGCCGGAAGACGAGCGAACCGACGTCTTCGCGCTTGGCGTCCTCATCTACCGGATGCTGGCAGACGAGGCACCGTTTCCCGCGGACGCAAGCCCCTCGCATCCCTCCAGACCAGCGCCGGAGCTGCAGGTGGCGGAGGTGCCGGCGCTGGGGAAGCTCCTCGCGCGGATGCTGGAGAGGGATCCCGTGGATCGGCCGAGAGACGCGGGAGAGGTGCTCTCGGCGCTCGCCGCTTGCCAGGCGCAGGTCGAGCGGATCCCATCGGAAGGCAGGGAAAAGCCGGTGCGGAGGCGGCGCCGCTCAGGACTCCGGATGGTGGCCTTGGCCGCGGCCTTCACCCTCATCGGCGCGCTCGTCGCGACCGCGATCGCGCGAAGAGGCTCTACCGGTCGAGAGCGCACAGCGGCGCCCGCGGCGCAAGCCACGCCCTCCATCGCCGTGCTGCCGTTTGCCGACATGAGCCCGCAAGGGGACCAGGAGTACTTCTCCGACGGCGTCGCGGAGGAGATCCTGAACGCGCTGGCGCAGGTCCAGGGGCTGCGCGTGGCGGGGCGGACCTCGTCCTTCTTCTTCAAGCGCAAGAGCGTTCGGCTCGCCGACATCGGGCGCGAGCTCAAAGTCGGCACCCTCCTGGAAGGGAGCGTTCGCAAGGACGGCAACCGCCTCCGCATCACGGCGCAGCTCGTCAACGTCGCAGACGGCTACCACCTCTGGTCGGAGACGTACGATCGTCAGTTGACGAGCGTCTTCGCGGTGCAGGACGACATCGCTCGGGCGGTCGTGCAGGCGCTCAAGCTCAAGCTCCTCCCCGGGCAAGGCCCGGCCTCCATCGCGCAGCGCGGGACCAGTCCAGAGGCGTACGATCAGTTCCTGCTCGGCCGAATGCTGTACAATCGCGGATCGGCCGATGGCTACGGACGCGCGGTGGAGGCCTTCGAGAAGGCCATCGCCCTGGACGCGGCCTACGCCCCTGCGTGGGCCGGCCTCGCGGTCGCACTCAACTACGCCTGGAGCTTCACCGGGACACCGGCGAACTACGAGGAGCACAGGCGGAGGAGCGTGGAGGCGGCCACCCGCGCCAGGGCGCTCGATCCCGGCGCCGACGGATTCAGGGCGCGGGGCTACGTCCGGGCGGTGATCCAGCACGACTGGACTGGAGCGGAGGAGGACATGGAGCGCGCGCTAGCGCTGAATCCGGGTGACGCAGACACGTGGTGGCGATACGCGCTGTTCGTGCAGGGCCCGCTGGGTCACCTGTCGGAGGCCATCCAATCGAGCCGCCGGGCAACGGAGCTCGACCCCCTGTCCGCCCCGTGCTGGAACGCGCTCGGCCTGTTGTACTCCGACAGCAGTCAGTTCGAGCGCAGCGTCGAGGCGCTGCGCAGGGCGGTGGAGGTGGGTCCGGATCATGCCTTTGCCGCATTCAACCTGACCAGGACGCTCCTCGCGCAGGGACAGGTGCAGGAGGCGCTGGCGGCGGCACGGGGGGCGCGCTACGCGGTGCCCCGGCTGGCCGCCATGGCGATCGCCGAGCACGATCTTGGCCACGAGAGGGAAGCGCAGCGGGCGATCGAGGCTCTCATCGCGGGGCACGCACAGCGCGACGCGTACTGGGTGGCGCAGGTCTACGGGTGGTGGGGCGATCGCGACCGCGCGATGGCGTGGCTCGAGCGCGCCTTCGACCAGCGCGACCGCAGGCTGTTCGAGGTTGGCTACGACCTGAGCTTCCGCAAGCTGCACGGCGACCCGGCCTACAAGGCGCTCCTCGAAAAGATGCGCCTGCCGGGGAACTGACCGTGGACGAGCGCGCACGCTCAACGCAACCCGCCGACGAAGAGAGTCGGCCGCCGGGAATGGTCTGCCTCGGGCGCTGACAGGAAGCGCGCACCCGGGGAAAATCACCGCGCGACCGGGAATCCAGCCAGGAACGCGTCGAGCGATCGGTTCACGGCGTCGGGGTCGTCGAGCTGCAACCAGTGCGAGACGCCTGCCACCTCGGTGCGAGGGAGGTGAAGTACCTGGCCGGCCAGGACCGCGGCGTACGGATTATCCGCCGCCTCGATCGCCACGGCCGGCCCCCGGTAGCCGGCGTAGATGGCGCGCGCGTCGCGGAACTCGAACATGCCGCGGCGCAGCGCCGCGAAGGCGGGCGGATCGATCCGCTCGAGCGCGGCGAGCACCCGCTCCCGGGTGGCCGGCAGGGCCCTCGGGCGAAGCATCTCGTCGAAGGTCGCGCGCCGCTCGGGAGCCCCGAACGACGGAGATGCCTCCCGGTCGATGAGGGGCTGGAGCCGTTCGCGCGGCACGGCCTGGAAGTCGCCGATCGCGTCGAGGTAGACGAGCCCGACCACGGCCTCCGGGTGCGCGCCGGCGAAGGTGGTGAGCAGCGGGCCCGACAAGCTGTGGCCGACCAGGATGACGCGCCCGAGCCCGAGGTCGCGCCGTACCGCCTCGACGTCAGCGGCCAGGGCCTCGAGGGTGTAGACCCCATCGCGAGCCTTCTCGGACCCGCCGTGACCTCGCTGATCGTAGGCGATGGCCCGCCGCGTGATCCGCAGGTGATCGAGCTGCGGCCGCCAGACCTCCAGATCGGCGCCGAGACCGTGGAGGAGGACGACCGCAGGCTCGCCGGCACCGCCGTCCGACACGCGTAGGCGGCCGGCGACCCCATCAACGGAAAGGAAATGCTCCGCCGCCATGACTGGGGCGGTGGGCGCAGGCGAACTCCGGGGGTGAGCGCAGGCTGAGGCGAGGAGAGCTGCGATGGCGCAGCGAGCGAGACGGGTCATGGTGCGGATCCATCCCACAACCGCATCGTGATTTCACCTGTCATTCGTTTCAGGTTGACCCTGCGGTCAGGCGATCCGGGGTTCCGGCGACCGGCGATGGGACGGCCATGCGGAAGGAGGCCACCGCACGTCCCCTGCGATGTCTAGAGTTGCTGGAGCCTTTCCTGGTCGCGCCTCCAAAGTAGGGTCTCGCGAGCGAGGCAGCCCTCAACTCCGGGCGCGCTCGGTCAGCTGGACCGCCAGCTCGTCGTGGCGCCTCACCACGCACTCCAGGTCGAAGGTCGTCAGCCGGCCCTTCCGCACCACCACCTTTCCGTCCACGATGGTGTAAGCCGCGCCGGGCGACGCGCACAGCAACAAGGCGCCGACGGGATCGTGCACCGCACCGCCTGCGAACGCGAGAGCGCCGAGATCGAAGAGCGCCAGGTCGGCGCACATCCCGGGCGCCAGGTGTCCGATGTCTCGGCGCCCGAGCACCTCCGCCCCGCCCCGCGTCGCGATGGCCAGCGCGTCCCGCGCCGTCATGGCGGCCGGGCCACGGTCGCATCCGAACGGCTCGAGCGCGATCCCGACGCGCTGGAGGAGCATGGCCAGCCGCGCCTCGCCGACCATGTGACCTCCGTCGTTGCTGGCGCTGCCGTCCACGCCGAGCCCGACCGCGACGCCGGCGTCCCGCATGGCGCGGACCCTCGCGATGCCACTCGCGAGGCGCATGTTACTCGCGGGGCAGTGCGCGACCCCGGTGCCGGTCGCGGCGAAGCGCGCGATCCCCGCGTCGTCGAGTTTCACGCAGTGGGCGTGCCAGACGTCGTCGCCGACCCACTCCAGATCTTCGGCGTATTCGGCCGGCGTCCGGCCGAACTTCTCGCGCGTGTAGGCGACGTCGTGGTCGTTCTCGGCGAGGTGGGTGTGCAGCCGCACGCCGAGAGCACGCGCCAGCCGCGCCGACTCCACCATCAGCTCCTGGCTCACCGAGAACGGCGAGCACGGCGCCACGGCGATCTGGAGCATCGAGCCGTTCCCGCCGTCGTGGTAGCGCTCGATGACGCGCTGCGTGTCCGCGAGGATCCCGTCCTCGCTCTCCACGACGTCGTCCGGCGGCAGCCCGCCCCGGCTGTGGCCGACGCTCATCGACCCCCGGGCGGCGGTGAAGCGCATGCCTGTCAGCCGGGCCGCCTCGATGCTGTCGTCGAGCTTCACACCGTCGGGAAAGATGTAGAGGTGATCGCTGCTGGTGGTACAGCCCGACAGCAAGAGCTCGGCCATCGCGATCTGGGTCGAGACCCGGATCATCTCGGGAGTGAGGTGAGCCCAGATCGGGTAGAGCCCGCGCAGCCAGCTGAAGAGCTCCGCGTCCTGCACTGCCCGGATCGCGCGCGTGAGTGACTGGCTCATGTGGTGATGCGTGTTGACCAGACCCGGGGTCACGAGATGGCCGCGCGCATCGATGACCTCGTCTGCGCCACGCGGCAGCTCGGATGCCGGACCGATCGCCTCGATGCGGCTTCCCCGGATCAGGATCGAGGCGTCGGGCACCTCCCTGCCTTCGTCGTCGAAGGTGGCCACCACGGCGGCATCGCGGATGAGGAGCGTCGGATCGCCGGTCATGGTTCCCGATCTACTTGCGCCGTCTGCACAGTCCTGGCCATGGAATCTCCGCGCACGATGCAGTCCGCTCCTTCGAACCCCACCCCGACCCCCACGCGCGCCCTCATTCCCCATGAGCACGGCGCTTACGGGCAGCTGGTCATGCCGCTGCTCACCGCGCTCGCCATCGGCCAGCCCCGGCTGGCCTCTGCCGCCCTCACCCTCGCCATCGTCCTCGCCTTCGTGGCGCACGAGGCGCTCCTGGTCGTGCTCGGGCAGCGAGGAAGGCGCGCCCTCGAGGCGGACGGACCCCGCGCGCGGCGGCTCCTCGGAGCGCTGGGCGGGTTGGCCGCGATCTCTGGCACGGTCGGCGTGCTGCTCGCGCCTCTACCGGCGCGCCTCGCGTTGTTGCTGCCGGCCGTGCTGGCTCTCGTGGTGGCGTGGCTGATCGTGCGGCGGCTCGAGAAGACGATCGGCGGCGAGGTGATCGTGGGGGCGGCCCTCTCGGCGAGCGCCCTGGCCGTCGCCCTCGCCGGTGGAGCACCGCTCGCGTGGGCCATCGCGTGCTGGTTCACATGGGCGCTCGCCTTCGCGGCGGCGACGCTCGCGGTCCAGGTCGTCCTGGTCCGCGCGCGGTCCAAGGGGAAGCGCGATCCAGGTGTCACCTACGCTGCGATCGCGACGGCGCTCCTCGCGGGCGCCTTCGCGGCCATCCCGCTCGCGGGACTGCCGAGAGCCGCACCGGTCGCGCTCTTCCCAACGGCGCTCCTGTCCATCATCGTGTGCCTGGCGCGCTTCTCGCCGAAGCGCTTGCGAGAGCTCGGCTGGGCCATCGTCGGCTCGAGCGTGCTCACCATGGCGCTCCTCGTCGCCTTGCTGCGCTGACAGGACCATTTCGGTTGGGGGCGCGTGCCTTTCTGGCGCAGGCGCGGCCGGGTGATAGATTCGCCCCGTGCGACTCCTGCTCTCCAACGACGACGGCGTTCACGCGCCGGGACTGGCGGCGCTCGCTGCGGCCTTTCCGAACGACGAGGTCTGGATCGTGGCCCCCGACCGCGAGCAGTCCGCCTCGAGCCACTCCATCTCCCTGCACCGGCCGCTGCGCATCGTCGAGGTGGGTCCCCGCCGGTTCTCCGTCGACGGCACGCCGACCGACGCCGTCTACATGGCCCTGAACCTGCTGCTGAGGGAGCGCCGACCGGACCTGGTCATCTCGGGAGTGAACCACGGCCCGAACCTCGGCAACGACGTGCTCTACTCCGGCACCGTCGCCGCCGCCATGGAGGGAGCCATCCTCGGCTGCCATGCCATCGCCGTTTCCCTGGCCTCGATCCCGCCGCACGCGTTCGAGCACGCCGCGGCCTTCGCCGCCGCACTGGGGCGCCATATCGTGCGAAGCCCGCCCCCCGCCCCGGTGCTCCTCAACGTGAACGTGCCACCCGGACCGGTGAAGGGGTACCGCTTCGCGAGGCTCGGGCACCGGACCTACGGCAACGAGGTCATCGAGAACAGGGATCCTCGCGGCCGCAAGTACTACTGGATCGGCGGCGAAGGGGCGGTGAACGAGGACATCCCCCACTCCGACTGCAACTGCGTCTTCCAGGATGGGCTCGTCTCGGTGACGCCTCTCCACCTCGACTGGAGCCACGACGCGCTCCTCTCTCAGATGAAGAGCTGGACCATCGAGGGCTTCGCGAAGGAACCCTCCCTTTGAACGATGTTTCAACTTCTTGCGCAGCGGGCTTCCGCCAAGAATCACTCGGGCTCGCCCCGGAAGCGATGAGAGTGAGCGCCTTCATCAGCGAAAGGCGAGTATGTGCTCCCGGTGGGGGGCATGGGGGGAGCGGCGTTCGCTC